>NZ_JADGIN010000001.1:0-858670 GCF_016106655.1 Psychrobacter sp. NG27
TTAAAGTATTCGATCTGTTATTCTTTTATATTAACTATGGTTATGTCTGATGCCAGCATACTTTTTAGAACACCACCAATAATTTATTTGTAAAAATTTATACTTGATACCCATTTATTATAGCTCGATCATTTAATAGGCTATAGACTTTTTCAAATAGCTCATCAGCTTTCTCATGACCATCATGATAGTCATGCCAAAAATTTCCATGGAACTCGATTGGTTGTAATCGATAATAGCCCTTAAAACCACTATTCAATTCATACCACTCCCAGTTTTGAGGTATTTGAGAGTCAATCACATCAAAGAGCGCTAAGCTGAAAACACAAGGTGTTCCATCATCATTTCTTCGGATAGTAATTAAAGGTTGTTTTTCATCTGGTCTTATACTAATAGAAATAACGATATAGTTCTTTCCCAGCGTTAAAGAGCTATTATTATCATCCAACTTTGTGTATTTAACGATCATGGTGTGATAGTTCCTTTAATTTTATAGTGATTAAAGTATTCTCGAATACTAGCAGCTCGATGCCTGTATAGCACACCGATCACGAATAGGATATGCATGGTAAGTACACCATGAAGTACACTGCTGTTACTCCAACCATTGCTACCACTAGCCTACAGCCTAGGATTCAAGTCCTCACTAGGGTGCCGACCTTGTTTCCATGAGATAAGTTATCGGCAATACCCTTCTTTTTTATCTACCACTCCTCTCATTTTAACCTTCCTCACCCTTACTTCATAATCACAACACGGTTCAGGAGTAATGTTTTGAAAATATTATAAAAATACGCTTGACCTTACCATGATGTCAACCTATATGCTGTCGCTATAGATTTGAAAATAAGATTAAAAATATAGTTAAAAACGACAGAGGTTGTTATGAAAACAAAAAATACTAAAGCCCCTACTTATCATGAAGTGCTGAGCATTGAAGGCATGAGTTGTGCCTCTTGCGTCGGGCGTATCGAAAAACAATTAAAAAATATTGAACACGTTGAAAACGCTGAGGTAAATCTTGCCACTGAACAGGCGACTGTTTACTCATCTCAGCCTTTAGATGTTACCCAGTTAAACAAAGCGGTAGAGCATGCAGGCTATAAGGTGACTGAAACCAAGCCTATCGAGCTATCAATAGAAGGCATGAGCTGTGCCTCTTGCGTTGGACGAGTAGAAAAATCCTTGGCAAAAGTCGCTGGCGTGCAACAAGCCACAGTAAACCTTGCGACTGAACGCGCTTGGATTAAAGGCGACGCGCAAATAAAAACGAGTGAATTGATTGAGGCCGTTAAAAAAGCGGGCTACGAGGCCAAACTGGTAGAACAAGACCAAAGTGATCGACAAGATAAAAAAGCCTCAGAGCAAAATCAGCTTAAACGAGACTTAGGGCTTTCTGCGCTGTTGTCATTGCCCGTATTCATTTTAGCAATGGGCTCGCATATGATTCCCGCCTTTCATATGTGGGTGGTGAATAACCTCGGCACTCAGCAAAGTTGGCTGATACAGTTTGTTTTAACCACATTGGTACTACTCTTTCCAGGCCGACGCTTTTATCAAAAAGGCGTGCCAGCCTTATTGCGTTTTGCGCCAGATATGAATTCGCTAGTAGCTATTGGTACCGTCGCAGCATATGGCTTTTCTCTAATAGCGACATTTATCCCGCAAGCGTTACCTGAAGGCACGGTGCACGTCTATTACGAAGCCGCTGCTGTGATTGTGAGCTTGATATTATTAGGTCGTTATTTTGAAGCAAAGGCCAAAGGACGTACTTCTCAAGCCATTCAGCATTTAGTAGGTATGCAGGCGAAGACCGCCCGTGTACAGCAAGATGGCAAAGTCATTGAAGTCCCTGTAGAAGACGTCACCGCACAAATGATGGTTGAAATCCGTCCAGGCGAGCGTGTGCCTATCGATGGCGAAGTCGTCGACGGTCACAGTTATATTGATGAGTCTATGATTACGGGTGAACCTGTCCCTGTGAAAAAACAAGCAGGTGATCAAGTAGTCGGCGGTACTATCAATCAAAATGGCACCGTGAATATTCGGGCAACGGCTATCGGTGAAGATTCTGTATTAGCACAAATCATTCGTATGGTAGAACAAGCCCAAGGCTCTAAATTACCGATTCAAGCATTGGTGGATAAAGTCACCATGTGGTTTGTACCAGCGGTGATGTTTTTATCAGCATTGACCTTTATAGTTTGGTTGATTTTTGGCCCTGACCCTGCCTTAACCTTTGGCTTAATCAATGCGGTTGCCGTGCTCATTGTGGCTTGCCCTTGTGCAATGGGATTGGCCACTCCCACCTCTATTATGGTCGGTACGGGTCGTGGTGCAGAGTTAGGTGTGCTATTCCGTAAAGGTGAAGCGCTACAAATGCTTCAGGACGTGAGCGTGGTTGCCGTTGATAAAACAGGCACATTGACCGAAGGCAAACCTACGTTAACGGATTTCCAAGTTCAACAAGGATTTGAGAAAGAACAAGTCTTACGTGTGGTGGCATCGGTTGAAGCAAAGTCTGAGCATCCAATTGCCTTAGCCATTGTTCAGGCCGCAGAGCAACAGAATATTCAACTGCTTCCTATCACTGACTTTGAGACGATAACAGGTTTGGGCATTCAAGCAAACGTGGCAGGACAAGTGATCCATATTGGGGCGGATCGTTATATGCAACAATTGGGGCTTGATGTTGCGCCTTTTGAACAAGATGCGCTACGTTTGGGGCAAGAAGGTAAAACCCCTCTCTATGTCTCTATTGACCAGCAGTTGGCCGCTATCATCGCCGTTGCAGATCCTATTAAAGAGACGACTCATGCCGCCATCGCCGCACTACATCAGTTAGGCTTAAAAGTGGCCATGATTACAGGTGATAATCGCCATACCGCCCAAGCGATTGCCGCAAAATTAAATATCGATCAGGTAGTGGCAGAAGTATTACCCGAAGGCAAAGTGGACGCGATACGCCAGTTGCAAGAACAATATGGCCGAGTGGCATTTGTTGGTGACGGTATCAATGATGCCCCTGCATTGGCTCAATCCGATGTTGGATTGGCCATTGGTACAGGCACAGACGTGGCGATTGAGGCGGCTGAAGTGGTGCTAATGTCAGGTAGTCTGCAAGGTGTGCCTACTGCAATTGCCTTGAGTAAAGCCACCATCAGCAATATCAGACAAAACCTGGCTTGGGCGTTTATTTATAATGTTGCTTTGATTCCAATTGCCGCAGGTGTCTTGTATCCAGTATTTGGCATTTTACTATCACCTATTTTTGCGGCAGGCGCCATGGCACTCTCTTCTGTTTTCGTATTGGGTAATGCGTTACGCCTCAAGTACTTTAAAGCATAGTCAGCGGACTACTAAACCGCTACAGAGTGAATATAGAATCGTAAAGATTATCCCTATAGGGTTTAAATACACAAGTTATTTAAACCCTTTTGTTATTTAAGTCCCTTTTTAGGCTAGGATGATAAATATGAATATTGGTCAAGCATCAAAAAAATCTGGCATCTCTACCAAAATGATTCGCTACTATGAGCAGATTGGCTTGCTAGAAACAGTAAATCGCTCAAATTCAGGTTATCGCTTGTATTCTAAAGACGATATCGACGACCTATGCTTTTTGAGACATTCTCGTGACTTGGGATTCTCATCCAAGCAAATGAAAGAGTTACTGTATCTGCGTAAAAATGCCAACCGTCAGAGTGCAGATGTTAAGCAACTGACACAAGAGCATATCGAAACGTTAAACCAAAAAATCACTCAATTGCAGGAGATGGTCGACTCGCTACAGAACTCTTTTGATCATTGCGCAGGCGATGATAATGCAGACTGCGCTATTTTAGAGGATTTAGGACAAGGTCAGTAAAAACCACCTTCGCCATATGCGGCCTGCCAGCATCGAACCTTATTTCCAGTCGCCTAAAGCCGCATCAACAAAATCTAAGCGGTCTTGCCCAAAGAACATCTCATCATTTACAAAGAAACTCGGTGCGCCAAATACCCCTCGTGTGACCGCCTCTTCGGTGATCGCTTTCAAGCGCTCTTTCACCTCAGGCTGGCCAATACGATTCATAAAATCAGCAGCATCAATCCCTGCTTTAGACAGAACGTCGGCGATGACTTCTGGTGACTCCATATTCAGTTTTTCCGCCCATATACCATTGAACACGGCTGTTAGATACGCTTGAAACTCAGGTTGTTCGAGATAAGCGGTAACGCCGCGCATCAGTTGCATCGTATTCAATGGAAAAAACGGATTAAAGCGAAACGGCACGTTATACATTTTGGCAAAACGTTTCAGGTCGCGCAGCATATAGGCACCTTTGGCAGGCACTGCTGCGGGCGAGGTATTACCAACCGCTTGAAAAACAGCACCAAGCAACATAGGTCGCCAGATAATTTTGGCATCATGACGCTGTGCTATCGCGTTTAATTGTGTCCATGCCAAATAACTGGCTGGACTGCCTACATCAAAGAAAAATTCGACTGTTTTTGTCATAGTAATGCCATCCTTGCAAAATATATTGGGTGATTGTGAGGGTAAAGGGTTTAACGTTAATGACTATTAGTTGGCTGCTAGAAAGTCTCTAACCATGGGCGCAAATCAAGCTCATGTGTCCAGCTGTCTCTTGGCTGGCAATGCAGTTGCCAGTACTGCTCCGCGATATGCTCCGGATTTAATATACCGTCTTGATCTTTTAGGGCATAGCGCTCAGGGAAATTATCACGAATAAAGGCAGTATCAATGCCGCCATCAATAATAGGATGCGCCACATGTATGCCTTGTGGGCCAAGCTCTCGCGCCATGCTTTGTGCCAGCGCCCGCAGTGCAAACTTAGCACTAGCAAATGCAGAAAACCCTTTGCCACCACGCAGTGATGCCGTTGCACCCGTAAAGATAATGGTGCCTTTTGCGCGGGGTATCATGACCTTTGCCGCTTCCTTGCCTGTCAAAAATCCAGCCAATGCTGCCATCTCCCACACTTTTCGATAGACTCGTTCTGTGGTGTCTACGATAGAGAAATGAACATTTGCGCCGATGTTGAAAACCACCACCTCAATCGGCCCGATGTCTTGTTCGATATGAGCAAACAGCTCAATCATCTCCTGCTCGACACGCGCATCACAGCCAAAGGGCTTTGCTATCCCGCCAGCGGCCTCAATATCACTGACCAAAGTGCTCAATTTGTCGACATGCCTTCTGGTCACGCACAAGGTAAATCCTTCTTTTGCGAATCGTTTGGCAACAGCGCTGCCAGTGGCATCACCTGCGCCAATGACAACTGCAACGGGTGCTCTATTCATATCTATTTCCCTATGATTTTTTGTTTTAGCCTGTCCATGCATTTATCATGCTTTTATATAGTGACGTTCATACTGACTGATGCTCAATGTTCATCAATGACTTTTATTTTATCTACCAAAAAATCCACTGCCGCTTTGACCTTAGGCACTAGGTATCGCTGTTTTTGATATAACAAATACACCGCCATCTCCGCATGCTGAGTAATGGCCAGCTTGTGCTCAAAGCTCAGCTCTTGTAGTGCACCTGACTCAAGATATGAGGCCAATGCCCACCGAGTGGACATTAGGATACCCTCACCATTGCAGGCTTTTCTTGCCAGCCACGGTCCGCTGTTTGAGATTGCGACGATAGGCCCTGAGACATCATGCCACTGATCATTCATAAAACACAACCAAGGCGTTGCCCCTGAGGGTGTTTTAAAATAAAGACCGTTATGCTCTTTGAGCTCCATCACATGGATTGGTGTGCCATTTTTTTCCAGATAAGCGGGTGCAGCGACGGGAATAAAGCCATTGTCCATGAGCCTGATGGCAATCACCCTTTCATTGGGCGCGTAACCACCACGAATGGCAATATCGACATCATCACGGCCGAGCGTCGACAGCTCATCGCTTAAGCTGACGTCCAATATAATCTGAGGGTATAGCGCACTGAACTCATCTAGTAACGGTAGCAGTATTTTTTCACCAAAACCCACCATCGAGCTAATGCGTAGCCGTCCCATAGGTGTCGTCTGGTAGCTTCTCACCGTCTCTTTGCTTTGCTCTAACTGGTTCAATATGTGCTGCATATCGTTGTAATATACTTGCCCTACTTCAGTCAGTTTAACCAGACGCGTCGAGCGCTTCAGTAAAGTGGCGCCGAGGCTCTTTTCTAAATCAGACACTCGCCTCGACAATGAGGATGGCGGTACATCGAATGCCTTTGCCGCTTGGGTGAAACTGCCGGTTTCGACGACTTTGCTGAAATAGCGTATTGCCCGTAATTGATCCAATTAACCTCTCCATCTCATCGCTAGTTGACTATTGGTTGATCATTGATTAATCACTACTTTTGAGTATTTTGGTCTTATTGTTGCTTAAAAAGCAATAGTGATTCACGTTTTTCCTTATATATAACCACATTAAAACCAGTAATAATGTGTTTAAATTAAAAACTACAATTTTTACTCTAATAATGGAAATGGACTTATGATTACTTTGCATGGTTTTGCCGCAAGCAACTATTACAATATCGTGAAACACGCCCTTTTATACAAAGAACTGCTATTCCAAGAAGACCTGCTATACGCAGGTAGCGATGATCTCCTCACCGTTAGCCCAGTAGGCAAAGTACCTGCTATCACAATGCCTGATGGCTTTAATCTGTCAGAGTCGAGCGTGATCTGTGATTTTTTAGAAGAGACTTACCCTGAAAAACCACTTTATCCTAAAGATGCCGCAGAACGTGCCACCGTACGCCAAATCATGAAAATCGCAGAGCTTTATTTTGAGCTACCAAGTCGTCGCCTGATTCCTTATGTGTTTTCTGGTACCAATGCCCCTGATGCCATCAAGGATGAGGTACGTCAAGTGATGAGCCGCGGTATTATTGCCTTGAATCGATTGTGCAAATTCTCGCCTTGGATTGCAGGCGAGCAGTTCACGATGGCTGATATTTATGTGCATTATGTCAATACCATTGTCAGCGCCTTTGGCTCTACCCAGCTTGAGTGGGATGTATTGGCAGAAGTAGAAGGCATGAAAGAGTGGAACAAAGCCATGAGTAAAACTGACATTGCGCAAAGCGTTCAAGCAGATAGCCAAGCAAACATGCCTGAGTTCATGCAGCATGTGACAGCCCAAATTAAAGCCGCAAACGCTGGCTAGTTCGATGCTAACTGGTTCAAGATTAAAAGTATTCAACTACAGAACGACCTTTATTCAATAATTAAAAAGAGAGCCAATACAATACCGTCATTGGTTCAATAACTATAACGATTTGCAGGAGCAAACTTTATGACAGATAAAAACTTACAACTTATTTCAACGGTTAGTGATGACAACAAACTGACCCTAAGCTTGCAAGACATTGATATGCCAACGCCGGGTGCAGATGAAATCGTCGTTCGTATTGAAGCGGCACCATTGAACCCTTCTGATTTTGGGGTTATGTTCAGCGCGGCCGACATGTCGACTGCAGTACAGTCAGGCACCGAGCAAAGCCCAGTCGTGACTGCTGACGTGCCAGCTAAATATATGCCCTCACTCAAAACACGCGTTGGTAAAGACACACCTGTAGGTAATGAAGGCGCTGGCACTGTTGTTGCAGCAGGGTCATCAGAAGCCGCACAAGCATTGATGGGCAAGATGGTTGCCGTCATTGGTGGCGGTACTTATCGTCAATACCACTGTGTCAATGTCAAAAGCTGCTTGGTATTAAAAGAAGGCACGACGGCTAAAGAAGGGGCTTCTTCTTTTGTGAATCCACTTACCGCATTAGCGATGGTCGAAACCATGCGTGCGGAAGGCCACAAAGCCATCATTCATGCAGCGGCAGCATCTAGCCTTGGCCAAATGCTTAACCGCATCTGTATGGCCGATGGTGTTGATTTGATCAATATCGTGCGTAAGGAAGAACAAGAAAAACTACTACGTGATATGGGTGCAAAATACGTGGTCAACTCAAGCAGTGATACATTCCTAAAGGACTTGACGGCAGCCATCATTGAAACAGGCGCCACTATCTCATTCGATCCTATCGGCGGCGGTCAATTAACCAGCGATATTTTGAACTGCATGGAAGCGGCAATCACCCGTGATGTAGAAGAATACAGCGTATATGGCTCAAACACCTTCAAACAAGCCTATGTTTATGGTGCATTAAACCGTGGTCCTATCACGCTAAATCGTAACTTTGGTTTTTCTTGGGGTGTGAATGGTTTCTTGTTATTCAATGCGCTAGGCAAACTGGGTACCAAAACAGTCATGTCAATGCGTCAAAGAGTTGCAGAAGAGATCACTACTACCTTCGCAAGCAGCTATACGCATGAAGTAACACTAGAAGAAGCCTTACAGTTAAAGTCAATCGCCAAATATGGCAAGCAAGCCACTGGTGAGAAGTACTTGATTACGCCTCAAGGCTAATCATTACTTGTATGAGTGATTCTGAAATATAAAAAAGCAGATACTATCATTGGTATCTGCTTTTTTTGTGTAATTGTTATACGATTTTTGCCAACCATATCTTATGGGTTCTATTACTAGGAATCAAACCTTCACTAACAAGCCCTCTTAAACAGCCGAACCTTGAATGACCTTCGACTAAATGCAATTTGCAATTTAATTCAAGAAATATAGGTGATCTGTTCCAAGTATGATTATACTTCCAGTTCTCTACAGTTTGATCTGTATGTCCAATTAACTTCCAGTTTAGATCTGTCGAAACTCGACGAGACTTTATATAACAAGCGTCCACCCACCTTTGAAAACTAGAAAAAATTGTAGCGCATGAAATTTCATTAAAGGTGAGATTAACCAACTCCCATTTTAAGTTGTGAATATCCAGTTCAGCATATTGCTCATGAAACTGTTCGTTACGTCCGTGATCCTGATAAAATTGTTCTAAGACATCTATCGGTGTACTAGGTAGATTTAGAATGAGTTCATCAATATCTATCTTTCCTGCTTCGGTAGCAGGAAAACTCATTAATTCTTTAAATTTCAAAATTACCTCACAGTGAAGTTAACATTTTACGCTTTATTATTTTAGCGACTTATCAGCCCTTACGCTGAATACAAAAAGGCAAATGCCATCATTAATATCTGCTTTTTCTTGTTGGAATTAAAAACCATTGCCAATACCCTTTAATACCTACGTTCAAGTAAAAAATCAAATGCTAAAAACCATACATTAACATTACTACTAAACTTTTGGTTGCATCTACTCCTTATTGCGCCTAGTATCTCGCCTCTTTAAATAACTCTATTTCCTAAAATATAGCCTTAGTAGGCTCAGCTACTTACAATAAAGAGGGACTTATTATGCCAATTAAAACAACCACAATTATTGATGGTGGCATGGGACGAGAATTGGCGAAACGCGGTGCACCGTTTCGCCAACCTGAATGGTCGGCGCTCGCGATGATAGAAGCACCCGAAATCGTCCGTGACGTACACCGCGCTTATATCCAAAGCGGTGCAGCTGTCATTACCACCAACAGTTACGCCCTAGTCCCCTTTCATATTGGCGCAGAGCGTTTTGCTGATCAAGCTCAAGCGTTGGCTGCATCGGCAGGAGAGATGGCACGTGCAGCAATCACGCTGGAGGGTACGGCGACTAAAGTGGCAGGCTCTATCCCGCCACTATTTGGCTCATATCGCGCAGATTTGTTTGATGCTGAACACGTAGAAGATATTGGCACTCCGCTTATAAAAGGGTTGAGTCCACACGTGGATTTTTGGCTGGCAGAGACTCAAAGCCTAATCGCAGAGTCTGTGGCAGTTCGTGAGCTACTGAGCACACTAGATAGGGACAATAAGCCACTGTGGGTTGCTTTTACTTTAGAAGATAATATGGATATCGACTTACCTCGTCTGCGTTCAGGGGAAACGGTGCAAGAAGCGGTGGCAACAATGGCCGACCTTAATATCGAGGCGATACTGTTTAACTGTTGCCAGCCTGAAGTGATCAATCAGGCGCTAGAGGTTGCCCAAAACGTGTTGCAAGAAAAAGACGCGGCGCACATCAAGCTAGGGGCATATGCCAATGCCTTTCCGCCACAACCAAAAGATGCCGCTGCAAATGATACGCTCAATGAAGTGCGTGACGATCTCACTCCGCCTGCATATCTGCTTTGGGCGCAAAAATGGCAAGCGCAAGGTGCATCATTGATTGGCGGTTGCTGCGGTATTGGCCCTGAGCATATTCAGGCGTTGAGCCAGCACTTCGCAGGAGATGCGACAACACAGAAATAACAGGCTACAAACGGACAAAAAACAAATAAAAAGTCCAAAAAACGATGTTTTTTGGACTTTTTATTGTCTAATTTTTTAGTATGGCTTTTTGGCAATGCTCGTTTTTAACTCTTTAAAAATGCCTCGATCTTGGGTTTGATGGTCATAGAAATAATGATCATCAATGTCACGCCAACCGGCAGAGCCGCCAAAAACCCTACTAGCCAGCCATGCAAAAAGGCGGCTGTGTCTGAAAAACCAATAGTATTGGTCGCGGTGCTAAACGCCAACATCGACTCCATAGCGCACGCCATCAGTACGCCAACGAGGAGATTACGCTTATGTGCTTTCATATCAGGTAGCAGCCGGTTAACACCTTTGGTTATCAACCCAATGAGTAGAATACCAATGGGCATCACCGCAAAAGCAGATAGCAAGGCTTTAGACCAATCGATAAAAAAGTTACTGGTATACCCCACATTCATATAAGTCATGATGCCGGTCAATAACCCGCCCATGACCGTCATTATGGCGAGTACTACTAACACTTTATGCAGTAGCGGTGTTTTTTTGCCATTCGTATTAAGCAACAAACTGTTTTGCAAAGCCATTATTACCTTCCGATCGTAACCAATATCGTCTGAATCACTCTGCGTCTTTTTCTTCGCGGCGAGCGTTTGCGGACTGATCTTCAGCCACACCTGCTTTCCAATAAGAAAAAGCATACAGCTCGTCTTTCGACCACTGCTGCTCACCTTTTAAATACTGACGAATGGCTTTGACCGATTCAAACTCACTCGCCACATAAGCAAAACGGCTTTGCGCTTCATCTGGTAGCGTGAGCGCCTTTACGGCATCAATCAATTGACCGCCTTGCATAGGATCTGCGTTGTGTAGCCATGTCATTTTTATATTGGCAGCCGTTGGCAGATCTTGTTCGTCCTCTAGCCCATGCACTTCGATGACGCAGTGGCCGCTAGTCGTAGCAGGCAGGCTCTCTAGTATCGCGCCAAGCACTGGTATGGCCGTGGCATCACCCGCCAATAAAATGTGATCTGTGGTAGGACAAAGCGCTTTGTTTTTTGGCTTCATCATCACACCCAGCTCATCACCCACTTGAGCATGGGTGGCCCAGCCTGAGGCAGGCGCTGCATCACCATGAGCAACAAAATCAATCCAGATTTGTTGTTTCTCAACATCTACGCCACGATGGGTATAAGTACGTATCACAAAGCTGGACTTATCATTGAGGTCAAGGGCTTGGGTTTTATCGATAGGAATGGCGACTTTGTTGTTTGCCCCTATAGTCATGGTGGCAATATTGGCAATCGTATCAGGCTGTGCGGTCAGATAAATGCGAATATAGTGCGGCGTCAGCATTTGCTTATCAGCCACGGTCATGACTTCTCGTACAGGTGTTTGACTAATCGTATTATTCATAATATTTTTCCATTTTTGCAGCTATTAACTGTTATTTAGACTTGCGTATCGTTAATCGAAATTTTCAATTATTACTACTGACATTTATTACTACTGACATTATGGTAAGTGAGAGTCAATTCATAATGACTACTTACTCACCAACACTATTGCTTGCGCTGTTTTTGACATTGTCGATCATCGTGCGACTGACTTGAAAAAACAGTGACAGCTCAACGATGGTGAGATTTTTTGTCAGTTGCCCACGCGCCCAATCTTCTGCTGCATTAAGCTTTTCCATCACTGCCTCGCCTTTAGCGGTTGGTTGTAACAGTTGGCTACGACCATCTAGCGGATTGGCTTTTTTGACAATTAAGTCGGCGGCTAGCAAATCATTCAATGCACGTGTGATTTGCGCCTTATCTCGTTCAATACGCTCCGCAATAGATTTGGCGGTGCTCTCAGAATTGTAATAAACGCTTTTTAGGGTTCTGATATGTGTCACTGACAATTCCAGCTCTTGACGCTTAATACCTTCAAGCAATAGATTGGTATAAGTGTGCATCAGTTGATGCAATGTTTCGCTCAATGAGTTCTTAGACATCTGACCCTCTATATATAGTTGATATAAGCAACTATATATAATATGGTTGATATTGTCAACCATATTCTGATATTTCAAGTCTCAGCTTTATAGATACAGTTATGTAGATTCGGTCATGTAGCTTCTGTTTCTGTTTCCAAGTACTAAGTACCAAGTCGCCATCGCCAATGATGCTACTCACTTTCGTTAGCGCTACCGACTAACGATAAAAACTGGTTTTGAAATTTGCACAGAGTAGTACCATGACCCTGTTTTTATTATTCTGTGCACGTACACGAGCACTATTTATATAAAAAAATTCTTCAAAGTCTTAATGTATAAGGCGTTAGAGTTATTTTTTAGCATTTTTTATGTCTATAAAATTCAGCAATAATCACATATTAGACAATAAGTACACGGCTCATTACTAGTCTGTGCCCTATCCGCTTATTATTTTGCCAATTATGATATAATCATCCCCAAGGGTAACTTGGGGATGATTATTATATAAGTAGCTGATAATAAAATTATTTTATTAAATAATTAAAAAACAGGTGTCCTTATTGGTGTCCAATATGCAATAGTAAATGAGTATGTGTATAAAATAGACGTTAGTCATCAATGAATTAGTGTTAAGCCTATACTGCGCAAGACATTTAGTTATTTACTACTATATTCAATTTATATGAATATACATACAGTTAACGACAAACGATCTTAAGCCGATGGTACAACCGTCACGGAATAATACATGCCAATCCACAGTCTGAGCGACATCAATAGCCTTATTATTAAAGAAAAACAATATTCAGTCACTGTGCCGGGTATTTCTGGTCTGAGCGTGCGGGTCTCTCCTAATGGTAAAAAGACATATTATCTTCGTTATAGCCATCCACATCTGACGGGAAAGCGTCCCAAAATGATGCTGGGTAATGTCGAGGACGTCAGTCTATATGAGGTTAAATACCAAGCGGAATCTATACTTGAGCTGGTGGCAAAAGGTGTCGACCCTAAAGCGCGCCACCAACAAGAAAAAACCAATAAATATGCCCATCTAAAAAATGCGCCATTCGCTGAAGTGGTTCAAGCATGGCGCGCTAACAAAATAGCAGGGCGTGATAAGGGTAAAGCCAACAGAGCGGCATTTAGTGAATCAACCCTCAAGTTTTGGGATTTGTGCTTGGGCTATATGTGCCAAGAGATTGGTGATCTACGAATGAATGACATCACCAGTGAAATCATACTGACCGTGTGTGAGTCGATTCAGAATAATAAAAACCAAGCGACCTTCGTTGGTGCTAGTACACGACTATATACGGAAAAAGTGTTTTCATTTGCGGTCGCACGCGGACTATGTGATAGAAATGTGGCCGTTGATACTCGCGGCGAGCTGGCCCCTGCCAACTCAGGTAAGCACTTGCCCGCCATCACTAAGCCCGACAAATTTGCTCACCTACTACAAGATATGGCATCATTTAATGGTGCCAGTAGCATGACACTTGCAGCGATGAATTTATTACCTTATGTTTTTGTACGTAGTATTGATTTGCGTTCGATGCGCTGGCAGGATATAGAGTGGGACAATGAGCTGTGGGCATTCTCCCCTACCAAGGGCGAAGGTCGTGAAGACATGGTGTCACATCTGGTCGTGCCACTAGCGTCGCAAGTCATTGCGCGTTTGCGAGACATACAGGCAATCACAGGCCACAATGAATACGTGTTTTCATCTATGCGCGCTTCAAGCAATGCATATATTAGTAAGGCAGCGCTCGTACAAGTGTTTCATCGACTAGGATACAAAGATGTGCAGTGTGCCCATGGATTTCGCGCCTCTGCTAAGACCTTGCTAATGGAGCAGCCTGAACTGCGCTATTCAGATATCGTGACAGAGCTACAGCTGGGTCATCGAATAAAAGACACCCATGGCGGTGCATATAATCGCCTTGATGAGATAGAGACCAGAGTACAGATGATGCAAGACTGGGCAGACTATATAGATAGGCTGCGAAGCGACACTTCATCAGGTAATTGATACTAGTAGAATGTTATGAGTATTTTTATCACTTTCATTTTGGACTGACTGTTACTATCCAATACACAATGATACGCAGTTATTTGTATAAAAATAACAAGACGGCTTTTCTAAAAGACGTTATCCTAGGGTGTGCTTGAACTGGCGTGTCTAGACTAAAACTGTTTATCCCAACGACTAGACAAGCCAGCCAGCACATGAGAATAGGCAAGATAAGTGATAAAGTAGATAGCACGATATAATTTCCACTCATTTGATAGGAAGGTTAAGGATGACTCTAGATAACAATGTACTACGTGAACGCATCAGCTTATTGGGTTCGTTTTTAGGCGAGGCAATCTCTCGCCAATCTGGTGAAAAAACTCTACATACTATCGAGACGCTACGTAAAGGGTTTATCCAGCAACGCCGTGAGCCGAATGAGGCACATAAACAGCAGCTTATCGATTTTATTGCTTCTTTGGATAATCAAACCTTAAAAAACGTCATACGCGGCTTTTCTATCTATTTTTTCCTAGCCAATCTAAGCGAAGAGAATTATTTGCGTGAGCAGCGTCATGCGCAGCGTATGCAGTCTGAGCAAAGCTGGGAAGGATCATTTCGTCGTACCTTGCTTGAGTGTCGTGATCGAAATATTGAGCCGGCTCAGATGAAAGAGCTGATTGACCAGTTGAAATTTATCCCCGTATTCACCGCGCATCCTACCGAAGCGCGTCGCCGCACGACGATGAATATCTTACAAAGTCTATTCACGCATAGTGATGCTTTAAACAATGTGTCTGAAAACAGCTTTGCGTACGAGCAAGCAAAGGCTCAAACCGCGCAAACGATTGATCTATTATGGTCGTCCGATGAAGTGCGTACGCGTAAGCCATTGGTATATGATGAGATCAATAATGGACTACACTACTTTAATGCCAGCTTGTTTAATGCCATTCCTAAAGTGTATCGCAATAT
This sequence comes from Psychrobacter sp. NG27, assembly GCF_016106655.1. NCBI lineage: Bacteria > Pseudomonadati > Pseudomonadota > Gammaproteobacteria > Moraxellales > Moraxellaceae > Psychrobacter > Psychrobacter sp. NG27. The sequence goes on from NZ_JADGIN010000001.1 coordinate 15,234, forward strand.
CAAAAAAGCCATCGTCGATATCTACCCAGAGCTGACCGATTATCCACTACCTGCCTTTATGAGCTTCGGTTCTTGGATCGGTGGCGATAGAGATGGCAATCCTTTTGTGACTTTTGAAACCACAGAGCGTGCCGTGTTGATGCATGCTGATACCGTGCTGCGTCACTACCAAGTATTGATCAAAAAACTGCGCCGACAGCTTATTCATAGCGACACTATCGTGACGGTATCTTCTGACGTATATAACAAAATAAAAAGCTACGATGAGCTCGATCAGCGGGTATTTGACTACAATCTCGATGATTACAGTAATGAGCCTTATCGTCGACTGCTCTCTATCATTCTGACTAAAGTCAAAGCCACCAATCGCCGCATTCAAAGCAAAGGCACGGATATCGAGGCCGAAAAAGATGCGTATACCAACCCAGAAGAATTACTAGAAGACCTACGCATTATCCGTCATAGCGTGAATACTCATGACACAGCACATGCAGATGGGTTATTACTCGATGTGATTCGTCTGGTCAAAACCTGTGGTTTCCATCTAGCTGCGCTCGATATCCGTCAGGAATCGTCTTATCATGGCGAAGTCATTGCTGATATTTTTGCCAGTGCCTCTAACCTGCCAGACTATCAAACGCTCAATGAAGTAGAGCGTCGAGAGTGGCTAACACGCTTGCTAGAAAAACCGGGCACACCACTCATCTATACTGACAACCTAGCAGACAAAACACGCGAGCAGTTGGCACTGATGAATTCAGTTGCCACCCTACGCAAACTGGTTGGCCAAGACACCTTTGGCAGTTACGTCATTTCAATGACTAATAATGCCAGTCAGCTACTAGAAGTGTTGCTGTTAATGCGGTTTGCAGGCTTATGTACGATTGATGCTGATGGTCAACTGTCTGCTGACCTACCTGTCGCACCGTTGTTCGAGACCATTGAAGATCTTAAAAACATCGATAAAATCTTGCCTGCCGTGTTAGACAATCCGCTGTATCGTGGACTGTTACAGAATACCGATAACACGCAAGAGATCATGCTGGGTTATTCAGACTCATCGAAAGATGGCGGCATCATCACCTCGGCGTGGCAGCTTTATAGTGCACAGCAAACCATCAACCATATCGCTGAGCAATATGGCATCAAAACACGACTGTTCCATGGTCGCGGCGGATCTGTGAGCCGTGGTGGTGGATCAACGCATAATGCCATCGCCGCACAGCCCGCTGGCACGCTACATGGTCAGATTAAAGTGACTGAGCAAGGCGAAGTCCTATATGCCAAGTACGCCAATACGGACACCGCTGTATTTGAGCTGACCATGGGTATCACGGGCACACTCAAAGCCTGTTCGTCCAGATTTGTGGTGCAACCTACTGAGTTACCAAATTATGAAGCGCTGTTTGCACGCTTAGCAGACGCAGGTGAGCAGCGTTATCGCGAGCTGACCGATCATACGGAAGGGTTTTATAAATTCTACTCCGAGGTCACCCCTGTCCAAGAAATCTCTCTATTAAACATTGGCTCACGTCCTGCTCATCGTAAAAAAGGCCTACCAAGTAAGACCACCTTGCGAGCGATTCCTTGGGTGTTTGGCTGGTCATTGGCACGCTTTACCCTACCTGCTTGGTATGGCGTCGGTAGTGCGCTGCATAGTGTCAAAGCTGATGAGGCGTTAATGAAAGAGATGAATAAGCACTGGCCGTTTTTTAGCGTGTTTATCAGTAATATTGAAATGGCCTTTACCAAAGCCAATATGAATATTGCCAAAGCCTATAGCCAACTATGTGATGATAAGCCGTTACGCGAAAAAATCATGACAGCGGTCACCGATGAACACACGCTGACCAATTCAGGCCTGAACTCTCTGCTTGAGCAAGACTCTTTATTATCCAATCAGCAAAACCTTGCCTCATCCCTGCAATGGCGAGACGCTTATCTAGACCCGATCAACTATATACAGATTGAGCTGTTAAAGCGTGCTAGACAAAAGGATACCCCTAACCATACGGAACATGGTGACATTAATGTAGAAGACCCATTAATCCGTAGTATTAATGCACTAGCAGCTGGTTTACGTAATACTGGTTAGGGTAGCTTTTCGCTAAGTAGCTTTGAGATAGATAGAACACTTATAATAATTGTCGCTAAATATTGAGGTTTCGTTCGCGAAGCCTCAAATCTTTTAAAGCCCTTCAAAAAATAGCACACTAAATCCAAATCACGATTTAGTACTGGTTGATTGATATTACCTATTAGGTGATTCGTAATTCATTGTTTGAATAACCGATCCTAACAAGATACCGTAAAATATATTTTTACTTCATGTATATGTAGGGTCTGCTCCAATGGAAACGCCTCAAGCAACACCATCTCTAGACGTATTAGTAGCAAATGACTATCAAATAGAATCAATTGCGCTCATTAATCGCGCCATTCAAATACGCTGGAATGATGGTATCGACAGTACGTACCACTATATCTGGCTGCGTGATAACTGCCCATCTGCTTTTCATCCGCAAACTGGCGAGCGTAGCTTTGATTTGCTGAGTATCTCAAAAGATATCCATCCACTATCCGTCTCTTTTGATGAGACAACGCTGACGATTGAATGGTCAGAACAAGCGCATACCAGCCACTTTGAACAAAGCTGGTTACGTGAGTTTGGTTATTCTAGTGCATTGGCCAAGGACCATAGCAGTCCTTATGAAAGTTGGGATGGCACGTTTATTGACCACATTCCGATGTATGACCAACAGAGTATCATGACCAGTGACAGCGCTTTATATGAGTGGATGAGTGCGCTGGATAAATATGGGCTTACTATCATTGATAATATGCCGAACGATTCTAACGCTGGTGTACAAACAGCCATGCGAGTCGATTACCTGCGTCAGACTAATTTCGGTATGACCTTTGATGTGATATCAGAAAAATCACCGATCAATTTGGCTTATACGTCACTCTCATTACCTTTGCATACCGACTTGCCAAATCAGGAATTGCCTCCAGGCTATCAATTTTTGCATTTTTTGAGTAATGAAAGCATAGGTGGCGAATCTACTTTCGTAGATGGGTTAAAGGTGTTAGAAGGGTTACGAAAAGAGCAGCCTGAGTATTTTCGCTTGCTTGCAGAATATGCCATCCCCTTTCGTTTTCATGACAGCGCCCATGATATCCGTGAGCACCACCCCGTCATCAATCTAGACAACTTCGGCAATATTGTCGAAATCAAATACAATGCGCATCTTGCAGATGTTTTTGATTTGCCAAGTGATGTTATGTACGACTACTACCTTGCCTATCGAGAGCTGATGGCTCGATTAAAAGACAGTCGCTATAAGATTGAGTTAAAATTAGCAGCGGGTCAAATGGTGGTTTTTGATAACCGCCGCGTCCTGCACGGACGTAATGCATTTGATGAAAACGTTGGAGAGCGTCGTCTCAAAGGCTGTTATGTTGACCGTTCAGAGTTTAAAAGCCGTTTACGAACCCTCAAAAAGCAACTGGCTTAACACGACCTACAAGCTAGCTGATGCTGTGATTGTAATATAAAGAGCAACAGCATCAGTGTTTGGCTCAGTGTCTATTGATGACTCTAAGCTGCTTCCTTCATGTTGCCTTCTAAAAAGTATAAGCGCTCTATCAAACAGCTTTGCGACCTTTCACAAATAAAACTATACTAATGATGACACTGAACACGCTGCACATAATAAACACGTTATGCGCGCCGCCCGGCATGTACTCCATAAATGATGTGAAGAACTGACCCGAAAACACCGCCATCGTAAAGTAAGATAAGTTACGGCCACGTACGTTAGCAGCGCTTAGCTCGACGGTCATATGGTTCAACAGCGGAATACTAAAACCAAAGCCAATGCCGATCAATAGTGCGCCTAATACTAATAGCAAGGTGCTGGCTTGCGTAAAGCAAATATATGACAATGCAAATGCTAAAAATGCCAGTGCCAATACTTTTGGTTCATTCAACCATTTGATTATTTTTGGCATAAAGCCTGCAGTAACGACCGCCACCAAAGAGATAAAGGCCAGCAGTTGACCAATTTGTGATTCGTTATAGCTCAACTCATGCATGGTGATGGGCAATAACACGGTTGAGGTAAAAAATATGGTCATCGCTAAAGTTGAGATAAGATACACATTTTTTAGCGATAAGCCACTAATGATGGTTTTGCTATCGTCCTCATTAATCTGCTCATGGTTTACAGCAGTTGCATGATGCCGTGGTACAAACAGTAGTAGCATGGCTAAGAACACCCACGCAATCAAATAAATCGACAGCGGCAACGCCCAAAACTGTGAAGCCAGCAAACCACCTAAAAATAAGAAGATGACCCCGCCCAGCTCAATGGACATCCCTTGCTTGGCAATCATTTTTAGGCGCGCCTCCCCCTGATACCACGTGGAGATTAGTACCGTACAGCTCGCCATGACGACTGCCGTTATACCGCCCAATAGAAACCGATTGCTAAACACCTGTGTTGGCCCATGTAAAAGATAAGCACTGGCGCCCGCAAGTCCGTATAAAAACAAACCAATCATCAAGAGTTTATACGCGCCATATTTATCGATTAACTTGCCAGCCAGTGGCGCAAATACCACCGCACCCAATGACGGCAAGGTAATTAATAGCACGCTGTTGTCGGTAATACCCAAGCCTGCCGAAATGCTAACCAAGCCGGGTGCCAGTAACGTGCCGACCATAATGGTCAAACTGGCAATACACAGTAAGGTTAAACTACCTGCTGTTTTTAATTGGTTCATATATGTCCCTAGTCGTTTCGATATCTATTACGGATATAGCTGTATTGATATGACTGTACTGATATTACTTATTTTTTGGCGAATGCATTGAATATTGCGCTGATGATGATAAAAACGATACTGACCACCACAACCCCTGACCATTGGTATAAGGCAAAAGCTTTGACACCTGCCATAGACCCCAATGCCCCACCTGTATAGTAACCCAACATATAGATACCGTTGATACGACTTTGAGCCGCTGGATCGATACTAAAGACGCGAACCTGATTGGCCACTTGCGCGCTGAATACAGCAAAGTCGATTAAAATAATACCGACAATCAGCGACAGCAAATTACCTGCAAACAATCCTGTAATAGCGAATCCTGTGGCTGCCAGTGCCAATGCAATCATGACTAAGGTTTTAGAGCCCAACTTATTGACCCATTTGCCAGAGGATTTAGCCCCTATCACGCCTGCCAGCGCAATCACACCAAACAATCCTGCTTGCTGTGCATTGTAATTAAACGGTGCATCACTGACATAAATCGCGAGCGTTGCCCACAGCACATTGAATGAGGCAAACCAAAATGCGCCAGCCAAGGTAAATTTTTGCAGGGATTTATGTTTTACAAATAGTGATAAGCTACTTTTGATAAGCGGAAAGTAACGCAGCGTGGTATGCGGCGTATTGGTTGGCAAAAACACCCGTAACAATACTCCAAATATGGCAGCAAATACGGCAGACATCACAAACACGCTGCGCCAACCGAGCTGCTCCCCTACAAACCCACTTAAGGTTCTGGACAATAGAATACCTATGGTCAATCCCATCATGAGCGTACCAAGGGTTGCACCTTTGTTTTCAGGAGACACCATGGAAGCGGCAAATGGAATAAGCTGCTGAGTAATATTGGCACTGACACCGATCAAAAACACTGATAGCAATAGTATAGGCAAGCTTGGTGACAGGGCAGCAAAGCCGCATGCTGCCACCAATAAGCAGGATAAAATACCAATCAAGCGTCTACGCGCAATAGAGTCGCCCAATGGTGAGATAAACAACAAGGCAAAGGCATAGCCAAACTGCGTCAATGCCGGAATACTACCCAGTTGCGCGTTGGTCAAATCAAACTCATGACCGATGAGCGGTAAAATCGGCTGGTTGTAATAAAGGTTGGCGGCGGTTGCGGCAATCGCTGCGGTCATTAACAGTAAAATAAATCTGCTTAACGACTGGCTTGTCGATTGGTTTGACGACTGGCTTGGTACGGGCTTATCCATTTTTATCTCTAATCATTTAATCAATCATGTGGTGATTATAAAGCGCCTTAATCAATAACAAAAATGATAATATATGATTGAATCCATACGAATACTGTATAGATAAAAAATTTAAGACTAAGCAAGATTTTGATGAAAGACATTAATAAAAGGAATTAAGGAATTAATGATATGGATATAAAAACACTCAAAAGCTTTATGGCAGTAGCCAAGTACCAGAGCTTTTCGGAAGCGGCGCGTGAGCTGTATACCGTACAACCTGCTATCAGTCGTCATATTTCATCGTTAGAGACAGAATTGGGTGTTGTTCTGTTTAATCGTACTTCTCGTGAGGTAACTATCACGCCCGCTGGCGAGCAACTGCTGAAAGACGCTGCCACTATTTTGACTTTGGCAGAGCAAGCGAAGACACAAGTCAAACGAGCCCATGATGGACAAGTCGGCACACTCAATATTGCGCATCTAAGCTCGGCCTGCCTAACCTTTATGGCTAAACTGGTACGCAGTTATAAAGAAAAATTTCCGCACGTGCATGTGTCCTTGTTTGAGATGACGGTGACCGAACAGATAGAAGCGTTTAATAATGACCGTATCGACATTGGGTTTTCACGGCCATTGCCAAGCGCCATTGCCGATGACTTTATCAGCCACAGTATTTATATCGACAAGTTGGTGGCGATTGTGAACCAAAGCCATGCCTTAGCCGATCAGACAACCATTGATTTGGCGCAACTAAAAAACGATAAATTTATTATTTTTAACCGTGATGAAGCGGTTAGTCTCTTTGATGAGACCATCACACTGTGTAAGCAGGCTGGGTTTTCGCCCAATATCATTAGCCAACCCAAACACATGCAAACTTTGGTGACTGAAGTGGCTGCAAGCTTAGGGGTAGCGATTGCGCCATATTGTGTACGCAAGCTTTATAGTGAAGGGTGTCACTTTATGACGCTAAACAATGTCAGCACACACATACCCGTGCATATCCAATACAAGCAGAGCAATAACAGTGCGACGATTGCCGCTTTCGTCGCGGTTGCGTTGAGCGCGACAGATGACATACAGCAAAGCATGGCGTATTAAACCCACAAAAAAGCCCCATTTATCTGTATATCAGAGAAATGAGGCTTAATACTACTTATATATCAGCTCGTGACGGTCCGTGCACTTCTAATACTTGGATTCACGATACAACATCTTATGTACTGCTACTCTAAAGTCTTCAACATTAACCACAGATACCATACTATGCGTGCTGTACTTTAGTATGATATTTTCTTCCTCACGGAATAGCGCTTCTTGCTCAACATTGTTATAGCTAATGGCACTGCTATCTTTTATATCAAAGACTGTAGTTATGTTCTGATCATTCAGTTTCTGCGGTGGTAGCTGAATAGAACGGCTATTTTTAGTGATATTGCTCACTGTCAGACCGTTACTAGTGGTCGATACTTGGGACAGCGTGAAAGAGAGACGGTTAGACATATAAAAGGTAGACATTAGAACAACAAAGATCACACTGATGATAGTGAAAACAAGACTACGCGGTCTGATGCTTTTCGGCTCCATATACTCACTAACGTTTTCTGAGTCATTCATAGTTACGCGCCAACCCAATTCATATCATCAGCGGTAAATAACCGCATGTTTACATAATGATACCAATTATCTGTTGTTTTGCAACATAATCTGGAATGAGCGTCTAGAATAGGTTGATAGACGGTTATTTCATTGATTAAACTCAATCAAACTTTAACCATTTTAATCACTGCTCTAATCGTTGGTCTCGCGGTACAACGTGGTTTGTGATTCTTGCCTAAAATCTTCATAAGTAATAACAGCTTCTGAATTAGGTGGCGCACTGTCGGTCAGCTCTGTGCTTTCTGCTGCTGCACTACTGGCTGGCGCGTCTTGCTGATCACCATTTAAGTCAGTTGCTTGCTGTGCGGATGTAGATTTGCTGATGGCATTAGTAGCTGGGGCATCGTTAAGAGTAGGTGTTTGCTCGGGATTGGTAACTTGTTTATCTTCCGCTGTCATTTTTGACGCTATACTGCTATTTGCACTATTAGTTATATCGTCTGCTGCTGTATTATATGGTGTGGGAGTCGCTAAAACCCCAGTGAAAACCAGCACCAGTATGGTCGCTGCTATCAACAATAAACCACCCACGGCCATAACCATAAGCGGTTTTTTGCGACGTGCCGGCTTACTTGGCGACTTTATAGATGTTTGGGTACTATCAGTATTTAAATCCGCAGATACGTCTGCAGGATTTAACAAGTCATCGTAAGATTTACTCGATATCGGCATGCTCGATGATAGAGCTTCTTGCTCATCAGTATCGATAAACAACGATTTTTCTGCCTCATCATCTAGGATATGATGGTTGGATGCGGTGTCGCGCAAACTGCTATCAGCCTGATTGCTATTGACAGGCTCATCTGCCGTCGGCACCTTGGTTGGTACAGGCGTATTTTTATTGGAAAAATCAAACGTAGCGTTGGTTGTCGTGATATCTACCAGTTCTAATGTTTGTGCCTGCTGACTACTCTCTTCTTCAAACAGTTGTAGTTCCTCGGCACTCAAAGGCTCAAATGCAGCAAGTTTTTTTGCGCTCTCAAGCGCTAGCGAGTCATCGTTGTCATTACTGGAATCATCACTGTCAGCGATCTGCACTCGACTGATGAAACGCTCATAAATATCATCATTATGACGCGTACGCGCCTTTTGACTGACAATTTTTGCCAGCGCCTCTTCAAAATCAGTACTGATGTCTTTATCGTCGTCGCTCATAAAGGGATACCAAACCAGTGTATGCTACTGGTATTAAATGACTGCTAAAATGAAAATGAAGAGGTAATATTTCTTGCTAAAGTGTAACAGTATTGTGAGCTCCCAATATAGTTGCTCAACCTCTTATCTTCAAGCACAATTTGTCCGATATCGCTAATTTATGTAGGCCTCTTAGCATAACTCACTAAATAGACGTTAAAATCGACTCTATAACAATCGTACTTAGTAGATAACTAACATCGTTAGCATAGCAGGTTTAATGATATGGATTTAAAACAGCTTAATGCGTTCATCGCGGTTGCAGACTTACGCAGCTTTAGCGCAGCTGCCGCAAAGACAGGACTGTCACAACCCAGTTTGAGTCGCTTGCTAAAACAGCTAGAGACGGACATGGGCGTGGTGCTTATTGATCGCTACCACAGACCTTTGAATCTGACTGAAGCCGGTTCATTTTTCTATGACAAAATAAGCACGATACTAACAGAAATTGATACCGTGACTAGCATGACCCAGCGCTTATCTGCGCCCAGTAGCGCACTCAACATTGGGTTTGTGCCTTCAGTATTATATGGACTGCTTCCCGAAATCATCGCCACGCTTAAACAATTCAGTCCCGATATTGACGTTAATTTAAAAGACATCAGCTCATATCAGCAAATGGATGCACTCAAGTCTGGTGAGATTGACATTGGCTTTGGCCGATTTGCTCATCAAGACCCTTGGATTCAGCAAATCCTGCTACGTCATGAACGCTACGTGGTGGCATTGCCAAAATCGCACCCGCTCGCCAATGTCCGCAAGCAGCGTCTGATAGACTTGGCAAACAATCGCTTAATTTTATACCATCAAACGCATTTGCCAGTATCGTCAACTGTGACGACAGATATAGTGACCCAAGCCAGCGACCAGTTGTCTGCCAGTACAGTAAACCGTGCGACTCACGAAACATCATTGTCTAGCGAGGCCATCACCGAGCCTTTACTACACCTGTTTGCACAATACGGCATCTCACCTTTTATGACCACGACGGTGAGTGATTTGCAAGTGGCATTGGGTTTGGTTGCGGCAGGCGAAGGCATTACGCTTGTGCCTGCCAGCCTTCAAACGGTGCGTACCGAACAGATCAGTTATCAACGCTTGATTCACGAAAATGTGACCTCTCCTATCTACTTGCATACGCTTAAAGACTTCGTACATCCAAACATACCGGACTTGCTCACAGCTATCTATCATGTCTACGAACAACGAGGTATCACTTATCGGCAGCAAAATTTTGTGTCACAGGCCTAAATGGGCAGATATCTTGTGAATATTATGTTATAAAGAACCGCCAAAAATAATTGGTTTTAAATATTGATATTATTTTATAAATATGCTAACTAACAAGAATGGCAATGCAAACAAATAGTAATAATAACTAGAATAATCATTCTCCTAGACAGTATTGCTGTGGTAAAGTCGATACAATATGAATCATTTTATATTTGAGTGTATTATAAGACGGTTTTCTACTGATCATTGGCAAGCTGACACAGGTAAGTGATAATTTGCCGTTCTAAACATTTCGAGGTATTCATGACCACACAACCACTCAACAATTCACGTACCGCTGAGGATAGCGCAGGCGTACCGCAAGAAGGCTTTAGTTGGCGCATCTTTGGCCCAGGTATTTTGATGGCGACTGCTGCCATTGGTGGCTCGCATCTGATTTCATCAACACAAGCCGGTGCTATCTATGGCTGGCAGTTGGCTATTATGATTATCTTAGCCAACGTGTTTAAGTATCCATTTTTTCGATTCGCAACCGATTATGTTTATGATACTGGCGAGAGTTTGATTGCAGGCTACGCTAAACGCTCAAAGGTATATCTTTGGGTATATTTCATTCTATCTATCTTGTCAGCCGTTATTAGTACGGGTGCGGTCTCACTCATTGCCGCTGTGATCTTAGGCTTTATGCTACCCGCCTCACTTGGTCTGTCGACGATGGCGCTATCTCTCATTATCGTCGCGGTCTCTTGGTTCTTTTTGATTGCAGGGCATTATAAATTGCTCGATGGCGTGACCAAGTGGATTATGATTGCGCTTACCACAGCAACGGTAGCAGCGGTCGTTATTGCCGCTGGTAAGCCAACCGTCATGGCAGTGGATTTTGTCGCCGCCTCTCCTTGGAACTTAGCCACATTGGGATTCATCGTAGCACTGATGGGCTGGATGCCAGCACCGCTTGAGTTTGCGGCGATTACTTCTATGTGGACATCTGCTAAGGTCAAAGCCGATCACACCACCCATCGCCAAGGCTTATTAGATTTTAACGTGGGCTATGCCGTCTCAGCGATTTTGGCATTGTTCTTCTTATCGCTAGGTGTGTTTGTCCAGTACGGATCAGGACAAGAGATCGAGCTGGTCGGCGGCGCTTATATCAATCAGTTGATTAATATGTATACCGCCACCATTGGTGAATGGTCGAGACTGCTGGTCGCTTTCGTCGCCTTTATGTGTATGTTTGGCACCACGATCACCTGTGCAGATGGTTATGGCCGTGCCAATGCCGAGTGCTGGCGCTTGCTCAAAGGTCAAAGTGAAATCAACAAAAAGCAAGTCGCTTTTTGGACCACCTATGCTATCGGTGGCGGGCTAGTGATTATCACGTTCTTTACCGGACAGCTAGGCTCAATGCTTAAGTTTGCCATGATATCAGCGTTTGTCTCTGCGCCTATCTTTGGTTGGTTAAACTACTCATTGGTCACAAAGCATAAAAAACTGTCGTTCGGTATGAATGCACTGTCTATCGCAGGCTTGATATTCTTGGCAGGTTTTGCCTTATTGTTCCTGGCCAATCTTGCAGGATTATTTGCTTAACCTTTTGCTTAATATAAGACTCATCGCTTAATCATTCTATTTGAATAGAATAAAGCCCTAATAGCTCAGCTGTTAGGGCTTTTTAATGGGTGTAACTATATCAATGAGGTAATGCAGCTTTAGTAATTGTAACCAAATGTAAAAATCATAATGTTTCAAAAGCTTAGGTTTTAAGCAATATGAATACTTGTAGGGAGAAAATACCATTAAATGTATAATGCTATTTGAATTATGAATACTATTAAAAATATTAAACTAATTTATTAAATAAAATAATTTATAATTAATAACCCAAACTTTTCAAGCATGAATAATTGAGTATAATCAGCTACAACAATTAGAATATTCTCCCTCCATGTAAGGATTATCACATGACTTCATCTTCAGCTGGCGCACGCTTTCGCAGTGCCCTCATTCAAAAAAATGATAACAACCAACCATTACAGATTGCAGGCGCTATCAATGCCTACACAGCGATGATGGCGACCCAAGTTGGTCATCAAGCGTTGTACCTCTCTGGTGCTGGCGTGGCCAATGCCTCATTTGGTTTACCTGATCTCGGTATGACCAGCCTTGATAACGTCTTAGAAGATGCTCGCCGTATCACTGATGCAGTCGATACGCCATTATTGGTGGATATCGATACTGGCTTTGGTGGCGCGTTTAACATCGCCCAAACCATTAGAAAAATGGAAAAAGCAGGTGTGGCAGCGGTACATATCGAAGACCAAGTGGCGCAAAAACGTTGTGGTCATCGCCCAAATAAAGAAATCGTTAGCATCTCAGAGATGGTTGATCGTCTAAAAGCCGCATTGGATGCCAAGACTGACCCTGACTTTGTGGTGATGGCACGTACAGATGCATTGTCTGTAGAAGGCTTGGACGCTGCTGTCGAGCGCGCCGTTGCCTTCCAAGAAGCGGGCGCAGATATGATTTTTGCAGAAGCGTTAACCGATATCGAGATGTATCGTAAGTTCACCGATGTACTCGACATTCCAGTACTGGCAAACATGACAGAGTTTGGTCAGACCGATCTATACACCACTGACCAGTTGTATAGTGTGGGTGTCGAGATGGTGCTATATCCACTATCAGCCTTCCGCGCGATGAACAAAGCGGCATTGAATGTATATCAGCATTTATTAGATGATGGCACGCAAGACAAAGTGGTCGATACCATGCAGACCCGTATGGATCTCTACGATTTCTTAAACTATCACGAGTTTGAGCAAACGCTAGACAAGCTATTTGCTAATAATAAATAGTCAATCATTAGTCATTGGCAACGCCGAAAAGATAAATCACCTTTGAATGCTTTATCTTTTCGAAATCCGTCTTCACTTACCTTTAGGTTATTTATGCCATTTTTTACGTCTAATACTGTTGTTAAAACGTCACTACTTAGCAGTGCGCTTGCTGCGCTGTTATTCATGACGGGCTGTGATAAAACACCAGAAACCGCCGACGATACGACCAGTGCTGCAAGCACTGTTGAAGCTGATGCTACCAAAGAGGCTCCTGCACCTGCCACTCAAGTTGATTTGGTCATGACGACGATTACGCTAGATACTGTCAACAGCCTACTTTTTGCACCGGTTATCAATAGCGGTGCACTCAGTGCAGAGCAAGTCAGCTGCCTCGAATCACGCGACAAAGACTTGGGTAAAGCCGAAGTCGATAGCTTCTATAAAAGTCAGTTTACCGATGCAGAGTTAAAAGAGCTAGATGGCTTTTATACGTCAGAGGTAGGGAAAAAACTGATTACGTTTGGCAATGAGCAACTGCGCGTCATGAATGGTGAAGAAATTGCAACACCAATGGCTGACCCTACCCCAGAAGAAATGACTGAGATTCAGACATTCATGGAGTCACCACTGGGTGTCAAATATATGAAGATCAATAATGCAGAAGGCGAAGGCAGCGCGATGGAAGTCTTGAATGGCCCTATCGAAGCTGAGTTCGAGCGCTGTAAGGTCGATTTAGATGGGCCGCAGCCTGAACAGCCTGCGTAACGCTCAACTGGCGCTATAGTCAGTCATTAACTGATAAATTTATTATTAGAAACACCGTTTTCACCCAAAAAAGCTACCCACAAAAGGAATGTAAACATGGCAGCACAGAAAGAACTTTCAGGCGCAGGTCTACGTGGTCAAGTCGCTGGCAAGACCGCACTCTCTACCGTTGGCAAATCAGGCTCTGGTCTGACCTATCGCGGTTATGATGTATCAGAGCTGGCAGATAAATGTATTTTTGAAGAAGTAGCGTATTTGCTGCTATACGGCAACTTGCCTACTCAAAGCGAGCTTGATGCTTATCAAGCTAAGCTCAAAAGCCTTCGCGGCCTACCACAAGCGTTAAAAGATGTGCTTGAACGCATTCCAGCCGACGCGCATCCAATGGACGTGCTACGTACAGGTTGCTCTATGCTCGGTAACCTTGAGACCGAAACTGATTTTGCTCAGCAAAACGATCAAACCGACCGTATGTTGGCCACATTCCCATCGATCATCAACTACTGGTACCGCTTTACTCATGACAATGTGCGTATCGAGACCGATACAGATGACGCTACCATTGGCGGTCACTTCTTGCATCTGCTTAAAGGCAAAAAGCCAAACGAGCTACACGAAAAAGTCATGAACGTCTCGCTTATCTTGTACGCAGAGCATGAGTTTAACGCATCGACCTTTACCGCGCGTGTCTGTGCGTCTACTTTGTCTGATATTCATTCTTGTATCACTGGCGCAATCGGTTCACTACGCGGCCCATTACATGGCGGAGCGAATGAAGCGGCGATGGATATGATTGAAGGCTTTAGCTCACCTGATGAAGCCGAAGAAGAAATGATGGGTATGCTGGCTCGTAAAGACAAAATCATGGGCTTTGGTCATGCAATCTATAGCGAGTCAGACCCGCGTAACGTCGTGATTAAAGGCTGGGCTGAGAAGCTAGCTGCTGACGTTGGTGATGAAGTGCTATATCCAGTATCAGTACGCTGTGAAGAGGTCATGTGGCGCGAGAAGAAACTGTTCTGTAATGCTGATTTCTTCCATGCATCAGCCTATCACTTTATGGGTATTCCAACCAAGCTATTCACACCAATCTTTGTCTGTTCACGTTTGACAGGTTGGGCCGCTCATGTGTTTGAGCAACGTGCTAACAACCGTATTATTCGCCCAAGTGCAGAGTACACTGGTGAAGAATTACGTCCAGTACCAGATATGAGTGCGCGTTAAGTTGATTTCTTTTAAGTAGCTATTGTTACGTACTTACTATCAGCTAGCGGCAGTGCTAGCTGATACAGGTATGATGATTGAGCCTTGCTATTTTTTTAGGTTTAATCGTCATACGCTATCTTTTTTATAGACCACGCCCTTTTAATTTTCGATATCGCTTCTTTAGCAAAGCCTATGATAACGAACGATGATTTTGCTAAAGGAATGACTTTTTACCCAATATCAACGCTTAACTACTTATTATAATTAGCCAACAGCCAAAGGTGACTTATGGACAACGCCCTAGTACAACCAATGAACGAACAATTCAAAAAGCCACTTCCCGGTACTGATCTTTATTACTTTGACACCCGCGAGGCTGTCGAGAGTATCGAAGCAGGCGCTTATGACAAGCTACCATTTTGCTCAAAAGTATTGTGTGAAAACCTAGTACGCCGTTGCCCACCAGAAGAGTTAACCGATGCGCTAAAGCAGCATATTGAAGGCAAGCAAGATCTAGACTTTCCTTGGTACCCTGCCCGCGTCGTTTGTCATGATATCTTGGGTCAGACGGCCTTTGTTGATTTGGCAGGTTTGCGTGATGCCATCGCTGAGCAAGGCGGCGACCCGTCTAAAGTAAACCCTATCGTACCAACTCAGCTTATCGTTGACCATTCATTGGCCGTTGAGCACGCAGGCTTTGAAGAAAACGCTTTTGAGAAAAACCGCGCGATTGAAGAACGCCGTAACGATGACCGTTTTCACTTTATCAACTGGTGTCAGTACGCTTTTGATAATGTAAACGTCGTACCGCCTGGTAACGGCATCATGCATCAGATCAACCTAGAAAAAATGTCGCCTGTCGTACAGGTCGTGCACAATAAAGCGTGTGAAGAAGTCGCATTTGCTGACACTTTAGTTGGTACCGACAGCCACACACCTATGGTCGATGCACTAGGCGTTATCTCAATTGGCGTCGGCGGGCTTGAGGCCGAAAGTGTGATGCTGGGTAACCCATCATATATGCGCCTGCCTGATTACGTTGGCGTAAAATTAACGGGCAAACTGCAAAAAGGCATTACCGGTACGGATCTCGTACTTGCGATGACCGAGTTTTTACGCGATGCAGGTGTGGTCTCTACCTATATCGAATTCTTTGGTGAAGGCGCACGTCAGTTAAGTGTCGGTGATCGTGCTTCTATCTCCAATATGACGCCTGAATATGGTGCCACTGCCGCGATGTTCTATATCGATGAGCAAACCACTGACTATCTACGTCTGACGGGGCGCTCTGAGGAACAGATTAAATTGGTTGAGCAATACGCCAAGCAAACGGGCCTATGGGCTGACGGCATGGAAAAAGCCGAATACGCACGCGTCCTTGAGTTTGATTTGTCATCAGTCGTACGGAATATGGCAGGCCCATCGCGTCCACATGCCCGTGTATCGACCACTGATTTAGTTGCCAAAGGTATCGCCCACGCTCCTGATGAAAAGCTACCAGAACCAAAAGATGGCATGATGCCAGATGGTGCCGTTATTATCGCGGCGATCACCAGTTGTACCAATACCTCAAACCCACGCAACATGGTTGCTGCAGGCCTCGTCGCCCGTAACGCCAATGCAAAAGGCTTATTACGTAAACCTTGGGTAAAATCATCATTAGCACCCGGCTCAAAAACGGTCAAAATGTATTTAGAAGAAGCTGGGTTGATGCCTGAGCTACAAGAGATCGGCTTTGACGTTGTTGGTTTTGCTTGTACCACTTGTAATGGTATGAGTGGCGCGCTAGACCCTGATATCGAAAAAGAAATCATTGATAATGATTTGTTCACCACGGCAGTGCTATCTGGTAACCGTAACTTTGACGGTCGTATCCATCCGTATGCCAAGCAAGCATTCTTGGCATCGCCGCCACTGGTTATCGCTTACGCTATCGCTGGTAACATTCGCTTTGATATCGAAAAAGACTCATTGGGTAAAGATCAGAACGGCAATGATGTTTATCTAAAAGACATTTGGTTTGATGATAATGAGGTTGACGCCATTGTAGCCAAAGCAGTTAAGCCTGAGCAATTCAATGCCGTATATATCCCAATGTTTGACGAAGCCAAAAAAGACACAGGTAAAGCGTTAAGCCCACTATATGACTGGCGTGAAATGACGACCTATATTCGCCGCCCACCGTATTGGGAAGGTAAAATGGCAGCGATGAACAAACTAAAAGGTATGCGTCCATTAGCAGTATTGGGTGACAACATCACCACTGACCATATGTCACCGTCGAATGCTATTCTTGGTGCATCGGCAGCTGGCGAGTATTTGGACACTATGGGTCTGCCTGCTGAGGACTATAACTCATACGCTACCCATCGCGGTGACCATTTAACCGCGCAACGTGCCACCTTTGCCAATCCTAAACTATTGAACGAGATGGTACTCGACGACAGCGGTGAAATCATCCAAGGATCACTGGCGCGCGTCGAGCCAGAAGGTCAAGTCATGCGTATGTGGGAAGCGATTGAAACCTACATGAACCGTGAGCAGCCGCTTATCATCATCGCAGGCGATGGCTATGGTCAAGGCTCGAGCCGTGACTGGGCTGCCAAAGGCGTCCGTCTCGCTGGCGTGGAAGCCGTCGTTGCTGAAGACTTTGAACGTATTCATCGTCAAAACTTAGTCGGTATGGGTGCCCTACCTCTACAGTTCGAAGAAGGCACTACTCGCCATACGCTAAATATTAGTGGTTCAGAAACTTTTGATGTAACGGGCGAAGTCTCTGCTGGTGGGTTGATGACTCTAGTGATTCATCGTACTGATGGCACTACTACTGAAACACCTATTATCTGCCGCTTAGACACTGCTGATGAAGTAAAAATGTACAACGCAGGCGGTATGCTACAACGCTTTGCTAAAGAGTTTATCGAAGGTACGCTCGATATTGTCTAAGGTTATCCTGTAGTTTTTAGTGTAATAAGCAGCAAAGTATAAAAGTCGCCGATGTTGTATAACTTTATACGACATCGGCTTTTATTTGCTAATGTTAAAGCTTGGTTCAAAACATGGTTTGCACGCTATACATTGAGTTTACTTAACCAATAGCGTAATATGTACGATATATTGTACAAGTTTATAAAATACATCATGAAAGGAGTAAGCCATGAGAGTTGTTAGTTTTTCAGAAGCCAGAAAGCACCTAAAGTCCGTCCTAGATACGGTAAACGATGATGCCAACGCCACTATCGTGACCCGCCGTGACGCTGATGATGCAGTCGTTATGTCGCTAGATTATTACAATAGCCTGATGGAAACCGTCTATCTATTAAAATCTCCTGCCAATGCGGCGCATTTAGCGGACTCTATTGCCCAATATAAAGCTGGCAAGACTGTTACGCGTGAGCTAATTGATACGGCAGAAAATAATAATATCAACGCTGAGAATGCTTGAACTCAAAGGCTTTAATCAATCCAAAGGGTCTAACAATGAGTGAGCAACTAGCATGGACAGATGCTGCGTGGAAAGACTATCTTTACTGGCAAACCCAAGATAAGAAGACACTCAAACGTATTAACAAACTCATCACCGAATGTAAGCGTAATCCATTTGAAGGTATTGGCAAACCTGAACCCCTAAAAGAAAACCTATCTGGATTTTGGTCAAGACGCATCGATGACGCCAATCGATTGGTATATGCCGTCGATGATAATTATCTGACGATTATCTCTTGTCGGTATCATTATTAACGAGCGTTTTTAATCGTACATGTTTACTTGCTGATGGCACCATATCCAACCTTATAACAATATAAAAAGGACTTAATACAGTGGCCCAAACCAATACTAAATCAAAACCCTATTTTTCTCCGCAAATATCCGTTCCTGCTACCTATATGCGCGGTGGTACCTCAAAAGGTACGTTCTTTAAATTATCTGATTTACCTGAGCGTTGCCAAGTCGCTGGCAAGTCACGTGATAACTTCCTATTACGGGTCATCGGCAGCCCAGATCCTTACGGCAAGCAAATCGATGGCTTAGGCAATGGTAGCTCTAGTACGTCAAAAACGGTTATTTTATCAGCCTCTGACAGACCAGACCATGATGTGAATTATCTGTTTGGACAAGTCAATATCGCTAAGCCAATGATTGACTGGGCGGGTAACTGTGGCAACTTAACCGCCGCCGTTGGTGCCTGTGCCATTAATATGGGTTTGGTCAATGCCGACAAAATTGCTAATAGTATCGACGACAATACTGAAAGCGGTATTTGTGAAGTACGCATTTGGCAAGAAAATATCGGTAAAACGATTATTGCCCATGTTCCCGTCTATAAAGACGCAAATGATAAAGTACAAGTTCAAGAGACGGGCGATTTTGAATTAGACGGTGTAACCTTCCCAGCGGCTGAAGTCAAAATTGAGTTTATCGATCCTGTTGATGCCACAAGCGACATGTTCCCTACTGGTAACTTGGTCGATGACTTCGATGTAACTGGCTGCGGGTTAAATACCGATAGCGTCCAAGCCTCCTTCATTAGCGCAGGCATCCCCACCATCTTTATGAAAGCAGAAGATTTGGGCTTTACGGGTACTGAATTACAAGGCGACATCAATAGCGATGGTGAGCTACTTGCCAAGCTTGAGAAAATACGTGCCAAAGGCGGCGTTGCGATGGGATTATTTAAAGACGTGAGCGAGGCACAGACCAGCCAACACATTCCTAAAATCGCTTGGGTAGATGCAGCACAGAGCTATACAGCCTCTAGTGGCAAATCGGTCGATGCAGACGAGATTGATTTGGTCGTACGTGCCATGAGTATGGGTCAATTGCATCATGCCATGATGGGCACAGCAGCAGTCGCTATTGCCGCCGCAGCAACCACACAAGGCACACTCGTCAATCAAGCAGCAGGCGATGGCGAGCTGACAGAGGTGCGTTTTGGCCATCCATCAGGTACATTACTCGTAGGCGGAAAAACCGAACTGGTCGATGGGCGTTGGCAAGCCAAAAAAGTGTCGATGAGCCGCTCAGCAAGGCGTATCATGGTGGGTGAAGTTTTTGTGCCAGCGGATGCGTTTTAAGCGTAGTCATGGCGTATTTTAATTTACGATAGAGTTTTATGCCAACATCTCCCCAGCCACGCCGTGTGCAATTAGACAAAAAACCTCCCGTCGAGAAAAAAGAACGACGGGCGCTGCTGTGGGATATTCTAAAAAAACTGGCGGTATTTGCTAAACCTTATCGCGTACTTATCATTGCTACCTTAGTGCTGACCGCCCTAGGATCCTTTACCGCTCAGGTCAATGCGTTTGTGCTGCGTTATACCGTCGATACCTTGACCGAAATTGCCACGCTTGCCGATCCATGGCAAGCGGGTTTACGTATGCTAGGGATTATCAGTGCGGTCCTCCTGACCAAAGAGATACTGTCGATATTCATCTCTTTTGGTCAGCGTTTTTTTGGCGAAAAGATTCGTATCAACTTATCTCGCGACCTGTCCCAAAAAATCATTGAACGCATCCTTACCTATCGCATGGCGTTTTATACCAGCAGTGAGAACGACAGTGGCAAGCTGCAAACACGCATTGATTATGGGGTCAGCAGTCTTACCAGCCTAGTGCAGAACTTCTTTATCGACATGCTGCCGTTATTTGCCAACGCAATCGTGGCGCTTATTATCATGTTTTCGACCAATTTTTGGGTTGGCATGGTCGGTCTTATTATCATACCTATTTACTTTTTTATCAGCCAAAAGCAAGCACGCCGCCTGCAAGGTTTTCGTCGGCAGATGCGGGGGTTTCGAGAAGCCAAAAGCGGTTTGGTTATCTCTTTGATTAATTCGATCAGTGTGGTTAAATCCTTTGTCCGTGAATCCATTGAGGCTGAAAAGCACTTAGCCATTCAAAAGGAAATGACCGACAATCAACTGCGCATTCGCAGTATTGGTTTTGTTTATGATGCCATCAAAACCTTTGTTGAGCAGATTGGTGTGGTGGTTATCATTCTTCTCACCGCTTATTTTGTGCTACAAGGCGAGATGACCATTGGTATGATTTTGTTTCATGTCATGCTGTTTCAGAATGTCGCCGCTCCTATCCGTCAATTGCATCGCATCTATGATCAAATCAATAATGCGCTGACCTATGCCGAAGGTTTTTTTGATATTTTAGAAGATGACAAGCAAGTCGAAAACATCGATGGCATCAGTAGCGAAAACCTAAAAGGCCATATCGAGCTTAAAAATGTCTATTTTACCTACCCGAATGGCACGCAAGCGCTAAAAAACGTCAGCTTTACTATCAAACCCAACCGTATCACTGCACTGGTTGGTCTCTCTGGTGCTGGCAAAAGCACCATCATCAATCTATTGGTTAAATTCTATGCGCCAGATGCTGGCACGATCTGCCTAGATGGGCATGATTTGGCTGACTGTGATACCCACGAGTTGCGTCAGCGCATCGGGTTGGTACTACAGAGCAATCATATTTTCTCAGGTACCATCAGTGAAAATATCCGCTATGGTGATATGAATGCCAGCGAAGATGACATCATCGTGGCGGCAAAAAAAGCCTCTATCCACGAGCAAGTCCTGTCTCTACCAGATGGTTACGAGAGTACCGCCAAATCCCTATCAGGCGGTCAGCAGCAGCGTATCGCGCTGGCAAGGATGTTTTTAAAAGACCCGCCAATTGTATTTTTGGATGAGCCGACAGCCAGTCTAGACGCCATCGCCAGTCAGCAGGTCAAAAAGAGCCTAGATCTGATTAAAAAAGACCGTACCGTCATTATGGTCTCGCACAATATTGCCCAAATCATTGATGCGGATGATCTCGTGGTGATAGAAAATGGCGAAGTCGTCGAGACAGGTACCCACGAGGCACTTTATGCTCAGCGCGGCAAATATTTTGAAATATTTAGCGCCATGTCTGATAGCCTAAACTTAGACAAAATCAGCCAGACCCTAAACGGTTAGTAATGGTTAATGTGTGCCCAAATCGTTATAATGCCTCTATTTTACCGCCTATCGCCAGAAGCTAGACTATTATGAATTGTGAATTTTCTCTAAAAACCTTTGACGAGCTGACCTCAGTTGATCTTTACCATATCTTAAAAGCACGCTCGCAAGTGTTCGTCGTCGAACAAAACTGTGCTTATCAAGATATGGATGAAGTCGATTTCGATTGCTTACACTTGATCGCTCATCAAAACGCAGCGTTGGTGGGTTATTGTCGTATCGTCCCGCCTGAATTTAATAAGCTGAAATCCAACCTATCGGTTGCTGATCCTACGATTAAAACCAATCATACTACTATGCCTGCCATCGGTAGAGTGCTGGTCCTGTCAGAGCACAGAGGTGATGGCCTAGCACGGCAGATGATGACTCAGGCCATTGCACACTGCCGAAAAAACTATGGTAAGAAGCGACCGATTATTATCTCGGCACAGGCTTACTTGCTTAGCTTTTATGAGTCTTTGGGTTTTGTACCTGAAGGCGAACATTATCTCGAGGACAATATCGAGCATGTGAAGATGGTGCTATACGTTGCTAAGAAAAACAAAATCAAAAAAGAGAGCACGGATACTGCGTCAACCACAAACAAAGTTTTAAGCTCTCTGCTCTTTATCTTAGCAGCAATGTTTATTCTAGGCTTGCTATATTTAATGATCTAGACAGCTTGTAAGGTCTTAATTCTTAACATAATTCAAATTGGTTATTCCATATTGAGTATGCTACTTTTAAATGTCGATTCCTTTAAAAGGATGGCTGAGACAATCAGTCAAGGAAGTAGCACACTCAGGATGAGGTAACAACCATGTCAAATATAACCAATGTAGACACAGCCAATTTAAATATTAACGATGCGACGGTAGAGAGCAACGTCCGTCCAGAATATGACGATGAAATTCAAAAAATCGCCGATTACGTTCTCAACTATTCAATAGACGAGCAGTCCCCAAACCCTACTGATGCGTGGAATACTGCGCGCCACTGTCTAATGGACACGATTGGCTGTGGCTTACTTGCGCTGCGCTTCCCTGAGTGTACCAAGCACTTAGGGCCTGACTGCCCCGATCAAATAACGCCGCATGGCGCTCGCGTCCCTGGCACATCCTATAGGCTAGACCCCATCAAAGCCGCTTTTGACATCGGCTGTATGGTGCGCTGGCTTGACTATAACGATACGTGGCTTGCTGCCGAATGGGGCCATCCTTCTGATAATTTGGGTGGTATCTTGGCGGTCGCGGACTATATCAGTCAGAAAAATATCAGCCAAGGACAAGCACCACTGACTATTAGAGCAGTGCTTGAAGCCATGATCATGGCGCATGAGATTCAAGGAGTACTGGCACTCGAAAACTCATTCAACCGTGTGGGGCTTGATCATGTGTTTTTGGTCAAGTTAGCATCAACCGCCGTCGTTGCAAAACTTTATCAGCTACCACGTGAGCGCATCATGGCAGCGATTTCACAAGCCATCGTCGATGGTCAGGCACTGCGCACCTATCGGCATGCACCCAATGCTGGCAGCCGAAAATCATGGGCAGCAGGTGATGCAACCAGTCGTGCGGTACGTCTGGTCGATATAACGGCGCGTGGTGAAATGGGTATTCCTGGCGCATTAACCGCACCGCAGTGGGGATTCTATGATGTGCTATTCAGCCATACCAATAAGGATCTAGCGACCAAGCCTGAAGGCGATCGTCGCTTTAAATTCCAACGGGATTTTGGTAGTTACGTGATGGAAAATATCTTATTTAAAATAAGCTTTCCTGCTGAATTTCATGCGCAGACTGCTTGTGAAGCCGCGGTGATTCTGCACCCACACATCGAAGATAGAATCGACGATATCGAGAGAATTGTCCTAACCACACATGACTCAGCGATTCGCATCATCTCAAAAGAAGGCGCGCTTGCCAATCCCGCCGATCGTGACCACTGCTTGCAGTATATGGTGGCTGTCCCACTATTGACAGGTGATCTAATGGCAGAGAACTACGAGGATGACTATCACGAACAGCATTTGTCAATCGATGAGCTGCGCAGCAAGATGGTCGTAGAAGAAAACGCACAGTATTCAAAAGATTACCATGACCCAAGTAAGCGTTCTATTGCTAACGCCATTCAAGTATTTTTTAACGATGGCACCAGTACAGAAAAAGTAGCTGTTGAATATCCTATTGGCCATAAACGCCGCCGCGCCGAAGGCATCCCTGTACTGGAAGCAAAGTTCCGCGCCAGTTTGGCCACGCGCTTTATCGAAAGTCGTTGTCAGCAGATCGTTGATCTGTGTGATGATCAACAAAAACTAGAGCAGACGCCTGTTAATGAGTTTATGTCGCTGTTTGAAGCGTATTAGATTTATGGCTCACTAGTACGCTAGCGTCAGTTTAACGACTACCAAGGTATCGACTCTCCAGCCCAATCGACAAAACTGCCTGATTGGGCTACCGTCATCCCTGAGAGCACTTCCAATAAGCACTCCGCGCTATAGGCTGGCGAGAACAGATGTCCTTCAGCGACATTGCCTTGAAACGGTGCAGACAACTGAGTATTCACGGTGCCTGGTTGCATAACGACCACGCATACATCTTTAAGTGATCTGCTCCATTCGATACTTAAGTTTTTCATCCCCATATTAAGAGCCGCCTTACTCATTCTATAGCTATACCAGCCGCCTAGCTGATTGTCAGTGATGCTACCGACGCGGGCTGATACGGTCGCAAAAATAGCAGGATGATTGGCGCTGCGATTAGCCTTGGCGAGCAACGGTTTGATGTGTTTGGCTATTAGCAAACTTGCTAGGGCATTGATTTGCATATTTTTTAAAAAGAACTCTGTGTCCATCTGTCGCAAGGCCTTTTCTGGCTGCGCTGTCTCTGTATGTAATAGTCCTACACAGTTGATTACCCAATCTACATGACCGACCGTCTGCTTAATAGTGTTGGCAGCTTGTTCGATACTATCCTCATCACTGACATTCATTGGCAGCCAATGTAGGTTTTCTGCTTCAATGTTTGGCTCATTGCGATGATAAGTAGCAAATACTTGTGTGCGATGGCTTTGATTAGATGGCCTATCCGCTGTCTGTTGTACCAGCTGCTGCACCATGGCCTGACCAATGCCGCCTGTTCCACCGATAATAAGATAGGTTTTATTATTCATTTCGTTATTCATATGCGACCTTCCTTTTTTTGATAGGTTTCTTTGATATATTTTTTGACACGATTTAGCGTTATTTATTCATTTTGTCTGATTTTATGAGGGTTTACTATGAGAGAAATAATACAAGTCATCCTCATTCTATATACGCTACAATAATCTATAACGATTAAAGTGCCTGTTTTTGAATTGCTATTTCTTATATTGACGCCTTCATACGGATATTATTGCATTATGCTATTACCCCAAGATCAACTGACCGAGCTGGTACGAGCCTTAGAGACCGATCAGCACGTCTTTGCCACTGACCCGTTATTAATCACGGAAAAGCTACAGGGCGAGGACGGTATGCCTATCCAAAAGCTGCATCGACGGGCGTCACGTATAGACAGCAACGGGGCGCTTGCACGTGTACTGGGTAAGATTGACGGCCGTATAAAGGGCATCATGATCGTTATGAGCGTGGTGTGGTGTATCTCAGGGTTTTTGGGGTTATTCACGCTATTGCAGTCTAATGTTGTGAATTTCTTTTATGTGTTGGTCTGTCTACTTGGTTTTCATACCATTATGCTTGGTGGCTGGCTTGTCATGACCCTTGTCAATCGAGATCAGCAATCACCCAGTTGGTTTGCGAGCTTTGTCAGTACAAGTTATCTCATACGTGGTAAGGACGATGTGACCAAGGCTGCCGTCGATCTGTATGAACGCCAGTTGCAGCACAGCGGTATGCGCTGGTATTTGGGACGGTTTAGCCATCAGTTATGGCTTGCGACATTGACCGGTATGCTACTTGCGATTATATTTTTGCTGGTTGTACGTCAGTATAGCTTTAGCTGGGAGTCAACCTTACTCTCTGATCAAGCGCTTGTGAGCTTGACTCAGGTATTAGGCTGGCTACCTAGTATGGTGGGATTTGGTGTGCCAGATAGTACAGCGATCGCACAGAGTAGGCTTGTCACCGAAGCGATGCCGCTGTCTGTTGCAAGGCAATGGGCAGGGTTACTAGTTGGTAGCTTGCTAATGTACGGCATTGTACCTCGAGCGATAGCATGGGCGTTCTGTGCATTGATGTTCCGCCGCAAAAAAATGCGTTTGGATATCAAACAGCCGTATTATCAAAAAATCCTAAACTTTTGGCAGCGGCACGTGGTTGATGCTGATGACTTTACTGAGGCACCAACACCTATCGCACCAAAGGCGACGGTCAGTGCGGGCAAGAAATTAGTTGCTCTGCTTGAATACCCTGCAGATCAGGATAAATGGTGGCAGTCAGGGCTTGATGGCAGTCATCATGGTTTTGAACAATCAAGCGAGGTTGAGAATTTTGGTATCGTTGATGACCGTGATGATATGGCACGGCTCAAAAATTACTTAGATGCGCATCCTGTACAGGTCTTGCTTGGCATTCATAGCAAAGCGCTACCTGATCGCGGCACGCTACGTAAACTCGATCAAATCGCTGCTCACGCCAAAGATGGGCTTATCGTACAGCTGATTGGTAATAACAGCGTTTCTACGAGATTAACTGACGCACGTACCGATGATGAGCCATCAGACAAACAAGCGGTTCGTTATCAGCAGTGGCAAACGGCGCTCTCTGCACGAAAGATTGGCTTGGTTGAGATAGATACTTAACACATTCTAATTTTTAATCTGTTACTCATATCTTAACTTATCATTATGACTAGCATGATATACAATAAATAAATATTATAGGTCTTAATAGCTGTGACGTCATATTAAGATGACAAGGATGTTTTATAGTGGCTAGGAGCCCAAGATGGCAGCAGACAATTCCCTTATAACCTTAGGTCAGTATGGTCAACTATTGGATGGTTATAGAGAGGCATTAAACCAAAGTATCTTAACGGCTGCGCCAGAGTCATGGCAGCCAATGCTGGCGAGCATTCTACCTGCGTATTGGCAAGAGTGGATGCTACCGCTGGCTGGCGGTCCATTTTTCTTATTATTTTTAGCAGAATGGTTCTATCAGTCCAAGCGCGGCAATAGTAAAAGCTTTAGTTGGCGTCGTGCGATGACCAATTTTAGCTTAGGTGGCTCTTATCTAGGGTTTGAATTGATTGCCCAAGCGCTTATCGTCATACCTATCTGCTTATGGTTATATCAATATCGCCTATTTACTATTGAGGTGACATGGATTACCGCCATCCCTATATTCGTCGCGGTTGAGTTTAGCTATTACTGGTTCCATCGTGCGTCACACCGTATGAATTGGTTTTGGTCAGCGCATGTCGTGCACCATTCAGATGACCATATGAATCTATCCACTGCCATGCGTCAAAGCCTGTTATATTCTGTGACGGGTTGGTGGTTATTCTTTGTTCCACTGATGATGTTGGGCGTACATCCTGTGTGGGTATTCTTCTTTTATGCGTTAGATTTGATTTATCAGTTCTTTATCCATACCGAAACCGTGGGGAAATTTCCAAAATGGGTTGAGTATGTTTTCGATACCCCATCCAATCACCGTGCCCATCATGGCACCAATAACGAATACATTGATCAAAATTACGGCGGTGTTCTCATTATTTTTGATCGCTGGTTTGGCACTTATGTAGAAGAAGATACTATCAACAACCCAGTCAAATATGGAGCCGTTGGTGAAGCCAGCCATGACAATATCATTAGCCTAATATTTAGTGTCTTTTACCGTATGTGGCAGCGGTTCTTTCGTGCCAAAGGGCTTAAGAAAAAGCTGAAGGTACTGCTGTGTCCACCTAGTGCTGTCTAATATAGTCAATTCTCTATAAATTGGATACGGTGTCAGTCTCGCTTAGCCTACTACTTGTAGTGCTTTCACTCGTCTTCCTTGTATTTAAAGTATATTGAACCGACTAGAGTATGATTATAAATGCGTAGATTACGATTTATGATATGGACAATACGCATTCATAACCGATACCCAATCAGATTTGTTTTACAATAAATGGCTATTGTGTATTTTGACCATCAATAATATAAGACGCTACTATGAATAACAATAATAATCAGAATGGTAAGCCTGCAGGTCTCTTTGCGGACAAGGCCTATGAGCCAACCCCTGATGTCTCAAATCATGCTTCAGACAACACCTCAAAATCCACAGTAGCTCAGTCAATAGTTACTCAAGATAACCAACCTGTATCGACAAGAGAGTTATCAGCAACGACAGCACCAGTGGCAAAGGTAACAAAGAAAACCATCGCCAGTGGTGAACCGCTCAAATTGGCCGTCGTTGGTCATACCAATACGGGTAAAACCTCTATATTGCGCACGTTATTGCGAGACGTATATTTTGGTGAAGTCAAAAACGAAGCGGCAACCACACGTCACGTCGAGCAAGCACAGCTGACAGACAGTCGCACTGGTGAGGTACTGGTAGCACTATACGATACACCTGGTTTGGAAGATGCTTCAGGGCTTATGGATTGGCTAGAGGACAATACTGCCAGTCGCCGTGATGGTATTGAACGCTTGCAGCAGTTTTTGGCGGCGGATATTGCTCAAGGTTCAGACAGCTATGACTTGCCCTATGATTATAGTCAAGAAGCCAAAGTAATTCGCCAGCTGCTGGCAAGCGATATGGCCATATACGTGGTAGATGCTCGTGAGCCTGTATTGGGTAAATATAAAGATGAGCTAGCGATTTTGTCTTGGGCTGCGATTCCTGTGATGCCTGTTTTTAATTTTACAGACAGTCAGAATGCCAATATCGATGACTGGCAGACGATGCTAGCAAGACGCAACCTGCATATCTCAACGCGTTTCGATTCGGTCGCGTTTGAGTTTGAGGATGAGATGCGCCTATGGAAAAACCTAGCCACCATGCTCACCCACTCTGAGATGCTTGAGCAGCTGATGCAACGACGGACTGAGGATTGGGCGCAGCTCTATGATGAAGCCAATATAATCATTGCTGATTTTTTATTAAATGTTGCTTCCTTTGTACGCGAGATCAATGATGACGACGACCCGATGCCTGTATTAGAACAAATGCAAGAAGCGGTCAGACAAAGTGAGCGTGCGATGCAGCACAACTTACTTAACCTCTATAAGTTCTATGATAATGCGGTCTCGGCAACACCGCTTGAGCTACAAGCCTATCAACAAGACCCATTCGACCCTGAACTACTCAAAAGTTATGGCATCCGTACGACGTCTGGAGCCGCTGCTGGTGCGCTTCTAGGACTAGGTATCGATGCGGCAGCACTAGGCACTACATTAGGATTGGGCGCCGCAATAGGTGGTATCGCAGGCGGATTACTATCAAACACCAGCAGTATTGCAGATAGGATTACTGGGGTAAAACGCTTGTATATTGATCCTGCGACGTTAACATTGCTAGCCACGCGAGCATTAGACCTGCTAACTGCCCTTCGTCATCGTGGTCATGCTGCCACGGACGCCACTCAGTTATTGTATAAAGGCGAGAAAAATAGCCTTGAAGCGTCAGGAGGTGATAATAATCCCGATGAAGACAATAATCCAATTACTGTATGGCCGGCTCATAAATTACCAAGTGAGCTCAAAAAAGCCCGAGGCAAACCGCAATGGTCGTCGCTGAGCAGCGGTAAGTCTGAACAAGCACAATTACTACGCACAGACATGGCATGGTCACTGTCAGGTAAGTTACAGTCGTACAAGCGTGATTCATGATTATTTAATGCTATATTCCTAAATCACGGCCTGACTACTCATTAGTAATTAATAACCAGGCTGTGTATTTACTGTATCTAACAGTGCACTCAATGCCTCTGTACCACGTACATCTGTTTGCTGTAGATAAATTGGATATAGCGGGTACTTGGTAAAGCCTTGCTCGATATCTTGCATGAGTTGCTGCTGCCTATCTGCCCGACGCTGCCAAAAATCATCCGACTGCGTGGGAGTTATCAGCTGATTGATGACAATTGCTGCTGGCGTGAGCTTACTGTCTTCTAACTGCTCGATAGCTCGTTTGGTCTCAGCCAATGGTAAGACATCAGCGGTCATAACCAATACGATCGCTGTTTGTGTACGGTCATGCAGCAATAATCCTGCTTGACGAAACAACTGCTTGCGCTTTTCTAGTATTGATACGGCTTGCTCCCAGCGATCGGATTTCTTTGCGGCAAATGGATTTGCCACATCGTTTTTGAGGCTGTCTGTTTGATCGCCTTTTTGATTATGACTGTCCAAATGCGT
Source organism: Psychrobacter sp. NG27 (assembly GCF_016106655.1). NCBI lineage: Bacteria > Pseudomonadati > Pseudomonadota > Gammaproteobacteria > Moraxellales > Moraxellaceae > Psychrobacter > Psychrobacter sp. NG27. The sequence continues at coordinate 45,503 of NZ_JADGIN010000001.1, forward strand.
CGCTACCGAGCGCAGTTTGGCTTGCCTTCGCTGCTGTGCAAGCAGCCCATCCGTCCATGCACCCATCATCTCAGGCAGTATTAGCAATCGCAAGGTATGCCCTGTCGGTGCAGTGTCAAAAATAACATGTTCATAACCAGCCTCTGCGGCCTCGACTAAGTGGTGGCACATAGACTCGAGCATCGCGGCCTCTTGGGCACCAGGTGCTGATTTAGATAATCGCAGATGCTCACGAATTTTGGGCATCATATCTGGATTGGCGTAGGATTTAATCGTGCGTTCAACTTGGGCAAAATGCTCATCAACGATGACATCGGGATTCAGTTCAATGGCATCGAGATAAGGTGATATCGTGGTTTTCTCGTTCTTTAGACGCGTATTGAGTACATCGCCCAAGCTATGTGCTGGATCAGTTGAAACAATCAAAGTTTTTTGCTGCTGGCTTGCATAGTAGCTCGCTAGTGCAGCAGCAGTGGTGGTTTTCCCCACGCCTCCCTTCCCTCCGATAAATATAATCGGCTGTGTCGCCAGCTGCTCTACCAAGCCATGTAAAGGGTGTAATGCCATGTTGTTATCTCGTATTTTGTCTCATTGTGCAATCAGTGTTTAGCTTATTTTTATCACTGCTATTATTAGCAGCAACCAACGTGATCAAAGGGGCATCTATCCATACCCATACGCGTGTGCCATTCGTGGAAGTTTTCTAAAAACAATGGCTGTAGCTCTAGTGTATAAAAGCTGGCTGGGTTATCAATGCCCAAGCTCTCAGCAAACATGAGCAACATAAAAAAATCTTCTTCATCACGGGCAGCACGTGCCATCGTCTGTCGATAAGGCGCATGGTAGAACTCATTCAATCCAGCCACAAACCGTTGCCACCATGGTTGGGTATTTTCTAGCTCGTTTGGGGTGCTTTCGTCGTCCATAATGACCTCTTATTTTATTTAATACTGATAATCCATCATGCCTATCCGATACAAAAAACGCCAGCAATTGCTGCTAGCGTTTTTGATTCTGTGCAATATATGAACTTCACTAGCGTTTAGGTATCGTCCTTGATGTTGCCGTTACCTCTGTGTAGCGACCATTCTTTGCGTAGCACCGAGAGACTCTCAAATGTCACTAAAATCGTGGCCACCAAGATGATGATGTCCATAATGATAAGTAGCCAATTACCATCTGTGAAGAAGGTTTTGAGCTGAATCAGTAGTGCAAATACGGTCATAACCAACAAGAATGACAATGGTGCCAAGGTATACCAAACAGGCTTACCTTTACGCAACAGAATAACGGTGACAATCATCAGAGTCAACGCTGCCATCAACTGGTTGGTTGTACCGAATAGTGGCCAGATAATCATACCACCAGCACCATCGATACCACCGGCACCAAATGCCAATAGCAAACAGCTCCCGACTGCTAGTAACGTTGCGACGACACTTTTACTCAGTACAGGCAATTTATAAATCTCACCAAATTCTTGGAAGATATAACGTTGCAAACGTACGCCAGTATCCATCGTCGTACCAGCGAATAGCGCAGCCATTACCGTAAGCATGGTTTGTGATAGCACCATATCGATACCAACACCAGCATTCAAGATGGTCGCGCCGCCATCGATGAAAGCACCGATAGAACCGTCACCAAATTTTTGATAAACCGCTTGCCAATCACCAAGCGTAGCAAAACCTGCCGTTGCCGCCAAAATTGCACCGAGTGCGAGCATACCTTCACCCAACGCACCAAAGTAACCAACGAAACGAACGTCTTCTTCTTTATCAATCTGCTTGGATGTCGTACCAGTTGCCACTAAACCGTGGAACCCTGAAATCGCGCCACAAGCAATGGTGACAAACAATAGCGGCATCAGTGAAGGCGTGCCGATTGGTAATGCCGTGTTGATTGCTGGGGCGACAATGGTTGGTGTCGCAATAAAAATAGCTGCGTACAGCAGAATCAAACCGACAAACAGCTGCAAACCGTTGATATAGTCGCGTGGTTGAAGCAGCATCCAGACAGGCAGTAATGAGGCGACCGCTGCATAAGCAAACAAGATAAGAATCCAGACAGCGTTATCAGGTAAACCCATGATGGTTTCAGGCAACACAATCGGGAACATAGGTCCAAGATAGATAAGTCCGTATAAGGCACCAACACCGATAATGGATACCCAAACCAAGTTCATTTTGTAGCGATAAATACACTGACCAATGATAAAGGCAACAACCAACGCACCCCAAACTGGTAATACCGCAGATGGGGTTTTAATCATCATATTAGCAATAGCAACACCAAATACAGCATTCACCATTAGCAACAATAAGAAAATAACGACCATCATCAAGCTACGGACACGGGTGCCCATGACATTACCAGCGATAGAACCAATCGACTGGCCTCTATTGCGCATACTTGCCCAAATGGCCGACATATCGTGTACACCAGCCATGAAAATAGTGCCAAATACCACCCAAATGATGGCAGGCACCCAGCCCCAAATCACAGCAATAGCAGGACCAATGATCGGTGCAGCGCCAGCGACTGAGGTAAAATGATGACCCCATAATACATATTTGTTGGTGGGCACATAATCCACCCCATCTTTCATTGTATGTGCAGGCGTTGGACGACTGTTGTCCAATGCCAAAATCTTAGTGGCAATAAATTTTGAGTAAAACAAGTAGCCGCAAAACATAGCAGCTACAGCGAATACCAATACAATAGCACTATTCATCTTATCTCTCCCTAGACAAGTAGTCGATAGCCTTATAAGTTCAAGCTTTTTGAATCAAAATATGAAAAATATGCTAAATTAGTGTGCGGTGAGTGACTCATCTCACCTGAGATTAGATATATCCTATATGGGATAATATCTTAGGAAGATTGTAAATTAATCATCAATCAATAAACCTTTGCACTGTAAAATTAGAGTACGTCACTAATCAGCATATGGTGTGGTGAGCCTTTGTTTAAAATTCTGGTTGAATAGTAACCGATTTGACGACAAATGTAACGTAAGTAAGACCTGAAAAACAACAAATAAAGGAAGTACAATGGCACATTATTTTGGATTCGTACCCTCAGACAAACTAAAAGCACAAATCAGTGAGGCCGAACAGGTCATTGCTTCAGATGAGCAAGTAGATTATTACCCATATCGTGATGCACTCACCCATCAGACCGCACGTGACCTAACGGATAATCTGTTGGTTGGTTTGGTAGACATTATTCCAAATCCTGAGCGTCAAGCCTCTATGCGAAAAATCGTTGTGACAATTGAACGTGCTACTGATACCCTACTCAATATTTTACTGGGTAAAGAGAATAATGAAGAAGTGATGCCAAGTTTTAATTTTTTGCGAGATCATGCAACCTTTATGGATAATGAAGGCGTAAAACGTGTGGGATTTAAGCTGTCTGAAACAGATGCAAAAATAATCGATGAAGGTTTTGCTGCTATCACTCCAGAACACGTCGATAGATCCAAATTTAAAACAGCACTCGAAACCATGAACGAGGCGACACTGACTCACTTTGTCAGTCGCTACGCTGAAACGTTGAAGCTTGGCATGATTAAGCGAAAATCCGTACCAGTCGCCAAATCAGCCATTGATAAAGGCATGAGTATGGCACTTAATAAGCTGTTGCCCGACCTACCAAACGACTCATTGAACCGCTTGGCCAACTATTACCGTCCGTTTATTATTCAAAAGCCAGAATAACCCTTTAAATCGGATTAATTTTGTCTCAAAAGTCATATGACGTTGGGAAAATTCACGAAAATTTGCTAAAATAAGCGGCACTTTTTACCAAAGGCGCATCCGATGACCCAAATCAGTAACCAAGAAATTGAAAAAACATTACGCAACTCAGAGTGCCTTATTAGCAGTATCGAAGTTGCTGCTGCTTATGAGCGTTTGGCCGCTCAGCTAAACCTACACTATGTTGGGCTTAACCCTATTGTTATGGTCGTCATGAATGGCGGACTGATTCCAGCGGGTCAGCTACTGACACACCTGACGTTCTATCATCGTATGCATTATATCCATGCGTCTCGATATCGTGATAACCAAGGCACCAATGATCTTGATTGGAAATTTAAGCCAGATGTTAATATCGAAGGTGAGCATGTATTGCTGATTGATGATATTTTTGATGAAGGTATTACTCTAAAAGCAGTCGTGGAAGAACTCAGCAAAGAAAAACCACTGTCTATCGAAACTTGTGTGTTGCTTAACAAAGAACATGACCGTAAGGTTCAAGGGTTTGATGTGGATTTTGTGGGCATCAATGTGGCAGATCGTTATGTTTATGGTTGTGGTATGGACTTTCATGGTTACCTGCGCCATTTGCCTGGTATCTATGCAATCAAAGAAGACAAAGTTTAACGTTTAGATTTAAGCGCTTAAATCTAAATCATAAAAAAGCATCCTATTTGGATGCTTTTTTATTGTGTTCAGAATGAGAAAACCAACAATGGTAATGAATGGCATGATAATGATTAAAACTGTAATGCCAAACCCGTATGCCGTTCAGTAGGTGTTTGTACGGCTTTTTCTAATGCATGTTTTGTACTATAGATGGTCACTTGCTTTTTAGCACGAGTTACCGCTGTATAGATAAGCTCTTTACTAAGTAGTCTTGCATGACTGTTATCAAAAGTAATAGCCACATGATCAAACTCAGACCCTTGCGATTTATGTATGGTCATCGCATATGCCGTCGCCATCACTTCCTCATTTAGCAGGTTAACAGCGATACCTTGCGTTTTATTTTCAAAAAACACTTCAAGTTGGTTTCTTTCACCACTCGTCTGCAAGCAAAAGCCAATGTCCCCATTAAAGAGTCCTAGCTCGTAATTGTTCTGTAGCACCATAACAGGACGTCCATGAAACCACGTGTTTTGACCCAAGGGCAGCTTTAATTCTGCAAGATGCCACTGGGTCAAGTAATTATTAATATAGTGATCGCCCCATTCACCATTGTGGCCCGCAGTTAAAATTCTGAACTGATTAAAGGTTTCCATCAGTGAGGTAATTGTGGCTTTTACTGATTCTGGCATGGATTTTTCTATTGGATTTTGCAGATAATTCTTAATTTTAACCAGATATAAATGGTAACTTTTTGACATCTTTTCGATGATTTTTTGATTGCTTAGGCTATTTCTTAAATTGTCATCTGATAGTACTGCTGCTTGTAATGTATTCGTATTCACATATTGAAAACTCAGTGCATTGTCATGTTTTAATAACTGCCAAATCGCTCTAATATCTACATCTGCTTTGTTTATTTGGTACGCAAGCTTGCCAATACCAGAGTCTGCACTAAAACGACGGCTTTCAGTCAGCTCTGCGTGAATGGGTTGCAATAACGGAATACGACACAGATCGGCCAATACGGCCCCTGCATCTACCGCTGCTAGCTGGTTTGCATCACCCAGTAGTATCAAGCGTGCACCGGGTTTTACAGCACTTACTAAATAATTAGCCAACTCTACCCCGAGCATTGATGCCTCATCAACGATGATAATATCTTCGCCGAGTGGGTTTTTTGCATCGTAACGAGGTTTACCCGTACGGCCAATACCTAACAAGCGATGAATCGTTTTGGCCTCTTGCAATTGTAATTCTACATTCGCAGCATCAAGTGCAGCCTGTAAAGACTCCTGCATTCGCTGGGCCGCCTTACCCGTCGGTGCTGCTAATGCGAGGCTCGCACTGTCTGTACTGAATTTAATCTGTTCCTGCTTACCTGCCCTACTCTCTGTGGCCTGTTGTAGTGCAATCACTAGCTGAGCTACGGTATAAGTTTTTCCGGTGCCTGGCCCGCCAGTGATGATGCTAAATGCATTATTGTTCGAGACATTAATGGCCGCTACCTGCTGTGGGTTTAGCGTATCGGGTATATTGATGGCTAATGGCGTTATTTTCTGATTTAGAATAGTATTGATGTGCTGTGCCAAGTTGAGCTCTGCTTGCCATGCGCGGTGTAGCCAAAAAGTGAGTGAAATTGTCGCACTGTTTCCATCTTTATTGATTTGGTAAATAATAGGCTGATTATTTTTGCTTAGGCTATTATTGTTATTGATCATTCCTGAGTGAACATTAGCAAACAGCTTATGCTCATGAATCGACTGCGTAAAAGAGCGTAAATCTGTATTCTTTAGGTACTCATAAAGGGCAACTATCGTATTAAAGCGCTTGGTCAGTATCTCTTTTTCGTGATTGGTCAGTGTCAGCTGCGTCCATAACTGCGCACGCCGAGCAAATAATGTGTTCAACAAATCAAACAGTGAGGGTTCTGCTAAAACATCTTCAACTGTTTGCAAATCTGTCTCACTGCTCATTGCTGTTGTTTCTGTCGCCTGCACCTCTACGGCTTTCAGATTCGATTGGGTATCAATCAACGCTAAGACTGGCATCGCTAGCATCTCTAACAACTGCTGCTGCCATGCATATAGTGTAACGGACTCACCATTCACATGACCTTGTAACGGTTGCTCGCTCTCAACTGCCTCAATGGTCAACACCGTATGCCCCTCTTCTAAATGAGTGGCTAACATCACGAATAAAGCCGAAAACAAATGACGCTCTTCTGTGTTGTCAATCCGTTTGCCATGGATATTAGATGGTGTGTCTCGCGTAATGTATGCAACCTGCGTTTGCTGACGACGCAGCAATATATAATCACTGATATTACTGGCCCAGCTTTCTTGTACGCCAACGGCTACCTTATGCTTACTGTTGTTATTGCTCATTGTGTATTTTCTCTATGTTTATTATTTGACGATCACACGCTGAATATTCTATTAATTCTTTAGGTTTGTTTGGCTTAGCACCTCTTAAATGAGGCGAGCCTACTAATTTGGCAAACCAAACAGTGAATCCAACGCTTTAATAAAGTCAACTGGAATGTCCCAAGTCACCAATCCATAACGGTTATGCTGGCCATTACTGCTTGAGCCGCTATCATTAGCTTCAGTAGAGTCAGCCAATACGTCAGTAGATTGACAGTTTGGGGTATACGTGCCCCGTAAAAACATATACTCCACTGCGCCAAGGTACTTGTGTTCATTGCCTATATAGTCGTCAATCCTTATGGCAAGGAATCGATGTAACGCTACCTGATAGATTGCAGCTTGTAACCAATACCCTGCTTTTGACATCGCTTGTTTGAGAGTATTTTCGCTATAATTGCTTAGGCTATTTCCTAAAAAATTGCTTTTATAATCGACCACATAATACTTGCCAGCATGTTCATACACCAAATCAATCTCGCCGCGCAGATAACGATACAAATGCGCTTTATTTTGTGGCACTAAGCTGATGTGCTTGTCTATGTCATCAGGCAGATACTGCTGAAACAGTTTATTAATGTCTTGTGCTCTAAACGTCTCTGACAGTCCCATATTAAATTCTAGCTCGGCAAATCGCTGTTCTGTATCAATAGCATTGAGCGGCTGATTCGATGCCAATAATGGCACCTGTAGCACTTCCTCAATCCAGTTAATTAAGGCATCATGTTTAGTCGCGTCTATTGAGTCTGGGTTAAACGGGCGGCTATCTGCTTTGTTTTTTGCCTGCAATATACGGCTTTGCTGTTCCACGCTACTATAGACCAATGGCAACTGATAGCTGCTGATGGCTCTATCAATCACCTGAGGCCACTGTGACTTGTTGCTAAAATCAATTTTTTCAAATATTTCATGCAAAAATGTACCTGTATTGGCACCTTTTACAAAGGCAAATCGAATGTCATCTTCTGTTTTTAGACTCAACTCAGTCACTGATTCAAGCCATTCATTACTATGGGTTGATGATAGGTTAAAAGCTGAAACATCTGTCATATCGATATCTAGGGCATCATCAATACGCTCATCTACTACTGCCATCGCCTGCGTAGACTCATCTAATTGGCGGGCTAAAGCGGTAAAACTGGTTTTAGCCCAACCATAGAAATAGTTGATTTTCATGACATCTGAAAAAGCCATGTACTCAATCATTTCTGTTGCAGGCGCATGAAGATTTGATAGGTTTGTGGCAAACGTGACGTGACTCATTGAACCGACTGCATTAGCATCACTAGAGTCACTGTCATTATTATCGACGCCAGCGTTGTCGTATAACGCATGCACATTATGTGCTCGTATCATACCGATAGTGCCCTTGAGCCTATCAGGCAAATCAAATGTAGGAGACTTACCTTTTAACGTATCAAACCAATAAAATACTGGCTTAAAGTCAAATCCCTTCGTGTCTTTAGGATCACGTAACACCACATAAAGCTGTTCACTGGCACGAGTAAATGCCACGTAACCCAGTCGTCGCATCTCATCGAAATCTTCTCGTGTTTCGATATCGGTGTAATAATCATCGACAGTAGCAGAACCTTGCACCGGTGAGAAACGGCGTTGATTGCCAATCGCTTGACTACTTAACAACTCGCTCTCTGACGTCTGATCAACTGTCGACTGATTTACCAATACTGAATTTATCAATGCCGAGGGAGATTGTTGGGCATTATATAGGTATAGGCCATACTTCTCATTGGTGCCTGATTTCCTACTAGCATCGCCCATACCTAATACATAGACAATAGGAAACTCAAGCCCTTTTGACTTGTGAATGGTCATCAGCTGCACACCAGACTCTGTAGGCAACGGATATTGCTTGGCCCAATCGCTGTTGGGCGAGGCATCTATATGTTGTCTAAACCAAGCCAAGAGCTCATGCTCGCCCATATCGATGCCGTATTGCGCCAGCACATCCATGATGTGACGTAAATCCATGATGTGACGGTCGCCTTCTGGATGAGCCGCCAATGCTTGCCATACACCTTGTGGCTGCACAGGGTTTTTATCTAGCAAATAATGCAACGCCGATAGAATACCAAAGTGTTGCCAACGCTGCGCACCCTCTTTTAGATAGGTAATAAAGTCTTGGTAGCTTTTTTTACTATTGACCGCTGCTGCATTAGTACCATTAGGATTATGATCGTCTGTCACCCCTGACTCATGATCCGTCATCATAACTTTGATATCTTTGATACTGAGGCCGTACAAGTGACTGGTTAATACCCGATTGATCATGTCATGACGGTATGGGTATAGCATGGCACTGAGTAGCGCTGCCACATCTTCTGCCATGATGGTCTCAAAAATACTGACGTCACTGGTGGTCAAGGTTGGCACATTGAGTTTGACTAGCTCATCTTCCACCCGCTTTAGATCTTTTTTGGTACGTGCCAGCACCCCAATATCACTGGGCTTAATTGGAATATTTTTTAGTGTCTGACCACTGTTAAGAACGGTCGCAATATGGCGCGCTGTGATCTCAAACTCATCATACTCAAGCTCTTTGTCTCTATCGTAAGGCAGGTGCAATACGCTTACTGGTTGGGCAGACAATACATCCGTCACTAAGGTGCTGCTATGAGCATCTGGTTCATTAGACCAAGACAACTGGTTCTCTGGCTTTGCCGCTTTAATATGCTGATAATAAATACCAGTACCTAGCTGCGACAGTTTATTCTCAGCAGTTGTTGCATCAGCCATGCCAAACCAACAATTGAGCGCATCAATCAAGCTGGCATTTGAGCGGCGATTGATATCCAGCGTCCAAAGAGTGCTTTTATCGAACTGGGCTTTCATATAGTTGTAGTTGGCTACGTCGCCACCACGGAACCCATAAATAGCCTGTTTGGGGTCACCCACCAATAGCAGAAATTCATGATTGGCCCTCCTAGTGGTTGACTGCTTATCACTGTCCGACAGTTTAGATTTATTCTTTGGCAAGTAAATGCTTTCAATCATAATGGCTTGCTCACCATTGATATCTTGCGACTCGTCAATCAGTGCTACCGGATAGTGGTGACGAATATAACGTGCCAGCTTCTCTCCTTGACGACCAGTCAATGCTTGGTTTAGACGCACCATTTGCAAGCTAAACGTCGTCTCACCACGTTCTTCTAGGATAACTGGCAACCTATCACGTACGGCGAGCACGATATGGCGGTTCAGATTGGCCAATACCGTAATGATGTATTCATCAAGCTTGTTGCTTTGTTCAACATAGCGCTTGAAGTCACGAACGACTGGCAACTCATTAAATATTAAGTTGACTCTCTCACCGTCCTTTGGCTTATAGAACTGCTTGCCGATATCATCTGTCTTCTGAAAAGCCTCAATCAATTTTCCTGTTTTATTGTTTTTATCAGATATGAACTTATAAGCCGCCGGTCCATAATCCTCTAATGCTTGAATAATTTTGGGCCATGAATCTCTATTGTTTTGAAGCTGACCTTTAGGAACCTCATAATATTCACCGTCAGACTCAAAGAAAGCATCAAGCTCAGCGCTGCGCTTAATAATTTCACTGATCAAGCGCTCGTAACCTTCGAAAGAGAAATCACTTACTACCACCGCATCAATCGGCGCAGAGATAAAGTTAAGCGAACGTGTCACATACTTTTTATGATCGTTAGCCGCAGTCAACTTGCCTTGCTGATCCATCAATGCATATAGTTTGGGCTGCTCACTATATAAGCGGCTTTGAAACTGTCGCAGCTCATCATGAACAATACTGTTGGTCACCTGCTCAATACTACTGTCCTCAATAATGCCCATGCCTTGTTGATGACCGGTCTCGCTACTGTATTCCGTCAACCATTTTTGCGCCAAGCTATCGAGCGTGCCCACAAACAGTTTATCCAGCGTGGTCAACACCAATGCGGTACGCCTAATGGCCTCTGTCATTGGGTAGCTGTATACATGATCCAGCAAATAACCGACCAGATGTAGGTTGATGGGATCTTGCATGATGCTATCTAAACGAGCGTACTTGGCCTGATCAATCAGCCATTCTTCACGCACAGTTTTGGCCTGACTACGTTTTCTCGCCGCTGTTTTTTGGTTTTGCTCATCACTGTTATGTTCATAAGCAAGATCTTGATTGGTATCGTCAGCGCCAGCTTCAGTGCCTGTACCAGCATCTGTACTCATGACTGAATCAGACTGCTTGTCTATGTTGGCCGGTTTACCAGTGTCAGGCATCACTTGCAATACGGCAGGATATAAAGTGTCCTTATTATTAAGATCTGTACTTAGGCTATTCACCCATTGCAGCAATTGATAAAAATCCACCAAACGATCATGAATACGTTGACGCATCTCGGCAGCAGCGGCTCGCGTAAAGGTCGTGGCAATGATTTGCTCTGGTGCACGCCTCGCTTCAATCAGTAGGCGCAGTACGATGCCCGTAAGTGTCCACGTTTTACCAGTACCTGCCGAGGCCTCAATTAAGTGTCTGCCCATTAGATCAACATCAACCGCAGGTATCACACCTGCTTTGCGTTCACTCATGTGCTCACTGTCAGTCGTATAAGTCGACATATCAGCAGAATTATGCAATTGATGTGAGTGCCCATCGAGCACATGCAGCTGATGAGCAGCTTCGTTAAGAGAAGTGGTGTTGGGCAAGTCTGTCATAGGGGCGTACACTTTTAATTATTATTTATGGGTCTAACAACTGGTAACTACCTGGCTATCGAAATGCTCTAGCCATCTAATTTTTCTAAGGCCGCAAACATCGGCGCGTATAACGGCTGCGCTAAGGTGGTCAATGAGGCTGATAAGGCCTTAAAAGCATCTTGATCACGCAACACATACTGCCAGATGGCATGCTGCGAGCACGTATCGTATAGCGTGTCTGAGAAATAACTCGGCCTTAACCAGTCTGAGAAGTCTGCGCGTTTTGGCCAATAACTCACACCCTCTTCGACATTTGCGCACTTATCAAGATAACTGAGTGCATACTCAGGCAGTAAGGTAATAGGCACTTGACCCGATAAATTGGCAAAAACTGCCCACTTTATCAGCTCAATCACTGCGTCGTTATATAGGATAGGGCTGAGTCTAAATGCGATTACTTTGTCGTATGCATCAACTTGCGAGCTGGGCTTATTAAAACGCCAAATGCTCACGCCGTCATTGGATGCTACTTGCTCGGCAGTAGTGCGTCTGGCCACTTGCCAATATAAATGCGACAACCAAAACTTGAGTAAATGCTTGGGACCAGCAGAGCTAGGTAATATGTTTAGCCAATGCGTGGGTGACTGCTTGGCATAAGACATGTCTGTCTGAATATGTGCTTTATGGTGATGGCCATCTATTGGCATTGATGATGGTGCTGATATCGGTACTGGTATTGGCACTGAGCCTTTCATCTTAATCATGTTGGGCAGTAGCTTGTACAGCATCTCGTGATCAGCATCATTTAAGACTGCCGCCAGTTCTATCTGAACAGGATGCTCGGTGGTGGGCGTCAATAGCTGTAAACCAGTGGTATTCTGTTCTGCCTCATCAAAACCACTGGCTATTAACTGCTCTTTAAACGCCAAACATTGCTGTTGTAGTTTCTGTTGTTGGTTGGGAATCGTGGTTTGACGAGCAACACCTGCTGGTATGATCTTTTGATACATCAGAATTTGGCTGTCTTGCATGGCAGCACTGTTGATATCCGTCGCACTTTCTTCATCGATGCTATTATTAGTATTAGAGGCCAGGCCATTGATCAGATGCGCTTTAATTTGGTAGGTCGTTAAATTGTCTAAAAACAATGGCTCTTGATGCGCCATCGCCTCCTCGCCTTGCACCACATGTACTTTTTGAGTCCGCAGAAAAGCTTTGGCAGGATGGCGCACCTGATAAACCAATGCTCCTTCAATATCTATTTCATGTATATCAAATACAGATTGAGTGAGCATCTCAGTCAGATGCTTGATATCGCCAGTGTCATTTTTACTGACACTACCTGTGTCTAGCGATAGAAGCTCGACCAATACGGGCAGCGTTTGTGCATCTATTTGACCCAGCTTACCCAATCCTTGACCCAGTACCTGAGCGACTGCCTCGTATTGCGCTTTTGTAGGTAAACCAACCAGCTGCGCGTGCTCACTGGCAACTCGACCTTTTAAGGTATCAAACACAGCCTGCCAAAGCGGCGCGGGCGGGAACTGCTTTTTTTGTGCGAGTTTGGTTTTGCGCATGGCTGTATTTAGCATAGCGTCTAGCTCGTCAATCATATCAACAGGGCTTTCACCCTGAGCATTGACACCGACATTGGCACTGGCATCAACCTCAGTAGACGCTTGGTCAAACACATCAGCAGCTTCAATCTCTGTTTCAAACAGACTTTTATGAAAGGGTAACGCAGGATGCTCTGTCACGAGCCACTGTTTAATCAATTTAGGCAAATAGCGCTTCAGACTGTCGGTGGTTGAGTCAATATTATCAGGCAAGGTGTCGAGCGAGTTGACTTGCCACTGCACCTCACCCTGCAAAAACTGTAATAACTCACTGACAGGGTTGGCTGGCAAATGCTCATGCGTGTCCGTCAAGCTTTGGCCATTGTAGAATATCCAGCAAGCACTACGCGCGCACAGTAACGCATCCAAAAACGCCCCATTATCATCATCCTCACTCACTCTATCACCGCGACGAGCATTGGTAGCTTTCATCAAATCATATCGGTTGTCACGGTCGCGTGCAGGAAACTCAGACAGATTCATATTAAGCATCACCACCAAGTTAAAGGGTACGTTTCTCAGTGCACCAAACCGCCCAAAAGTAATCACACCCGTCGGCTCAGCACTGACCTGTTGACTCTCAAGCTCCGCCTCAATACTGTCTAGCATAAAGCTCAGTTTAAGCGGTAACTGCTCCACGCCTGCCAGCCTCTGCTCGACCTCGCTGTTGGCGATATCGCCACTAGAGTACTGTTTATAATGACGGTTGGCACGTAAGCTAGATTTAAAGCCGTTCATGGCATTATAGATAGCGCGCATGGTACGCGTTTGATCCACATCGCCAAAGTAACGATGGATGACTTGGGTCTCAATCTGATCGAGCCAGTCCTCAGCTTTCATCTTTTGGGTATGATCATCACGGCGGGCAGTCAAGCCAGTATAAATACGGCAAAGGGCTTCAACAATAATCGCATCATTTAGGCTCACTTGAGGCAGCGGTATGGTTTTCTCTGGCAGTGCAGTGCTTGGCCACTCATCTGGTGTTAAAGGATACAAACAATCGCTCAAACCAGCCTCTGGCATCACCAAACCCAAGGTCAATGTATCCAGTGCCTGTGCAAAGCTAAAACGATAGTCAAAGTCATTAGCGTCTAAGGTTTGTTTAAGATGTTGCTCATCAAAACCGCGGATAAAACCTGCCTCTATCAACAAATCACATCCACGGCTCATTTGCTCGCGGGTTAGACCAAAGCTTTCAAACAATGGCGGCAGCATCAGCCAATCTAAAACCTCTGCCGCCTCAAAACGGGCGCTGTGGCTGCCCAGCAGCTTATAAAATCCAATAATGGCTTCCCATAATTGACGAATATCCGCATCGACGACCCCAGTTACCTTGGCAGGCAATGTCAAACCATCTTGACCCTTACCATTGACAAAAATAGAGCTAATGAGTGCATGATGACGCTCTACGTCGGGTAGCAGCACAACAATGTCAGATATATGGCGCTTTTTTTCACCGCGTTTGATAGGTTCATTGAGCCAGCGCCCAATCATAATACGCAGCACTTCGAGCTGACGCTGCAGACTATGACACGAATGTATGCTTAGGCTATTGTCTTGTGAAGACATTGCCCAAAAACGGTCTATCTCAAAGCGCTTATTCTCTAACGCCTCATCTTCATACCAAGCAGCGGCTTGCGATTTTTCATCATCACTTGACTCTAGTTGCTGACTCACTGCTTGAGAGACCTTTGCTGCCGTTGCTTGCTGAGTGGCTGTCTCATCAAGCATCAGCACATCATTTTGCAAGCGCCTTAACAAACTTGGGCTATGTTGCATATTTTGAGTACTGTTAGTCTGATCAGCATCAGTAGGATCACTATTCAAGCCAACGCTCAGCGTATCATCAAAATCATCTTGCCATTCTACCAGCGCATCGTCGTATTGCTCATTACCCGACAAGTTAGCAAGCATGGCGAAAGCATCCCGCGATTGCTTGCCCAGACGCGATAGCAAGCTGTGCCCATAATCGCGCAAAAACACGCTTTCAGGATTGATAATCTGCTGGCGCTGCAACCAGGACTTATCGACAATATCTGCCCAAAACAGCTTTGATGGGTTGTAGTGCAGCAGTGTGATATTCATGTATTTTGATAGCTGCTGCAAGAAATCCAGCTCGGTCTGTGGCAATTGCTGAATGGTAAAAATGCGCAGGACAGTAGGCAGCTGCGCACGTTCATTTGCTTGGTTACTGTCTAAGGCTGACCAAAAGGTTTTTTCTAGCGCCACACGGTGCTGATGCACATCGGCAAACAACTGCAACCATAGAAACCGCTGAGCAATCTCGAGCTCCGCGTAATGCGCCACCAACCAATCAGGCGTGCCGCGCGCATACTTATCAAAGCGCAGTGACAAAGCATCTTTCTCGGCTATCATCTCATCCACATTGAGCGGCCTGTCATCCGACCACTTTGCCAACCAATCTTCACGGTGGGTTAAATAGCGGTTAAACACTCGTGCCAAATCACTTGCCAGCTGCCAAATGCGGGCATCTTGTTGTGCCTTATCCTGTCGCACATTGTCTTGCTGTAAATTATCTTGCTGTGCATTGCCTTGTTGCGCCTCTGCATCCGGCTCATCAATTAAAGAGGCCAGCAGTGGGTTTACTGGATGTTTTTCATCTGCAACAATGGCTGCTTGATAGTAGGTCAAATATCCAAATAACCGCCATTGCATCACCGTTGGTGACAACACAGCCACTTCTGGCACATTCAATGTAATCGCTGTTGGGTCTGTCTGTAGCAAATGCGCATTATGGCGACTTAGCACATCCTGCATCAGCGTCCATTGATACTGACCCCAAAACTTGGTGCGCACCAATGTACTGATGCCTGCACGACTGGCAATAGTCTTATCCAACCAATCCCCAAGTACCATTGAAGGCACAATCACAATAAAAGGTGCAAAGACCGACTGGTTCTTTGACTGATATTGTTCAAGCAATTTATCGACGAGGTTTTCGGTACGGTGCGACTGAATAATGGTAAACATAGACAATTATCTGATTAAAATAGGAATAAAATACTGTGGCTTATAAAGGTGGCGTAGATACGGTATCGTTGACACTTTTGAAGGCGCTAAAACTAGAAGCGCTAAAAAACCCGAGCAACCATTGATATAGTCAGTTCAATATAATTTCGATACAAGGAAACCGAGTGCAAGTTATACATTAGTATGCTTAGCGAGGATGACGATGTAGCGGACTTATATAGACTTGACTATACTCACCAATGCATACTTGGTTGTCGTTACGATGATGCATTTCTGCTAGCATGTTTGTCTTAAACCATACATAACCACTCAAAGATGGCCAAACAAAGCCGGCTATCAGTGTGCCATTGATGGTAATCGTTTACTAGTGTAGTTACGGGTATTGTAATACTTTACGACATTCAGTGTCGCTCTATAGTACTATTTATATGTGTGTCTATAGAAGAGAATCTCGCTTTCTGTCTCTTTAAGACAGATCAGCGCTGACGATTTATTTTAACCAACAAGTCTAATTAACGAGAGCATGTAATATTATGCCATTGCGCCCCATTGATGCCATCTTCGTTCACCCAAAGCAACGCCTATATGTTGTCTATTATCGCGGCGAGCTGTGGCGATTGCCACGTATGAAGATCGATGACAGATCGTGGCAAAACAGAAAACCCTACACAGATGACAATAGCTCACTCTACCTAAGTATTCATCAGTCTATTAGCGACCCCGTACTCGCGCAGAAATTACGAACATTAGACTTGCCTGCTGCCGTACGGGGTAGTACATTAGCGCGTTTTGAGGCATGGTGGGAAGCACAGGGTTTTAGCTGGCTAAAAGACAGGCTGAGCACTGGTGAATCGCCGTTAGCGGCGCACCACACAAACCCACTGTCAAAAATGTTTGACAGCCCACCTACCTTACCTTCAGACTCTCATCCTTCTCTACCCAGCGATGATAAAAATTTTAGTCACAGGGGTAGCGTACAAGCCTCAACACCTGCCATAGAAGAAGATGTGTTTGCAGATATGTTGGCTGCATTGACAGATGAAGTGCTCGATCAAAAGCTTTGATATCTCAATACAAAATATCGCGTAACTATTAAAATGAATCCATTAATAAAAGAGCAGTAATATATGAAAGACTACAAGCTGCTACTGGCTGGACTGATTTTGCTGTTATTGACCGCTTTTATTGCCATCTTTACTTGGTTATGGACCAACAACCGCAAAAATACAGACCCGTTACCTGTCATGGTAAGCACAAACGAATCTGCGACTGTAGAGGATGCTGGCGATGAAGCTTTGAATCAAACACTCTATATCCGAGCAGAAAAAAACCTACAAGCCCCTTTAGATGACATTATTGCTAGTTTTAAGTCTCGCTATCCTCGAATACAGGTCTCGGCAAGCTATGTACCTGCCAATGTACTTTTGGCTGTATCAAAAAACGAGGCGACGAAAGACAGTCAGCTCCATTCTGTCTTTGATACAGATATAATTATCGCTAATGAGGATCTATCTATAGAACGTATTGCACCACTACAAGCAAACATAGAATCGACTCTCCAAAAAGAAAATCAGCAGCAGACAACTGTCAATACAGCTGATGTCTCTGACGCTGAAAATAAAGACATAGATACTAGCGAAAACAATCGTAAAAAAATACAAACCATTAGTGCTTTTGACTATGCGATTGAAGATGAGAAAGCGCTGCAAGGGATTATTTTGACAGACAGTACGACTGCTATTAGCTTTCGAAACTTCCTACTTTCAAGTACGGGTCAAGAAATATTAGAAAAATATAATTATCATAATATTAATGGTTATGAAAACAGTGTGAATGACTTGTTCAAACCAACGTCACGTGCTAAAAAAGCAACAGGTGATAATCCCGTAGATGTGGCTGATGCCCTTAGCAATGGTGAGTAATGATAAATTGTCTCTATTTGTCTTTTGTTGATTGCTTTTACGACTGCTTTTTCCTACAATGTCACTCCATAATGCGCCTATAGCTCAACAGGATAGAGCAGTTGCCTCCTAAGCGATCGATCCGAGTTCGAGTCTTGGTGGGCGCACCAATTATTGTATTTTTAGTTTATTTTAGAACCCCATAGCCTTATGCTGAGGGGTTTTTTCTTGCTTAAACGTTTTTAGTCAGTTTTTTCTGTAGGTGTTATTCTATAGCTTCGTTAGTTTTAGAGAGTAAACAATGAGCTACATAAGAAATTTTATTAGTATAATTTTAATCTTAGTCACATTAGTTGCTTGTTCCTCAACCTCATCTAAATACTCGCGGGATATTTCATTGGATAATAAACCAGAACATCATACGATTAGCGGATATCAGAACCACCCCTTTGTGGAAACTGCTGCACCTAAAGGGATATCTTTCTATATGCGAAGAGCATGGGATTCGTTGTTTGTTCCTGATATCCCTGATAAGCATCAACTCACCGAGTTAGAGTCGATTCAACTGTTAAACTCAATTGACAGCGATCGTGTGACTTGGTTGGGTCATGCTAGTTTTTTGATTACAACCTCCGGAATAACAGTCTTGACAGACCCTTTTTTGTCAAAATTTGCTAGCCCTGTTTCGTGGGCGGGGCCAAAAAGATTTGTTGATTTACCCATACCGATAAATAAATTGCCTCCTATCAATATAGTGCTTGTTTCACATAACCATTATGATCATCTGGATGATAAAACGGTTAGACAATTAGAAAACAAAAATGACATTCATGTGGTAGTCCCTTTAGGGCTTAAGCCTTTTTTTACCGAGCGAGGATATAGCAAGGTTACGGAGTTAGATTGGGGGCAGTCAGTAACTATTGAAGGCGTTGAGATTACAGCGGAACCTTCAGTTCATGATTCTGCACGAAGTACATCTGATCGTAATAAAACACTATGGGCTTCTTGGGTTATTGAAAGCTTCGAAAATCGTATTCTTTTTATTGGCGATACTGCTTACTCAGACACTATCTTCAACCTTCTCGGTGATAAGTATGGCTCTTTTAACTTCGCTATTTTGCCTATTGGAGCATATGAACCTAGAGAGTTATTGTGGATGTCGCATACCACTCCCGAAGAAGCGGTCTCTATAGGCAAAGATGTTCGCGCAAAGACACTGATCGCCTCTCACTGGGGTACACTTAGCAGTTTGTCAGATGAGCCAATGTTTGAACCTCCGGTACGTTTTAAGAAAGCGGGGCATGATAGTGGATTTTCTGATAAAGATCTGTGGACAATGAAAGTTGGTGAAACCAGATCTATTGCACCAATAAAAAACTAACAGACAAGAGCGTGTTAAAAATCTTAGGCTCCCTGATACCAAGCCAAACATCCTATTCGGCTTTATTAAAATTAATTAACTGATTGGGAAAGCCCAAGGGTAGAAATAGTGGTAGCGGCATTGAATAAGGTATTATCGTTACTGGTTGATATGTATTATTTCAATATGCGGGTATCCACCACTTTTCTTAACGCCGATTTGTCAAAACCACTCCAGTGATCACCAGCGCGCCACCAAGTAACATCGAAGAGGATATATGCTCATTAAGTAGCAAAGCGCCGAGCAACACACCAAATAACGGAACAAAGTTAGTAAAAACTGACGTTTGTGCTGCGCCAATTGTTTTGATCCCTTGGTAATACCAAATAAAAGGAATAACGGTGCCAAATATCGCCAAATAGCCAATAGCTGCACCAATCTTCCAGTTTAACTCTGGTAGCACCTGTACGTTTGGATTAAAAAACCATACCATTAACAGCAGTAGCAGTCCCCAGATAGCAGCATAAGTCGTTGACACTAAAGGTGATAAACCAAGCAGCGCTTTCCGTCCCACGACGGTATAGATGGCCCAACTAATTACCGCGCAGAGCATTGAAAATTCACCATGGCCAAAAGCCTGACCACTGTCTTGGATCAAGGTAAGTAGGTGACCATTGCTGATCACGGTTAGTGCGCCCAATACCGCCACAGATATCCCAAGCAACATCTGCAATGAAATTTTTTCTCGGTATAAGAGGGAAACTAGTACCGCCGTCGCGATAGGATTAAACGCGACAAATAGAGCCGTTCGGGAGGCTGGCATTTCAGAGAGCGCAGTAAAAAAGAACAGATTGTAGGTAAATATCCCAGTAAGACCGAGAGCGAAGGTGATCGCAACCTGTCTGAGCGATAGCGTTGGTAGCCTACCTTCTAGTTTTATAGTGAGTAAAATGAGTATAAATACCGCCAGACCAAAACGGCCTATCGCTGACATTAACGGTGAAAGCGATTCGGCAAGTAAACGCCCTGCGATAAAAGTCCCTCCCCACAGTAAGGCGACTAGGACAAGTTTGAAATATATTGGCCAGATAGAGGGTAAAGCCAAGTCGTTAGATGTACTGGTAGTTGGTTGCATGATGTCGCTCAATATAAGAGTTAACCTGATATGTGCTATAGTATTTCACTAATGTTAAGTCATAGTAAAATGAGCAAAAGGTCATGACATTTAGCCAACTTGAAATATTTGTGGTCGTTGCAGAGCTGTGTGGATTTACCTTGGCAGCCCAACAGTTAGGTATTAGTCAGTCAGCTGTTTCGCACACACTGAAAAAACTCGAAGAAGATTTAGGAGTAAGCCTTATAGAGCGCAATAAGTCACAAGCTGAACTGACTGTTGCTGGCGTTCGACTGCTTCCCCGCGCTCGAGAAATACTGGGGTTGGCTGAGACCATACGCCAAGAAGCTGCTGATATTAAGGGATTGCAACTAGGTAGCCTGCGTATTGGTTCTTTCGGCCCTACTTCTTCTTTGCGCTTACTTCCTGAGATTCTAGAGAATTACCGTAAGCAATTTCCCAATATCGAGGTGCGTATTGATGAAGGAAATGATCAGCAGGTCGTACAGTGGTTACAAGAGCGGCGTGTTGATGTTGGCTTTGTGGTACTTCCTGATGAGCATTTTGATACCTTTGCATTGATTGAAGATCAAATGGTTGCTCTTATTCCTAAAACACATTCATTGGCGAATAAAGATGAAATTGTACTTCAAGATTTATGTCATGTTCCTTTTATTCTGACTGAAGCTGGTTCAGCACAACTCATTTCCAAGCTATTTGCATCCGAGGATCTGATCCCTGATATTCGCTACAGAACGACCCAATTGATGACGACAATTGCCTTGGTTGCAAAAGGAGAAGGTGTTGCACTTGTTGCTGAATTAGCACTCCCTCAAGCTTTGCCAACTGATGGCTATGTGGTTCGACAAGTAGCGCCGCAATACAAACGAACGATTGGTTTAGCACTGCACAGTACCCGGCAAGCTTCTCCTGCGGCACAGGCATTTATAAAAATGGCCGTACAATTATTAAAAAAGGGAAACTTGGCACGTTAAGACGAGAATACAGCGGCTATATGAAAATCGGAGTTTTAGTTGATTTTAATTTAATATTTTTCATTATTTAAATTATTATAGTCAATAAAATTCATGTTTTTGCATAACATGTTGGGAGCCAAAGCTTTTGATTTTCAAGCGCTTAGAACCTCAAAGCCCATTGAAAATACAAAGGCAATTCATCATTCTCAACACACAAAAAAGCCTTCCAAGCTTTATATTTAATAGCTTGAAAGGCTTTTTCGCTCGCATGTCTTTATCTAGGTAAGGGTTTTAAAATTGGAGTCTGAAAAGCAGCCGTTAAACAAACAATATAATATCTGTGAAAATCTGGTCGATTCAATATTCGATTATATTGAGGTCTTTTATAATCGAGCCAAACATTACACATATAAGAAAAATCAGCCCTGTACCTCATTAAGAGTAGATCGCTCAACAGACTCAGGTTCAACCTTATACATTTCTTTAATTTCAGTTGCGCTTAGATGTCCGTAATCTTCTCCCATATACTTAAATGTCTTAAATAACATATAGCTTATGAGAACAAGTATTGGCGCGGCAAAAATCAAAATAGCAGACTGCATTGAACCAATAGGTGCTTCTACAATAATAAATACTGTTGGAATAGCAATAATCACTAGGCACCAGAATATTTTTAACACTCTTGACGGATTTTTATCTTTATCTAGTACACGCTGAGTTTGACAAGCAACTGTGAATACAGAACCGTCTAGAGTCGTTACCAATAGCAGAAAAGTCGATATAATAAACACAACCAGCAGCAAAGAAGAGAATGGCAGTGTATTCAGCGCTTCTACGATAGACTGACTTGCTTGACCATCAGTGACCATCTGACCGATGTCTACCTTCTTGTCTAGCTGGGTTTTCATCATAAACGAACCAACTATCGAGAACAGAATAGTTGTGCCGGCAGTACCACCACCAACCATGCAAATAATGACTTCACGTAGTGTGCGACCTTTCGATACTTTAGTGATAAAGACACACATCAGAGGGATAAAAATCATCCAGTAGGCCCAGAAGTATGCGGTCCAGTTCTGCGGGAACTTAGCTTGATTGATAGCATCAGTATATAAGCTCATATGAATGAAGTTTGATGCCCATAAACCGATTGAAGTACTGGTATTCTCAAGAATAAATAGTGTAGGTCCAAACACTAGGATGTATAGAGCCAGGGCAATAAGGAAGTAAGTACCGGAGCTGGAAATATTTTTCATGCCTTTTTCGATACCAACAAACGAGCTGACGATAAGTAGTATCGCTACAATTGCTAACATACCAAGCTTCAATGCTAAATTATCTTCTAGACCGGTTAGCTGAGCAAAAGCGGCAGATACAATCGGAACACCCAAAGCGATTACGATGATCAGGCCAAATACCAGAGCAATAGGATAAGTGATGTCAATGATACGCCCAACAATTTTGCCTAGGATGTCATTTTTGATCATACTTTGCACTATTTCGCTGATCTTTAAAGAAGGATTTTTACGTACATAGTAGGAGTACATGATTGGTACCGCACTAACCGCATAAAGCGCCCAGGCTGTAACACCCCAATGATGTAGAGAGTAAGTAACCGCCCACTCATGTGCGGTCACCGAACCTGCTTCAATAGCAAAAGGTGGCGTCTTAATATAATAAGACCACTCAAGAAATGCCCAGTATACGGTACCAGAACCCACACCGGCTAACGCCATCATGGTGATATAGGCGAAGTTAGTGTATTCCGGCTTCCCTTCACCCATACGAATATTACCGTACTTACTGACAACCAGATAGCCAGAGATCACTACCATCGCAAAGCCAAACCATAAAATTGGTGTGCCAAGGTTATAAGCGATCATCGTAAATATATCACCAGCGATAGCGATAGCCCGCTCGGTATCAGTTAAAAAGAACGCAGATAACGCACTTATTAATATCAAAGATATTAATATCGTAGTGCGGTCAAAATTACCTCGATTACTATCTTCCATGACGTACTCCTTAATACTCCTGCCACATTAAAGGGCGTGAGTATCATATCCTTGTTGAGTAATTTAATTAGTCAAATACATAGTGTGCAATTGATTTTTCGCGTACGACTTCCCAGTCCATTTCCACACCAAGACCATTCCCTTCTGGCGCATGGACAAAGCCTTCTTTATCGGTACGGATTTGAGTCTTAGAGCCCAACTCGAAGCTTTCGTAGGGGTAGAATTGTTCGAAGAATTTACAATTGTGATGAGCCAATGCTACGTGTAAATTTGCAGCTTGAGTGATGGTGTAACCCATGCTCTGAATTTCCACATTTTTGGAGTGTCCTTCCGCAATAGCAAAGCATTTATTGAGTTGGGTTATACCTCCACATACAGTGGCATCCTGACGAACATCTGACCAGAAACCGTTGCCCAAAGCATAAGTCACTTCTTGCAATGTGAGCAGACAGTTACCATGACTTGAGATTTCTAAATCAGTCTTGTCAACGAGACGTTGGTAAGTTTTGTAATCATAGTCGGAGACTGGCGCTTCAAGCCATTCCCAATCATAGCTTTCCATTAGTTTGGCCATTTTCATCGCTTCTGCTGGCGTGTAAAAGGTTGCTGTATCCAACATAAATCGTATATCGGTATCTCCATATCGTTCTTGGATTGCTTCTACCAGAGCAATATCTTTTGCAAAAATGCAGTAACAATGCAGTTTTATCGCCGTAAAACCATGCTCAATACAGTTATCAACATACGGAAAATATTCTTCAACTGTGTCAAACATAGGAGAAGATGCATAAGAACGTATTTTGTGACGCGCCCCACCAAGAAGCATATAAAGTGGCATGTTTGCTTTCTTCGCTTTAATGTCCCAGGCAGCAATATCAATGGGTGATTTTGCTGGCAGACCACCCCAAGTACAACGAGCGCCTAACCACGTGTTTAACTCTTCAGTCATCAAAGGATTCTTACCAATTAATCCCGGCACAATGGTACGCATTGCTTCGATAATGCAACGGTCAAAATCATTTTCGGTATAACTGATCGTCGCCCCGACACCTTCTGTGCCATCATCACAAATAATTCGAACGATGTTATTGGTATATAGAAGAGGTTCTTGATTATCAGCCCAAGGAATGGGCGGTGCATCACGGTCAGCAACGGCATACAACTCGACTCTTTTAATCACTGGATTTTTCATATTTACTTCCTTGTTTTTATATCTATCTTCTTAAAGTGCACTGCCGTTGTTAATCATGGTAGTACGAATACTGGCGACGTCTAAGTCACGGATAGGTGTGTTTTCATCAATCGCCTTTACCACTGCGACTCCAGCAGCGTGCCCATATTCAAAACATTGCGCGGTAACCCTCGCAGAGGCGAGCGCTTCATGCTCAGCACTTAAACAGCGACCTGCAACAATAATATTTTCTCCCACAATGGGGACTAATGTGTTGTAAGGAACGTCATAATAATCATCAAGTAACCAATGAAGTTTTGGTTTATTACCTGAGTGAAGTTCGATAGGCCAAGGAGTACGACAAATACTGTCTGAACGTTTACGACAATTTAAGACATCTTCATTCGTTAATGTTTCGACACCAACAATAGAGCGCGTTTGACGAATGCCGACCTCGACCCCTGTATCAACGACATAAGCATTCTCACATCCAGGCACAAATTGAGTTAAAAACTTGGTGTAATCGCGTACCTGGCGACGACCAAATATCTCAGCTTCAGTAAAATCTTTTGGGTCAATAACGTTGAGCATGCGTCCGTCTTGGCCAGCAAGCCGAGTCGCATTAACCATTAACTCGTTAGGGCGCGTCGTTGGGAACATCCAAATTTTATGGCGTGGAAGATCGAATTCACCACTCGCATTTGCAGCTAAAATACTCTCAGTAACCTTTGCAGGGCAGATAGTGTCATTACCGTAGTAATCGAGGTATCGTTCCATATCGATCCCACCGACGCGAAAAAACATCGTTGGATTTTGAATACGCCCATTATCACCAAAGAAATAGCCCATACCCGCGCGAGCAATAAGTGCCGCATCACCGGAGGCATCAACAATCATCTTGGCTAAGATGATGCTTTGTCCGGCATTAGATTCAATAACGACACCTTTGAACGTGTCGTTATCCATAATGACGCCTGTTACGGCGGTGTGAAATAAAGTGGTCACATTTGCTTGTTCTAATATATCGTCGGCTACTTCTCGCCAAACTAATGGATCATGTGTCACCGTGAAGGTTTTGCCGTATATTTGTGGACCCGTGACCCCTCCTTTTGCAGCAAGTGCTTGGCGAAAACGTTCAGTAAAGCCAAATACAACCTGCTTAGGTTTTGCATTTTTATCATCGGTTGCTATAAATATGCCACAGATGGTGCCAGATAGGCCGGCAACCGCGGCGCCACCACAAAATCCATACTTTTCAACAAGCCAAGTATTTTTACCTGAACGCCCCGCCGTTTCTGCCGCAGCAACTCCAGCTGCACCGCCTCCAATGACCAATACATCAACACTGTCCAATACAGGTAGGTCCGGCTGTTCTTCGAAACGACATACCGTTTTCCACGATTTAACATCCATAATGAACTCCATTTCTTTGTTGTGATATATCAGTTGAATATCAATCATATTCAATAGGGATGGTCAGTGTCAAGTTGTTTTGGTATTATATGGTTTCATCTACTTGCCAAACATCACTGCTTGAGACAAACACCTCTTATGAAGAACAAAAGCGAACTTGCCCACGACAGCCTCGAACAAATGATTACATTCAGGGATTTAGCGCCAGGTAGCATGGTTTCAGAAAGCCATTTGATGGTATTAACAGAGTTAGGAAGGACGCCTATTAGGGAAGCGTTGCAAAAACTAGCTGCAGAAAAAATGGTAGAAATCCACCCTCGCAAAGGTATTTTGATTCCACTCATGTCAGTGGAAGTTCAACTAAAATTACTTGAGGTACGCCGTACACTAGAGGAACAAGCGGTTAGATTTGCAGCGCATCGTTCAACCGTGTCCCATAAAAACGAGATGCTACAATTAGCCGAACAATTACTGTCCTGCCAGGATTACAAAGAGCCAAGAAATTTTGGTGCAATCCTCAAACAAGTGCACCGCGTTATTGCCGATTCGACTCAAAACGAATATCTAACAATGGCTATACTCCCACTACAAGGACTATCACGCCGCTTCTGGTTTGCCCATGTTCAGTCTTTTGAAAAAGAGTTTTCGATAGCCGGACAGTTGCATGCCACTACGTTAAAAGCGATCTGTCATTCCGACGAAACTGCCGCCTCTGAAGCCTCGCTTGCCCTCAATGATTACCTGATAGAATTCGCATATCGTTCTATCCGACGCACCCCAAACTAAATGAAAAGCTCGTGAATATCTGAATAGATTGTCTACCTTAGAATAGGCCTGTGTTAAGTATTTAAGCTCTCATCAGTGGGGGAATTTGGAACCTGACCCCTGTCATCAAATCCGTAAAGTTAAACTTGGGATATTTTAGTTACGCAGCCTAACGATAAAAGTCAAACCACACCTTCCTTGGTGATCTATAGCCTAAACCCTTTTGAATTCTCGTTTCACTGCGAGCACAGCTCTTGTCTTGCGTCGTTGCAAAGCAATATAGCAGGTGATATCGTTAATGGCTGCAAACCTTGTTCTATAGTCTTGGTGATACACTAGCTCATTTTTTAATACGCCCCACAAGCTTTCTATTGGAGCGTTGTCGAAACAGTTGCATTTACCACTTATTGAGCCTGTAAACTGATGCTGCTTGATAATTTTGTGATAGGCATGACTACAGTACTGACTGCTTCTGTCAGAATGACAAATCAGCTTTTGGTTGGGTCGTCTATTTTTAATTGCCATATTGAGTGCACGACAGACTAAGTCTACTATCATATGCTTATTGATAGCGTAGCCAATCAGCTCTATAGTGTCGTTATTGTATGGGATATTAAAACTATCAAATGGATGGCATGGCTAGCAAGGTGGTTTTGAAATAATGAGCTTTTGCAGAATTACCTTATATATTTAAAAATTATTAGATATGACTACCTATAATATTACGGGTATATAAATAGTATTTATAGATATACTGATCACTAAAAAAATATGAATACACTATATTGACAATCTCTCCAAGCCTATCTATACAAGGCTTACACCCCAAATTACTACTAATAATATTTGTCAGGTGTCTTTGTAAAAATCGAGGTTTGAATTGAGCTATGCTTTCAATTTTTTAGTCATTAAGTTCATATTTAGCACTAGTAGTTCGATGCCTGTATAGCGCACCGAACACCATTTACTGTATATCATTACTAGATTTGAATAAAAAAAAGATAGAGTGAACCCAGTAGCTATAAATAGCCAAATCATGAATAAAAACAACCTTTTAGACTTAAACAGAAAATAGGCTATCAACATAGGTATGGCTAAAGCTGTAATGAGAGGAAGAATGACTATGATTAACAAAGTGCATCCTTATAAATGCATAATTAAGTCTGAATATACTAAACTTTTTAAGCTATTGCTAACAACACTAAAACCTCGATTATTCCGATAACGGACGTTATAGCAAATAACTTGGATAAAAGAAGTAAATCATCCTCCGATATAGTCGGGTAATTCACTTTAAGTAACACTACGCATATTATTGTTCGAACGACGTCTAATTCTCAACATAGGCTGGCTGGCAAATAAGACAATCACACCAACTAATGAAAACACACCAAAGGCGTAGAATGCAGTAGCAGCACCATACCGATCCACAATCAAACCAGTAAAGATGACAGGCACACTAAGCCCTATATATGCCATCAAAAAATAGCCTGCACTCGCACGTGCTTGCTCATTGCCAGCTGAGCGTGCGACTCCTAGCATACCTCCTAGATAGACAAAGCCATAACAACTACTGCTAGCTAAGAAAGCAGCCAAAAGAATCACTGGTAGGTTGGCGTTCAACGTCCCCCAAGCCAACAAAGTATATGCTGGTAGTAAGATTAAAAGACCTAGCTTACTTGAGACTTGAGGGTCAAGTTTTCGGGCGATTGGCTGAACGATCAATCCACAACTGATGGCTAACATAGAGGATATTCCTGCATACTTAGCGAGTCCATGCGTGGCCAGTACTGAGGGAATAACTGACAACACCAATCCGGTCGTCGCCCAACAAATCAAAATACCGCTGCCATACCAGATGACTTCACGGTTAAAATAAGGTAGCCGTAGCATAGATGTGGGCAAGTTAGTGCGTTTAGGTGCTGTCTCTGGTAATTGATATAACAAAAACATAGCGAACAGCCCACCCGCTAGTAGTAAGAAAAAACTGGCTGGCTGATCAGTTTCATAAAACATCAAAGAAACCGTCGTCAATACAGGACCAAGACCAAAACCTATCGTTGTACTGGCCGTCACCCACGCTGTCGCACGCATCGTATCTGATGAGCCAAGCAGCTCAATCATATAGGCAGTCGCCGTAGCAGCCATCAGAGCCGTTCCCACACCCAGTATGAATCGTGCTACTGCTAACGCTCGTGTGTAAGGATAAAATAGCATGAGAGCCGTCGCTGTTATTGATAACGCTAAAGCTATTAAAATTGTCTTGCGCCGTCCAATCCGATCAGACAATCCGCCAAAAGCCAACAATACAGGTATGACGCCTAATACATAAAAGGAAAACGCTATCGTAGTTGCTAGTACGCCATAGCCATCATTGTGTGCGTAAACGGCATAAAGCGGCCCTTGGATATTGACGCTTGTCGTTATCACGCATAAGGCAAAGGCCAGATATTTATTATATTTTTTAGTGGTCATATGTTGCTACTTTTTGAAGAATGATCATTGAATTGGCTAGGGTTAGTGCGATTCACAATAGAATCATACCTACCTCTACATCGTTTACGTTCAATGATTAAAACAAAAGCGCAGTAGGTTATCTATATACAATCCAGTACAATTAGACAGAACTGTTTGGTCTATAGAACCCATACAGTTCGAACATAAAATCAATATATTGTCCCACCTGCAATTTTGAGACAAGACATCCATAGAAGCTGACCTATTAAAAACAGTAAAAATATGAATAATAAATTCACACGCATCGAAATTGTCATGGCTGACATAAAAGAGAAAATAGCGACTGTCATCTACATGCCAGAGTCACGGTTACCATCCATCCGTGCCGCGGCCAAAGACTATGGGTTTTCACCTTCTACCGTGGTTGAAGCCTATGAGCGCCTGCAAACTGAGGGGGTTATCTACTCTCGGCCGGGTGCAGGATTCTATGTGGCAGAGACGACAGCGCCGCTATCATTGACAGATATAGCGCCAAAAATTGATCGAGTGGTAGATCCGTTGTGGGTATCAAGACAGTCACTGGAGCCACCCGATGGCGCGCTAAAGCCAGGCTGCGGCTGGTTACCAGCGGATTGGCTATTTGAAGCAGGTATACGCCGTGGTCTGCGAAATGTGGCCAAGGCTGACGCATCCATTATCAGTGAGTATGCAACGCCGTTAGGGCTGTTAGCATTGCGCAAATTACTCACACGGCGTATGGCAGGATTGAGTATCAATGCAGAACCGTCACAGGTCATATTGACGGATTCAGGCACTCAGGCGATAGATTTGATTTTTCGATTTTTGCTGACGCCAGGTGACACGGTCATCGTCGATGATCCTGGTTATTTTAACTTTCGAGCACAGCTGCTTGCCCATCGAGTCAAAGTGGTTGGCGTCCCTTATACGCCAAACGGGCCAGATGTAGATGCCTTTGCAGCGATTTTAGATGAGCATAAGCCGCGCCTATACATTACTAATGCTGCCATTCACAATCCTACTGGTGCAACGTTATCACCTGCCATGGCATACCGTGTACTACAATTGGCCCAAGCGGCTGGTTTGTACATTATCGAAGACGATATTTTTGCAGACTTTGAAGTTAAGCCTGCAGCGAGATTGGCGGCTTTAGATGGTTTATCACGAGTATTCTATATCGGCAGTTTTTCTAAAACGTTATCCGCATCCCTACGCTGTGGTTATATTGCAGCACCTATAGAATGGATCGAGAGTTTGGTAGATTTAAAGATAGCCACTGGCTTTGGTGGCAGTCAGTTAGCAGCAGCCGTTGTGTTCTCCGCATTGACCGATAGCGGCTACCGTAAGCATATGAATGATATCCATACTCGGCTGGCAAACGCACGTACTCATACGCTACCACGATTGGCTAAATTAGGCATCGTACCGTGGCTGCTCCCACAAGCAGGTATGTTCCTATGGTGCCGATTACCTGAGAATAATAATGCGACCGAATTGGCCAATCGCTGTTTATCACAGGGTGTGGTATTGGCGCCGGGCAATGTTTTTAGCCAATCGGACAATGCTAAGAACTTTATGCGGTTCAATGTGGCGCAAATGAGTCATTCAAAAGTTTTTGAGGTGTTGGCTCAATCGTTAGACTGACCAATCAGAGACTTGTAATGCTAATACTGTTTTATTATATGGCAACCTTTCGACTATAATTCTAAGCCTAAATATCAGCCAAGCATAAGCCAAACACAATCAAATCAAATCACTTCCGAAAATGAATAACAATACTCTGAGCTATGCTGAAGAAACCGTACAAGTACACTTGGAAGATTATCGTTTTAAAAAAGTCTAGGTCACTGTTTATTTTTATTAAGGTATAATTTTTTATACACCATGGGCACTTCTACAGGACTATAGTCAGTCTAGAATAAAAGAGATACATCCCATATCCTGAAACAGTTTAGGCAGATTATTCTCCATCCAGCCTTGGCGTAGAAACTTAGCTTGTGCCCATTTCTTTTCAATAGGATTTAAGTCAGGACTGTAGGGTGGTAGAAATAAAAGCCTGTGACCATGTCTATTTAATAGCCTCTTCACACGTTTGTGAAAACTGGCGTTATCCATAACGACCACGCATTTGGTCTTAAGATTTGGAATTAGCGTGTATTTGCACCAGTCATAGAATACATCGCCATTGATGTTTGTCTCAAAGTAATCAAGTGCAAATAGCATTTTTTTATACAGAGCACCGATGACATTGGTACGTTTTTTAGCTTGCCAATTGTAGCTATCGATACAGGGTTTACCTATCGGTGCATAGCCATAAGGACGAATAGTTTCAGCTTCAAAGCCACTCTCATCCATATAGACAATGGGATAGCCTTGTTGCTTAAAATGATCAAGCTTATTCTGATATATCGCTCTTTTTATTGGACTCGCTTTTGGATGTGCTGAGGTCTTTTTTTTGGCTAATATTTAATCTTTTTAAAGCATAGCCAATACCTGATTTACTACAGTTTAAACGACGAGCTCGCTCATACAAATAGTCATCTGGGTATTGATTAACGTCTTTTAGAAGGGCTTCATTAGGTATACTGGTTGGCGTTTTGACTCTAGTCGTTCGGATGCTTGGGTCTATAAGCCAGCGCTGTAGTGTACTCTTGCTGATATTGTAAAAAGTACAGGCCTGACGGATGCTCATGTCTTTTTGCTCAATGTTTTTGATAACTTGTGCTCGAAAATCTGCTGAGTAGGTCATCTTTTATATTTCACTTTGTTTGGTTTAAAAGTATTGCACCTTTTCTATTTTGGACTGACTATAGAAGCTATTCATATCGGTATTGCTGAAGAATAAATGGCAATAATCGCCGCTACTACGGTTTTTCGTGCATATGATGCTTATCACTGATGAAAAGCTATCTATTACAGATAATCAATTATAGATATTTTATTGATTTGAGGATTATGCTTAGTAGTTATATTTTAAAATACCTATAGCATTGGCTTTTTTTGGCTATAAATCTATTTACGATAACATCCGTTATGAGGATAAGGCTTTTTAGTGGTGTATTTGCAAGTATCAAACTTACTGACATAGGTTAGATTCTAATCACTATTCAAACAGACCAGTTAATATTAGAAAGGTAGAAAAGCTTAGAAAACATAAGTTTCTCATCCTTGATTCCTGACTGTATAGAACTTTCAATTAACTTTTCATCAATATTATCACCTTCGTGAACTCTACTAATTATAGTTCGAACTCTACTTTCAGTATCAAAATAGATAGCTAAGATATTTTGTTTGTTCTCAATAAAAATATCTGGAAATGTATTGGTTGATATCATATTTCTTATACTACCCATAATATCTATTAATTCAAAAGTATACTCCGGATATTGTATCCAGACCTCACAGCAGTCTTCTAGCATAGGATAGCCTTGCTCATAATTTATACCCTGGACATGCTTATAATCAAAATCAGACATATAACATTCGCCAAGCTCATGGAAGTTCTCGGTAGACAATAGAAATTTTATTAACTCTTCTTTAAACATAATTCAGTCTCTAAACCCATTTTCGAAGTGGTATATTTACTCAATGAGTTATCAGTATATGTTCGGTGCGCTATACAGGCATAAAACTGTTAATTTTAGATATGAACTTAATTACTATAAAACTCAAAGTACAGTACAAGATATGATTATCGAGCTGTATTATTAAAATTTCCCAAGTTAATTTCTACGGGATTGACGGCAGAAGTCACATATTTTAGTACTTGAAATTCCCTAAAATACTAAAGAAATAAGAGAGCCCTTTAGGGGGCTCTCTTATTTCTTTAAATGATTTAATTATCGTTTACAATTTTTACTGTATTTAAGGTTTAGGGCGTGCCCTCATTTTAAAAATAGTAATAAAAATGAGATAAATTGCCGTCAAACAAGGAAAATAGCGCAGATAATATCGAGATATTAGTCAGCTATTTGACGCCGTTCGGCAAGATCTGGCCATCTTTAACCCATTTAGATGATTATCGATTGAATTGAGGACACGCCCTAACCTAAATTAATATTTTAAATATCATTCAGTACTGTTGGTTTATCTGATGAACTTGTCGGCATTTTGAATTCAATACCAGCCTTTTTAAACAGTTTTGGATATTCCACCAAAGCCATCGTTGAATTTTTAGCAATACCAGTGATATCTCCGACCACACCTTTAGCCTCAACTAAAGACATTCCTGTATTGGTCAAGCTTCTTGGATTTGCTATTAAACTAGTCCCTACTTGTTTAGCGCCTACCGCCAATTCACGAGCAGTTAAACTTGCGATTACAAAGTTTCTTGCAGAGTCCAACAAATGCTGCTTCTGCTCCACATTCAATGCTGACAGCTTAGCGACTGTTCCTTCTTCATCTTTTTGAGAGGCTTCTAAAACAGTATTAGACAACGCTACAATTTGTTTTTGAATTGCTGCTTGTTCTTTTGGATCAGAGGTTGTGTTCAGACTTTTCTGTTTTGCTTTTAATTCATCTGAATCTTGTTTACTTGCGAGTAATGACGCTAAAGCAGTACGACTCTGAGTAAACATTGCATTGGTTGCTTTCGCCTGCGTGAAGAAACCATTGATATCCATATTTGAAGAAGATACGCCGGTAACAGATTCAGATAATGACGACGCCATACTACTCAGCGACCCAAAACCTGCATAGACGCTTGATGCTCCCATTGACGCAGCTACTGCTAAAACAATTGCAATTTTTTTCATACCTTGTTGTCCCTATTGTGAAGAATCGGCTTTTTGCACGATTTGATTTAAAATTTTTGGTAAAGCCTCAAGCATCTGAATTTTATACATCTCATTACGATGCTGATAATCTATACCCTTTAATTCGATTTCTTGTTGCAAACCAGAAGCCCCTATTTTTTCAGACTTTTGGTTAAATATGCGTACACCGCTGGCCATAACCAATGTGGCATCACAATTACTCTTGTCCGCATTACATTTAACGCTGTCTTGTTTCACTTCAATCTTGAGTACTGGCTGTAAACATTCATTTTTTGGAATATAAAAGTTAACTTTCATATCTTTTTTGAATCCAGCATTTTCAGTCATAGCAACGACTGAATCTTTCAGTAGAGTCTGTCCTTTAAAGCCTGAACCTGTCGCATAAAATGGTCGTTTCGACTGACTGGCAAAAGCGTGGTAAGTCAAAGGACCAAAACCATCAAATGGAATGTCACCGACTTGTTCGGTAGGTAAGCTTGGACATAAAACATGCGATTGCTTCGAGTCACCCACTGGAGCAGAACTATCAAGCAAAATACTGTCTCCAGAACGCACGGGTAAACGATCACTGCTGTTGACAGGGAAATCTAATTGCGCTGTCACTTTCGCACCTTGGCGTTCCAAAACAGTTGCCTCCCATGTTGGAATCAGAATATGACGTCCTGCTGCCTTATCTGAATGATAAACATGGACTTTCATGCCGGTACTTAAGCGTTCCCCCGCATCATCAATGGTAATGCGTTGACCACTTGAACTTGAGACTTTCAAATCAGAACGAGTAAATTGAATTCCTTTTTGAAATTGTTGACCTAATTTCAAAAGTGCGTTTTTCAATACAACTTCTTTACGTGCCTCTAGAGAAAAACCCATTCCTTCTGAAATCACGTCTTTAATGTCATCTGTTGCATGTGCTGAATAGATCACACGACCAGAACGATCTATCATTTCAGCAAAAACTTCACTATGCAAAATCTGTTGTTGAGTCATTTTCCCAATCTGCTGTTGATAAGCAACGACAGGAATGACATTAATTCGAATAAAAAATTCGGGTAACTCACGTTGGTTAATGTCTTCACTCTGCGCTAGTGCAGTCTGTTCACTAATACTTTGTGCCATCGCACTATAACGTCGATTGACTGGAGTCAACGTAAATGACGCTTGCTCACCGACTGCATCAGAAAAGATTTGCTCAATTAAATCTTCTGATTCGTCTTGATAAGTCAGTACATCAACCACTAATGCTTTAGGTTTATTCATAGCCTGACGTGTATTGGTCGATACTTTGCTAAAGCGCTTACTACTACCCTGCATCAATACTGGTACAGCCACGGCATAATCACTGTCCGCATGTACCACACGAATCAAATCGCCCTCTATTGAACTCAGCTCATCTTGTACAGCGATCCCTTGTTTAAAGCCTTTATCTAGCACCAAATAAGATTTCCATTTATCAACCACTTGGGTCTCAGTTTCAGAAATTTTAAGTTTGGATTTTAATTCTTCAGTCACTTGCTTAGTTAATGTCAACAAAGTACTTTGAAATTTCTGTTTAATGACTGTTTTTGTTGTAGCGGAATTAATTTCAGTAGTCAGCACCTGAATCGGTTGTGACAACGTCGCACTGTCACTATAAATGACCTCGCCCGACAACACGTTAGTGAGCTTTAGACTTAAGGTGACTGGCAGAAAAATTTCTGCTGTCGAATCTTTCTTTACAATGTATTCACTCGCGCGTAAAACTTCTAGAGAGGCTATATAAGTACGATTTTTAGTTTTTTGCGAAATAGTATCGACAACTTGTTCACCGAAACCTTGTTTTAAACCTTGTACAAATAGTTGCTCGGCTTGTTTACGAATAATGTCATTGTCAATCGCTTGACTGAAATCACACACAATAGAAGAACCATTTGCTTCATATTTGCTAGGATCGGTACGACAACCTTGCTCCAATCCAAAAATACCTTTCGATGGGTAGATTTGAACATTCGCATTTGCCCATGCTGAAACAAGCATAGGCATCGCCAAACATAACGCTTTAAATTTTATTTGCACTGAATACCACCCATGCAAAGTGTGATGGTATTTCCAGCTTGTAGACGCTCGGCGCTCGATAGCATTGGGCTTACTTTACGTAGCGCTTTGGCCAATTCTCCACTAATTGGCTTTTCACTCTTATAGGTCAGGGTCATCTCGACCAACTTGCCATTTTGAGTGCGAATATCGATATTTTCAGCGCCATCCATTTCATCTAGGGCAACATACAAATCATCCCCGAGACGTGAAGTTACAATGCCAGAAGCACTTTTTAAGAAAATGGTAATCTCTTTACCGTACATAGTGCGATTTTTTGCGTAACCTAAAATCTGTGGTCCAACTTGGCTAACGGCTAATTCACCCAGTTTCTTTGCTACATTGGTACGGCATGAATCTGTGGTCGCGCCTGTCGATGACTCTGTACGAGTTTCCCCGCCCATTAAAGTTGAATCATCTACTGAATAGATTTTAAAACTTACCGCACCATCACAGACAAATTGACCCGTGGCACTCGAACGACCACGATCATAAATATAAGAGCTACCAGCCATAAACCAGTCCGCTTTTTCTTCACGTGCCGCGATTACTAGCTTATTGAGCTCTGCATCACTCATGAGTTGTTGAATGGTCATACTGCGACCATTTAAGTACTGACTTCTAAAACGGTCAGAATCGAGCAACCGCAAATCATAACGAGAGGCAGAACTTGCAATTGAATTTAAGGTTTGATTGTTACGCTCAGCTTTAGTACTTGGTGTTTGATATTCCACATATTTCACAAAATTTTGAATATCATTTTGACGTTCAGATTGGCTATATTTTGCTGACTCACTGGCATTGTAGTTACTTGAGGATGCTGATTTACCTGAATTATTATGGCTTGATGAACGGGCAGCAACACCTACACCAGCCCCATAATAGTTATCATAGGCATAACCTGCGGCAGCAGCTGAACGTCCTTTTGAAGAGTACGAATCTGACGCACTGGCTTTAGCACTTTCACTAGCGTTGTAACTTGCATCTTCATCATAGCTATAGCTGCGATCTGAAAAATAAGAAGTAAACTCTTTAACTGGCTTAGAATTATCTTTTGGTACGCCGAAGTATTCATCCATCACAATCATAATCGGACTGGTTCGACTATTTTTCTGCGCCAATCCTAAATCATTAAGAATTGAACGAAATTCTTGGTCATCCATTTCCAGACTAACTTGAGTGACCAATTCATTGTTGCTGTTGGTACTACTGCCTCGGTTTAGCACATAACTACTGTCAACTTGTTTTACAATGTCATTTAGATACTGAGTCGCTTCATTCATCGCTTGGGGACCATTGATACGCTTAATGAGAGCAATGACAGCATCAGTTTTTGCATTGTTGTATGCTTGGTTACGTGTGCCATTCAGATCTTTTTTTATAATAGGTGTAGCACCCTCACCATTCACTTTAATAATTTCAGCATTACTAACTTGAACAGCCAACAAGCACAAAAGTGTCAATATAGCCTTCTTCATAACTTACCCTCTTAATTAGAATTTCTAGTTATCTTTATAATTTTTTATTAAATTTTAAACTCAGGGCTTACTTGATAAATATCTCTATCAACAATGAAGATTACCCTCTTTGAATTTTTCGCAAGTCATAAAATCAGAGCATTATATACAAAAAACAAACATTCAGCAAACAAATGTTAGTATTAGGCCTAAAAAATAACTTTACCCTTATTGCTTTCTAAGAAAATAATTGTTCGGGAAATCTGATTCAGCTTATTAACTGTATAAGGTTTAAGCCATAGTGAAGTAACCATGAACCTAAATTTGTTAAACTAAATATATTGACAAGAGTTTGTTCATGTATCTCGTTTTGACGCCATAGATTTGAACACATTACAAAACCTCTCTAAAGCTTGTAATTTTATTGTGAAGCTAGCTCATATTACG
The DNA here is from genome assembly GCF_016106655.1 of Psychrobacter sp. NG27. NCBI lineage: Bacteria > Pseudomonadati > Pseudomonadota > Gammaproteobacteria > Moraxellales > Moraxellaceae > Psychrobacter > Psychrobacter sp. NG27. The sequence goes on from NZ_JADGIN010000001.1 coordinate 83,517, forward strand.
CCCTGAAGCCTCAGATTTTTTCAGCACGGTTCCTATATATTATTTATATGCGGAAATAAAACAGAAAATAACCAGCCCATACGTCTTTTAACCATATTAGGGCATGTCCTCAATTTGAAATTTTAATGATTTTTTAGTATAGGGCGTGTTGAATATAAGAAATCAGATCAAGCACATTTCGTGTTGATCACGATGACTGGCAATATTGGCGCTGTGTAAGCACAAGACAATTCCTACGCCAAGGCGGAATGGTGAGTGATTTATATAGGATGTTCGGCATACAGTTGATTCATCGGATATTGGGCCGATTAGGACACGACCTAGTAAGAAATAACAATAAATCCATAGTTATATTGTGGTTATGGTATTCGATACCACAACCACAATACACCATCAGAAACTGCATTTATTTTGAGCATCCTATGATTCATCCCATATAACCCTGCAAGTTTTTTGACCGACTCAACAGACTGATTGTACAAAAACGGCTGCCATAGCAAACATTTTTATCATGAGTTATCACCGTTATTTAACTGGTATAGATACATAAATATTTTTAATGATGGCCATTGAGCTAACAAAACTATGATATTCCATGTTAATATTGTGGAGTTTTAATATACTAAAAACTATTTTTAAATATTCTTCAAGACCAAATCTATTTTGTTGCCTTCATATATTTCTCTATCAGAGAATAAAAGGTCTTCAACATGTCTGAAACAACGCATAATCCATCCGAGAAAAATCTAAACTTTACCGCACTTATTGCCCTTGTCGTAGGCTCTATGATAGGCGGTGGTATCTTTTCATTGCCGCAAAACATCGCTGAAACCGCAAGCCCTGGTGCCTCATTGATTGGCTGGGTAATCACTGGCGTTGGCATGCTGATGCTTGCCTTCGTGTTCCAAAATTTAGCACATCGCAAACCTGAACTTGACAGTGGGGTCTATGCCTACGCACAGGCAGGTTTTGGTAACTATATGGGTTTCAACTCTGCATGGGGCTACTGGCTCTCTGCTTGGTTGGGTAACGTCAGTTACTATGTGCTGATATTTAGTACGCTGGGTTATTTTTTTAATGTGTTTGGAGATGGTAATACTCTGACTGCATTAGTGGGTGCCTCTGTATTATTGTGGGCATATAACTTCATGATTACTAAAGGTATCCAGACGGCTACCTCAGTCAATACGTTGATCACCATCGCCAAAGTGATACCGCTGTTCACCTTTATTGTCATTATTTTTACGGTCTTTAATATGGATATTTTTAATAGCGACTTTTGGGGCAGAGAGACGGATCTAGGGTCAGTCCCTGATCAAGTTAAAAACATGATGATGGTGACGGTATGGGTATTTATTGGTATTGAAGGGGCCAGTGTGTATTCTGCACGCGCCAAAAAACGCTCTGATATTGGTAAAGCCACCGTATTGGGGTTCATTTTTACGTTAGTGCTATTAATGCTGGTTAACTTTTTAGCGATGGGTGTTAGGTCACTCCCTGAGCTGGCAGCGATGAAAAATCCTTCGATGGCTTATTTACTGGAGTATGCCGTTGGCCCGTGGGGCGCGACCTTTATATCAGTCGGTTTGGTCGTCTCGCTGCTCGGTGGTTTATTGGCTTGGACGCTATTCTGCGCCGAAGTTTTATTCGTTGCCGCCAAGGACGAAACCATGCCGACGTTCTTTTATAAAACAAATGCTGTTGATGTGCCAGTAAATGCACTATTGGTGTCTTCTGCAGCAACACAGTTATTCTTAGTCATCACCTACTTTAGTAAAAGCACTTATAACAATATCTTTTATCTGTCCACTTCCATGATTTTGATTCCCTATTTCTTCTCTGCCGCTTATGGATTTTTGGTGGCCTATCGCAAAGAGGGTTACAAAGCATCCGAGAGCGCCAAAAAAGACATTGTTATTGGGGTAACCGCACTGTTTTATAGTATTTGGCTGTTGTATGCAGCCGGTATTCAGTACTTTTTACTATCCGCTTTATTGTACCTTCCTGGTGTGGTTCTCTATATAAAAGCACGCAGAGAGCACAGCTATCAGCTCTTCAATACAGCTGAAAAAGTGGTGCTGGTAGTCATTACTGTCAGTGCCATCTATGCAGCCTATGGCCTGTACAGCGGTACGTTAAGCTTGTAGTGACCCTATTCAATAAAATGCCTTACCGTTGTAATCACCAGAAAAATCCGTTCGTCGTAATTGTCACATCAGTTGCTTTTTTAGATTGTTCGTCCTATAAACAGTGCTGAGATACTTGCACCCAAACCGCATAAGGATACAAAAATGTCTGACAAATCTTTAGGTGTTCATTCAGAAGTCGGTAAATTACATAAAGTTATGGTGTGTTCTCCAGGTCTCGCCCATCAAAGACTGACACCGCAAAACTGTGATGACTTATTGTTTGATGATGTCATGTGGGTGAGCAAGGCCAAAAGTGATCATTATGATATGGTCACAAAAATGCGAGATCGCGATATTGAGGTGGTTGAGATGCATCAACTGCTCGCACAAACCCTTGATAATAATGATGCCATGCAGTGGATTATGGATCATAAAATCACTGATAATCACGTCGGTACTTTATTGGCTGGCGAAGTGAGAGATTGGTTGACCAAACTTGAGCACAAGAAACTGTCCTCATTTTTAATTGGCGGCGTCACCACTGAAGAGTTACCGAATGATATTGGGGCATCACTCAAAAAATTATCCGCACTTTCAGGTACGACTGAGTTTGTATTGCCACCACTGCCCAATACTCAGTTTCCTCGCGATTCTTCGAATTGGATATACGGCGGTGTGACGCTCAACCCGATGTACTGGCCCGCTCGCCAGCAAGAAACGCTCCTTATTTCTGCTATTTATAAATTTCATCCAGACTTTAAAGGTGCTGATTTCAAAATTTGGATGGATGACACTGAAGAAGATTTAAAGGGAAGTAGTTTAGAAGGTGGTGATGTTATGCCTATTGGCAACAAAACCGTGCTGATTGGTATGGGTGAAAGAACATCACAACAAGCGATTACCAGACTGGCCAAGACTTTATTCATCGATGGTTCGGTTGACCATATCATCATAGCGGCCTTACCTAAGCAACGTTCTGCAATGCATTTGGACACCGTGTTTACGTTTTGCGATATTGATTTGGTCAACGTATTTCCAGCAGTGACAGATCATATTACGACCTTTCATATTCGTCCTGATGAAAGCAAGCCACACGGTATAGATGTGCGCGAAGATGACAGACATTTTTTGAAAGTGGTAGAAGAAGCCGCAAGGGTCGATAAATTAAGAGTGGTCGAAACAGGCGGCAATAGCTACGAAGTTGAGCGTGAGCAATGGGATGATGGTAATAATGTCCTTGCCCTTGAGCCAGGCGTTGTCATCTCTTATGACCGCAATACTTATACCAACACGTTACTGCGCAAACAAGGCATTGAAGTGATTACGATTCCAAGCTCCGAGCTGGGCCGTGGACGTGGTGGTGGCCACTGCATGACTTGCCCTATCATTCGCGATCCAACAGATTAGGGCGTATTGAACCCTACCTGCTCATAGCGGCGCCAAATACAGTGATAGTCCAGCCAAAATAAACAAACACTAAAAATTAAGGAATTATCATGAGTTTCAATCTTCACAACCGTGATCTACTGAGCCTTATGCATCATAGTGAACGCGAGCTTACGTATCTTTTGGATATGGCTTGTGACTTAAAAAGAGCAAAATACTCGGGCACAGAACAAAAGCATCTTTTGGGCAAAAACATTGCGCTAATCTTTGAGAAGACCTCAACCCGCACTCGTTGTGCTTTTGAAGTAGCGGCATATGATCAGGGTGCCAATGTGACGTTTATTGGCCCGAACTCATCACAGATCGGCTACAAAGAGAGCATGAAAGACACCGCTCGTGTGTTGAGCCGTATGTATGATGCCATCGAGTATCGCGGATTCGGTCAAGAGATTGTCAATGAGTTAGCAGAATATGCGGATATTCCTGTCTTTAATGGCCTAACGAATGAATTTCATCCCACACAAATGCTTGCAGACGTAATGACCATGCGTGAGCATACCGACAAATCAACCCATCAGATTAAGTATGCTTATTTTGGTGACACGCGTAATAACATGGGCCGCTCATTGTATTTAATGGGCGCTAAGATGGGTATGGACGTACGCCTTTGTGCCCCTAAAGACTTATGGCCTGAAGCAGACTTTTTGGCCACCTGTGCAGACTTTGCCAAAGAATCAGGTGCGCGTCTTACCATCACCGAAGATGTAACAACGGCGGCAAAAGACGTTGATTTCATTCATACCGACGTATGGGTATCGATGGGTGAGCCTATTGAGAGCTGGGCGGAGCGAATCGATGCGCTAATGGCTTATCAAGTCAATATGGATCTGATAAAAGCCACTGGCAATCCAAAAGTGAAGTTTATGCATTGTTTACCCGCTTTTCATAATTCAGATACCGAGGTTGGTAAAAAAATCACTGAAAAATACCCACAGCTCGCAGATGGTATCGAAGTGACCGAAGAGGTATTTGAATCACCTTACAACATCGCATTTGAACAAGCCGAAAACCGTATGCATACGATTAAAGCCGTTCTGGTCTCGGCGCTTGGTAATATCTAATTTATAGCATTAACAGCGTGGGCTACCGGGGCGTGCCCTCAATTCAATCGATAGTCATCTAAATAGGTTAAAAGTGGCTAAATCTTGCCAAACGGCGTCAAATAGCTGACTAATATCTCGATATTATCTGCGCTATTTTTCTTGTTTGACTGCCATTTATCTCATTTTTATCACTATTTTTGAAATGAAGACACGCCCTGATATGACGTTAACTGAAGATAATGCGTAGGAAAATATCATGAGGTTACTAATTGCCTTAGGTGGTAATGCTTTATTAAAACGTGGAGAGCCGTTATCTGCTCAAAACCAACGCCAAAACATCAAGACTGCCGTTGAACAAATCAGCAAGGTTACGGAGGGTAACGAGTTAGTTATTGCTCACGGTAATGGCCCCCAAGTCGGTTTGCTTGCTTTGCAAGGCGCGGCTTACACTGAAGTCGATACTTACCCATTAGACGTTTTGGGCGCAGAAACGGAAGGTATGATTGGCTACATCATCGAGCAAGAGCTTGGGAATGTCCTGCCGAGAGACTCATCCATTGCTACCCTACTCACTCAAGTAGAAGTCGACCGTAAAGACCCTGCTTTTAACAATCCAACCAAGCCTATTGGCCCTGTATACTCAAAAAAGGAAGCAGAAAAGCTAAGTGCGCAAAAAGGCTGGGTTGTTAAAGCCGATGGTCAATATTTTAGGCGAGTGGTTGCAAGCCCTAAGCCCAAAAAAATATTTGAGCTAAAACCCATACAGTGGCTACTTGAAAAAGGTGCGATTGTTATCTGTGCAGGCGGAGGTGGTATCCCAACGGCATTTGATGAAGATGGCTGTTTGCAAGGGGTCGAGGCAGTAATCGATAAAGATTTGTGCGCATCCTTACTTGCCCGTAGCCTTGAATGTGAGTTATTGGTGATTGCCACGGATGTGGCGTATGTTTATACAGACTTTGGAACTGACAAACAACGAAGCATCTTGCAGGCACACCCAGACGCTTTAAGTGAGTTTGATCTTCCTGCGGGCTCTATGGGGCCAAAAGTTGCAGCAGCTTGCGAGTTTGCGCGTGCGACTGGAAACACCGCCATCATCGGCTCACTGACCAATATTGGTCAGACACTTGAGGGAGGTGGCGGTACTCGTGTTTCAATGGAGTACGAAGGCCTCACATATGCCGCTGTATCTCCGAAGAACACAGAGTAAACCCTCGATTGCATCTGTAGTTTTACGATATACAATATTTTTTGAGTCGTTCCAAAAATAACCGGCTCATCAGTCTGCTATTGGCTTGCTCAGATTTGACGGTATCTCTAATTTTCTCTTCTCAATATCAAGGTTTTTAATTTCGATATCTATTGCCGTTGCAGGGACTGGATATCGTTTTCTAAATCTAAGCTAGGCCATAACACTATATCTCTCTCACACCTTTCAACAAACTACCAACGGTTGAGGTACAAACCTATAACGGCTGAAGCCATAATACCTTTGCTATTAATGTATGATTAAATCACTTTCATCAGGTTGGTTTATCTCACTTCAGTACAACTTTCAGTACGACAGTCTTCGGCACAGTCGCGTTATTTCAATAAAGCCATTGCATTAGGCTTTTGACTAATCCAGAAGAAGAAATAGTGGGATGAGTCTAAGCTTCTTATAAATAAAGGTCCGTACACAGTTGGTGCTATTTTTGATAGCCGTGTTGCCGTTGATCACTGAGACTGCATACTTCCTGAAGAATTCCTTCACATTGCTATTGTAACGTTTGGGCAGTTATTGGCTTATCTTAGCCGACAAAAACTGTCTCTCTTTTCCATAGAATGATTTCACGATTATTAACATTCATCTTTAGGAGGATGCTATGAGCACTCAAATAACAGAAAACCATGCCTACATTGATGGGCATAAGATTGCATTTTTGGAACAAGGTTCAGGTAGTCCAATAATCCTGCTGCACGGGATTCCAACCAATAGCCTCATGTGGCGAAATATTATTCCACAACTTGCAAAAACACATCGGGTCATCGCCCCCGACCTTCTCAATTATGGGAAATCTGCAAAACCAAAAAGCGCAGATGTGTCCATTAATGCGCAAAGCAACATGATTGTAAAACTCATGGATGTCCTAGGTGCGCGTCAAGCAGATATTGTTGGGCATGATATTGGTGGAGGTGTTGCTCAGTTGATAGCTGTCAATTATCCAGAGAAAGTTCGAAAGCTTGTTTTGATAGATAGCATCTGCTTCGATTCATGGCCTATCCCAGACTTTGAGCCGTTACAGGAACCTGGTGCTGAGTCGGAGATGAGTCTAGAGGACTTTTTAAGCATGATGCGAGGTTTCCTGCCAAAAGGTGTATATGATAAGAGCGTCATGACTGATGAGCTTATTGAGATGTATCTCGAACCTTGGTCAACTGAAGATGGCAAGCATGCCTTTTTTCGCAACCTCAGACGGTTGAATAAAGAGTATACTCAGGCCATTACTGACGAACTTAGTAACCTTCCGCATCAGACATTCATCATGTGGGGTGATAAAGACCCTTTCCAGAAACCGGAATATGCACCAAAGCTAGCAGAAGCGATTCCAAATGCAGAGCTTGTCTGGATTAAAGATGTTGCTCATTGGTTGATTGATGAGAAGCCTGATGAAATTGGTGAGCATATCAACCAGTTTCTAAGCTAAAGTACGAGTGGTACGGAGACACATAACACGTCGCTGCATCGAACAGAAACGCTATATTACTGTTCGATGCAGCGTTTTTATTGTGCCGTTCGCCATTACAGAGAATTAACCGTAGACATGTATACGAAACGGACTTTCAACACTTCCGCAAAATATAGCTTGGTATTAAAGACCATTAAGCCCATCGCTTACTCTGAGTAAGCGCACCAGTTAAGATATGAATAGTAATCATTTAAACCCTTGTAAGCCTCTCACAAGGATTCTTTATTGCCTCTTAACAACTATAACCATTAATTAATTGCTTACCATCTTAATTGCCATATTGCCCAAAATCAAAAAAGCCTTTCAAGCTTTATACTTCATAGCTTAAAAGGCTTTTTCGCTTGCATGTTTTTATCTAGGTAAGAGGTTTGATATTGGGGAATGCCCAAATCTGCTCTTACTCTATGTTCAACATCGATTTTGCCACAGCTTCGGCCACTTTAATACCATCAATCCCTGCTGATAATATGCCACCTGCGTAGCCCGCGCCTTCGCCTGCAGGGAATAAGCCTTTGGTATTAATGCTCTGGAATTCTTTATTGCGTTTAATGCTAATTGGTGACGATGTTCTGGTTTCTACGCCAGTGAGTAAACCATCATCAGATGAAAATCCTTTGATTTTTCTATTAAACGCTGGAATAGCTTCACGTATCGCATCTACGGCAAAATCAGGTAACGCTTTGCTTAAATCAGTTAAGGTAATGCCTGGTGTATAAGAAGGTTTTACATCACCTAACTCTGAGTCTGGCTTACCTTTTAAGAAATCGCCAATGGTTTGCGCTGGTGCACTGTAATCTTTGCCGCCTAATTCAAACGCTAAGGTTTCTAGTTGTCTTTGTAGGTCGATACCGGCAAGAGGATGGTTTGGGTAATCTCGCTCTGGGTCTATGCCTACAACAATAGCACTGTTGGCGTTACGCTCGTTCCTTGAATATTGGCTCATGCCGTTAGTGACCACACGGCCTTCTTCTGATGCTGCAGCAACCACGGTTCCGCCTGGACACATACAGAAGCTATAAACAGAACGACCATTTTTACAATGATGAACCAGTTTGTAATCCGCAGCGCCCAGTATTTCGTTTCCAGCATTGTCACCAAAGCGCGCTTGGTCTATGGTTGACTGTTTATGTTCAATTCTAAAGCCAATTGAGAAAGGCTTTGCTTCAACATACACGCCTTTATCATGGATCATTTGGAAGGTATCACGGGCGCTATGACCAACAGCAAGAACAACATGGTTGGTTTTTAAGGTTTCGCCAGTATTAAGTGTCACTCCAGTTACTTTTGAGTCAGTGATGTGCAAGTCGTCTACGCGAGTCGCAAAACGGACTTCCCCACCAAGCGCTATGATCTCAGCACGCATTTTTTCTACCATAGTGACTAACTTATAAGTACCTATGTGCGGCTTACTGACAAATAAAATCTCATCTGGTGCGCCAGCTTTTACAAATTCTGTCATTACTTTACGGCCGTAATGATTGGGATCTTTCACTTGGCTATATAGTTTACCGTCAGAAAAAGTACCCGCTCCGCCTTCACCGAACTGTACATTTGATTCTGTGTTTAATTTGCGCTGACGCCAAAAACCAAAGGTGTCTTTGGTGCGTTGTCTGACTTCATTACCACGTTCAATGATAATAGGTTTAAAACCCATTTGAGCAAGGGTCAGTGCTGCTAATAAACCACAAGGTCCAAAACCAATAACAACAGGACGCTCAGTTAACTCTTTTGGCGCTGCGCCTACATATTTGTAGCTGGTGTCTGGTGTTGCTTTAACATGGTTGTCTGAATCAAATTGAACCAGTAAATCATGGGTTAAATCCGAGTCGGTCAGTGTGATGTCTAGCGTATAAATTAATTGGATATTTCTTTTATTACGAGCATCATAGCCACGTTTAAACATTACAAATGACGCCATTTGCTCAGCAGAAATTTTAAGTTTTGTCGTTATAGCCGTCGTTAGATCTTCAGGTGCATGATTTAATGGCAATTTAATTTCAGTTAAACGTATCATTGGTTACTCATAAACTCGTGTAGAAAACAGTCTCGCATTTTACTGGTACTGGTGCAAATAAGCGAATAAATATTTTACGTACGCAGGGTAATTTTACGGATTTGATGGCAGGGGTCAAACCTATAAAACAGTGGCCAGTTTCACTCAACCATAACAGGTGTATATTATGCTGTCGTGGTTATATTTAATTGGGTCATAATAGCTTGTAAACACACGTTAACACTCAGCGGTGTTTGATCACCAAAAGGATGTAATGCATAGATAGTGTTCAATGGTAATTGATACTCAGGGAAAACCTCAACAAGCTCTGATGATAAGCTTCTCAAATGAAAATCAGGAATAATACCTATCCCTGATGCTGATTTAATTAATGACAAGCAAGTATGAAAAGAATTAGTAATGCAATGCGCATTAGCTGCATAAATCAACTCACCAGTGGTTTGACCTGTTTGGTTATCTACTTGTTTTTTAGAAAGAGGCGCAGGCTTTACTTGAGTATGAAACTGGTGGCAGATCTCATGCCCTTGCCAAGTATTAGCAATATACGCTAAGCCTTGCCAAGAACTCGATGCGATATACTCTGGTTTTCCACAAAGTACATCTCTAAACTCACCAATGCGTTTTTGCTTTAAAGTACTCTCTTTTGATTGACCAACTCTTATCGCTAAATCAATATTTTCCGACATTAGGCTCAAGTGGTGGTCATGACTAATTAACTCCGGTTTTAGAAGAGGATATTGTGGTAATAATCGAGCAATTGCAGGAGCTACTAAGGTTTCCATTAATGCGTTAGGAGCTGTAATTCTAATTTTTCCTTGAGGAACTGCTTTAGATTGTTGAGCTTCGAGCCACGCGTCATTAGCCACTTGATTCAGTATTTTACATTGTTGATAAAACTGTTTTCCAGCAACGGTTAAAGTCTGCTTACGCGTAGTACGCTTCAATAACACAATACCTAATTCATTTTCTAAAGATTTGAGGTGCTGACTTACCACAGATTTTGATAACTCCAATAATTCTGAAGCGGCTGTAATTGAACCCGTTTCGACTATATGAGCAAAAACTGACATCTGGCGTAATCTAATCATAGTAATTGTTCGCTTTTATTAAACAGTTCTTTCTAATGTAGCTGTTTTTCTATCCTAATTACAGTGCTATTCTCTACTCCTATCACTAAATAACACTTTATAAAGGATGATTTCATGACGAATACAGCGACAGATAACGCTATCTTAAACGCATGCAAAAAAGGCATCTCAGATTGGCAAACCGCTTTTAATAAACAAGATGCAAAAGGGTGTGCTGCACAATATCAAGAGAATTGTGTTATGACAGCAAAGCCCTTTGGCGTATTTGAAGGACGCCAAGCAATCGAGGATTTCTGGCAAGGGATTATGAATCAAGGTTTTAAAGAGGTGGACTATACCCAAGTAAACTGGGAAGCTGAAGGAGAAGGTTATATTTTAACGTCACATTGGACTATGAATAAAGCCTTCGGTATTGTGCATAAAGAACTTTGGGTAGTAGAAGAAGACGGACATGCACGACTTGCTAGTGATGAATTTGAAGTACAAGGCGAACGTTAAGAAGACCATAAATAATAAGCCAATCCTCTATAAAAGACTGACAGCGTTAACCTCGTTTGAACTATCACATATATAGTCAAAGAAATCTAAAACAGCTACAAGGCAGCTGACCGCAGATTATACAACTAGTACCTCTAGGGAGGGTAACATCGTAGCGGTTTAGTAGTTCGCTGACTATACATCTACGAATAGTTGCCTTGTAGCGACTCTAAAATTCCTTGACTATATTAATCGCCATCAAAGATTAAAATGAGCCACAGACCATTCTATGTACTCTTCATCCGACATCTTAGACCGATTATCAGACATGGCTAATGCGTCCTCACCTGCCAGATAACGCAATCTATTGGTGCCATCCGTTGCTGCATGATAGATTATTTCAGCTATATCACTTGCTTCAGAGTAGTCATTACCCCGATCAGCAGAAGAAAAAACAGCCATTGCCCCTTGAATGGACTTGTCGTAAGCGTGAAGGTCAGGTTTTTGCATAAACTCGAGAGAACGCCCTACAAAATCAGTTCTAACACCGCCTGGTTCAACAATTTTTACACCAATACCTTGCGGTGCAAGCTCTTGTGCTAAGGATTCAGAAATCCCTTCAATCGCAAATTTTGTACCATGGTACAAAGAGTTGAATGGTAAGGTAAGCCGACCGCCAATCGATGACACATTAATTATCAAGCCAGCTGATTTCATACGAAAATGTGGAAGACAAGCCTGTATCATATAGATTGGACCATATACATTGGTCGCGAACTGGCGTTCGAGTTGTACTGGATCTACTGCTTCTAATGGACCTGCCAGTCCATATCCTGCGTTGTTAAGTAAGACGTCAATCTGTCCAAATTCTTTAATCACTTGTTCAACGGCTAAGTTGATACTATTTTGATCCGTTACATCTAATGGAAAGACAACAACGTTGTTGAGCGCTTGCAGTTCCGTTTCTTTTTCAGGATGACGCATCGTCGCCGCCACGTTCCAACCTGCACGTTGAAATCGCATAACAGCTGCTCGTCCAATTCCCGAAGACGTTCCAGTAATTAATATGGTTTTCATTTATTCTCTCCTATTAGGGTCTGTTGAACATTAAAAATGCTCTAATACATCTTATTGCTATTGGCTGATATTTTTGGTATGAGCTGAATAGAATCCCAATGCTCAACTATCTTACCTAGCTCGTCAAATCGAAAAAAATCCATTGTGACGTACTCATCCACCGTTTGATCTGCATTGTGCCAAACTTGATGGGTATGCAAGGCAACCAAGTCATCTTCTATAATACAGCGTTTAAATTCGATTGATTTATTCGGATATTCTGCTTGCATACGCTCAAAATACTCAATAAAACCCGACTTACCTCCTGCGACGATAGGATTATGCTGGATATACTCTTCTCCGACATAGTCCGCAACTGCTTGTCTGGGATTGCCTTCAAAAGCTGTCTTATAGTATGCAATTGCATTGTTTTTATTGGCAGATAAAATCATAAATGGCCTGCTTGGTTGTTTGATCAGTGATGCTTCGTCATAGCGCCTATTGTAATAAAAGCATGCTTAAGCAAACAGTAGCCATAACTGGAAACACTTTCAATATTATTTTGAAAACAGCTGACTGCCTAAGTGCTTATTTATTATATTTAAGAGGATAAAGACCGTCGGATATTAGGGCGTGTTTGAGATTCAAATGTGGTGCTGGCAGTACCTACGTTGCATGCATATGTTGACCCAATCACAAATTGCTGTAGAATCCGCTTGTGAAATTTGTTGTTAACAATAATAAAATCAAGCACAAGACCCTGATTAAAAAAGCGTTCACTAAGCTCATCTTAGATGTTTATCGATTGAATTGAAGACACGCCCTAGTATGACATAATACCAAATATAACCCCGAAAACTTTATGCTGCGGGGTTTTTTCATGTCTACTTATCACCTTACCCTATATCAATTATAATTATCAAAAACTCACTGTTGCACAAGGCCTATTATGACCACTTATATACTCGATACCGAAACCACAGGGCTTGTTGAGCCGCACATGACTGAAGCCGCCTACTCTATTATTGATATCATTGATGGCAAGGTAGAAGTACTACAGGAGCCGAGAGCCAAGCGTTTTAATCCCCTTAAAGAAATCAGTCTAGGCTCGATGGCAGTGTCACATATATGTGAAGAAGATATTGCGAATGAGCCGCCGCATACAGATTTTAGACTGCCTAACAGTGTGGCGTATTTGATTGGTCATAATATTGATTTTGATATGGCCGTTCTTAAAAATGCTGGTGTGACCCATACCCCTAAGCTGATATGCACCAATGCCATGTCCAATTATCTACTTCCTACGCTAGAGAGCCATAAGCTAGTCTCTCTGCTTTATCACTTTCATCGCGATGTCGCACGGGCACAAGCCAAACATGCACATGCTGCTGTTTATGATATTTACTTCACTCAGCTGGTGCTGGGTAGCCTAATTGATTTGGCGAATAGTCAAGGTCATGTCATCACTGATGTAGATAGCTTATATGAGTTTAGCCAAATGGCACGTATACCCACTCATTTCAGTTTCGGTAAGCATAAGGGTAAAGCTATTGCAGAGTTGGCGACTGATTCGGATGGGGCTGGATATCTAAAATGGATGCTCAAACAAGACAGTATTGATCCTTATTTGGCTGAGGCCTGTCAGCAGGCATTGGATACGGCTGGCTTATAGATTTAACGCCTATTTGCTATGTCAAAACTTTGACTTGAATATGCAATTAATGCTTAATAGTTTGGTCAATATTGGGATTTGATGACACGCCCTAATACATTTAACGTTTTTATAAAAATGAAGGTTGAATAATAGAGTAAAACAGTCTAATAATAGGGTTATAAGTTCTAAACATTTATCTAGCGACTTATAACCACTATTTTTAAGGGATTAATATTATGACGTACAAGAATGTAACTGTCGCAGGAAGCGGCGTTTTAGGCTATCAAATTGCCTTTCAAGCCGCCTTCCACGGTTTTAATGTCAGTGTTTACGATGTCAACGATGATGTATTAGAAAAAGCAAAGGCAAAATTTCAATTGATGTGCAAGGCTTTTCGAAAAGATTTGAGAGCAACGCAGGAGCAGCTAGATAAGGCCTTTGAAAACCTTAGCTATACCTCAGACTTAGCAGAATCAGTCAAAGATGCGGATCTCATGATTGAAGCCATTCCCGAAATTCCTGAACTTAAAATTGAATTTTATGCAAAACTTGCCAAACTGGCACCAGAGAAAACCATATTTGCGACCAATACCTCAACCCTGCTCCCTAGCCAGTTTGCGGAATCAACGGGACGCCCTGCTCAGTTTTTAGCCCTACATTTTGCCAATAAAATTTGGATGCATAATGTCGCTGAAATCATGGGGCACCCAGGCACAGATCCTAAAGTATTTGATGATGTCGTTGCTTTTGCTACCGCCATTGGTATGGTGGCAACGCCGCTTGATAAAGAGCAACCCGGCTACATCATGAATAGTTTGTTAGCGCCTTTTATAGATGCAGCTTTGCAATTAGTGGCAAAAGAGGTTGCCGATCCGCATACGATAGATAAGACATGGATGATAGTAACTGGCGCGCCGTCAGGCCCATTTGCCATATTGGATACCATCGGTATCAACACGGCCTACAACATCACTAGGCTTGCCGCTGAAACGACTAAAAACCCTGCAAGACTAAAGGCCGCTAAGTATCTGAAAGAGCAGATGATCGATAAAAATAAAATGGGAGCTGCGACTGGCGAAGGATTTTATACTTATCCAAACCCTGCCTTTATGAATCCTGATTTTTTGAAATGAAAAACCGCTATTTATTCATGAAAATTTGTTAGCATGACTCTTATGTTAAATGCTTAAAAAGCTAACATTACTGATAAAACTAAAAAGACCTTCAAGCGATTGAAGGTCTTTTTTAATGTACAGAATAGCGCATCTATCAATGTGCCAATATCAATGCATCAATGCGCTAATGGATGACACGCCCTAAGTCAGACTTTGAATATTGGGCTACCTCTATATGCTACTGACCATTCTATCGGGTGATAAAATCGCGGCCAGTTCTTCGTCACTCAGCAATTTTTCTTGTTTTACTAGCTCAGCGACGCCTGAACCGCTTAACAAAGCATGTCCTGCGATACGACTGGCGTTTTCGTAGCCTATATGAGGCACCAGTGCCGTCACAATACCGATGCTGTTTTCGACATGCTGTGCGCAGCGGGTCTCATTGGCTGTAATGCCTTGAATGCATCGCTCATCTAGCATACGAATCGCCTTTTCTAACATACGCGCATTGTTCAGTAGATTATAAACGATCAGCGGCTCCATCGCATTGAGTTGTAGTTGCCCTGCTTCTGCCGCCATAGTAATCGTCATATCCGTACCCATTACCTGAAATGCGGTTTGGTTCATGGCCTCAGGAATTACAGGATTGACTTTACCGGGCATAATGGATGAGCCGGGCTGCATAGCCGGTAGATTTATTTCACCCAGACCGGTACGTGGCCCGCTTGATAGTAAGCGTAAATCGTTGCTCAATTTAGACAGTTTAATTGACAAACGCTTGAGCGAACCAGAAAAGGTAATAAAAGCGCCCATATCAGCGCTGGCTGCTATCAGGTCTTTGGCAAGGGTCACTGGTAGACCACTGATGTCGGCTAACTCACGAATCGCCAAGCTGGCATACCCTTTGGGTGCATTGATAGCGGTACCAATCGCCGTACCGCCCAAATTCAATTCGCATAACTGTAGGCAGGCGTCTTCGATTCGAGCCGTTTCGCTGCCTATATCACTGGCGAAGGCATTAAATTCTTGACCCAACGTCATCGGTACCGCATCTTGTAACTGGGTGCGGCCCATTTTTAGAATATGGCTAAATTCTTGTCCTTTGGCGGCCAAGCTATTTTGCAACTTGATGATGGCCTCTTGAAGCGGTTTTGCCGCAAACACAATCGCTAAGCGTGCTGCACTAGGATAGACATCATTGGTAGACTGAGATCGGTTGACATCATTATTAGGATGTAGATGGCCATATTGACCATACTCAAATCCCATCTTTTTTAAGCCAATATTAGCAATCACTTCATTGGCATTCATGTTGGTCGACGTGCCTGCCCCGCCTTGGATGAGATCAACAATAAACTGATCATGATGCGCGCCTTGTATAAGATCAGCGCACGCTTCAGTAATAGCACTGAGCTTATCTTGACTGAGTAGGCCATGCTGATAATTGGCCTTAGCCGCGGCCGCTTTTACCATTGCCAGTGCTTTAATCAAATCGGGGAAGTGACTGATTGGCATACCGGTAATATTAAAATTCTGCGAGGCGCGTTGCGTTTGAATACCATATAAAGCGGCAGTAGGAACGGCTTGTTCGCCCAATAGATCTTTTTCGATACGAGTCAATGCTTGGTCATGGTTCAGATTATCTGTATGTTTCATATTTTTATGGCTTATTAGAGATAAGGTAAATTGAAGAAGTAAACAGACAATGCTTAGTTATTTAGAGTCATTGTCTTGGCGTTACTAAAAATTAGAGCCATCGTAACTGAGAATGTAGAGCAAGAAAAACGTAAATATTCTGCTCTCAGCCCCAAAAATTTTGGTGCTCAGCAAAAAATATTATAGATAAGGTTGGTCTATAGTCAGTCCAATATTAAAAAGATACAGCGGGACTCGGATGAATTTTTCACAGCCTCTGTCGGCATAGGCACAGCAAGCCAGAAAAATTTATACCAGTTTCGCGTTATTAAATGCTATATCCGTTTTATTGAGTATCGACTCTATCGAAAGAGGTTAATACTTTTAGGGCAGGTTTTTTGAAGGATGTTTATTCAATAGCAGAGATTTTTTATGAAAGGTTGCACTGATTGAAAAAGGTTAACGGGTTAAAGAGGCTAATTAATTGTCAAATTTGAGTAGCACAAGCAGACGCCTAGTCCGAGTGAGAACGCGAACTAGGCTGCTAGGCGTTGTAAGATTGCAGACTAACTTACAGTCCCAATACCTGCTTTAAGGCATTTATTTGCGGCTGCTGACGATCGGTATAACGATATGCCAATACGACCTCTCGAACCAAACTGTTATCACCTAAATGGTGAATTTGGACAGGCGGCGTACTTCTAATCCATAGTCCAGCATAAGGAATCAAAGCCACTCCCAAGCCCGACTCAACCATCCTAACGATGGCATCCAGATCATTAATCTCCATGATCGTATTCACCTTGATGTCTTGTTGTTTAAAGAATTTGCTTAACTTTGCACCAGCTGAGGACTGTAAGGTGTAATGAATGAAGGGGTGCTGCTCGAGCGTTTGTCTAAGACTATGAAAAGGCCATTTTTTGGGGCTTATGAGCACATAAGGCTCCGTCATAATAGACTGGGTAACGATGTCTTTCGGTAAGGCAAATGCTGGCTGGATAGTAATAGCCGCATCTATCTCCCCGACTTCCAGTTTCTCAAATAACTCTATAGCACGCCCAGGGACAATTTCCGTCTGCATTAATGGGGCGAGCAAAGTAATTGCCTTTAACGCCTCTGGTAAGATACCCACCTGCACTGAGTTTATCGAGCCAATCTTCAGCTGCCCGTAATAGCTAGCAATATCAGTATCTGAGGACAGTTGCATTGTCGAATAGAGCGCCAAAATTTCTTTGGCTATCGGTAAAACGCGTGTGCCTTGCGGATTTAGCGTAATGGCTCTGGCAGAGCGCGTAAATAATGACAATCCTAAATTGTCTTCTAAGGTTTTGATTTGCGCACTAACCGCAGATTGGGTCAGGTTTATATGCCGAGCGGCAGCGGCAAAACTGTCTAACTCGCAAACGGCGACGAACGTTTTAAGCTCTCTTATCATTTATCCCACCACATTTGTTATCAAGATAGCCATCGTTAGCCTGTTATAACCCATTTAGATAACCATCGATTGAATTGAGGACACGCCCTAATATGGCCACAGCAATCTAAATTTGGCAGCCCAATACGGTGAGTAATGGATAACAGTATCCATTCAAAAGCTGCCCAACAAAGAAAGAATGATCATAAACATAGCTAATGCTACCAGTAGTGTGAACGCTTTATTTCTTCAGCGAGAAAATCAATAAACTTTCTTTGTAGTGGTGTCACCTGCTTTCGATTGGCATAAACCACATAAACACCCAAAGTTTTAGGTTTCCATTCAGGCAATAACTCAATAAGTTGTCCAGATGCAATCAAAGATTTGACTGCGCCAGATGGCTGTAAACTAATCCCATGTCCACGTAACGTGGCAGAGAGCAAGACTTCAGAGATATTGGCGCTGATATTGCCAGAGATAGGAACAGACTCTGGACCATTTGGCCCATCAAACACCCATGCCGACCGTCCAAAATACGCAAACGATAGACAGTTGTGATGTACAAGCGACTGTACATCTGTAGGTCTGCCACGCCTTTGTAAATAATCAGGTGCAGCGCATACGATAGAGTGGCACTCACCGATACGTCTGGCAACGACATTTGGCTCTAAGTCATTGGTGATACGAATCGCCAAGTCAATACGGGCATCAACTAAATTGACCGAATCATCAGTGGTAAGAATATCAATTGCTGTTTGCGGCCAGTGAGAAACAAAGCGACCAACCACATCCATCAAAAGGCTATCAATCAGCGAAAAGCTGGCAGTGATTCGCAACTGACCTTTTAGCTCCAAAGTATTTTGATTGCGTATCTGATCCAACGAGTCGGTCAATCCAAGTAACTGATACGCCACCTCAAGGGTCTGCTCACCAGGTGCAGTGAGGCTTAGACTTCTGGTTGTGCGATGTAATAAGCGCATATCCATCCAGCTCTCAAGCTCTGTCAGATAGCGCGTTACCTTAGCTCTAGACATGTCTAAATTGTCCGCGGCACGGCTCAAGCTACCTTGTTCAACGATCGTGACAAACACCTGTAACGCGGTCAGTCTATCCATCTCTTCATCCTTATTTGCGCGAAAACTGAAACAGTAAATGCCGAATTATAGCGTATTTAAAC
Organism: Psychrobacter sp. NG27; assembly: GCF_016106655.1. NCBI lineage: Bacteria > Pseudomonadati > Pseudomonadota > Gammaproteobacteria > Moraxellales > Moraxellaceae > Psychrobacter > Psychrobacter sp. NG27. The sequence continues at coordinate 102,494 of NZ_JADGIN010000001.1, forward strand.
GAAATACAATCGAATAGAATAGCCACTAACAACGAATACCGCCATTAACGCGGTCTATTTACTCAAATGAAAATACAGGTAGATTATGAAAAAATTAATGACAGCTTCTATGGCGGCAAGCGCCCTACTGCTTGCAACCCAAGTAAACGCAGCCGATCTACAACTACAAGCATATAAACCTGATCAAAATGCTATTTTCCCAGTGACTTCTGTGCTGGCAAGTGGCGAGAAAGATGCTATTTTGTTCGATGCACAGTTTAGTGTCAAAGATGGTGAAGCTTTGGTTGATATGATCAAAAAAAGCAATAAAGACCTAAAAATGATTTATATCACGGCAGGCGATCCAGATTACTATTTCGGTCTTCAGCCTTTAGTCAAAGCCTTCCCTGATGTAAAGGTTATGTCTAGCCCTTCTATTATTGAACACATTGAGGCGACTAAAGATGCAAAATTAAAGCATTGGGGTCCAATCCTTGGTAAACATGCGCCTACCAAGATCACAGTACCGCAAACACTTGATCAGTCTACACTGACCTTAGAAGGTCACAAAATTGAAATCAAGGAGATGGGAACCCATCAAGCATACATGTGGGTACCAGAATCAAAAACCGTTTTCGGCGGTGTGTCAGTAACATCAGGCATGCATGTATGGACTGCTGATACCCAAACTAAAGAAGCTCGTAGCGATTGGATGCAATCATTAGAACAAATGAAGCAATTAAAGCCAAACGTTGTTATTCCAGGCCACTATTCAGGCAATCTACTCAAAAAAGACTACGCTGTTGATTTCACACTCAATTATCTAAAAACTTTTGAGCAAGCACTGGGCGAGGCAAAAAAACAAGATTCTAAGCAATCAGAAAAAGTAATTTCAATCATGAAGTCAGCTTATCCAGCGTTGCCCGGAGGAAGTGATTTAGAGTTGAGCAGTCAAGTCAATACAGGTGAAATAGAGTGGTAAATATAGGACAACTATTAAGTAAAAAACACTAATACTTTACTAAACCCACTAACCAGATATTAGTGTCAAAGTGCTGGCGTATGAATGCTTGGTCAAGAAGCATATGCTAGCACTTTTAATGATAAAAGAGAGCAACTTATGACAATGCAATATCGTCGTGCTACGCCTGAAGACTTTGCAGCCATTGTTGACCTTTTTGTCGTCAATATGAATTTAAGTGTATTTACTACTGCTACAGATAAGCAGATTCTAAAGCAACTGGCTACCCTATTTCTAGCTAAAGACTGTCATCGTGCTACTTTTATACAAGTTGCAGAATATGATGACATTATTTGTGGTGTGGTGATAGGAGTCACTAAACAAGACCCACATAAAGCTTTGTCATTCGATGAAAAGCCCATTATTGATCAGATAGAAAACAAGCTGCGTTTATCTGATCAAGGTCGACAGGTATTAAGTGATTTACAGAAAAAAGAAACGACTGGTGCGAAACGAGAGACAGTCAATTTTGATAGCGAGCTACAGTTCTTCTGTGTAGATCCAAACTATCGTCGTCACCGTATTGGAGCGACGTTGATTCAAGCATTTGAGGCTTATCTCGTGGCACAGGGTGCAGACACGTATGCACTACATACAGACACCCTATGCACTTATCAGTACTACGATAATAATGGCTATCAGCGTGTTGATGAGTATCCCAACCATCTAAACCCGCACATAATGCACTATACCTATAGCAAAGTATTGTTTTGACAAGTTTGTAGAGACGACGATCAATTATGTCTAAAAAAATACAATCCAAAAGCTCTATAAGGCTGTTCTTTTGTATTTAATAGACTCTCGTGTGGCGAGCCAGATAAGAGGGATGATAATCAATGCTGACCCTATCAATAAGCTGATATCCGGTATCTCATGAAACCATACGATGCCGATAAACACGGCACCTAACAGCCCTGTATATTCTGCACTAGATATTTTATGGGCTTCCACTGCTCGGTAGACCAGTACGCAGATACCCGCATAGATCAAAATAAACAAATTTGAACCGGCTGCTATCCATAGCGCATACCAACTCAAAGGGGCATTTTCCCAAATGGCCAAACTAAGCCCAAATGGTATTCCGACTAAATTGGTCAAGAACAGTGTTTGTGCAACGGTGTGATTTGAAGGCAGTTTGCGAACCAATAGATTGTTCGTCGCCATGGTTAAGGCAACTATCAGCGCAAAGATAGCACCCATATTAATTTGGGTGGGCTTTACAATGATAAGAATGCCAACGAAACCTAGCATTGCCACAACGATGCTTGGCGCTGTAAGCCGATCTTTATAAAACAAAAACCCTAACGGTAACATGAGCAGAGGAGCGGTATAAAAAATAGCATTCACCGTTGCTAGCGGCAACGCCTGAATAGATAACACCATAAATACCGCACCAAATAACCAAATATGGCCTCTGACAAAGTGCCATTTTAGGTTGCTAATCAACTTGGTTTTTTTGTTCAAAAAGCAAAAGGGCAGTAGCATCAGAACAGCTGTCAGCTGACGCAATAGCACAAATTGATAGACCGCTGCGCCATCTGGCAACTCTTTTATCAACGCATCTGATAGGACGGCAATCATGTTTCCCACAACCAATAGAATCATGGCAAACCCAACACTCATCTTTGGCATTATCATTCTCACACCTATCTCAAAATACATGAAACTTTAAATTAAGCCATTTAGTCTAATGGTCAGGTAAGCAGTATATTCATATATTTGCATGACGTATAATGATATAAAGTCCTTTAGTATTAGCTGAGATAATAATGAAATTGCCACCATTACGCGCGATACAATGTTTTGAATCCGTTGCAAGACTGAATAGTTTTTCAAAAGCAGCAGAAAGCCTCAACGTGACGCAAAGCGCTGTGAGTCATCAAGTCCGAACGCTTGAGGAGTACCTTGGCGAAGCGTTGTTTTATAGGCAGGGTCGGACACTTTCGTTGACAGAAATAGGGTCGCGTTATTTCACAGAGGTGAATCAATCATTGGCTGCTATTTCTAATACCAGTCAAGCCATTCGGAATGACCAACCTGGGCATATTCGCCTAGCACTGTATAGCTCGGTGGCTGTCAATTGGCTGATTCCTCGATTAGAAGACTTCCATACACAACACCCAGAGATTGAGCTCACCTTAAACATGGTGACAGACCAAGACGATTATAATGAGCAATGTTCTGACTGTTTTATAACCGTCCATCCGCCAAAGCGTAACGTGGTCAGTACGTTTTTATTCGCTGAAAAGTTATTTCCTGTCTGTGGTCAAAAACTCTGGGAAGAAATAAAAGACCAACCGTTGCCTGAGGCATTATGGCAACACCCCATACTGTCGGTCAGATATTCTGGAAAAAGTGAAAATGCGGCCAATGATTGGCTAAAGTGGTGCAAAGCAGGTGGGTTTGAGCTGCCGAGTGATGTAAAAATAAATCAGTTTAGCCACGTACTTCTTGCCGCACAGGCCGCACGTTATAACTTAGGTATTACGCTTATCGACAACTATATGATGCTAGAACAAACCCATCAGCAAAATCTTGTTAGAATCCCAATGCATGAATTACTCACTGGCGACAGCTTCTATTTCTTTTATAACGACTTAAAATCAAATCAAGCTGACATTATTAAATTGAGTCGTTGGTTGGAGTCCCAGTGCTATATTAATGAGAATAAAATTCTATGAAAATCGTCATCAACCAGATTGATATCACTGATTATCAAGTGTCGGTAAATGCCGCCTTGATATTGAAATCCATCAATGAGCACAAAGACTGTCAAGGCTTTATGATTTTTCCAGAGCTCACTTTTACAGGATTTCCGACAGCAGATAATATTGACTCTTTATGCAGTCAGTCACAATCATATTTTGAAGAGTTACTGATAGCCAGCAAAAATACCGATTCAACCATCATTATTGGGCACATTGAAAAACACGATCAACAGTTCTACAACGCATGCTTTTTTATAAAAAACGGCGAAATCATTCATAAGCACCGAAAGTCAAAACTTTGGCTTGATGATGTTGGCGTCTTTACCAGCGGAGATGAGTTTTCCGTCGTTGAAATTGATAATGTAGTTTGCGGTGCTCAAATTTTTTTTGAGCTAGAGTTTCCAGAAGGTTCTAGAGCACTGGCAAAAAAAGGCGCCAAAATTATTTTTATGCCGAATGGCAACATGTCTCCCTATGCGAATGTCCATTATGTACTGACTCAAGCACGTGCCATTGAAAACCAATGTTTTGTGATTACCTGCAACAGTGTGGGCGTCGGTCATGGCGGTGAGTTTGTAGGAGAGAGTCTGGTCGTCTCTCCTACAGGAAGCATCATTAAAAAACTTGGTTCGACGCAAGAAATAGCAGTGATGGATATCGATTTAACAGACATAGAACACTCTAAGAAAAACTACCGCTATATAGACTTAGCTTGATTCAACCATAAGACTTAACGATTAAATTGAATGGCAAGGTGGGAGGATTTATTGTGGTGGCGTGTTGAACATTCACAAATGGGCATTGTTGGAGGTCATTAATGCGATAGTGAATACAGGTATGAATCAATGATTTGCTAGCACCTCATACGTTAGTACCTTGTTAACATCTAAGAAATTGACAGCAAGGGTCAGCTTGTACTACCATTGATAATTACTTTCATTCATCTTACTGATGTACCAATAATATTCATTCAGGAGCAATCCCATGCAGTGGACTAAACCAGCTTTTCAAGACATCCGTATTGGTTTCGAAATCACGATGTATTTCGAAGCCCGTTAAAATTTACGAGCACTAAACCCATTAAAAGCCCTAGATGACTAGGGCTTTTATTTTTTTGGAAATATTGATTTATGTATATTCACGTTTTAGGCTCAGCTGCTGGTGGTGGTTTTCCACAGTGGAATTGCAATTGCGATAACTGCCACGGTGTGCGTCAAGGCACGATTCAGGCAAAGACCCGTACCCAATCATCAATCGCCATATCAGAAAATGGTATAGATTGGATCTTATTCAATGCATCCCCTGATATTCGCCAACAGTTATTTGAGTTTAAGGCAGCTCAACCAGCACGTAACTTAAGAGACACAGGTATCACAGATGTGGTGTTGATGGACAGTCAACTTGACCATACGACCGGCCTGTTGACCCTACGTGAAGGCTGTCCAATGCCTGTTTGGTGTACGGACATGGTGCATCAAGACCTCAGTACAGGTTTTCCACTGTTTACTATGTTAAAGCACTGGAATGGGGGTCTACAATACAATCAAATCGATCCAAAACAGAGCTTTCAAATTGACGGCTATAGCAATTTAGAGTTGACGCCTCTGGTGATTAGAAGCTCAGCACCGCCCTACTCCCCGCACCGTAATGATCCGCATGATGGCGATAATATTGCTCTAATTGTGAAAGATTTAAAAACACAAAAACAACTCTTTTATGCGCCAGGTTTGGGCAAAATTGATGATGACGTTATGCAGATCATGAAAAGCTCTGATTGCGTGATGATTGACGGTACGCTATGGACGGACAATGAAATGCAAGAATGCGGCGTCGGTACAAAAACTGGTCAAGACATGGGCCATTTGCATATTAGTGGTGAAGATGGCTCGTTGCATTATCTAGATCAGCTCGATAACGCTCGTAAGGTGCTGATCCATATCAATAACACCAATCCGATATTGAATGAACAATCTGAACAGGCTGCGATATTAAAAAAACATGGTGTTGAAGTGGCGTTTGATGGTATGCAGATTGAGCTTTAAGACAAACGGTAAGGCGACGACAGCAATCGTAAGGTGAATGCAATGCAAAAAGAAAACACAGCACTTAGCCCAGAAGCGTTTGAACAAGCGATTATGGATAAAGGTCAGTATTATCATATTTATCACCCTTTTCATGTCATGATGCATGAAGGCAAAGCGACACAGCAGCAAATCCAAGCGTGGGTCGCCAACCGATTTTATTATCAGATAAATATTCCATTGAAAGACGCGGCCATTATGGCAAATTGCCCCGATCAGCGCGTACGTCAAGAGTGGATCCAGCGCATGATTGATCAAGATGGCGTCTATCCTGATGGCGGCGGGCGTGAGGCATGGTTAGGTTTGGCAGAAGCGGTTGGGCTGACTCGTGAGCAAGTGATCTCTGAAGAGCTGGTACTACCAGGTGTGCGTTTTGCCGTCGATGCTTACGTGAATTTTGCGCGTCGTACCTCATGGCGAGAAGCTGCCAGTAGCTCACTGACAGAGTTGTTTGCCCCGCAGATTCACCAGTCACGTTTAGAGTCCTGGCCCAAGCACTACCCTTGGATAAAGGAGCAAGGCTATACCTATTTCCGCTCACGCTTGAGTCAAGCGCGCCGCGATGTTGAGCATGGTCTGACCATTACACTTGACTCGTTCAAAACAGCTGAGCAACAAGAGCGTATGTTAGAAATTCTGCAATTTAAACTGGATATCTTATGGACGATATTGGATGCCTTGAGCTTGGCCTATGTGCATAATCAAGCTCCTTATCAAAGCGTTACCACTGACAATGTCTGGCATAAAGGATTGTTTAAATGAGTATACCTGCTAGTTTACCTGAGCTGGATCAATCCATCGTCCCGGTATGGCGTCACGGTTATCGCTTTCAGTTTGAGCCAGCGCAAAATGCGTATGTCTTGCTCTACCCTGAAGGTATGATCAAATTAAATGACAGTGCCAGCATCATCGGACAACATATAGATGGTCAAGCGTCCATTGCTGATATTATCCAAAAGGTACAGGCTATGTTTGGCGATATTCCCGAGATCGAACAAGACATTATTGAATATATGCTGGTCGCCCAGCGTGAACATTGGATTGATTTAGTATGACTGCGCCAGTCGGGCTACCGCTATGGCTGCTTGCTGAGCTGACCTATCGCTGCCCCTTACAATGCCCTTATTGCTCAAACCCTATTGATTATGCTCAGTATAAAGAGGAGCTAACGACGCAAGAATGGTTTGATGTGTTTGATCAGGCGCGGCAAATGGGCGCGGTCCAGCTTGGCTTTTCTGGCGGCGAACCACTGGTTCGTCAAGACCTAGAAGAACTGGTCGCTTATGCGCACAATCAAGGTTTTTATACTAACTTAATTACGTCAGGTATGGGATTGACTGAAGCTAGGATTGCGCGTTTAAAAGAAGCAGGTCTTCAGCATATTCAAATTAGCTTTCAAGCCAGTGATCCAACGGTCAACAATGCTTTGGCAGGTTCAAAACATGCCTTTGAGCAAAAGTATGAGATGTCACGTCTGGTTAAGCAATACGACTATCCGATGGTACTTAACTTTGTAATTCATCGGCAAAACATCGATCAGATTGACCAGATTATTGATCTCTGCTTAGAGCTGGAAGCCGACACGGTTGAGCTGGCTATTTGCCAGTTTTACGGCTGGGCATTTGAAAATATAGAGGGTTTGCTACCAACCAAAGCGCAAGTGGTCCGAGCCGAACGCATTACCAATGAATACCGCAAGAAGATTGAAGAACGTGGTATTAAGTGCAAACTTATTTTCGTGGTGCCTGACTATTACGAAGAACGTCCGAAACCTTGTATGGATGGTTGGGGCAAGATTTTCTTAACAGTCGCACCAGACGGTACGGCCCTACCTTGCCATGCTGCCAGACAAATGCCAATACAGTTTCCTAATGTACGACATACACCACTGTCAGATATTTGGTATCAGTCTGCGAGCTTTAATCAGTTTCGCGGTGATGACTGGATGCCTGACATCTGCCAAAGCTGCCCAGATAAAGAACGTGATTACGGCGGCTGCCGTTGCCAAGCGTTTATGCTGACTGGCGATGCCAAAAACGCCGATCCTGTCTGTGGAAAATCGCCATACCACTACTTGATTGAGGAGGCACGTATCAACAGCGAGACGCCTGTACCTTTTGAAGAACTACGCTTTCGCAATCCAAAGAATTCTAAGTCACTGAGTAACAAACAGCTGAATAAAGACCAATTGATTCCTACTCGTATGGTAACAGGTGAAATATGAATACCCAGCCTGTGATATTTGATGGACATAATGATCTGTTGACTCGCCTTTGGCTAAGTTCAGCTGCCGATCCAGTACATGATTTTATTTATGGCACGTTACCGGGACATTTAGATTTACAACGTTGCCGACAAGCGAACTGGATGGGCGGATTATTTTCTATTTTCCTGCCGCCCTACGCTTATGTGAAAAACAACCATCCTGAAAAACTATCTAATCCTACGAACTCAGATTTCACTTCGCAAGAAATCGTCGATATCTGCTGTGCGCAATTAGCACTTGCACAGCAATTACAGGCAAGATCTAACGGTCAGATTCAGATTTGCACCTCGTTAGAACAAATTCAGGCCTGTCAGCAGAATAAGCAACTGGCCATTGTATTGCATTTGGAAGGTGCTGAGTTTTTAGCCATACAGCCTGACCTGCTGGATGTGTTTTATGAGGCAGGACTCAGAAGCATTGGCCCACTATGGAATAGAAAGAGCCTCTTCGGTGATGGCTTAAATGCGTCTTTTCCGCATTCTCCAGATACGGGAGCTGGGCTCACGACTCAAGGCAAAGACCTCATTCTTAAGTGCAGTGAAAAGCATATGCTGATAGATGTGTCACATATGAATGAACGCGCTTTTTGGGATACGCTAGAGATTGCCTGCCAGCCTATTGTTGCGACACACTCCAATGCACATGCTTTATGTCAGCAAGCCCGGAACTTGACCGATCAGCAGCTGGCTGCTATTAAACAAAGCGATGGTTTGGTTGGGGTGAATTTCGATGTGGCGTTTCTTCGTACAGATGGGCAACGTAATACGCAAACTTCGCTTGATGTGATTGTCGATCATCTTGATTATTTAATTGACCATCTAGGCGAAGATCATGTTGGTTTTGGCTCTGATTTTGATGGTTGTCTACTACCTGATGAGCTATCTGATATCAGTCAAATCTCCATGTTGATTGAGCGGATGCAACAACGCCATTTTTCTGATCCATTGATTGAAAAGGTGACGTCAAAAAACTGGTTTACAGTGCTTGATAAGATATGGCAATAGTTAAAAGAGTCATCAAGCAATCACCGTATAGGGATTGCTGTTTTTATTGTCTGATTAAACATATTTCATGCAAAGAACTGGAATATGAACTCTATAAAACTGATCAAACAGGGTAATCATTAGTTTTCATTTTACCTTAATACCTGCTCTACCCGTTCAATCAAGTATTCTTTGACCGCATTAAACAATGGATCGATTAAGCGCCGTTCTGGACAAATCAAATACAGTGGATAGTTGGCCACTTGCCAGCCATCCAACTCTACCTCGACAAGTCTCCCTGCCTTTAAGTCACCGGCTATATCTAACTGAGACTTTAATGCGATGCCTTTGCCCGCCACTGCCCAGCGGTGCACAACGTCACCATCTTTACTTCTACGATTGCCATCCACTGCCACACGTTGAGTCTTGCCCTCTTTTTCAAAGGTCCACTCGCTCAAATACTTCTCATCATGACCCAAACGTAAGCAGTTATGCTGCGATAAATCTTCTGGCATTTTTGGGATACCTATACCCTTATCAATTTTGCTCAAATACTCCTTTGACGCACACAGTATAGGGCGATTATTCAATACAATAGGTAGTGCGACCAGTGATGAATCTTTGGGTGCGCCATAACGTAGTGCCAAATCAATCTGCTGACCGTACAAGTCCACATAGCTGTCAGACATATGTAGCTGCACCGTCACTTTTGGGTGAATGTCTATAAAATCGTCCAACCAAGGCAAAATTAGGTTTCGTCCCAAATCTGATGATGCCGACAGCCGAATTGTACCCGTCAGCTCAGCATCATTGTCATGTAGTCCTGCGTAAGCATTGTCTAAAATAGCCACCGCATCTCGGCAATGCTTTAAGTACTGCTCACCCTTGCTAGTCAAACGCAGCCTACGAGTAGAGCGAACAAACAATACCGTCTCAATTTCCACTTCTAATCGCTTGACCGCTGCACTCACAACTGCAGGCGACAGATCTAAGTGCCGAGCACAGGCAGATAGGCTACCTAAGCGAGCGGTCTCAATAAAAATACGTAAATCCTGCAAATTTTTCATCATCATGCCTTCGTTCAATTAGCGTCTAACTTAGCAACCACCATCGCTTGCTGCTGCTAGCCTCATCATTATATAAAAATTATTGAAACTGTTTCTTTAAACCTACTGATTATCAAAATCATTAATTATAGTAGCATGCACCTACAAGGTTTACTCACACATTTGGAGATACACGATGGATACTATAATACGGCCTACGAGCACACAGGATACTCAACACCATAGCCACCATGATGGAGATAATCAACAGAGTGCACTACAGCAAGCACGCAACTTACCACTACCTTCAAAATCAGACATGCTTAGACGTGCACCATCGGTAGAGCATTTCTGGCATCAAAACAGCCAGTTACTAGAGCAAGCATGGGCAGAGTGGGAAACCACTGAGCATGACTTGCCTGTACTTGATGATTCATTATTTGATCCAACTCTACATGATGCAGTGACGCAAGCATGGCGCACTCCTTCTACGGAGATGGCTGTTAAAAATTTATGGCAAGAGATACTACCTGACGTACACCAAGGACAACTCTTTGACCCAGCACAACTATCAACGCTGCGCCGTTATCTGCAAGCAATCGCAGACGCTAATATCCCAATACGTCCTCCTTATGGTATCGCATTGAACAGTAATGGAGCCATGCTAGATGCGCGCTCGCTAGGTTATCTGGCCACCCCTAATTTTCAGGCGTTTTATCATAAAGTCATGAATCAATATATGCGCCCTATCGCTCGGTTATTATTTGCCAATATTTATGGCTATGACACTCAGACCTTTGGGTTCTCGATTCAATACCAGCCGGCAGGCGACACATCGCTACAACTTCATACTGATGCTTCAGCGGTGACTATGAATATTAACCTAAATCTGCCAGGCGAAGACTTTACTGGATCAGAAGTTGACTTTGTCGATCGCCATTTAGGGCAAACCAAACGTGCCATTTTTAAACCTGGCATGGCGATTATTCATAGAGGCTCAGTGCCTCACGCCGCACATCCAATCACTAGTGGCAAACGTACCAATATAGTGCTTTGGCTGTATGGCGATAATATGCAAGTACCTCGAGGAGTTGGGCTTAATAGTCATATTGATGCCAATCAACGTTGGACTGCTACGCACAGTCAGCCTGATAATTTCGCACCGTTTTAAGATCAGTTTATGCGTTTAATGGATTTATCAATTGATAAATAACCTTTAGATAGACTAAAAACGTCATATTATCAAAATAATATTGAAAGTGTTTTCTCTTGTAGCTAGTGGTTCTAATGTATGAACTTTACTATTATGAGCCATCGCTAGGACGGGCTAATCAGTTAACTTAACGATGAACGATAAGGATTGAGTAATACCGTTTGTTAAATCCGTTTGTATTACCAGCTGACTAAAAAACTGAAACTTACTTTACTTAAGGACAATCATGAAAACCATTAATGAAGCACTAAACTGGCGTTACAGCACCAAAGTATTTGATGCTAGCAAAAAAATATCTGCTGAAGATTTTGAGCAGATCAAAGACATGCTACAAATGAGTCCATCAAGCACCAATATTCAACCATGGAGCTTTGTCATTGCAGATGATGACGCAGGCAAAGCACGCATTGCCAAAAGCACGCAAGGTGCCTTTCATTTTAATACACCTAAAGTAATAGATGCCTCACACGTGGTGGTTTTCTGTACTCGTATCCATGCCGACGATGAATACATGCAGGCGGTGTTAGAAAAAGAAGACCAAGACGGTCGTTATGCGCAGCCAGAATTCAAAGCACAGATGCATCAAGGTCGCCAATTATTCTTAGATATGCATCGCTTCGATGCCAAAGATGAGCCACATTGGCTTGCCAAACAGGTATATCTCAACATGGGCGGGGTATTATTGGGCAGCGCGCTTTTGGGTATTGATACCGTCCCTATGGAAGGGGTTGATTTACAGGCGCTTGATATGGAGTTCGACTTACGTAGTAAAGGATATTCTGCTGTGGCAGTGGTATCGTTTGGCTACCGCAGTGATGAAGACTTTAATGCCAAAATACCTAAATCGCGCTTGAGTGAAGAGACTATTTTTATTAAGGCTTAGTCATTAGCAAAAGTAAGCGTAAACATTATAAGCCAATACGTTTTTCATCGTATTGACTACCTATAAACCGAGTACTATCAAACGGCTAATAAGTATAATTTTAGAATGAATTGATATAGTCGGTTCAATATAATTTGGATACAAGGAAGCCGAGTGAAAGTACTACAAGTAGTAGTCTGAACGAGACTGACACCGTACCCAATTTATAGAGGATTGACTATAGTAGCGGCAAAAGGTTGCTAGCACTATATTATGTAGTCTTAGCAACCTTTTTTAATTCTATACCTTTATTAGCTAAGGTTATCAGTTTCAGCGCCAACTTAGTGCTAACTGGTACTCATAGTAGCCCACTACCAATAGCTCACCGCTGATCGTCCATTAACCTATTTTGCTCACACTTCTCTATTCATGATTTTGATTGAAAATAACAGACAGCTCATTTGCTGCCTCTTGCATAAGAGGCACATAGCTGAGCAGCTCCTCTAGACTTTTTCTCACGGTCGGCCCATGGGTAAACACCGTCGCAAATGCCTGTTGATCCCCATTAGGAATCATGACCGCACACGCGACCATACCTGGAATAAACTCCTCATTATCCACGCCTACTCCCGTCTCACGCGTTGCAGTTATCGTTTGCATCAGTTGCTTTTTATCGGTCTGAGTTTTGGTCGTTAGTGCGTGTAACGACATTTTCTCAACGATGCGTGTACATTTCTCATCTGTTAGCTGCGATAACAACAATTTACCACTAGCACTGGCCCAAACAGGCACGTGAGTACCAGAAGGTAAAAATATTTGTAGGGGCCAATCCGACATAACGCGATCGATATAAACCACATCTAAGTCTTGTAAAATCGAAATACCCACCGTCTCCCCTATTTGCGCTGACAGCTCGTTCAGTATCGCTAGCCTTTCATTTTTAAAGTCACTGTTTTGCAATAAGTTCATGGCAAGCTTATAGGTGCGTTTTCCACAGGTTACCTTCCCCGGCAAATCTAACTGCACAAACCCAAGACCCTGCAGTTGATCCAATAGCCGATACATACTCGGCACTGGCACATCCAATGTTTCTGCTAGATCGCTGACACTCATTGGCCGTTGCGAGCTGGCCAGTACCTCTACTATCTGTAAGACACGCTCAACGCTTGAGCCCTTCTTTTTAGTATTACTCATTGTTTGATTTAAACCTTTGGCTGACTCGCAGCAAATAAATTTATTTATTATAACGATAAAATTTACGCTTTTGCGTCTTGCTATTACAAAAACATTCTGTTACCTTTCACATATCGATAAGATATTTATCGTTATGTGAATTTAATATTTAAATACTATACACTTTTGTGAATAGTCCGTACGACGATTGAGCTGCCTAATACGCTCATATCTGAAGTCATTAATTCAAGGATGAGTCACTATGTCACACAGTATCCTGCTGCCAAGAACGATGGAAATTGGACGCGATGCCTGCCAAAAGTTGCCAGTAATATTGGCCAGCTTAGGGGTGAAAAAACCCCTTATTATCACTGACGAGATGATGGTTAAACTCGGCTATGTCGATAACATTCAAACCATTTTGAAAGCAGCACAAATCAATGCCGATGTGTTTTCAGATACGGTGCCAGAGCCTACTGAAAGCTCTATTGAGGCCGGCGTGTCTCAAGTAAAAGCGCAAGATTACGATGGTCTGATTGCCTTAGGTGGCGGAAGCCCTATCGATAGTGCAAAGGCCATTGCGATTTTAGGAAAATTTGGCGGCGTGATTCGTGATTATAAGTTTCCTCGTCAAGTTGATGAAGCAGGTTTACCTATTATTGCCATACCGACGACGGCAGGCACAGGATCAGAAGTGACACGCTTTACCATCATTACTGATGAGGCTAATAACGAAAAGCTGTTGTGCGTGGGTATGGGATTTATGCCCGTCGCAGCCATTATCGACTATAGCCTCACGCTCAGCGTACCGCCTCGTACCACAGCAGATACGGGTATCGATGCGATGACCCATGCTATTGAAGCCTATATCAGCCCTAAACGTAATGCCTATAGTGACCAACAGGCGCTCGCCGCCCTACGCTTAATCGGACCTAATATCCAAACGGCTTATCACGACGGCAAAGATGAAACCGCCCGTGAAGCAATGATGCTGGGCTCTACCTTAGCAGGTATTGCATTCTGTAACTCTTCGGTGGCGCTGGTACATGGCATGAGTCGTCCGATTGGTGCCTTTTTTCATGTGCCACATGGCCTATCAAACGCGATGCTATTGCCAACCATTACAGAATTCGGCATCTCTAGTGCGCCTGATCGTTATGCGGACTGCGCGCGTGCATTAGGAATAGCGGACCACAGCGAGACAGATGATCAGGCCAACGTCAGTTTGGTCCATTATCTAAAAAGCTTAAATGATGAGCTTCACGTGCCCACATTGGCACAGTTTGGTGTACAAAAAGCAGATTTTGATGCGCTAATAAACACAATGTGCGAGCAAGCATTTGCATCAGGTTCACCCAACAACAACCCTCGAATACCTACGCTAGAAGAAATGGTTCAACTTTATACCTTGCTATGGAATGACAACACTGTTGCTGAGCGTTCAGTCAGTTAAAAAAGCCCTCATTTACTATTAACCTATTAATTATTCACATGTTTAAAGGAATTAAACCTATGCAAACAATCGGACATTTTATTAATGGCAGCCTGTCAAACAATGATAGCCAAACTCAAGATGTTTACAACCCATCAACGGGTGAAGTCAGCAAGCAAGTCGCTTTGGGTGGTGAAAAAACAATTGGCGAAGCAGTCGCTGCGGCCAAAGCGGCTTTTCCAGCATGGAGCAAAACCTCGCCACTAAAACGCGCGCGCGTCATGTTCAAATTCAAAGAGCTGTTAGAGCAAAATGCGGATGAAATCTGCAGACTGGTTGGCGAAGAGCACGGGAAAATCGTACACGATGCGGCAGGCGAGCTACAGCGCGGTATTGAAAACGTCGAATATGCATGCGGCGCACCTGAACTGCTCAAAGGTGAGCACAGTCGCAATGTGAGTACCGATATAGACTCTTGGAGTGAGTTTCATCCACTAGGCGTGGTTGCTGGTATCACACCGTTTAACTTCCCTGTGATGGTGCCACTATGGATGTTCCCGATGGCCATCGTTTGCGGTAATACCTTTGTATTAAAACCATCTGAGCGTGACCCAAGTGCCACACTTTTCATCGCGCAGCTTTTACAGCAAGCGGGCCTACCAGATGGTGTCATCAATGTCGTAAATGGTGGCAAAGAAGCCGTTGATGCTATTTTGCATCATCCAGATGTTAAAGCCGTTAGCTTTGTGGGCTCAACCCCTATCGCTGAATACATCTATACCACAGCCGCTGCACAAGGCAAGCGTTGCCAAGCATTAGGCGGTGCAAAAAACCATGCGATTGTCATGCCAGACGCAGACTTAGACAATGTCGTCACCTCACTATTGGGTGCTGCTTTTGGCTCATCAGGCGAGCGTTGTATGGCACTATCTGTCGCCGTTGCTGTCGGTGATGAAACGGCTGACAAGATGATTGCGGCCCTACAGCCTGCTATTAAAGAGCTAAAACTGGGGCTTCATTCAGATAAAAGCAACGACTTTGGCCCTGTCATTACAGCGGCACACAAATCTAAAATTTTAGATTATATAAAAAGTGCTGCAGAGCAAGGTGCAGAGCTCATCATCGATGGCTCTGATGCTGCACCAGAAGGCAATGAAAATGGATTTTTTGTAGGTCCTACTCTGATTGATCATGTCACCAAAGAGATGCACAGCTACGAGGCAGAGATTTTCGGTCCCGTGTTACAGGTGATGCGTGTACAGACCATGGCCGAAGCTGTGCAACTCATAAACGATCATGAATATGGTAACGGCACCTGTATTTATACGAGAGATGGAGAAGCGGCGCGTTACTTTATTGACAACATTCAAGTCGGTATGGTTGGTGTCAATATTCCACTACCAGTACCTGTAGCGTCTCAAAGCTTTGGTGGCTGGAAGCGTTCATTATTTGGTGACTTGGCCATGTACGGACCAGACGGCGTGAGATTCTTCACTCGTCGTAAGACCATTACGCAGCGCTGGCCTAGTGCGGCATTGAGAGAAGAAAAACAGTTCTCTATGCCAACTTAATAGCACTGCCTTTTCAAGACGCTAGCCTTTAAGAACACTACAGTATAAAGGCGCTACATTATAAAGCCCTTACCTTTTAAGCGCACTGCATAATCAGTGCGCTTAAAAGCAGTCGTTTGTATTCAAAAAATGCTGCTTGCTTCTGACTCTCTCCATTAGTGGACGACTGGCAAGTGCTCTGACTGAATTCTAATTTTTCACAGTCGTACCATAAAATTCTAAGGATAGATAACTATGCGAGAAACTTTTGAATTGCCATTACTGGGTGTCAAAGTCATCGATTTTGGTCAATATATTGCCGGTCCCGCTGTCGGTATGATGCTTGGCGACTTAGGCGCAACCGTGGTTCATATAGACCCACCATCAGGCCCAAAGTGGCACAGTCCAGCCAATGCGGTATTGAATCGCAACAAATTGATGTTAACACTCGATCTTAAGACGGATGAAGGCTTGGCACAGGCTAAGCAACTAATTTTAGAAAGTGACATCGTTATCGAAGGCTTTCGCCCTGGAAAAATGGCAGAAATGGGATTAGATCTGGTCGCGCTACGAGAAGAGCGTCCGCAGCTGATCACACTGTCCATCCCTGGATTTGCATCGAATGACGAAAATCGCCGTGAGTTACGTGCCTATGAAAGCATTGTGGCAGCGAGCTCGGGCGTGTTTACTGACATGGGTTTAAACCGTGTGCTCATGGGCATAAACCCATCGTTCTCACCCCTACCACTACCCTCTGCTTATGGCGCAATGCTGGCAGGTTCTTCAGTTGTTTTTGCACTACAAGCACGTGAAAACACAGGACTTGGCGATGCTATCGAAGTTCCACTTGCTGCGGCTGTGATGGAAGGGCTTTGTTACAACTCAATAGATATCGAAAACCTACCTGAACGCTATTTGACCCAACGCGAAGTTGAGATTCAACGTCGCCGCGTTGAAGGTATTCCCATGAATATGGACTACGAAGCGTTGCAAGAACTGCTAGATCCTTTTTACCGCAGTTACATGTGTAAAGATGGCCGTATGTTTTACGTGGTATGCCCCAGCCACAAACATCACGCCAAGCGTTGTTTGCAAGTACTCGGGTTATACGACGAATTACTTGAGGAAGGATTGACTGAGGAGGAAGACACTTATTTGCCTTCTAGTCAGTGGACATCTGATACATCGCTTGGGGTTTATCCCATGCCAAAACATTGGGCAGATCGTATTGCCGAAAAAATGAAAGTGGCGTTTTTATTACGTACGTCAAAAGAGTGGCAGAAGATTTTTGGGAAACGTGGCATACCTGGTGCACCGCAGCGTTGGCTACAAGAGTGGATTCATGATGATCACGCAGAAACAACAGGACTCATGATTGAAGTTGATGATCCCACTTATGGCAAGATGATTCAGCCAGGCCCAATTGTGTGGTTAGAAGAATGTGGCGAGTTGATGTTACAACCGAAAGCACCGCAGCCTATCGACTTTGAAGGTGCATTGAAAAAATTAAAGGCAATCAAAACCAAGTTGCCTTCAATCAATAATGTTGATGAAAAAAGCGGTTGGTTAGACGGTATTAAGGTACTTGATCTTTGTAATGTCATTGCAGGTCCTCACTCGGCCTGTTATTTGGCACGTTTTGGTGCAGAAGTTATCAAGCTTGATTCGGCTTCTCCACTGTACGACAGCTGGAATACCGTCATTTATGGTATGTCTCAAATGGTCGGCAAACGCTCCATACTTGCTGATATCAGTAAAGGCACAGGACGAGAAGTGTTTGAGAAGTTGGTTCGTTCCGTTGACGTTATTGTGTGGAATGCGACAGACACCCAAATCAAAAAAATGGGCTTGGATGCTGAAGGCTTAAAAGCCTTAAATCCTGACGCTATATTCTGCAAGCTTGATTGTTTTAGCGGTGTCCGTAAGGGTCCGAGTAGTGATTTTATAGGCTATGACGATGTGGTGCAGGCATCTACTGGCATCATGTTGCGTTGCGGCGGTGCGATGGACACGCCTGAAGAACACGCACACGTTGGTACTATTGATGTCATGTGCGGCTTTGGCGGCGCTATGAGTATCGGTGTGGCGCTCTATCAAAAATATCGTACAGGCCGCATTGGACGTGGTCGTACTTCATTGGTCGCCAATAGCGCCCTGCTACAGATCCCTTACTGTTATGACTTTGAAAAACGTGGGTTATTCAATGAGCCCTCAGGTCGCGAAACCAATGGTCATGATGAATTAACACGCTTTTACTATACTTCTTCAGGGAACTACTTGTTACTAAACGCGTATGAAATTGATGTAAAAAACTTCGAAAACGTTGAAGACTTACAAGGTTTCAGTGAGTTGGATAAAACTGAACGTGCGGCATTCTTATCTAATACCTTTCAAAAAGCGCCTGCTCATGACTGGGTAGAACGTCTGCAAGCTGCCGATATTGCGGCTGTCGTCTGTGCGGATATCAATGCATTACGTGCTGAATACAGCCGCACAGCAGATGGCACACCAGGTACTGACAATGGTAGTTATTCTTTCTCAATTTATGAAGATCATCCAAGTGGCCATACAGTGACTCAGCTTGATCCTTATGCTATTCGTCCATCGAATAGTGTTATATACGCACTGCCTCGACCTGAAAAATTTGGACAATCTACCCGTCAGATCATGTTAGAGCTTGGCTATAGCGAGACAGACATTGATGCCAGTATTGCCAGTGGCGATTTGAGTGATAGTTGGAGTCAAGAGTTTTTACCAAGTTAAATAGGCAGTGTCATCAGTTGGCGTGTCCTGCTAACCATGATGCAAGTTGGTTTGTATCTGGCTGATGACACACCCTAAATGATAGGAATTAAGCTGCTCGAAGGACAGTGCAGCTTGATGCTCATTTGAACAAAAGGAAAACCATCTAAAGGATTAGATATGAAAAATAGCAGCAGAAAACCTTTAACCAAATTGCCGATTAAAGTGGCCACAAAAGGTTTTTATGAAGGGTTTAATAAAGATGTTACGATTACCGCTAAAATCTTACTGGGTCTGCTCATTGTTTGGGCTGTCATCTTTCCTGATAATTCAACGATGATATTAGGGTCGCTCAATACTTTCTTACTCAATCACTTTTCGACATGGTATATCTTGTGTGTCGCCTTTTTCTTGATTTTGGCGTTGATTCTGGCCGTTGTGCCGCGCTATGGGAGGTTGATTTTAGGGGACACCGGAGATAAACCTGAGTTCTCCAACTTTTCATGGTTTTCGATGATTTTTGGCGCAGGTATTGGTGTTGGTATGTTGACTTTTGCGACCGCAGAGCCTATGTATCACTTTGCCAATAACCCTGAAGTCATTCAAGGGTTGGCAACAGCCTCTGGTGCCGACAATGTACGCTATGCCTATAAATGGGCCTTTCTACATTGGGGATTCAGCGCATGGATTTGCTATTCCTTAGTCGGATTATCGATGGCCTATTTTTCGTTTCGACGTAAATTACCTCTAACCATTCGCTCAGGTCTTGCGCCATTATTCGGCCAAAAACTATCAGGTAAGCTCGGTAATACCATTGACATCGTTGCCGTTATTGCAACTATCTTGGGCGTTGCACAGACATTAGGGTTTGGGGTTGAGCAATTCGTTTCTAGTATGTACCGTGTTGGTTTGGGCGAATGGTTGATGAATGCTGATGGCACGTCGTCAACAGCAGCTATTATCGTTGCACTGGTCGTTATCGTTGGCATAGCAACCCTATCTGCGCTTTCTGGGCTAGGTAAAGGGGTGAAGTGGCTGTCGAATATCAACATGGGATTGAGTCTGGTTCTGTTTGCCTTTTTCTTAATATTCGGTTCGACCTTCTTTGGTTTACAATCTTTCTTCTTAGGTGTGTTTGACTATGTCGTCGCGCTTCCTCAATTGCTGTTTACGGTTTGGCAGCCAGATGGTACGGTGGTCGGTGACACGCTTGCTACATGGCAAAAAGACTGGTCAGTGTTTTATTGGGCATGGTGGATTGCTTTTGGTCCCTTTGTTGGTGTTTTCTTTGCTCGCATTTCACGTGGTCGTAGCATCCGTACTTACCTATTCGGCACCGTTATCCTACCTGCTCTGATGTGTTTTATTTGGTTTTCAATGGTGGGTGGTACCGCGATTGACTTAACACTAGGTGGCACTGATGCCATCTCAAGCGTGGGTCAAGAATCTCAATTATTGGCAATGCTTGATGTGATGTTGTCCCCAGGTTTTGCTTGGGTAATGGCAATTTTAGTTCTAGTCTTACTACTGACCTACTTAGTCACGACGTTAGATTCGGCAATTTTAGTTATCAACACTATCAACTCAGGTGGTAACGAGGGTCCAAAAGGCCGCCCACATATTATCTTTTGGGGCGTAATACTGGCCTTGGTTGTTGGCGTACTGCTGATAAGCGGAGGACTGGGTGCGATTAAAACGGCGATGGTTATTGGTGCCTTGCCCTTTAGTTTTGTGATGGTACTCATGGGGATATCGCTGGTCAAAGCCATTCTTTATGATACCAGTCCGGCTAGGCTAGAGACGATAGATCCGGTTGACGAACCATAATTTAGACATACATACTTAGGAATATGCTAAGGACACACAGCAAGGAGATACAGCAAGCGCAACGCTAAATGATAGAGTGCTCGATTAGCTTCCGCTAAAAGCCAATTGAGCACGCTTGGTGTGTTGTGAGATTTATATTCAATCGTTTGTATTCCAATATCAAATACCTGTCTAAAGCTACAGCCTTTAGGCAGGTATTCTCTAATCAAGTCCTTAGGGCATGTCATCAATTAGCATATGAATACATTTATTGGGCTATAAACAACACGAGCAATTACGTTTGGTTTTCGACATCTTTCCAATACCCGGATTAAAGGTATTGGTTGGGTCTAGGATTTTATAGAAGTTTTGCAAATCAGGCTCTGCTTCGTATAGATGCCCTACATTATGCTCAGCAGGGTATTTGGCTCCGCGGGCGCTCAGCAGTTCTAACATCATCTTTTTGACAAGGTGTGCATCACTACCCTTCTTCAAGATATAGTCTTGATGAAACACATAACAAAAGAAGTGCCCGTAATAGAGTTTCTTTTCCAAATGTTGTTCAATTTCTTCAGGTAGGGTTTCAAGCCATTCTAATTCATTACGCGGTATGGCAATATCTAATGCCAATATCTCACCGACTTCTTTTTCGTGTATGACTTCATATCTCAATGCAGCACCTGCCGCAGCAAAACGATGTAAAAAGGCACTTTCTGATTCTTCCTGACTACATTCAAAATAGTTGCCCGTGTCTGAAGCGTCAAAAAATGACTTCAGAAAATTTTGCGCTTCTTCTATACCTTCATCACTCATTTTTAAGATTAAATGATGCTCATATTGGTCGCGGTACTCAATCATGCGCTTCGGTAAATGCTTGGGGAACATATTGGCGATGAACTGCATGACTTTGTCAGTAAAATGCTTTGGCATCCATGACCATTTATGGAACTTTGCGTCCATAGCGCCTTTGATAGAAAACAATCTAGGTAAGGCATTTGTCCCAAGATGCTTAATACTCAGGAACGTGTCCTTGCCATACTTAGCAGATACATCAAATATATCACGATGCATGTACTCACCTACTTCCGGAATATTATCGAAGCTCGATAATATCTGCCTTCTGAGCTGTGCAAGCTCACTTACACTGTTGGTACCTATATAAAAGGTTTTCTCTTTTGCCGCTATTGGATAAGTGTCAAGACGTACTGCAAACACGGCAAGCTTGCCAGCGCAGCCACTGGCCTCATAAAGTCTTCGCTTATCCGCATTAAAGCGGCTTGGTGTGCTTGCATCAACATCTTTTACTCTAGCGATGTACTCTTTGTCAGATGCGAGCTTGCCAGTGTCAGGTAATTCTCTTTTATCAAAATTACCTGTTTGTAAGTTAGTGAGTATTTCTTCTGGAGTATCTCCCAATTCTACGTCTAGATGATTAACCAATACTAGCTGACCGTGTTGGTTAATTTGGGCAAACAGTGCAAGCTCGGTATAAGCAGGCCCTCTTTTAACCAGCGCACCGCCGGAGTTGTTAGAAATACCACCAATAATAGACGCACCCAATGTCGAAGAACCGATAACGGAGTGAGGCGCTCTATTTACGGCCTTAAGCTGACTCTGCAATTGATGCAATGTCGCCCCAGGCAAGCTAATCACTTGCTCATTGTCATTCACCAAATACAACTGGTTCATTGCAAGCGTGTTAATCACAACCACCGGTCTATCGTAGTCATTACCGCTCGGGGTTGAGCCTTCCGTCAGGCCTGTTTTTGCCGCTTGCATAATAATAATGCAGTCGCCTTCCACACATACTTCTAAGCTACGCCAAATCTCAAGCAGTGTTTGCGGAAACAAAACAGCCAAAGCATTGCCGCCGCCAGAGCGCCACCCCATTCTATAGTGCTCGTTTTTCTCTGGATCAGCCTGTACATTACTGGCTCCCAGTAAATGCGTTAGCTTCTCTAACACTAGATCAGGACGGAGTGTGTCTTGATACGTTACATTTGATGAGAAAAGGTTCGATGAAGCCATATGATGCTCCTTAACTTGTGATTGTGTGTCACTCATTATGCTAAAGGCCCTTGAAAACCAAAGAGGTAAATGGCAGCCATGACGATGATGCTATATAACAACACATAGTAGATGGTAAGTAAAAATGGTGATTAGAACCTTTTAAACCGTCATACACAGTAATTGCTCATCAGTGTATCGACTAAATATTCAAAATTCCTTAAAGTATTCTACGCCTTGTCAATTCATTGATATATTATCTCAAAAGACAATGTTATTTTCCTTTTTTGGTATAATAGAAAACGCATTACACCAATTGGAGCATAAGTATGGTCAAAGCTGATGACATGGTTTTATTCGTCCAAGTTGTTGATGAAGGATCATTCTCTCGGGTCGCTGAAAAGCTGTCTTTAACAAATTCAGTCGTCAGCAAACGTATTGCAAGGCTAGAAGAAAATGTCAATGCTCAGCTGCTTTATAGAACTACCAGAAAACTACGCTTAACCGACGCGGGTAGAACGCTGTATAACAAAGCCAAAATTGCCAAAATCGCTTTTCAAGAAGCCGAAAATGCCATAACCGGTTACGGTGAGGACATGAAAGGCAACATACGTATCACTCTACCAGTGGTATCTGCTAATTTGATATTGAGTGACTCGATTGCCAAATTTTGTAAAAAACACTCTCAAATATCGGTGGATTTGCAAATCACCAATCGGTTGGTTGATCTGATAGAAGAAGGCTTTGATCTCGCCATAAGAACCGCAGAGCTTGAAGACTCATCACTCATAGCAAAGCGTTTGATAGATAGCCAGTGGGTGATATGTGCGACCCCAGAATATTTAGCACAGTATGGTACACCTCAAACCCCTGAACAATTACAGGATCATAAATGCTTGGTCTATAAGTTTGATAATGCGGCTAACGATATATGGCCACTATATATAGATGGCACAGAGCAATTGCTTCCTATCGAGGGCCGATTTCATAGCAATCACCTTGATGCGATTAAACGCTCCACGCTGAACGGTTTGGGGGTTGCTTTTTTGCCACAAGCGCTTGTGTACGAAGAAATGCAGCAAAATACGCTCACGCAGATTTTGCAACGCTTTACCCGAAAAAAACTGGGCATGTATGCGGTGTACCCTAAAGCGAGGCAGCCTGATCAAAAACTGAAACTGCTGGTTGCCCATTTACAAGAGTCATTACATGAAAAACAGGCTTATTACTGCTAAGTAATATGCCTGTTTTTGCTGCGTGCTATAGTCAATCAATGTTAAAAATGATACAAGGCAGACGAACGCAAGTACTACAGTAGTAGGCTAAGCGAGTCTAACGCCGTAACACTTTAATAGTGGTTCGACTATATTATGTCTGAATGAGTGACTTAACCTCTGTTTATCAGCCAAACTGAAATGCTGAAATTTGAGTGCTCATTACTTGTTCAGAATATATTTTTTTCCCTCGATCTGTTTCTGCCGCGCCAACGGCAACCATAAGAGGTAGTAGATGCTCCTCTGCCCCTAACATATGAGACTCAAGAGCATGAGGCGCTTGCGACCAGTCACTAAGCGCCGTCCATCGATTATCAGTATTATCTGCAACCGCTTCAGTCAGCCATTCATCAAACACCTCTGACGGGCCCGTAAAGTTTGAATCGCCATAGCCGCGCATATTATGAAAGCTCATGCCGCTGCATACAATCAATACGCCTTCATTACGTAATGAAGCAATAGCCGCGCCTACTGCTAAATGTGCTTTAGGGTCTAAATCACTGCGTAGCGACAGTTGCACCACTGGAATATCTGCGTCAGGAAACATCAGCTTTAGCGGGATAAACATACCATGATCAAAGCCTCTTGACGCATCCTGATGATTATTTAATCCTACATCAGTGAGTAACTGACCAATTTGTCTAGCCAATATCGGCGCACCAACGGCGGGGTACGTAAGCTGATAAGTATGCTCAGGAAAGCCATAGTAATCATAAATCAATGCAGGTTGCACGCCAGCAGTCACACTGAAATCTGATGTTTGCCAATGGGCGCTGACCACCAAAATAGCTTTGGGACGCTGCGGCAATCGACTTGGGAGTCTGATTAAAAAATCAGTCATTAAATCCCAAGTATCAGTGGGTTTCCAGTCCATAAAAAAGCAAGGCCCTGCACCATGAGGTATAAAAAATACCGGCTGCTTGACTGTTTCTGACTTAATGTTCATGAGCGTCACTCCTTCATGTATAACGGTTAAACGCGATCGAACTTTTCTGACAATGCTTTATCCATACTAAAAGAGCCACCGCCTTGTATCACCAAAGCAATCAAAGCCACCATCAGTACCAACGCATACTCATAACCGCCGTTATCAGCAAACAGTCCATTACTGATATGAACCGAGAAAATAGCGACGAGCATGGTGAATGCAGCGACGAGCGCAGCAGGTCGTGTGAGTAGCCCTAGTACCAAAGCAAGGCCACCAAAGAACTCAGCGCCGCCTGCCAATATCGCCATGAGCAAACCGGGTTCCATGCCGATGCTGCTTAGCCATTGCGCCGTTCCTGCCAAGCCATTACCACCAAACCAACCAAATAACTTTTGTGCGCCATGTGCGGCCAAAATTAAACCTACTGGCACACGAAGGATTAATGCGGCCGTTCCTGCTTTAGACGTTAGAACTTTATTAACGATTGAGGTTTTCATGTTTGATGACTCCATAATGTTCATTTTAAAAGGGATGTTTAATCTGTTGGAATAACCATACTTTACTATCAACATAACGAAAGAGTAAGATAGCTAATATTGAATGATTAACAACACAGCGTTTATAATCATGTTAATAGTAAAATACTGATACACACTCAATAAAACAACGAATCAATAAAATCGGGTCAATAAAATGGACAGAATCGATGCAATGCGCGCTTTTGTGGCGGTGGTGATCGACGGCAGCTTTAGTAATGCGGCAAACACCTTAAACCTGTCGCCACAATTGGTCAGTAAATATGTCTCTAAATTGGAAGAGCAGCTTAATATACGTCTGTTGAACCGTACCACTCGTAAAGTAAGCCTGACAGAAGCGGGTAGCCATTACTTTGGTCATGCCCAGCAGGTTTTATTAAGTATTGATGATATGGAGTCACAACTGGGCGGCTTACAACAGCTTCCTAAGGGTGTCTTGCGTATCAGCGCACCCGTCTCTTTTGCTTTAAAGCACATGGCCAAGTTAATCACTGACTTTCAGGCACGCTACCCTTCCGTCACTGTTGATCTACAGCTGAGCGACCGAAAAGTAGATATTGTTGAAGAGGGGTTTGACATTGCACTGCGTATTGGACAGCTTAAAAGCTCATCGCTGATTGCTAAAAAAATTACACCCATTCGAGTGGTGTTATGCGCATCGCCTGACTATCTAAAAATTCACGGGACACCCGAGCGACTGGAGGATTTAGAGATGCATCGCTATCTGCATTACAGTTATGTGAATGTAGACACCAAAGGACAAATCTTTAAATATCTAAAGGCAAAACAGCTCAAGGAGAGCAGTGTTTTTCGTAGTAACAACGGCGACGTACTGGTAGAGGCCGCTATTGAAGGGGCTGGCTTGGTGTTGCAACCGACTTTTATTGCCAGCCATGCCCTAAATGCTGGCAAATTGGTCATCGTTCTCCCTGAGCACGAACCCGACTCTATCGGCTTATATGCTGTTTATGCCCATAGAAAGCTGCTGACTCATAAGGTTAGGTGTTTTATTGATTTTATGGAAGACTACTATGGCACGCCGCCCTATTGGGATAAATATATAACCACAACCCACTGATGTGTTTTATACGATACAGAACAATGGCTTTACAGTATGCAGGGCGTTGCCAAAACACACACATGATTAATATCATTTGCACATAGTCATTTACTGGTCTGTTAGTTTTGAGTTTTTAAGTTGGTCAAAGTAATCAGCCCAGCCAATATGTTCACGACCCGCTGCTTTGGCAAAGTCACTGTCGTTATCCATCGCACCTATCGATATCTGCTCATAAATGCCCGCAACAACTGTACCCATAAACTGGCCTAACTCGTTGATCCGGTCTTGCCTATACGCGTCTACAGTCATACTGCGATAGGTCAGCGCCGTATCAAAGGCTTCGTTTAAATACTGCGTGAGTTGTTGCTGGGTAATGGGATTGCCATTTAGGTTGTAAATGTTGGCATGATGTGTGGCGTCGGTGAGCATTTGACCATATGCGATGGCCAATTCTTTGTGAGTGGTATAACCACATCTGCCCTCGCCTGCACAATTAACAATCACGCCCTGCGCTTTATAGCTGTCAATATAGTCCACATCAGGCTCGATATAGATGCCATTACGCCCTATAACCCAGTCAAGCCCGCTGTCTTTTATATCCTGCTCAGTCTGCAAATTGCTTTGTACAATGGGGGCAAATGCTGCTTGGGTACTAGACCCTTGGATACTGGTATACACTATTTTTGTCACGCCGCTTTTCTTTGCAGACGCAATCACATTACGGTGTTGCCCGATACGCTTGTCAGGCTCATCCATACTAGACACCAATAAAACCGCATCCACACCCTGTAATGATACCTCAAGCTGTCGGGCGTCATCATAATCACCTGCTCTGACCTCCACACCATATTGCTCGATCAGAAACTGGGCTTTGATAGGGCTACGTGCCAGCGCAATGATATTGTTTACTGGGTGCGTCTTTATCAAAGACTCAATAATGGCAGAACCCAACTTTCCGTTCGCTGCTGTAACTGCTATTTTCATCATGATTCCTTAATACGAGTGATTGGGGTCTGTTAAATAGACCCCTCCTAAATCCGGCAATAATAATGATAGTGATGAAGTGGCCCGTTGCTAGCCTTGAAGTAAAGCAACCCAATGTACTGAGTGTTTACTGACCATACGAAGCAATGAAAGTTTACTTATCCACCAATGTATAACGGTTCATTTTCATCGTGTCTAGATCCAAACTGCCCATAAACTCGGCAGCAATAGGGGTTTTAGTAAAGCTTTCCATTGATGCATCCGCATCTGCCAAACTCGCCCAATTCACCACCACCATCCATTCACCGTTTTTGCCCATTGCTGACTCACGAGAGACAAAGCCCTTTTGCTTTGCCACATGGTCGACTTCGACAGTGTGGTCTAATTTGGCAAAATCAGTATATGATACGTTTGGTTTGAGCGTGAACGATGCAATCTCAATCACTTTGGCAGTTGACTCAGTGGCAGTCCCGCTATGATGAATGTCATGGTGCTGAGCTTGATGAGCAGGTTTTATGTTATTACACGCAGTGAGCGCCAGAGCGCCAATAACAGCGATCGTCAGTAATTTGGTTTGATGAATAAATGTCATAAGATTGTCCTTTAATTAAGTGATAAAGCGATACTGTAAAGTACCATTGGGTAGCAAGTGAGGTATGCTATCAACGCTGCATACGGTGGATGTTGCACACTGCAAAAGTATTAAAACTGATAGCGTAAGCCTAAGTTGATTTCGTGAGCTGATGCATTATCAACCTCAAACCCATCGCTGAAACTGTCTTGTCCTGTTTGCACGTCACCAAAGTTGATGTATTGATACTCACCATATAGACGAGTACTTGGTGTTAAGGCATAACTGGCACCTGCCCCAACATTCCACGAAAACTCGTTTGAATCGCCATCAGCATAATTATCATAATAGCCATCAGCTTTGCCATCATACGCATCAAAACCTGCGACACCCGTACCACCTAACCGAGCATCATACTCATTATTTGAGAGTCCAATACCTTCTTTTACATAGGGCGTCAGTGATGCGTTCATTGGAAAATCATAGAATCCTTCAACGGTCATGGTCACGCTTTGCATCTCACCGTCTAGCAGGTATTGCTCTCCTTCACGGGCACCCGTCCCATATCGAGTGTCATTAATATCAAATTTTCGTGTTGCTAAGCGACCCTCTATACGTAGGTTTTGATTGATAGCATATCCAAGGCCAATACCGCCAACCACGCTATCATCTGCGTCAAACGAGCTTGGAAAGTCTTTATCATTGGCGATATTATTGCCGTATGCTTGTGAGTCTCCATCAGCCACGCTATAGCCCAGTTGGGCAGTGCTATAAAAGTGGTTTGATACATTTGCCATTGCAATAGAAGGCACTGCAAATGCACATCACAGGGTAAAGATAGAGCGTGTTTTTACTCGGGTTAGATTGACTAGCGTTGTCATCAGAGTTCCTTTATACGATGAGTAGTAGGTGCTAAGTAGCGTGAGCTGACGATGTTAAAACCTTTAAACATAAGTAACAGAATGGATCTATAAGGCTGATTACATATTCAAAAATTAACCATTGCCATAGCATGACGACTACTTTATGCTAAAAACTCATGCATAAAAACAGGGGTTTACCCATACTAATTATGAAAGATTTCGATTATTTGTCACTAAGTGGTCAGCACTTGCTAATATTTACTACCTTACATGAGGTTGGCACAGTGACAAAAACGGCCGAGCAGCTTAAGCTGACACAATCTACCATCAGTCATAGCTTACAAAAGCTGAGGCAAATATTTGATGATGAACTGTTTGTGCGCTCCGGTAGAAGCGTCAAGCCGACCCAGCGTAGTGAGTATCTGTACAAAGAAATCAAACCGCTACTAGTACGGCTTAATGAATTAACTGAACAGCAAGCGTTTGAGCCAGCACTGGCACATTTTGATTACACGGTATTGGCAAATGACTACCAAGTCGGCGTGTTTTTGCCGCAGTTGTCGCAGCTTGTTGCCTCGCAAGTGGCGTCGTTTCACTTAAACATATTACCCTCTAGCAAGCCTGAGATTCAGCAACTTCGTCAAAACGATATCGATGTGGTGTTTTCACCATTTGCACCCGACCACAATGACATCATGAGCGTGCGTTTGTTTGATGATGTGGCAAGGTGCTATTACGACCCTGCGTATCGCTCACCTCCATTGACCCAGCAAGATTTTGATGATGCCCGTTATGTAGGGCTGAGTTTTACCAAAGGTGAATCCGCCAGCCAAACACGCAAAAGTATTATTCATGCGATAGATGATAAAACAGTGATACGTACCAGCAGCTTTGCGACTGTTGCCCTGTTCGTTGAAGGATCGGAGTTGATGGCGATTGCGCCAAGCAAATTGAATGCACTATGGTTTGCGCATTTAGACAGTGTGGCATTGCCGCATCAACCTACTCCTATGACCATGCGTATGCTGTGGCATAAAAAGTATCAAAATGATCCAAAGCACAAATGGTTCAGAGAGCAAGTGATGGCTTGCACCAAGGCTTTTAGAGAGTGATTGTTAGAGAGTACTTTTTAACCATCTACTTTTAGCAAACACCTTTTAGGAAACTTTCTTTAAAAAGACAAGCGAGAGCATATTAGACAACATGCATCAATGATCGGCGTCTTTAACTCAGTATTAGACTCAGTGATAAGTCCAAGGTTTGAATCAGTACTTAACTAGATGCTTAATGGCGCATCAATAGCGCTTAAATACAAAAAAGCCTCTCAAGCGATGATATATTTCGCTTGAAAGGCTTTTTCAATGACCCACCTTTATCTCCGTGAGCCTCTACATACTTGCGGTCTAATACTGTTTAGAGCGCGGTCATCTCAGTGATGACAAACTCATCAACCATGCCCTCTGACACTTTGGCATAGTGTTGAAAATGCGAGCTTTGTACATGCTGCTGCAAAGCTTCGTTATTTTCCCAAATCTCATAAAATATAAAGCCATTAGGATTGGCGTTATCTTGATGCAAGGTATACTGGATACAGCCTTGATCCGTTTGCGATGCGGCTGTGAGCTTAAGTAGCTCAGATTTGATCTGCTCGGCATGCTCAGGCTTGGCTTTAATAGTGGCAACAACGGTTAGAGGTTTATTTGCTTGCGTGTTCATAACTGCTTCCTATGTTCAAATATTATACTTATTTAAAATACACTCATTTAGCCCTTTTATAGCGTATTGATTGTCTGTCATCACGCTACGTATGGTTGACTATATACCTCGTCATTCAATCCATTGTAATAAAAATGTTGTGATTCAAACAGTGGTTAAAGCCCGAAACACCTTGAATGTTTTTTTGAAAATACTTCAGTATTCATGACTCAGTATTGACAAGGCAGTTTTGATAAGTCCTAGCAACAAACGCTTTACGCCAACACGCCCTCTGCCCGTTCAATCAAATATGCTTTAACAGCATTGAATAGCGGATCAATCTACTGCCTATATGAATGCACATAGCTATTTGGCGATATCGCTGGTATTCACGACTATTATCCATACTATTCGTTATGGCAGGAGTTATCGGCAAGCGCATTTAATATGCCACATGACTTCGCGGGCGCCCTACTGACGCATTTCTGCCGCAAAACATTTAGATGTTGCTTTAACTGTTTTAATTCCTCTATACGCACTTCCACCGCATGAATATGTTCATCTAACAAGGTATCGACATCGCCGCAGTCTCTGTTAGGTTCTTCCCAATACTGCAGTAAGGTGCGTACTTCATCCAATGTCATGTCGAGTGTGCGACAGTGCAGGATAAACTGTAGACGTTCAATATGGCTTTCACGATATAAGCGATAATTCCCCTCACTACGGGAAGGCTCTGGTAATAGTTTTTCTTTTTCGTAATAGCGAATGGTCTCCACGGTGGCACCAGTGCACTTAGCGAGCTCTCCAATTTTTATTAGCATAGTTATTCCAAAGTTATCTCACAGTTCTCTTGAAGTTATTTCAAAGTCATCTCAAAACCCGAAACATTAAAGTAACTATAAGGTTTAGCACTGAGAAAATCAAGTTTGTACAGTTACCTAAAAACAGCCTTGACTCTGAAGCCACTAGAGGGTTCACAATAGCGTTATCAAAAGAACGCTTATAGTAGGACGAATTATTATGCAATATCGTATTGAAGGTATGGACTGTGCCAGTTGCGTCAGAAAGATTGAAACTGCATTAGCACGTATGCCCGGTGTCTCTGACATACAACTTAATTTTGCGACTGAAAAGTTAGAGCTAACGTTGGCCTCTGATTCAGAAACTCAGTTCAGTGATGTCGAAAAAACAATCAAGCGCCTTGGTTTTGGTATATTTGCCACTACTGATCCAGCAATCGCAGCAGACGGCATTGGTGACAATCCATTAGATACGCAGCAACAGCGTTGGTGGCAAACCCTAAAAGGCAAGCAAGTGGTTGGTCTCGGTATCCTGATGAGCGTCGCCTACGCGTTAGCACTAATTTTTCCTGATTATGGAATGTGGGCATTCGCTATTGCCGTCATTATGGGCGTTTTTCCCTTTGTCCGAAAATCTATGACCTTGGCAATGACAGGCACCCCGTTTTCAATTGAAATGTTGATGTCTATCGCGGCAATTGGTGCGCTTATCATTGGTGAAGCTGAAGAAGCTGCGGCCGTTGTCTTCTTGTTTTCAGTCGGTGAATTACTAGAGAGTGTGGCGGCTGATCGTGCCCGTGCTGGTATCAGAGCATTGGCGTCATTGGTCCCAAAGACTGCGATTTTACTTGATGCACAAGGCGGACAGCGTGATGTTCCTGCAGTCTCATTGCAGGTCAATGATTTGGTACTGGTACGCCCAGGTGATAAAGTGTCTGCTGATGGTGTCATTGTTCAAGGTCATTCTAGCCTTGATGATTCCCCCATCACTGGCGAATCCATACCCGTTGCCAAAGCGATAGGCGATGCAGTATTTGCAGGCTCCATCAACATGGAAGGAGCGCTGCAAGTCCGCGTAGAAAAGACCGCTGCTGACAACACTATTGCACGCATTATTACTCTAGTAGAGCAAGCGCAAGCCTCTAAAGCCCCTACTGCCCGTTTCATTGAAAAATTCAGTCGTTACTACACCCCAGCGGTGATGGCGATTGCCGCACTGGTTATTATCATACCGCCGCTAGCGATGGGAGGAGAATGGGCGACTTGGTTATATCGGGGTTTTGCACTGTTGCTAATTGCCTGTCCTTGCGCACTCGTCCTATCTACTCCGGCCGCCATCGCGTCAGGGTTGGCTGTTGGTACACGTCGCGGCTTACTCATCAAAGGCGGTAGTGCTTTAGAAACTATTGGTCGCGTGAATGTCGTGGCTTTTGATAAGACGGGTACGTTAACTGAAGGCAAGCCTCGCGTTACCGATGTTATTGCCTTTACACAGAAGCGAATAATGCAAGAAAGTATGAAATCTGAAGGTCAGAATGAGATACTGGCGCTGTTTGCCAGTGTCGAGTCTGCCTCTAGTCATCCACTGGCAAAAGCGATCATTGATCATGCCAAAGCTACTAATATTTCTATACCAGTAGCTTCCAAGGCTTACGCTACTGCAGGCAAAGCAGTACATGCGACGGTAGCTGATTGTCCTCTAGCCATCGGCTCACCGGTTTATGCTGCCACTGAAACATCGATATCACTAGAACAAAATGCACAAATTGAAGCACTACAAAACGAGGGTAAGACGGTCTCCGTTCTGTTCGATGAGCAAAGCCGTGAAGTGCTTGGGTTGGTAGCGCTACGAGACGAGTTACGAGATGATGCTCAGGCAGGAGTGGCACAGCTCAAAGCGATGGGTGTGCGCTCTGTGATGCTTACAGGGGACAACCGTCTGACCGCTCAGGCGCTTGCTAGTCATTTAGAGATAGAATGGCAAGCTGAGCTGTTGCCCGAAGACAAACTACGCTTGTTGAATGAGATGAAAGGTAATAGCAAAGTAGCGATGATTGGTGATGGTATTAACGATGCGCCATCACTAGCAACCGCAGATGTGGGCATCGCCATGGGCGGCGGTACGGATGTCGCCATCGAAACGGCCGATATCGCCCTATTAAAAAGTCGCGTCACGGACGTCGCTCATCTCATTGCCCTGTCACGTGCCACCATGTCCAATATTCATCAAAATGTGATGTTTGCACTTGGTCTAAAATCCATATTTCTGATTACTACTGTACTGGGTATTACTGGGCTATGGATCGCCGTATTGGCTGATACTGGCGCTACCGTATTGGTCACGTTGAATGCATTACGCTTACTGCGCTTTAAAGGGGCTAGATGATTGGTAACTTGCTCTAAAAATAACTAGATAGCCCAAAGAATATATCGGGTATAGTCAGGCGTAGCTATATCCGATATACCTTAAAAATGTATTCTTTCGCCAAATACTGTAGCTCTACACTTGTACCAAGTACAAGTGGTTCATCAGTTCAAAATAAAGCACCTTCAGAGTAAATGCCACTTATTTTGACTATGTGTACTTCATAAATTTCACCCAAATGATTTAACTCTGCCAACATTGCAGTACAGCTTATAATGCTGATCTTTAGATGACTAAAGCTATCTAATAGAGCATGCCTTTATGAACTGCCCAATTCTATTAAGCTCTAAACTAAAGAGTATTCATATTGAATGTTAATATTTGGGAATACAATTGATTGGTTTCGAAGAAAGCAACTAATCTCCATTGGTCATTGGTTGCGTTGACTAAAACCTACGCCAACACGCCCTCTACCCGCTCAATCAGATATTCTTTAACCGCATTAAATAGCGGATCTATCAATCGCCGTTCTGGACAGATCAAATATAGCGGATAGTTGGCCACTTGCCAGCCATCTACCGGTACTTCAACCAATCGCCCTGCTTTTAAATCTGCTGCTATATCTAACTTTGATTTCAAGGCAATACCGCGACCGGCCACAGCCCAGCGCCGAACCACATCGCCATCTTTACTTCGCCGATTGCCCGCTACTGCCACACGCTTTACTTTGCCCTCTTTCTCAAAAGTCCATTCGCTCAAGTACTTTTCATCATGCCCCAAACACAAGCAGTTGTGCTGACTCAAATCCTCAGGGATTTTCGGTATGTCCATACCACTATCCAACTTATCTAGATATTCTGGCGAGGCACACAATACAGGACTATTTTTCAACGCAATGGGGAGTGCCACCAGTGATGAGTCTTTGGGCTCCATAGCGTAGCGCCATATCAATTTGCTGACCGTATAAATCCACATAGCTGTCTGACATATGAGCTGCACCATCACTTTTGGATAGATGTCTATGAAGTCATCTAGCCAAGACAAAATCAAGTTTCGACCCAAATCTGACGATGCAGACAACCGAATCGTACCTGTCAGCTCGGCATCATTATCATGCAATCCTGCATAAGCGTTGTCTAAAATAGCCACGGCATCTTGGCAATGCTTTAAATATTGCTCACCTTTACTGGTCAAACGCAGTCTACGGGTTGAGCGAACAAACAATACCGTTTCAATTTCGGCTTCCAACCGTTTTACGGCTGCACTCACCACTGCTGGCGACAGATCTAAGTGGCGCGCACAGGCAGACAAACTGCCCAAATGAGCAGCCAAGCATAATATATATAGACTTTCAAAAATATATTGAAAGTGTTTTCTCTGACGGCTACTGTTTAATGTTAATCAAACGCATTACTATGAGTCATCATTAAGAACAACAGATGGATAAGAATTCTTAAAATACATAAGGACAAAAAATGAAAAAAAATATTTTA
Organism: Psychrobacter sp. NG27; assembly: GCF_016106655.1. NCBI lineage: Bacteria > Pseudomonadati > Pseudomonadota > Gammaproteobacteria > Moraxellales > Moraxellaceae > Psychrobacter > Psychrobacter sp. NG27. The sequence goes on from NZ_JADGIN010000001.1 coordinate 137,932, forward strand.
ATCACAGGCAGTACCGATGGTATTGGTAAATTAGCCGCTATAAAACTTGCACAACTGGGTCACAATATCTATCTGCATGGTAGAGATGCCAATAAGCTTGCCGATGTGATTGCAGAAGCCAAAGCCGCTGCGACCCAAGCCAATCAACAAATAAACATTAATGGCTTCGTGGCTGATTTTGCGTCATTAACCGACGTTCAACATATGGCTGATGCAGTAATAAGCAAGTTTACTGCCGCAGGCTTGCATTTAGATGTACTAATTAACAATGCGGGCGTGTTCAAAGTAGCAAGAGCTCAGACCGATGCAGGATTGGACGTGCGCTTTATGGTGAACTACTTTGCGCCTTACTTACTGACCCAAGCGTTGCTACCATTAATGAATGCATCAGACGTTAAAGAATCTAATGACACACTTAGCGGCAGCATACCTGCTCGCATTATTAATCTAAGCTCGGCGGCGCAGCAAGCCGTGTCACTAGCTGCCATGGCAGGAGATACAAAGCTGAGCGATAAAGACGCTTATGCACAGAGCAAACTGGCATTGACCATGTGGAGCATGGTACTGGCCGATCAGGTAGCGAGCGATAACATCAACGTGATTGCCATCAACCCCGGCTCATTGCTCAATACTCGCATGGTCAGTGAAGCTTACGGCCAGTACTGGTCTCCAGCAGATAAAGGAGCCAATATTTTGGTCGCCTTGGCAGCGGACGATGAGTTTACCCATCAAACTGGTCAGTATTTTGATAATGACATTAAAGACGGTGAACATGGCGATGAGAGAGGCGAATTTGGCACACCTCATAACGATGCCTTGAACCAAACGGCTATTAATACGCTAATACAACATACCCAACAGATATTAACGCCTGCACTATAATTTTTATTATATACCCACAAACACATATATTTAGGACTATGACTATGAAAGCAATCGGCTATCAAGACAACTTACCCATCGATAATGAGATGGCGCTACAAGACATCACTCTAGACACACCGGTGGCATCAGGTCGTGACGTTTTGGTAGAAGTAAAAGCCATCTCAGTCAACCCTGTCGATTACAAAATCCGTGAAGCAAGACCTGCAGCAGAAGGTGAGTTTGCCGTTATTGGCTGGGATGCTGCGGGTGTGGTCACCGCCGTTGGCGAGGATGTTAGCTTGTTTTCAATAGGCGACCGCGTCTATTACGCTGGTGATTTGACCCGCTCAGGCAGCAATGCCGAGTACCAATTGGTTGATGAGCGTATTGTAGGACGTATGCCAGAATCACTGTCATTTTCTGAAGCCGCCGCCCTACCTTTAACCACCATCACAGCGTGGGAGATGTTGTTTGATCGTTTGCAAGTGCCCGTTGCTCCTAGCGAAAATTCTGATGATACAAAAACGACTGAAAGCCGCCCGACTATTTTAGTGGTGGGCGCAGCAGGCGGCGTGGGTTCAATTATGACGCAGTTATTAAAAACCAAAACGCAAGCGGTGATTATTGGCACAGCATCACGAGATGATAGTGTCAAATGGTTAAAAACGCTAGGCGCAGACTATGTGATTAATCATCGCAATCCATTGTCAGACGAGCTGAAAAATACAGGCATTACCGAAGTAGATTATGTGGTGAGCCTCAACAATACCGAAGAGCATTATGCTGAAATCATCAAATGCCTAAAGCCACAAGGCAAGTTAGGACTCATTGATGACCCTAAAGCATTAGATATCAACGCATTGAAACCAAAAAGCTTGAGTCTGCATTGGGAATTCATGTTTGCCCGTTCAATGTTTAACACGCCCGACATGATTGAGCAGCATCGCCTGTTAAATCAAGTGGCCACCATGATTGATGCTAGCCAACTAAAAACCACAGTGGCTCATGAGCTGGGTGCCATTACTGCTAGTAACTTACGCCGCGCTCATCAAATGCTAGAGAATAGAGAAGCTCACGGTAAAATCGTACTTGAAGGCTGGTCTGTTAAGTATTGATATCGTGCCGATGGAAGGGGTTGTTTTAAAAGCAATTGATGACGAGTTTGACCTGCATAGCAAAGGCTATTCTACGATGTCCGTCATCTCATTTGACTACCATCATGAGGATGACTTTAATTCAAAAATATCCAAGTCACGCTTGAGTGAAGAAGCTATTTTTACTAAGGCATAGTGCCTGTTAAACATTCAAACCATTACTGCTGTTCCTGCATAATAGTTAAAGGGTTGTTCTGCCGATATATTGGCAGAACAACCCCTTTTTTTAGTCTCTAACGTAACCGCTACAGCCTTACGCTTCTTAGAAGTGCTGAATGTACAATCTGCAGTCGGCTGCCTCATACCTATTTTAGGGTTCTTTGACCCTAGCTTGTAAGGCTTAAAATGAGATTATTTGCCAATCGTGTCTTCATTAGCGTAAGTCATCAACCACAGCCAGCATAGCAATTAGTGAGGCCTCACCTAATTTAATAGAACGCTCTGGCGACCAACCCATCTCATCATCGGGCAGATTGTCATTGTCTTTGAACGGCATCTCCAAGGTATTGGCAAGGCAGTCAAAATACTCCGCCACCCAGTTGGTTGCAACCGTCATATTGGCAGCACTCGGTGCATCAATCTCATAGCCCACTTCAGACTGAAAGTCGGCACTGGCTAACTTTAATACGTCTGAAAATTTATCACGTAAATGTGCGAGACGGTCACTATAACTGGGTGTCCCTTGAGAGCCTGCAAGGAACACGTACGGCAGCGCTTCATCACCATGCACGTCATAAAAGAGATCAACGCCGGTTTCTTTCATTTTATTAATCACATGAAATACTTCAGGGCTTTTCTCTAAACTTGGGCTTTCCCATTCACGGTTTAGATTGGTTCCTACTGCATTAGTACGCAAATGCCCGCGCACGCTACCGTCAGGATTCATATTGGGCACGATATAAATATTCGCTTTATCCAGTAACGATTTAGCCGTGGCATTATCGCTATCTAATAAGGCATATAACAAACCTTCGACCAACCATTCAGCCATAGTCTCACCTGGGTGCTGACGCGCCGTGATCCAGATATTGCGCTTACTCACATCACTATTGCTATCATCACCGATTTTAACCAAGGTTAAATCACGCTTATCAAGCGTTTCCCCTAAATGCTCTAAAGTAACGAGCGGATGGGTCTGTACAGCCGCAAGCAGATCTTGGTGACGCTCATAACTGTACGGAGCAAAATAAGCAATTTGAATGGTGTCACATTCTAATTCAACCGCTATGGCTAGCGTGCCATCTGTATAAGAGGTTGGCACACGGAACCATTCCTGACGGTCATAAGACGCAACTGCTTGGTAATTCTCCCATCCTTCAAGGTAGGATGCCTCCCCTGCATTCATGATATTGAGAATATACTGCTCTCCAATCTGACCTGATAGGCGAAAGTTGAACCATTGGAAAAACTCGCCGCCGACGTCTGGACGAATGGCCAATTGGATATTATTTTTATCTTCTACATTAATGACGTCAATATTACCTGCGTCGAAGTTGGCAGTGATACGCATTGTTGTTCCTTATTGTTGTTGATGAGCCATGCTGAGCATAAATGATTCCCAATACACAGGATAGAGACGGTAACAAATAACCTTAAAAACCGTCCAAGCATCCATACCTATCTGATTCTTTGTCTGCTATAACGATACTTAACCGCCTATTAGCGTTGCTTTAGGACACATGAGCAATGGCTTAATGGCTATACATCACTTGCTTAACGCACTATCATTTAGCGCACGGTCTAAAATCGTATATGCAGCCTTAACCCGTTCCGTATTGGGATAGTTTTTATTTGCCAAAATAACAATCCCTGTTCTTTTAGTAGGGATATAAGCGACATAAGCGCCAAAGCCATTGGTTGCCCCTGTTTTGTTGACCCACACATCATCTAACATAGGGGTTGGCGGTTCATTCACTTGTATCTGCTGAGGTTGTAAGATAGTTTCTGTGGAATTACCCTCAACAAGCCGTTCTAATGTCGTCGGTAATGGATACATCTCCCAAGCCAGCCCTTGCGTAAAATGCTTGGTTCGATAGTAGCCCTTTCTATTGTTCTCAAGTGCTTGCTGCATCTGACTGTCTACCGTTACCAGCCCCATATTCGCCGCCATAAAGCGCGTCATATCAGCACTGGTTGATTTGATACCGTAAGCTTCTGCATCAAGTATTCCAGGATTGACCCTGATTGGCTCACCTGCCGTGTTATAACCAAAAGCATAATTCTCCATTTTGTCCGCAGGGACATCGACAAAGGTATTTGTCATCTTGAGTGATGGCAGCACTGTGTTTTCTATGAGCTTGGTATAGTCACCATGCATACTTAAAGCAGAGATATAACCAAACAGTCCGATACTGGCATTGGAATATAAGCGGGTTGAGTCGACAGAAAATTTGGGTTGCCAAGATTTATAATATCGCAACAGCTCTTTACTATTCTCAATCTCTTCAGGCACCTGTAACGGTAACCCACCTGCGCTGTAAGTACCCAAGCTGATGAGTTTTGTACTGCCGATGGCACTATTCTTTAGATAGGGAATGTATTTGTCCGCCGTATCATCGAGTGATAAGGTGCCATTTAATTCCGAATAACTGGCCAGTGTAGCAGCAAAGGTCTTACTCACAGAACCCAGCTCAAAGATTGTGTTCTCTGACACAGGCTGGTTGCGCTGCTTGTTAGATAAGCCATAATTATAAAAGTGTGACTGGCCATCTATGATAATTCCAAAGGCCATACCAGGGATCTGATATTCCGCCATTAACTGCTTTGCTTGCTTATCAACTTCCTGTTCTAAGCGATCATTAGCGCTTGCCGCTTGTGCAGTTTCAGATATCAGTAGTGTCGCAATCAGTACGCTAAACGCTAGGCTAATGAGGGGTTTTTGAGTAGAGGGTTTTTGAGCCGTCAATTTTAATGTAAATAAGTTCATGAGTTATTTATTGATGCCGTCTATTTGGTTACAGAAGAGATGATTGCTAAAGGTAACAGCTTTGACAGTCATTTATCATCATATTTTTTATACCTTATATTTTTAGATCTAATGTCTTATAAAAGCTTACGCAAAAACAGTAATAAATGGCGCAAAACTCTCAAATAACGACATACTGTAAAAAGTCAGACAATAGTCACAGTAAGGTTTGATATAGTCAGTTCAATATAATTTCGATACAAGGAAACCGAGTGCAAGTTATACATTAGTATGCTTAGCGAGGATGACGATGTAGCGGATTTATATAGACTTGACTAACAGTATCAGCCGATTGGTTGTACTAGGCGTTGTCGAATAAATCACCTATATCTTCGATCGCTGTATCTCTTCAATCACTGTACTAAGCGCGGTGATAAGCATACTATTCAGTGCAGTATTAGACACGATAAAAGGAATAAGCTATTGATGATTGCTCTCATTGAACAATACCCTCAGCTAATCAGTTTGGGCATGGTGCTTATTTTAATGATGTCGTTATTATGGCTGATACAGCATTTGCTGATTCGCTATGGCAAGCGCCTATTGGGTTTCATTTCTCGTGGTGAGCTTTGGCTGCGCGAACATATTGCACGCCTGCCACTGATGATACGCTTACAGCATAAATACCCAGCGCTATTTGGTTTTATAGCACAGCGCTTTGCCCGTGGTCACTTTTCTGGCTTGATACTCACCGTTTTGACACTCTTGAATATATATATTTTGGCGTTGTTTGCAGGCTTGGTAGAGGATGTGGTGAACGCTGATTCTATCGTCACCACCGATCTGTTTGTGTCGCAGCATATGAGCGTGCTACAAGACTCAAGCATAGTACCTGCATTTATTTTTATCACGAGCTTAGGCTCTACACCGATTACCTGCTTAATCATTCTACTGACGGCTATACTCTGCGCGGTCGTGCGCCAGCCATATGTTTTGGTCGGTCTACTGATCTCAACCATCGGCAGTACCGCCTTTGCATTTTTGAGCAAAATGGCCTTTCATCGGGCACGACCGATAGACATTTTGCTGATGGAGCACACTTACTCTTTTCCCAGCGGTCATGCCACCGTCAGCATTGCGCTGTATGGGTTTTTCGCTTATATAGCGATTCGTTTTAGCACTCATTTTGTCCGCCAAGTGCGGATATTATCGCTTACTATTTTATTGTGCCTACTGATTGGCCTCAGCAGAATTGTGCTAAATGAGCATTATCTGAGCGATGTGATGGGTGGGTTTTTGGTGGGAACATTATGGCTGACCATCGCCATTAGTATGATGGAATGGCTGACTGCGCAGGGCAAAATAAATTGGCGCATCGCATGGTCAGCGCCTCAGCGGTATATGGTGTGGTGCAGTATCATCACAGTACTGATCACGACCTTTGTATATGCCACTGTTTATCAGTTTCCGCTGCTTGGGTAGCAATGTAGGCTGGGATAATGAAAGCTGTATATTAAGTACCATCCTCCGCTCTTGACACAGCAAGCGCTTGAGCCAACACTTAAGAGATGCGTGGGTCGGTCGCTTGGGCAATATTAAAGTGCCTAAAACGCTCAGCGATTTACGACTGACTAAATATGTTAAAACAAATTTAAGTACCATCAGTTAGCACTCTTCTAAAACTTGTAGAAAACCTTGCCTCGTTATCGAGACTCTGTCTGAGTTACCTCTAGATGATAATCCCAATACGTATTAGATAGCGTATGGTCAGTCAGTTACCTTGTTGCCCTAACAACATACTCCATTCATATCATAGCCCTTCAATAATTCAGTCGCTCAATATAGCTCCTAATAAGCTTCCCAAAATGTATTAATACTCTATCGGATAGATGAATTGATGGTGTTGAGTAAGTATCGTCTCTAGAGTATTGCTAGCTTGCCTGCCGTTAGCACAAAACCCTCACGATGGCGGTGATGGTTAAGTATCTGCTAGAAAAAGTCACCTTTCTTTAACTTTCATAAAAGTACGTAACACCGCAATCTATTATTATTTACTTATTCAATAGAGCGACGTTCTACTCATATATCTTCAATCAATCACCAAATACTCTTACTTATAATGAAACTAAAGGACCTTACTATGAAAAACTTCAACTTGAAAAATATCGCCATCAGTTCACTAATTGCTGTATCTACTTGCTTTGCTGCGATTGGTCCAGCGAATGCTGCTCCTCAACCAGACACACATCATTTAACGCAAAAACAGAAAAATACAATAGAAGCTAAGCAAAAAGCAAAACATAACGCCGAACTCAAAGCAAAACAACAAGCAGCACTAAAGGCTAAACAAAAAGCAGCTCAGCAGAAAGCAGCATTAAAGGCTAAGCAAAAAGCTCAGCACGATAGTAAAACAAAACACAAAGATAGCAAGTTTGAACAGAACAGAAAAAATAGCTAAGTAACGCCTACAGCTATTGAATAGGGAAAACCACTACCGCATCTCCCTCTTGCCATGGCTGAAACTTCGTTATGGCTTGTACAAATAGCGGGTGTTCCAACCAATGCTGTAGCCATAGTTGCAGCTTTGGATACGGCAAGCTATAAAAAACCTCACGATCTACATGGGCAAACTGGCGCACAAATGGCATGATACCTATATCAGCAACCGTCACGCTATTACCTAGTAGATACGTATTCTGAGTCAGCAACTCCTCCAAAACCTGTAAAAAAACTTCACCCTGTTGTCGATATTCTGTTTGAGTCATCTCTACGTGGCGATCGGCATACTTGTAGCGATCAAGCCACTGTTTAAACTCATTGTCGTTTTGTGCTATCAAAGTATTAGCCTGAGATAAAACGCTTTCATTGAGCAGTCCCTGCGGGTCTTTTTGCGTAAGCGCCCAAATCATGATCTCTGCGCTCTCTTCAATCACAGAACCATCTAAAAGCTGCAATACTGGCACCGTACCTTTTGGACTAATCGCTAGCATTTGCTCTGGCTTGTTCTTTAGTGTGATTTCTCGCAGCTCTACTGGTAACTCGGCGAATAATAGACCGAGACGAGCACGCATAGCATAGGGACAGCGACGAAAAGAGTACAAGTAAGGCAATGCAGCGTTCATAGATATTTCCATAGTTGAATAGACATTAAACAGTAGGTAAAGACCAAATAAAGAGAAACCAGTAGACGTAAACCTACTGATATTAATATCTATTAATGAGTTGTTAAATGTTCAGTAGACTTATAGTTAGCCATCGTTTCTACCAATGACTGTGGCAGATAAGTATCTGTCAGGTGCGCGTGCGGATAATGCTGCTCAATCCACGATTGATAGCTATGAATGGTTAGCGTACCACAATATAATAAATATAAAACCTGCACGCCGATGCTACGCGATAGTCCCATCACACAATGGAAATTAATAAGCGTGGTGAGGCTATTCTTTACCTGATCATCTTTTATTTGACTCCCCTCTACCCGACTCTCATTATTAGCGTTTACTGCTCGCGTTTCTGCTGATTGTGTCAACGCTTCAAGTCGCTTAAATAGATCAATATAATCTTTAAGCAATACATCACTTAATGGCTGCAAGTCTAGTAAAGGTAGATATAAATAATGGACAGGCGTACTCGTCATGTTTTTAGCAGCTACTTCGAGATGATCAGCGTGGCTAGATATCTCAGCGGCTAAATCAACAACGATAATCTGATAGTGAACTGAGGGAAGCAATTTTTCCAATGAGCGCGACCGCTCTAGTAAATCACAGCCAAACAACCAATACGTTAAGTGATTATTTATATCCGTCTGCATCAATCGAGGGGAAGCAATCACTTTGACCATGTCATTGATAGAATATGGTGTGAGTGGATATTTTTGGTTTTTAGAGCAAACTTTAAAATACCACTGTCCCAAAAACGACATACCGTTATAAATGATAATGATCGGCGCAAACTTCATCCAAGTATATAAGGTGAGTCGTCCACTATTGGACTTTTGAAACCAACGTGCATCCCGCATTGGTTTGGCCTGTTGATAGGCATAAGCCAACGTTGTAAAGCTTATTAACCAATATAGAGCGATAATAATAGCTAAGGTTTCTATAGACTCAAACGCTATCATACTCATATTAGCAAAGCAAAACCCTGCAATCGCTATTAACAAAAACCCGATACTACCCACTGCCAAATACTTGATTACCAGTGCATTACGGATTCGATTCGACAGCATAAGCACCAAAATGGCCAGCACTGCCCCGCCTAGCATGTCTAGCAAATGATGTTGATACGTCAACACCGTGGAAAGAGCAATCAATGTACATATGCCCGTCAGCAATAACCGATAAGCCCCTGAAACCCATGATTTTCTAGACCCTGCAATATCCCATAATGACACGCCAAGCAATATGGCATAACTGACATGCAATGATGGCAATTGATTAAATGGCTTGTCTACCAATTGCAAAAACTGATAGCCGAACTGCGTCCAATCATCAGGTATCGGCCGACTGAATGAAAAACGAGCAGGATAAAAATAGAAGATTAAACAGGCAAAGATGGTCGCTAAGATTAGGCGATAACTCAATAAAGATAATTGCGTGGATGTCCGTACTAAAAAAAAGCTGACAACAAATAAAATCAACGACCAGCTATAAGGAACAATCATAGCTGGAATGAAAGGAATGGCGCTATCGAACGCCGTGGCGAGATTATGAATTGTCGATGGGTAGAGTTTATATAATGAAACACTATACAAAGTCGTCACGTTATAGAGCAGATAAAATATGGATAATGCAAGAGCCAGATGTCTAAAACGTGTTGATTTCGATGGCGCACGAGTCGTAGACAAAAGATGCGTAGACACAGTGTTCAATTAAATAGCCTTGAAATATGCTGACCTGTTTATATTGTTTGGGAAAAGCTCTGGGCGTGATGTCTAGATTAACACCACGCGCCATGCTCCTACTGTTTTTTCTTAAAAAACCACCTTGCACCTATCAGCAATGCTATTACAGCACCAATACCCAATACATAGATAGAACCAAACAAGCTCTTGTCTGCTGCAGCCAATGTCGGCGTGCTTGCTAATTTTATTTTATCATCATTTAAAACACTATCTAGTGCTAGATCATCAGCAGATTCATGCGAATGATTATCTACGTCATGGCCGTCTTCGTCATGATGATGTACCACCTCTTGACCACTTCCATCATGAGTATGCGGTTGAGCACCATCAGCTGTCATAGGCAGTGCATCGCTGTTATTTTGTTGCCACTGACCGTCAACCAACTGTAAACTTAAATGATGCTCATTGCTATCACTAAGCGTATATTGCGTCTTTGGAAATTGGTCAGACAGCAATACGACCGTCATTCGGTTGCCATGCAAGTCTTTAAAGAACGTATTGGTCAAATCAATAGATTCGACCGTATCGCCAATACCCTGCGCCTCGGCAGAGAACTGTGTGCCGTGGCCCAGCTGTACATTGGGGTTCACTACTTTAATGGGCTGGTCATTGATAGATAAAGTCAATGACTTAACAAAGTGCTCATTGGCTAACTGCTGAAACTCCTCCGCCGTTTTATACGCGTCGGTCGAGTACGTTTCGTTAATTTGCGCCTCTACTCCAGTCAAAGCACCATCTAGACGCACCAAATATTTGCCATCAGCCGCTTTCGACAGTATAAAAGTCGAGGTGTTGGGGTTGTGGGCAGTCGCATTGACGCTCACGATACTCAGTCCAAATGCAGCTAAGCACGCAACCGTCGTTGATGACAAACTAGTCTTCAGCATACACACCACGCAGTCCGTTGATAAAGTTGTTATTGCCTGCTTTGTCCACATGATAATGATATCCTCTCACGTCATCATAATGACCACGTGCTTCATCCAGATCGGTATATTCATTACCCTCTGCATCAGTATTAGCATATATGCCATAACCATCAAGCGCATAGCCAATCATTGGTGCATGACCGTCGTCTTGTTCAATCTTAGTCGTTAGTCCAGTGGCAGCATGATAATGGTAGCCGGCGTGAGGATTAATATGACCGCCTGCATCATCGAACGGCGCAAGCGTATAAGCGCCTAAGATATTACTGACAGGTGCTGGCGCATCAAAACGTACACCATTAAAGGCAATACCGCGTACCGATGGACCTCTCGATTGAGGGCCTGGGCCACCGAACTCAGTGATACTTGCTGAGGTTTTTGGCGTCACTGGTATATAGAAAGTATCGGTCAAATCTGCGGCGTACTCTGGCAGGCACTCCACACAATAGTTACGATACTCTGCACCGACGTTGGGGTTGGCCGCAGCGACACAGTCCTCAAGCGTTGATGTTTTTATAATCTTCCCAGTGGTTTTGTTATACATATTCCAATTACTGTCGCCATAGAACTCTGCTAAGTTTTTAACGAATTCGCCATCAACATCATGGACTTCGCCGCCTTCTAGCCAAATCCCACCTTTTGAGGCATCATCTGCAATATTGCTCGGACACCATGGACCCATACCAACGTCACTTGGCTTATTTTCGGTAACGATTTTATAACATTCACCAGTGCTGCCATCTGACAATGAGCATGACACCTTACTAATAGGCTCAACCAAGCCATCACTCAAAAAATAAGACGGTTGTACCGAAGGCATAACGGTATCTGCATTTTTGCTAGACACACTGGTCGTGGCGCTTGCATTTGTATTCGACACCTCGCTACTACAAGCGAACAGTCCGCCCGATGCGAGTGTCAAGGCTAAGCAGCTTAAGCCAAATTTAGCAGTAGAAAGTTGCATGAATAGTATACTCTTTATATAAATAGTTGATTAATTCCGTATAGAAATAATATAAATTGATTGTTAATAATTAGTAAATTTTAATGAGTCTGATAAAGAATTAAGACGACTAGAATTTTACCCAACCTACAAGCTCCACAAATCATTGTTGTCGCTTGTAGGTTTTATAAAACGAGACCCACATAAAAAAGCTTAGCCGGTCTGAAAGGGTCAACGAGATCAATCTTAGTTGGGTAAGGCCGCTTTCAAAGCCGCTTCGGTCACACCAAGATCTTTGGCAGCCGCAGCAGTATCGAGCTCTCTTCCACCATTTTTCATAATCGCGCTTAACAACTCAGTTTCTGAAACACCAAGTGTTGTCGCTGCTGTATCAAAACCTGGGGGCAAACCTTGGCCTGGGCCACCTGCTCCTGGACCTTGAGCGCCAATGCCTTGTTTGGCAGTGGTCGTGAAGTTATCCTTAGCGACTACACCGCTCAAGCAACTTGGCAAGTTTGGAAATTCTGTCGATGCGTGGTAGTGGTAACCACCTTTAGGGTTTTCAAGGGTTGCGCCAGTATGTCCGTTGCAGGCATCCAGATCGGTCGGTATCTTGCCATCACTGTCCACGCTACCGTAGATAGGATAACCGTCAAATGCATAGGCGAACAGGGCATCAGCCTTTTGCTCTAAGGCACAACTAGCATCAACATGTTCATGCTCAAACACTGAGTTGATGTCTGTTGATGTGGCATGCCAGTGGTACCAGCCACCCGGATCAATATGGCCACCGCAAGTGTCGAGCGCCGGCATGTGTCCGGTTTGTAGCACTGAAGGCGCGTCCGCAAAAATAGGCACGCCATCAAGAGCCAACCCAACTTTGGCTACAGTGCCTAGACTGGTTGCTTGGTCAGCTTTGACTGGTGATAATGGCAATAAAATGGTCATCTCGACCGATTCGTCAGATGAGGCAGACAGGCAGGCATTATTTTCCGTTGGCTGGGTCGTACGCACGTCAACGATATTCACCTTGCCGTCAGCGTCATAGAATTGATAACCCTGCGTCTCTAACATCGTCAAAAACTTTTCATCGATACGGTAGAGCCCCGATTCTTCGCCATCCCAGTTCCAGACACCACCTTTGTCATCTAGCGTCTCTGGGCAAAACGGACCAATTTTTAAGTTATCAGGTTGGTGCTTGACTACTATCTTTGCACACTTGGCAGCAGCGCCATTTTCTAATGTACAATCGACAGTTTCAGGGGCTTTTACAAGGGCATCTTGGCTGATGCGTGTCATATCAACACTACCATTAGCAATGCGATCAGCTTCTGAAACTGATAGCGTTTGACTAGTCTCGTTAGCAGCTGCTACCGAATATTGCTCAGCAAGTTGACTACAAGCGGTTAGCGTTACTGCCATACTGATCAGTATGCTATCGTAAAGTAACCTTGTTTTCATAAACCCTCTATTATGAGTAGTAATTATCATAAATTATTAAAAAAACCTCAATCTTGCCATTGATATTCGGCCATGGCACTAATGACATTGACACTTATAACCCTGACAATAATTATTTTTTAGTCGATTCGCAGGTAAAAATGATAATGTTTTTTATAACGAATACCACGTTGCCGATTAAAACTTACCTAGCTCTAACACGGTTTCAGCAGTGACCGTATTGCCTTTATACGTTTGAACCGTGACGTAATACTCATGTCCACTACCACCAGAACAAGGTGGCATATAAGCCCCTTCCTTGTCCCAGCCAGCGCCGCGATGCTCTGCTATCATCTCAAAACCTTTTGGCATCTCATAAGTATGTCCAGCCACAATCGGTAATTGCACCTTATTGGCGCCTTTTGCCAAGGTGTAACTCATGATGCCATGCCCGCCATTATTCATCTTTTTTGAATCGCGGTCGCTATATACCAACACGACACTGTCTGACCCTGCTGGAATACCAGACACGCTCAGCTTGGGCGTACCTGGATTGACCCCATCGAATTTTTGACACTGTTGTCCTTCAGGAATGGTCTTACCATCCCATTTACTGTCCACAAAATTAACATCAAGCGCGAAGGCATAAGAAGATGTGGACAGTAACGCCAATAAAGATAGGTGTTTGATAATATTTTTTGATCGAACAAGTGATTGAATAGAAGTCGACATTGTAAATTTCCTGATAGCTGGTTAGACTGAATGGGTGAAAAATCTCTTATAAAAATACTAGGGCGTGTTGAACTTAACTAACTATGCGTTTGTTCTTCTAAATTCGAGCTATTCTCACCTGGTGTAAAACCACCAAACGCATTGCGTAGCTCATGAGTAATCCTTGCAAGTTGCGTCGCATTTTCAGACCCTATCGCCTCATATATTTCTTGATCTAATTCGTGCCATACCTCATAAATCTGCGTTAATAGACCTTTCCCGTGCTTGGAGAGCTTGAGGATATTGCTACGCAGCTCATGCTCATCGACACGTCTTTCGATTAAACCCGCTGTCAATAAGCGTGATGTCATCGTGCTCATGCTTGCCGCAGACAATCCAAACTCGTCAGCCAACTGCACTTGTGATGCTTGCCCCATTCTTCCGAGCGCATCTAACACACGTGCTTGACGCGGCATAACATCCAAAGGTGTCAGCTTAGTACGCAGACGCTCTTCGATGAGATGACCACAATGCAAAAAAAAGTGAAACTGATAAGGTTGATTAGGCATATTAGATATTATTTAGTTAGTATATTAATTGTTAGTATACTAACTATATAACACTATTGCAAAGAATGGCGTTAATCTACATAGCACTTTATACATATGCTTCATAAATAAAGTGTTATGTAGATTACATAAACTAAATCATAAGGAATTATAACGGCATCTAAAATTGTGGAATTTAAAGAAAGGTAACGATATGGTAGCTATCCGTAATTTTTACCAAATAATCCCCTCTGTATCAGAAATGGAAAAATATCTAAAGTTGTCATAATAGCAACTTATTGTTGGCTAAAAATAGCTCGAACCTGTTGGAAATATAGTGATTTTGAACTTATACTTGACTATTTTTAGCCTTAGAAGGATTTGAGAAATGCAGTTTTTAGGGATGATAAGTCAGCAGTTAAGTCGGTTTACTGCATTGGTTATTATTTTGGCAGCGGCGGTAACCTTTATAGAGCCCGCAACTTTTTCTTGGGTGACAGGTGACACTCAGGTCATTGTATTAGGGATTATCATGCTTGCTATGGGCATGACATTGGGTAAAGAAGATTACAAAGTATTGGCCAAGCGCCCACTAGATATTTTTATTGGTTCTATCATTCAATATACCGTCATGCCGCTATTGGCAATTGGCGTGGCTCGCCTTTTTGATCTCTCACCTGGCTTAACACTAGGTTTGGTTTTAGTCGGCACTTGTCCAGGTGGTGTGTCTTCTAACATCATGAGCTATCTGGCTAAAGGCGACGTGGCGTTTTCAGTAGGCATGACCACTGTATCGACCATCATTGCACCTTTGATGACGCCGCTGTGGTTGAATTATTTGGTGGGTCAATCAGTTGAAATGGATGGTTGGGGCATGTTCCGCTTCATGCTACTAGTGACATTATTACCAGTCGCTATCGGATCTATGTTAAACATTTTATTTCACAACAAGCATTGGTTTAACGATGTGCGTGCTATTATGCCAGGCGTTGCTGTATTGGCTTTTGCCGCGATCGTGGGCGGCGTTGCAGCCGTATTTGGCAGTCAGTTTTTACAATCAGGATTGGTCGTCGTCTTAGCTATTGCGGTACACAATATCGTCGGTTACGTATTGGGCTACTACTCAGGTGCACTCTTTGGTATGAATAAGGCCAAAAAACGTACCATATCTATTGAGGTTGGGGTGCAAAATGCAGGCTTGGCAACGGGTTTAAGTACCAAATTTTTCCCTGGTAATGCAGAGTCTGCCATCGCAGCAGCCGTGGCTTGTATCTGGCATTCTGTATCCGGATCTGTACTAGCGAACCTTTTTGCTTGGTGGGATAAGCGCAAACAAGCAAAATCCCCCACTACTATCGATGCGGAAGAAATCCTAGACCTTGGTAAACCAATCAAAAATAATTAAGCTGTATTTGGTATACGACCATGGCACTACATGTGTTATTTGCGATGACATCATTAGAAACAGCTTAATAACAGCAGCAGTAAAAAAAGAGGGCTAGTGTCATATAACGCTAGCCCTCTTGCTGTATTCAATATTGACTTTGGATAATGTTATAAAAACGGGTCATTTACCCAATACTAAGGCGTAGCTTTTATCTCTAAAATAGGCTGTCCGTATTCAACGTTCTGGCCACTTTCAACCAAAACTGCCGTGACCACACCTTCTTTATTACTAATTACTGGCTGCAAACGGGTCAACTCGTCAATGAAGCAAACGGTCTGACCTTTTTGAATGTGGTCGCCTTCTTTGACCAAGTTGTCTGTTGCATCGTCTTCACTTAAGTAGACCTGCCCTACGTAAGTGGCACCTACTTGCAATACGTCACTACCCTGCTGTTCAGGCTCATGAGTAGTCGTGTCATCTATAGGATTAGCGCTCACATTATTCTGCGCACCTAGATTGTTAACCACCGTAATAGACTGCCCGTTGTCTGCAATCGTGACTTCATGCAGCTGACTGCTTTCAACCAGTTTGACCACACGTTCTATTTGCTCTATATCCATAATACATTCCTTATCTTAATTTTTTAGCTCATGCCCAGATATTTAGCAATGGTCATGACACTTAGGATACTCATAACGATGGCGATTAACCAACCAAATACCGCAATCCAAATCGGATGCTTATAATTGCCAACGATATTTTTTCTGTAGGCGGCAATCAAAATGATAACCATGGCGATAGGCAATACCAAACCATTTAACGTACCGACCAATACTAGTACTTGGGCTGGTTTACCGATAGTAGCAAACACCATTGTCGAGATCACGATGAAACCAATAATGAAGTAGCGTTTGTGCTTTTCAATAAATGGATGGAAGTTGGTCATAAAAGACACAGAGGTATAAGCAGCACCAATCACCGAGGTCACAGAAGCCGCCCAAATCACCATACCAAAAATAACTTTACCCGCATTTCCTAAAATGTACTGAAACGGTGACATGGCTGGGTTGGCGGGATCCAATGCAAAGCCTTGAGATACCACGCCTAATACTGCAAGGAATAAAAACACGCGAATCACAGAGGCAATCAAAATGCCAGAGACCGAGCTTCTGGTCACTGATTTTAAATTCTCTTCTCCGCTGACGCCTGCTTCTAATAAGCGATGCGCACCTGAGAAAGTAATATAACCGCCAACCGTACCGCCGACTAGCGTCACGATAGCCACTGCATCGATTTTGTCAGGCATGATGGTTTTGCTGACGGCTTCTGCTAATGGCGGATCAGATTTAAAGACCACATAAATGACCAATACAATCAGGATAAAGCCCATTAACTGAGCGAACTTATCCATCATAGGCCCCGTTTCTCGGCCTAGAAATATGGCTACGGCAATCACACCACTGATCAGAGCGCCTGTGATAGGCGACATGTTGAACATGGACTGCATACCAAGCCCTGCACCGCCAATATTACCAATATTGAAAGCCAGACCACCCGCAATGATTAAAAAAGCGAGCAAGTAACCGACACCAGGAAACACCAAGTTGGCGATTTCCTGTGCACGTTTTTTAGAGACAGCAACTACTCGCCAAACGTTAAGCTGGACGCCGATGTCCATAACAATAGATATTAAGATAACGAAACCAAAACTTGCCATTAGGCTTTCAGTAAATGTGGCAGTTTGGGTCAAAAATCCTGGCCCTACGGCTGATGTGGCCATCAGAAAGGCCGCGCCTAAAATGGCGGTATTGTGTTTTTTTAGGGTACTCATAAACATCCTTGTGCTGTATGGGATTATTTAATCAAATGATCAGGGTGTGTCCTCATTTTAAAAATGGTGGTAAGAATGAGATAAGTGGCAGTCAAACAAAGAAAATAGCGCAGATAATATCGAGATATTAGTAAGCTATTTGACACCGTTTGGCAAGATTTAGCCATTTTTAACCCATTCAGATTACCCTCGATTAAATTGAGGACACGCCCTAGGAGGCGGATATTTATTAGGCAGAGATAGTGATACCTTTGAGCTCTAGTTGTTTCTTTATTTCTTGTGCAAATAAAATAGCGTGTTCACCATCACCATGTAGGCAAATACTTTGCGCTTCTACGGGGACAGTTTGGCCACAAACGCTGGTGACTGTTCCTTCAGTGATCATCTGCAACACATGCTTAACCGCATCATCTGTGTCAGTTATCAGAGCGTTGTCTTTGCTACGAGAGACCAGCGAGCCGTCTTTTTCATAGTTTCTATCGGCAAACACTTCTGATATGGCTTCTAAACCATGCTTCTTAGCTGATTTGACCAAATAGCCGCCGGACAAACCCATGACCTTTAGGCTTGGATCAAATCGTTTGATTTGACTTACCAAGATATCTGATAAGTCTTCATCAATAGCAGCTTGGTTGTACAATGCACCATGCGGTTTTACGTAGTCTAATGACACACCAACCAAGTCACAGAGCGCTTTGGTTGCACCCAACTGATACACCAATAAAGCACGATAATCGGCTTCGCTTAACGGCTCATGAATACGGCCAAAGTTTTCTCTATCGTTTAGACCAGGATGTGCGCCTACGCTCACGTTGTTTGCTTTTGCCAATTGCAACGTGGCTAGCATCTCGCTGTAAGAACCAGCATGAAGACCGCAGCAGACATTCGCTGAGCTGACTATCGTTAGTAATTTATCGTCTTGCCCGCAGCCTTCCGCCACATCAGCATTTAAATCAATTTTCATTGGCATACTCCTTTATTTGATCGATATAGTGTTGTCTGTTTTGCTGTTCCTTTAACGCTTGCTCTAATGACACAACGACGAACTGACAGGTTTTGCCAAATCTAATCTGTGCCATCAGACCTATGTCTGCTTGAATCACGGTTGCAATTTTTGGATAGCCACCCGTCGTTTGCCCATCCGCCATCAAAATAATCGGTTGCCCTTGTGGTGGTACCTGAATCATACCAATATCAACACCATGTGAGCTCATTTCTACAGGCTTACTAAATTCAAGCGATGTTGCTCCCTCAAGGCGGTAACCCATACGGTTGCTACTGGTTTGTAGTTTCCAAGGCTGATTTTCAAAAGCTTGTTGAGACGACTCAGTGAAGCAATCATACTCACTGCTTTTTATCACTCTAATGACATCGGTTGGCGCAAGCCGAGCCACCCCAATGACAGGCAGGTTTGATTCAGTTTTTACCGTTAAGCTGTCATCGGCTTTTAGGTATCTGCCTTCAAATCCGCCAAATCCTGCTTTGAGATTGGTGCTAACCGACTGCAATACTGGCTCAATATCGAAGCCACCGTGCACACATAAATAGCTATACATACCTTGTAGCGGGCGCAAAAGCTTGAGCGTCTGCCCAGCTGTCGCATTGATACGCCAATAGCAAGGAACACGCTTGTCGTCTAAATATGCCTCGTATAAAGCGCCTGTTAAGCAAAAACTGACACTTTCTTCAAACTGTATGGTTAGTTCACCGAGCGCTATTTCAATAGCAGGTTCGTTGGCCTCATTTTTCATCAAAGCGTTACCAGCTTGTAGCGCCCAGCTGTCCATTACGCCATTTCTACCCACACCCATACTGCGGTAACCCAGTCGTCCCGAATCTTGAATACTGGCAAGGGCACTTGCGGTTAAAATCTTCATTGATACCACCTGTTTATTTGTCTTTTTGATTCATGCATCTTTTATTTATCGCTTATTGATGAATATCAATCGCTTTAAATGTCAAAGTATCGCCTGCGTTAAGCAACGTCGGAGAGGTCTTGGTTAAATCAAATAAAGCAGTATCCGTCTGGCCGAGTAGCTGCCAACCGCCTGGAGAATCAAAAGGATAAACCCCTGTCTGCTCGCCACCGATACCCACTGATCCTGCGGGTACTTGGGTTCTAGGTACGGCATGCCTTGGGAAGTATAAGGACTCAGACAAGCCGCCAAGATAAGGAAATCCTGGCTGAAAACCGATAAAGTAAACGGTATAAGTGGCTTTAGTATGTAGATCGACAACCGCTTCAACTGAGAGGTTTAGGTCATTCGCCATGGCCGCTAGATCGGGGCCATATTTTCCACCGTAATGCACTGGTATCTCGACGTGCTTACCTTGGATGGTTTTTGAAGGGATATCATTGAGTAGATCTGAAAGCTTATCTTTAAAAGTATTCAGCTCAGCCCACGTTAATGGCACGATGAATACACTGAGCGTATTCATGCCAATCACTACTTCGATGACTTCTGGCATTTTCTGGATGCTATCTGATAAAGCCCAGCATTTTTGTTGTTTTTCTAAGGTGGTTGGTTTAGGGAAAAACAACGCTAGATTGGTTTCACTGCATATTTGCCATTGTAGTTCCATCAGTATGGGCTCCATTATCTGTTGTCTTTATTCTGACGCTAATGTCAGATTAGTTTTTCATTTTTGCGGGCAAGACTGGATTTATATATTGTCTTGTATCCATTCTTCTAGATAATGAATGCTCATTTGACCCTGACAAAACACCTCATCTTCAAACAGACGTTGATGCAAACCAATATTGGTATCAATACCCGTGATTTGCGCTTCTGATAAGGCCGCACGCATTTTTTCTATCGCTTTTTCTCTTGAACGATCTTGTACACATATCTTGGCAATCAAACTGTCATAAGATGGCGGCACGGTGTAGTTCGACTCAGCATGACTGTCTACTCTGATACCAAACCCTGCTGGCATGTGGCAGTAGTCTATGCGTCCAGCATTTGGTAAAAATGTCTGCGCGTTTTCAGCATTGATACGGCACTCAAAAGCGTGTCCGGTAATGGCGATATCACTTTGCTTGTATGCCAATGGAAGCCCTGCAGCTACTCTTATTTGCTCTTGCACAATATCGACGCCCGTCACCATCTCAGTGATGGTGTGCTCAACTTGCACACGGGTGTTCATCTCGATAAAGAAGAACTCGCCGTTTTCATATAAAAACTCAAACGTGCCTGCACCTCTATACTGCATTTGCTCACAAGCCGTGACACATGCTTGGCCGATTTTTTGGCGCTGCTCTTCGGTGATACCGGGTGCTGGCGCTTCTTCAATGACTTTTTGATGACGACGCTGCATAGAGCAATCACGCTCGCCTAAATAAATAGCATTGCCGTGAGTATCAGACATGACTTGCACTTCGATATGACGAGGTGCTTGTAAGTATTTTTCAAGATAGACGATAGCGCTACCAAAATTGGCTTTGGCTTCTGTTTGCGTCATAGAGATCGCAGAGAGTAAGTCGGCTTCTTTTTCGACCACGCGCATCCCACGACCGCCGCCACCGCTTGCCGCTTTGATAATGACTGGATAGCCAACGTCATTGGCAATCTTGATAACTTGCTCTGAATCAGCAGGCAATGCGCCATCAGAACCAGGCACACAGGGCACGCCAGCCATTGTCATTTGTTTTTTGGCTTCAACCTTGTCGCCCATGTTTCTGATATTGTCAGCCGTTGGGCCAATAAACGTGAGACCTGAGTCTTCAATCAAAGCAGCAAAGTCTGCGTTTTCAGACAAAAAGCCATAGCCTGGATGAATGGCTTGTGCGTTGGTGATTTTTGCTGCAGAAACGAGTGCTCTTTGATTGAGGTAGCTGTGCGTGGCATTGGCAGGCCCGATACAGATTTTTTCATCGGCTAGGCGTACGGGTAACGAGTCTTTGTCTGATTCAGAGTGCGCAATGACGGATTTAATACCCAGCTGCTTACAAGCTCGGATAATACGTAGAGCAATCTCGCCACGGTTGGCAATTAAGATTTTTGTGAACATATTTATTCCCTTAAAAATATAGTGTCAAATACAGTGTTTGTGCAGCGTCTATACAATATTGAGTAGCTATTGAGTGACTTTAACTGTCTGGCGCTATAATAAATAAAGGCTGTGCATATTCTACGACATCACCTTCATCGATCAGAATCTCTTGAATCGTACCATCAGCTTCTGCTTTTACTTCATGCATCATTTTCATGGCTTCAATGATACATAGGGTCTGCCCTGCTACTACCTGATCACCCACTTTAAAGAACGCCTCAGCTGTCGGCTCAGAGCGAAGATAAAAAGTACCGAGCATAGGTGCCAATACTTGAGATGAAGATGAAGAGGCAGATGAATTGGCGACCTCAGTAGTCACCGTTTCATCCATAGAACTGTTATCTGCACTGGTATTATTAGAAGTGTTATTGTGGGAGGTTACTGTACGTGATTCTGAATGAGCAGTTTTTGAGTGGCGAGTATTACCAATATGATTGCTGCTTTCATTGACATTAGCCTGACAAATGATAGAGATACGTGCATCACCATCGGTTACTTCTAATGATTGTATGTCAGCGCTTTCTGCGATTTTGATCAGCCTTTCTAGATCTGTAAAGTTAATATTCATATTATTAGCTATTCCATTAGAGTAAAAGTGAATAATTGTTTTTTATAGAAAATTTATGCGATGTAACTGATGTAAATAGGGCCCTACTTTTAAACCATACGCTTTTATTTACCGAGAGCTTTGTGGACAAACAAGATTAGATACCATTACATTTTAAAATGGCGTTTTAAAATAGCGTTGTCATCCAAAATTACAGAACTGCCAAGTCTTCATCTTTTGGGTCGCAGATAAACATATGCCCTGGTGCGTGCGTGATCATCAGTTCAGGTTTGCTGGTCATGGCTATGCTTTGAGGCGTCACACCACAAGCCCAAAATACAGGCACTTCGCCTTCTTTTATGAGTGATGCATCACCAAAATCGGGAGAATGGATATCTGTGATACCGATGACACTAGGATCTCCAATATGGATAGGCGCGCCATGTACTTGCGGAAACCGAGAGGTGGCTTGTACGGCTCTGGTGATTAACGGATAAGGTATCGGTCGCATGCTGACCACCATTTTTCCATGAAACTGTCCTGCAGGCTCAGTTTCTATATTCGTGATATACATCGGCACATTGTGATTGTCTTCGATGTGTCTGACAGGAATAGACGCATTGAGCATGGCAGACTCAAAGGAAAAGCTACATCCTAAAAGAAAGCAGACCAAGTCCTCTCTCCAATAGTCTGTTAAGTCTGACACCTCAGCTACTAGCTCGCCGAACTCGTATATTCGATACTTTGGCACATCAGACTTTAAGTCTGCGCCCTTCGCCATCAGCCGTGGTTCCGAACTACCAACATCTGTTACGTCTAAAATAGGACAAGATTTTGGGTTTCTTTGTGCAAACAATAAAAAATCATAGGCCAATTTCTTGGGTACTATGACTAAGTTTGCTTGTATGTGACCTTTGCACATGCCAGAAGTCGGCTTGTTGATTTCGTTCTTACCGATTAATGCTCTGACCTCTTGTGGCGTCATATTTGCTAAATCTAACATGATTACAACCTCTTACGTTGTGTCATTTCTGGCAGATAAAAAATTATCTAATAAAACCCGTATAAAGTTGGTGCTTTGTAACAGTATTTTATATATAGATAACTATATTATCGTTATATAACCTAGCAGAACATTTTTAAAATGACAAGACATAAGTGTTGTAAATAAACGCATGCGATACATAAGTGAGAAAAGGCAAGGAAGGGTTGATTACAAATGTAGCCATATGTTCATTTATTTTTATAGTTATTGACCGACAAGTATTTTTTATTGGCATTTATTGACGTTACTTATCTGGGCAAGTAGCAATAAGCTATTACTGTTAAATCATTTCTCTATAGCAAGAAAATTTTTAGATCAGCTGTTGAGTTGTATACCTGTAATGCGAAAAGCAGCTAGTAAACTGGCCGCTTTTTTTAATTTAAAGTATGAATAAAATTTTTAGACCTTTCAAAATGGTTGGGCTTTATACTCTATGCCCCGCCCGCACCGCGACTGGATATTTCACTGTTCTCTACCAATATAGCAGCGGCGGTTTTTTTGAGTGTTTCCCATTGCATATCATCGACATAGATGCCTTCTTTCCATGCGCGCTGATGGGTTTCAAACAATGCATCTGTCGATATTTTACGATCGAAATTCTGGATATCGTGTTCAATCTCAAAGTTTTGCGTGGCAATTTCAATGACCATATCATTGGTATTATAGTTAGCTTGCGGTTTGTCAAAAAAGTAAAGGTCAGGATAGACAAAGCCTTGATTCAATGTAAACAATGTATGTTTAGGTACAGAGCCGTTGTCCCATTTGGCCAAGCAAGCAAAGCCTTTGGCAGCCAGTCCCACCAACTCGCTATAAGCCAACCAGCGATTATGACAGTTCTGCAAATAAATATAAAAATGCGCTGAGTCGCCCATTTTTTCAAGCGCATAGTCAATGATAGTCGGCAAATGACAGGCTAAGCTACTACCATGCAGATCTAAACGGATAGCACCATCCTCTTGATGAACGATATCGATTGGCGTATCAATCTCGGTCAAGATATATGGAGTGGCATTATTAAAATGTTTGATACCATCCAATCCTGCCATCTGTAGTTCGGCGACCATAGTGGCTATCACATCAGCTTCCCCCACCTCTCGGTGCAGCCCAGTAAAAGCTTTGTATACCATCGTGACGATTTCATTGTGCGATACCATCATAAGTCAGAGCCTCCTTGCTCTATTGAGACATCAGGCAATAAAGGAAACAACCATTCATCACTATGCACTTCTGAAAATAAAGGCGCACCTTGAAACAAGGTGATTCGCACCCAGCGATCTGATCTCGGATCAAACTTGGTTGCCCCAAACATCGATAATTTACACCGTAATAGATGCATGGGTAATGCGTCTTTGTGTAAGACATTCATCTGAATATCACCCAGCTGCTTATCGCCCATTGTCCAGACGCGGCGCGCAATTGAGCGATATTTGGGTTTATTCAAGATGAACTCGGATATTAGCTGCTGTGGATTGGCTTGTTTTAAAGCCAAATATAAATGATTGGCTTGGCGGGCAATATCCAAGGACAGCTCACGATCAGCACCCGGCTCCTGACCACGTATACCCATACGTGGCTCTTCCTTATCGATGGAACGATACCAAAACCAATGGCTATTCTCAGGCTGACTAAAATCAATATCAATGGCCCAGCGATAATGCTGCTCTAAGACGTCAATTAGATCCTGAATGACTTTACCTTTTGGTAACGATAAGGCTTCATCAGCATTGACGCTTTCGAGCAATGCATCGAC
The DNA here is from genome assembly GCF_016106655.1 of Psychrobacter sp. NG27. Lineage (NCBI taxonomy): Bacteria > Pseudomonadati > Pseudomonadota > Gammaproteobacteria > Moraxellales > Moraxellaceae > Psychrobacter > Psychrobacter sp. NG27. The sequence goes on from NZ_JADGIN010000001.1 coordinate 162,939, forward strand.
ACGTTCAGGATACAGCTCTATTAAGCAAGAAATGATGACTTCTTGGCTCTCAAAGCTCAAATGGTCATGTGCCTGTAAAAAATCCGCCCATGTCGCATGATTATTAATGGTTGTCATCAAGTTGTTTTGTAAAATAATTAATTCACTAACAACCGTTTCATTGCGTTTGATTTGCTGCTCGTTGATGGTGACAATTTCGTTAAAATGCTGAATAGCACGTTTGATTAGACTTGCAAAATGTGCGGTTTCTTTGGGCTCAATCTGGCAAACCAATGTCGCCTGTAATGCCTCTTCACGGGTGGTCAGCCATTGGTCAACGACGCATGGATGATTGATTAAATAAGGCGCCATACCCAAACCGGTGGCATTACCAATACCCAAATAACGCTTGATTTCTGGATGCAGAACGGCGGCCTTGCTACCGCCTTTTTGTTTTGCCAAATAATCGACCCAATCAAGGCTGAATTCACGCAGCAGGTAGACAGCACACATCTGCGCTCGGAACGACTGATTAAAATCCTCGCTATGATCTAACGGCTTAAAATCATAAATACCGAACTTACCATTGCCATAGACCGCCGTGGTACGCAGGATGTAGCCCACTTGTGCGAGTACGTCAACCTCAGGCTGCTTGCCAGCCGCAAGGGAGCTGACGATATGATCAAAGACACGCACGCTTTTGTTTGCTCGTGCCAGCACCATCATCATGTTGGAGTTACGACCGGCTTCTTGTAGCGGTACGTTGGCTTGTAGATTATTCAGTAATTCTTCGCTTATCTCACCAAATACCAGCCCAAAGGTGACATCCCATTTTTGGGCAATCACTCTATCATTACGCTCGTCATCAGCCAGCTCGTTGCAGAACACCACCAAATGATACAGATGCTCTAGGGTATGTAGACGATAGATAACCTTGCCATAGCCTTGCTCATCCAAATCCCACAAATGAGTGCTGAGCGTCCATTTTTCTCTATCAATCTTACGCAATAACGTACGCACAAAGCTAACGCGGGTTTGATGCATGGCGCCCAGTCTTTGCGCATCCATAATCACATCACGAGTACGGAAACCTGTACTAAGTAAAGGCGATTTGACGTCGATACTTTTATCATTTGCATAAACCATATTCATAATGTCACTACCTTACCTAATATACTGAGCCAGCAGCTTCGTTAATTATCTCAATGAGGGTGTCTATTGGTAAATATGAAATTAGCGGCGCATGTAATGGCTGTCTCATATTTACCGTTTGGTGATCTAGAACCTTAATCAGTTTTTTGCGTCATGCTTTCTCTAGACGTTTGAGCGTTTTCGGCTTCACTGATTTTGTGTCTCACCTCTACCTGATTAGGGCGATACAAATCCTGCTCTCGTGCCATTTTCTGAGCAATCTGTGGTCCATTCCATAATGAAGGCAATAATACAAAAGAGACGGGCACGGCAGTAATAACGATAAAGGACTGCAATGCTGTCACGCCGCCCGAACCAAGCGAGATTAAAACAATCGCCGTCACACCCATCATGATGCCCCAAAAGGTGCGAATCATGGCGTTCGGCTCACGCTCGCCACTGATGACCACACTGATGGTATAAGTCATCGAATCGCCAGTGGTCACGATAAACACTGTGGTTAAAATTAAGAACAATATCGAGGTAATCAAAGGAAATGGCAGTTGCTGCGTGACGGCCAATAGCGCACCAGGTAAGTTAAAGCCTTCAAAGGCGCTACTGACACTACCGGGGTTGGCAATCTCGAATGCTAAACCAGAGCCGCCAACGACGGTGAACCAAAAGCAAGTCACAAGCGGTGCAATGATACAGACTGTGGTAATCAGTTGGCGGATAGTACGACCGCGTGAAATACGAGCGATAAATATCGCCATCATCGGGCCATAGCCTAAAAACCAACCCCAGAAGAATACCGTCCACCAGCTCAGCCAACCCTCATCACCGCGAAAGGTTGCCATTGGAACGAAGTTGTCAATCATCGTACCCACACCCTGAATGTAGCCGTTGACAATAAAATTGGTCGGTCCAAATATCAAAATAAAGACCATCAGCGCAAAAGCCAAAATGACGTTAAAGCGGCTGAGTAGCTGCATACCACGAGTCAGACCACTGATCGCAGACAACGTATAGAGTACGATGGCAAAGACAATGATGATTAGCTGAGTCGTAAACGTATCGGGAATACCGAACAATTCATTCAGCGCATAGCTGGTTTGCAACCCCAAGAAACCAATGGGACCGATAGTACCGGCAGCCACTGCCACGATACAGCAAGCATCGATGATTGCGCCCGTTTGGCCAGTGAGTACACGCTCACCAAACATAGGATATAAGAGAGTACGAGGCTTCAACGGTAAGCCTTTGTCATAATGCAGATGCATAATCACAATCGCGGTTAAACTACCTACAATCGCCCACGCCAAAAACCCCCAATGCATAAATGATTGAGACAATGCGTTAAAAGCGCGTTGCTGTAGATCGGCTGACTCACCGTATAAAGGAGGTGCTGACACGAAATGCGCGATGGGTTCAGCGGCAGCCCAAAAAACTCCGCCCCCAGCCAATAGTGTGCAGAAAAGAATAGCCATCCATTTGAAACTGTCTATCTCAGGTACGGGTAAGTTACCCAATATCACGCGACCTGTACGGCCAGCACCGACGGCCAATGCAATAACAAAGGTCGCTAATAGCAAAATCTGCCAAAAAGGTCCAAATATCTTGACGGACCATGCGAAGCCCATTTCAACTATTTTTGCTAAGCGTGCTTCTGCAAAAATAGCCATCAAAACAAAGGCTACAATGAATCCGCCACTATACCAAAACGCGGGATTTTTGAGACCTAACGTATCGGTAGAAATAGCGGCGGCTTTGCTGTCATTTGCTCCTTGATTAACAGGCGCTGAGCGTCCTTGCTCATCTTGATTAAATCCCTTTAAATCGGCCATGATGTGGCTCCATATACTAATGCTAACGTTGCGTTTTAGATCAGAGTGGTAGCAATGAGGGTATAATCAGACGACCTCACTATACATACGATCTAATTCAAAATTACCTACTTCAAATGGCTATGCGCTATAAAACGTCTGTCGCTTTATAGCAATGTCGATCGCCCATTTACTACAATTAGTTTTCAAAATAGTTGGTCAAGCCAAAGGTTTTAATCCTTGCTCTAAAAAATCGAACCAGTTTTGACCGATGACTTTTCCAGCATCGCTTTCGTTAAAACCATGCTTGAGCAGACCGTTATAGATATTTTCCATACCGTCTTTGCCAGCGAACCATGGCAAAGTATCTGGCCAACCTGAATTATTGGCGTTGCCTTCGCCATAATCCATCGCTTTTGACCAGCGACCATTACGCATCCACTCAAGCACGGCTTGCGGTTGATTGAGACATAAATCACTGCCAATCGCTAAATGCTCCACGCCATACTTATCAGCGCAATTAGCAATCATGGTGCAGAAATCATCAAGCGTACATGCGCTACCATTTGGCAAATGGAACGGATATAAACTAAACCCTAACAACCCGCCTGCTTGAGTCAAGGCGCTAATGACCGTGTCCGATTTATTACGCAGGGCCTCATGAGCCGTGGCGGGATTGGCATGGCTGATACATATCGGACGCGATGAAACTTCTATCGCCTCAAGCGTTGAACGCTCAGCACTGTGTGACATGTCGATAATCATACCAACACGATTCATCTCAGCGATGGCTTGCTGACCAAATCGAGTAATGCCACTGTCATTCTGCTCATAGCAACCTGTCGCTAGTAAGCTCTGGTTATTGTAAGTCAGCTGCATAATCAATAGACCCAGACGACGCATCACGCTAATCAAACCAATTTCATCGTCGATTGGTGAGCAATTTTGCGCGCCAAACAAGATGCCAACTTTGCCTTGCTCTTTTGCCGTTTTAATATCAGCCACTGAGTACACAGGCAAGATAAGATCTGAATTTTGCTCAAAGCGTGCATGCCATTCAGCAAAGCGAGTCGTGGTTTGGCGAGCGTCTTCGTGATAGACCAAGGTCGCGTGTACTGCATTGATACCACTGGCTTGCAGCATCTTAAAATAATCGCGATCCCAATGGCTATACTGTAATCCGTCAATGACGATATGATCTTGGTACATATCAATTCCCTTTAATACTTTTATAAGTGACCGCTATCATTTGCTATTCAGTGCGTGTTTACACCCTGTCACCTCGATAGCGGCTAACATGCTTATCAATAAGGTTTCTAATACGCTTTTTGATAAGCGGTCTTGACGATGGTATAAAACTCTTTGGCATATTGACCTTGCTCACGCGGGCCAAAGCTTGACTGTTTACGGCCACCAAACGGTACATGATAGTCCGTACCTGCAGTTGCTAGATTGACCATGACACAGCCTGCTTGTACTTGCTCTTTGAACATCGCACTGCTACGTAAGCTCTGGGTGATGATGCCGCCCGTCAGACCAAATCGCGTATCATTGGTCATCGCAATCGCTTCTTCTAGATTTTTGACACGCAAGACACATGCCAGCGGGGCAAACACTTCTTCTTGGTTAATATCCCAGCTGTTATCCGTCTCAGTAAACAACGTGGGCGACATATAGTAGCCGTCATGCGGCATCTCTAAACGCTCACCACCAAACACTAAATTAGCACCAGATTGCTTGGCTTTTTCGATCCAGTCCATATTGGATGCCAGCTGCTTGTCATCGACAACAGGGCCCATAAATATGCCGTCTTCAAGCGCATGGCCAACTTTTAGGGTTTTCATTTTGGCAATCACACCGTCTACAAACGCATCATGAATACCGTCCATCACAATAAGACGTGAAGAAGCCGTACATTTCTGACCCGAACCGCCAAACGCACCAGCCACTGCCGCATCGATAGCGACTTGCAAATCGGCATCGTCAGCGATAACCAAGGCGTTTTTGCTGCCCATCTCAAGCTGACAACGGATAAAGTTTGGTGCCGTCGCAGCAGCAACTTTGCGACCTGTTGGTACAGAGCCCGTAAAGCTAACCGCGTCGATGTCTGTAGAATTAATGAGCGCATCACCGACTGACGAGCCGCCACCCAACAGTAAGTTAAACGTACCTTCTGGCAGGCCTTGACGGTGAATAATTTCAGCCAATGCCACTGCGCTGGCAGGTGTTAAATTGGCAGGCTTCCAAATGACGCTGTTACCAAACGCTAGTGCTGGTGCGATTTTCCACACAGCGGTGGCCGTTGGGAAGTTCCAAGGTGAGATAATCGCGACCACACCGACTGCTTCACGGGTGACTTCGACTTTAACCCCAGGGCGCACTGAATCAGCCGTATCACCCATTTGGCGCAATACTTCAGCGGCATAATAATGAAAGAACTGACCTGCGCGGTAAATCTCACCGCGACCTTCCGCAAACGGCTTACCTTCTTCAAGAGACAACAGCGTACCTAGCTCATCACAGCGAGCAATCATTTCATCGCCAATCGCTTGTAGGATAGACTGCTTTTTTTCTAAAGGAGTCGCTTCCCACTTTGGCTGGGCTTGACGCGCCGCCGCGATGGCATCTTTGACTTGGTCGCCACTGGCTTGTGCGAACTCGCCGATAGTGTCAGTGATATCAGATGGATTGATATTGGCAAGTGTGTCCACGCCTGCCTGCCATTCACCATTGATGTAAAGTGATTTGGTTGGGTCTTGCTGCAATATCTGTTGGGCGGTGTGAGCTGACATAAGAGCTTCCTTGATAAAGTATTAAATATTTGATTTATTGACTAGAGTACATTCAAAATTTAGGGCACAGCGGCATATACGACCAGCTCAACCAGCATCTCCTCTCGTGCCAATCCGGCTATCACCAGTGCCGCACGATTAGGATATGGTGCTTCAAAGTATTCGGCGTAGACTTGATTGACCGTTTTTAGATAGTCGCGATCGGTCACATAGATCATGACCTGTAGTACCGAACCCATGCCAACATTGGCACATTCTAATGTGTGCTTAAGATTGTCTAGCGTTTGACGGGTTTGCGCTTCGATACCACCTGCAACCACATCACCATTCTCATCGATAGGAATCTGCGCAGTGTACAGCGTACCATTGCTGGTGATCGCCCATTCTAAAGGGGCTTTAGACGCATAAAGTGAGGTTTTGATGGCTTGTTTGGTTGAGTGAGTCGTCATGTCGTCAGATCCTTTGATAAGTGGTTTCAGCAGTAAGCAATCTGAAATTTATTTAATCATTGCCAGCTGCTATATAACTTATCCTACTTAATTAACAACGATAAATCTAACTAATTAAATTTGAGTTTTGATAGATTTAATCTATCATTTAAGATAAATTATGGAAAAACAGTCTTGGATGGTCTGAATATGAAGCTACAGCAATTACGTCATTTTTTATTTGTGGTAGAAGAAGGCGGCTTTCGTGCGGCGGCTGATCGCGCTAACCGTTCGCAAGCCGCTTTATCAGCCTCGATAAAGGAATTAGAAAAAACGTTAGGTCAGCGTTTATTTGAAGTGGGAAACAAAGCCATATTGACGCCCTTTGGTGAAACCTGTTTACCAAAAATCAAGCAATTTATAAATATATATCAAGCATTTGAAGACGATTTAAAAGCATCCGCAGCTGGCGACAAAGGTAAAATAAGAATTGCAAGCGTGCCATCATTAGTGACCAAGTTACTGCCCAGTGTATTGGTCGAATACTCAAAAAAATATCCTGATATTGAGATTGTACTGATAGATGATAACTCTGTCGGTGTGGCCAATCGATTGTTAGCCAGAGAAATTGATTTAGCATTGGGCAATTGCACCAGTATTGATCAAACGAATATAGATTTTACGCTACTAATATCAGATCCCATTGGCGTGGTTTGTCTTAAAGCCAATGCGCTGAACAACGAGTTAAATCAGTCGCAAGGGCTAAGCTGGCAACAACTCATGACCCAGCCTTTTATCTATAATGGCACTTGCAGATTGCTCGAAAATACGCCAGCTGAGGCGCTCAATCGTAGGGCAAGGTACACGGTAGAAAACATTACATCGCTGTTTTCTTTATTGCGTAATGATCTAGGTATCACTACTTTACCCAAGCTTGCCTTCCCTGCGAATGAGCCGGAACTAGTTTGGATAAATTTAGTTGACCCGTCTTTGAACCGACAGATCGGTATCTTTAAACTCGCTGACAAGTCGATCTCCCCGCCCGCTCAAGCGTTTTATGATCTGTGTGTGACGTATGTGCAAGAGCATTACTGGCTATAAGTGATCAAAATAAGAGGACTTCCAAATAAGAAAACGGCTCGTGAATATTTTGATATTCACCAGCCGTTTTCTTATTTTATGGCAGAAATTCAATATGCTCTAAAAAGTATATTTGGCCATGACTTCGATTTGTTGACCTGCTGGCATCCATGGGAGTGTGGTTTTATTTTGTTCTCGCCATTCAATACCAACATCTAGATCTGGTAAATACTCATAGATAAGGTTCGCGCTTTTTACAGTGGCAGAAGTGTCTGCCGCATCGTCTACATTTACCTCACCATAACGCAAGTTACCTCGCAGCTTCTGGGTAAATTGATGCTTATATCCTACGCTATAACCAGTTTGCGATATCAGCTTTCCATCTTCCGCATCGCAATCTGCACCGCCCGTCCTGCCCAAAGGCCCACCCACACATATCGCTGAATAAGCACCCATCCCATCACCGCTGTATACGTTTGCATGTAATGAGTCATCGCCTACCTTGAGCTTGCCAGCCAACGAGACACCCACACCCGTATCTGAGTCCTCTCCGTTTTTGACGTCACGAGCAGTGATCGCTACATTGTAGTCAAAGTTAGACAGACTGTTTTTATAACTCACGACCAAATCAGGCAGGTTAGCGTTATCATAGGCAGGCTCTTGGGCGCTGAATCGAAATCCTTTATGAGTATAGTGCAAGGTCAAATCTGGTCGAATATAAGAGCCGCCGCCGGATATCGTCCCCACACCCGTACCCCAAAAATCTATTTGCTCCGTTAATAGCGGCGCGACTGCTAAGAACTGCCCATTCCAAGTCTTACCGACTGTCAAATCATCCAGCTGAATATAAGCATGACGTAAGCGCAGGTTTGAGCCGCCTGTGGCATAGTCACCATAAAAATCGCCTTCAATAAACCCAGTCAGCTTTTTATCTTCAACAGTTTTAGTGGTTTTAACATTGATACGAGACTGACGCAGATTGCCTTTGAACTCCGACTCACCATCATCTGGACTGTTAAACAGCCCTTCTGCCTTGATATAACCGCCGATACTTAGACTGGTATCACCTTTAGTCACAATCTCTATCGCTTGCGCGGAGGCAGCACTTGCCAAAATCGCCACACCTAACGACAGTCTTTTTATATAAAGCATTATCCATACACTCCGTGTTTTGTTTTGATATCCGTATCAATCACAATGGCTATATTTTTATAAATCTCAGTACCTTCTTGCTCGTTATCAGTAAGCTTCTCTCCTAATAATTACTTTAAAAAATTGTCTTTTAAACAAACGGTCTTTTAAGAATTCGACCCTCTGCTTTTTGCTCGTACTTACTCCGTGGTCTTTGTCATATAAAGACCACCCCTTTGATACTCTAAAATTGATAAACTGAATGCTTGAGTGTTATCAGTCTTGGCTGATATTCTCTAGCGCAGCAATGGCCAATTTTTGCGACTCACTAATAGGCTTTTTCTGTCCACTCAGTTTATCCAGATAGACCAAAACTGACTCACCGATGGCAACGATTTGCTTTTGTACGGTGCTATAGTATGTATATTCATGAACTAAGCTTGAGTTACCAATCTTTTTGGCTTTCACCCCGATCCATAGCTGGTCAGGATACGTTACTGACTTGAGATATTGGCATGATGAGGCTGCCATCACCGAAGAAGTCTGTTCATTGAATAAGTTCAATTTTCGGTTGTAATAGATACGGGCATTTTGGGCATACTCATAATAAACGACGTTATTAACATGACCAAAGGTATCCATGTCACCCCATTCAACTTGCTGAGAATAAACCACTGCAAAGTCATGTAATGGATGGCTCTCATCTGCGCTGAGCGCTTCTTTTATTTCTGGGAATATAGCGACCGCTTCCATAGTGCTCTCTTTTATTGATAATCCATTGGTTGTAGCAAAAGTAACTAGCTTCGACAGCAATCAGCGGCAATAGTAATTGTTACACTGACTCAAATCCCTATGTCCTAATTAAAGTGATTGCTCTGCATACATCAAACGCATTCTTTTTTTATCGAGTTTGCCAACGCTGGTCTTTGGCATATCTGACAAAAACCTAATCTCACTTGGTACGCCATACTTTGGCAGATGGCCTCTCTCTACTGCTTGATGACCCAACGCCAAGATATCTTCCATTTTTGTTTCGACATAGTCTGGTTTTAACACAATCAATGCCAAAGGACGCTCGCCCCAGCGCTCATCTGGCACACCAATGACCGCAATATCAGCGACACTCGGGTGAAAGGACAAAATAGTTTCGACCTCAAGCGAGGACACCCATTCGCCGCCAGATTTTATGACATCTTTGAGCCTATCCGTGATGCTGAGCGTACCATCAGCGGTCATGCAGGCAATATCTTGAGTATGCATCCAGCCACCTTTCCACAGCGTATTGCCTGCTTCTGTGTTTTTAAAATAACTTTGGGTCAACCACGGCGCTCGTATCACAAGCTCGCCCGTTGATTTGCCATCCATTGGTTGTGGCTTGCCGTTTTCATCCCAAATTTCCATCGATACCAGCATAATGGGAGAGCCTGATAGACAGCGATAATTGAGATTGTCCTCCAGCGCCATGGACGCTGTTTTGTCGTCGAATACCGCGCGGGACAGCACAGGGCAGGATTCTGACATACCAAAACCCGACATAAATTCTATACCACATTCTATAGCTGCTTTGGCCAAGCCTTCGTTTAACTTTGAGCCACCTAGTAGCAGTTTAAGACCATCGAATTTGCGGCCACGCTCAGCCATCTCTTTGAGTAGCATCTGTAATATTGCGGGGACGCCGTGAGACAGCGTGACTTTGTGCTGCTCAATTAGATCAACTAACTTTGGTGCCAGATACCGTCCCGGATAGACCTGCTTGAGCCCTATCATGGTTGCCCCATATGGCCAGCACCATGCATGAACATGGAATAAAGGCGTCATTGGCATATAGACATCGTTATAGCGCGCGCCTTGACCTTCGGCATTGAGTGCAGATGCCAAAGTACTCGCCATCGTCTGTAGTACGATCTGTCGATGGGTAAAGAACACCCCTTTTGGGTCACCTGTGGTGCCACTTGTATAGAATGTGGTAGCAATAGTATTTTCATCAAAGTCAGGGAAATCAAAGTCATCGCTCACCGCTGCGAGCAATCCCTCATACTCACCATCGACATAGTCTGGCAGCTCGGCTTTATCACCCTCTGCATCATCAGCCCACAGTACATGCTCAATAGAAGGCGCATCATCACGATAGTCCTTGACCATTGGTGCAAATTCAGCATTCAATATCAGTGCTTTTGGCGCAGCATGGTTGACGGTATATAGCACTTTATCTTCAGATAGGCGCACATTAACCGTCTGCAAAATCATGCCAGACATCGGCACTGCAAAGTACGCCTCAAGGTAACGATGACTGTCCCAATCCATGACAGCCACCACATCACCTGCTTGTAGACCCATATTTTTTAGCACATTGGCCAAGCGATTGATGCGCTGAAAAAACTCAGCATAGGTATACGTCATTTTGTCGGCATAGCTGATGGTTTGGTTGGTAGAGGCAATCTTGGCGCGGTTGAGTAGCTGCTTAATGATCAAAGGGAAATCATATGCACCTTCGGCCTGCTGGTAGTTTTCGTGTTGGTTGAGTACGGTTGTCATGGTATCTTCCTTGATAATAAATCGTCCTTGATATAGTCAATCCTCTATAAAAGAGTGACAGCGTTAACCTCACTTGAAGTATCACATATACATCTGCGCTCGGTTGCCTTGTCTCTCTTTTAAACTGAATCAACTATAATCAGTAATGTGGCGAGATCGCTTTTGAGAATTAGACTCGCTCTATCACCATGGCAAGTCCTTGGCCAATGCCAATGCATAGACTGACCACGGCATATTTACCGCCGGTACGTTGTAGCTCGCGCGCCGTGCTCAAGGCGATTCTCGCACCTGACGCCCCAAGCGGATGTCCGACAGCGATAGCACCGCCATTAGGATTCACTCGCTCATCATCAAACTCAATATCCAAACCCTTAAGGCAGCCAAGTACTTGTGAGGCAAACGCTTCATTAATCTCAATGACGGACATATCATCTAGGGTTAAATCAGACCGTTTTAGCGCCAGTTTGATGGCTTCGACAGGGCCCACACCCATTATATTTGGCTCAATGCCCATCGCACCCGATGATAAGATCTTGGCGATTGGCTTAAAGCCTAGCTTTTCCTCTGCTTGTTTTGAGCCGATGATTAACGCTGCTGCACCATCGTTAATGCCAGATGCATTGCCTGCCGTGACCACACCGTCTTTATTTAAGGGCTTGAGGTTTTTCAATGCGTCAACCGTTGAGCTGGCACGAGGATGCTCGTCCTCTGTGACGGTTTTGTCTGGTTGTTTTTTACCTTGTGGGACAGTGATAGGTGTTATTTCATCGTCAAAAAACCCAGCTTGTTTGGCAGCTTGGTACTTCGCTTGCGATGCTGCGGCAAACCTATCAGCCTCTTCACGAGTGATACCGTATTTGTGGGCGACATTATCACCAGTTTGCGGCATGCTATCACTACCGAACTGCTCTGCAATGAGCGGATTGGGGAATCGACTGCCAATGGTCGTATCAAACACTTTGAAATCACGGCTAAAAGGCTGTGCAGTCTTGGCAAAGACGAATGGTGCACGCGTCATTGATTCGACACCGCCTGCTAGTATGATGTCTCCTTCGTTACAGGTAATACTGCGAGCAGCATCGACCACAGTCGATAGCCCTGATGCACATAGACGGTTGATAGTTTGACCAGGCGTTGTAACGTCTAACCCTGCCAGCAACGCAGCGTTGCGAGCGATGTTGCGAGAGTCTTCACCTGCTTGATTGGCGCTGCCTAGCAGCACTTCATCAAAAATATCGCTTGGCAACTGGTGTTTGTCGACTAATGCCTTGATCACCGTGGCGACCAAATCGTCAGGACGTACGGTGGCAAGTGCCCCAACGTATCGACCGAATGGGCTTCTTAATCCGTCATAAATATAGGCGTTTAACATAACGATTCCTTGTTTTTAAATTTATTACTTTTTAAATTGTTTTTAAAGTCTGTATGACAGTCTGCTCAAATGACTCAATTATTAAAGCGAGCAATTGGTTTGCTGCGTAAGTAGTGAGATACCAAGTGTCGCACGGCGCTGTAGCCATGGACTTGGGCGATAACGCGGGTCACCTGTCAACTTATAAATGCGTGTCAGAATAAGCAGAATACGCTGAGCGCCTAACTTATCGCCCCAAGAGATGGGGCCAGATGGGTAACCTAACCCCAGCTTGACAGCATTATCAATATCCTCAGGCGTCGCAATGCCTTGCATGGCAATATCACAGCCCAAATTAATCACCATAGCCACCACACGCTGCGCCACAAACCCTGTGCTTTCGCCAATCAATGTGGCCATTGGATCTATCTGCTTTTCTGCTTGGTTCTCGGTAGCGTGACTTTCAGTCGCCTGATGCTCTGCACCTTTAGCAAACAACGCATAAGCCTGTGCCACAAATTTGGTCTGCGTCACTACACTTGGCATTAAGGTGCGGTGTTTTGATAAATCAGTTAACATATCGATGGCTACGGTTTGAGCGGGGTCAACCTGATACCGGATAGCCGCATGAGTCGTGTCCTCGCCATAAGTTGCTAACAATACTAAACTGTCCGCTGCGGGCTGCTCATTGGTATCGATAGCGATGCCTTGCATATTTAGATAATCGACCAGCTGATTTCTATCCTCTACCAAATCAGCACCGATCCACACTGAGGTGATGGCAGTCTCAGATATTGATGTGACATGTGGCGCTATGCTATTGATGGTAGATTTTTGGCCATCTTGTTTTTTATTTTCTGTGTAGTGATAAAAACCTTCACCCACTTTACGACCCAGCTTTTTGCCAGTCAGCATTTGATGGGTCAATGGGTGCGGACGATAGCGCGGTTCTTGATAGTACTGATGATAAATGGACTCCATGACTGGATGCGACACATCAATTCCTGTGAGATCCATTAGCTCAAATGGCCCCATGCGAAAACCTGCCCCGTCACGCAAGATACGGTCAATCTCCTCAAAACTGGCGACCCCTTCACCCACTATTTTTAATGACTCTGTCCCATACGCGCGTCCTGCATGATTGACAATAAAGCCCGGTGTGTCTTTTGCCACCACACCCAAGTGCCCCATGCGTATAGCCAAATCGTTAAGTACTTGCGTGGTTGCAGGGTGAGTTGAGATACCAGGGATCACCTCTACAATTTTCATCAACGGCACTGGGTTAAAAAAGTGAAACCCTGCGACTCGCTCTGGGTAATTACAGTCAGCAGCGATTGCCGTCACTGATAAAGAAGAAGTATTCGTTGCCAAAATTGTCTCGGTAGTGACGATCGTCTCTAACTGTTTAAACAGCTGCTTTTTGATAGCCAGATCTTCGATGATGGCTTCGATTACCACATCTGCTTGCGCAATTTCGGACAGCTCAGAGATGACGACCAGCTTTTGTAACGTACTAGCAAGCTGCGCATCGGTAAACTTGCCCTTGGCAGTTAGCTTTTCAAGCATCGCTTGTAACGACTGGCGGCCTTGCTCAGCAGCGCCTGCTTTTGCATCAAATAAAAGCACGGTAATACCTGCTTGCACGGCGATTTGGGCAATACCCATACCCATAATACCGGTGCCAATAATGGCGATTGTGTTCACGGTCATAATGATTCTCTATTCTGTATTAAGGAAGTATTGATTGGTTGGATAGTGAATGATTGGATAGAGCATCATCAAACACATGCCAATCACTTAGCAGCCTTTATAGACAGGGCTACGTTTTTCCAAAAAGGCGCGAGCACCCTCTTTTTGGTCATCGGTATCAAACAACATCTGAAACGCTTTGCGCTCCAACGCCAATGCACCCTGCAAAGGCATATCCGCACCTAACATTGACACCTCTTTGATTTGTGCCAATGCAATAGGAGAGTAAGCTGCCAACTGCGTGGCCATCTCGATAGCGCGCGTGATAGTCACCGCATCCTCCACCACTTCAGACACTAGGCCCATTTGATCGGCCTCATCAGCACTGATCATATCGCCAGTCAGCACCATCTTCATGGCCTTGTGCTTACCAATCGCGCGAAACAGTCGCTGCGTGCCCCCTGCTCCTGGCATTAGTCCTATTTTGATCTCTGGTTGTCCGAACTTGGCTGACCTACCCGCGATAATGATGTCTGCATGCATGGCCAGCTCACAGCCACCGCCCAGCGCATAACCATTGACTGCGGCAATGATCGGCTTCTGGCAATTACTAATAGCGTCCCAATAACGCTCACTATGACGCAGATACATATCGGCTGTTTTGGCAGTCAAGAACGCATTGATATCGGCACCAGCAGCAAATACCTTCTCGCCGCCTGTCAGCACAATGGCTCTGGTGTCTAGGTCATCATTAAGTTGAATGAATAGATCTGCCAGCTGCTGACGTAGCTCAGCATTTAAAGCGTTACGAACGTTAGGTCGATTGAGTGTGATAACACTGACGCCATCTCCTTTTTGCTCACAAATAACGAGTTGCTCTTCCATGATCACTCCCTTAGACATCTCTTTTCGATAAGTATAGAAATCTTTTTAAAAAATTTTATGTATGTGAATTTATGAATTAAATACCGCATAGCGATATCAAAAACCAATATATACTGTTTATTTTCATTTGTGAAGTATAAAAAACTCTTAAATTGAAATTTATATTGGCATTAAAAGACTATTAATTTATAAAAATACCGCAATGCGGTTTTTTAAACCAAAAGTATTGTAATTTGATAATTCATCGATTATGCTGTTTATCCAAGGGCATTCGCTTTCTTTAAAAAGTTATTTTAAACGGCTCCTTTAGACAGTCGAATTTGGAACAGCCAAATATAAAACAGTCCTATTTGCAAGTTATAAGCGTCATAACGCTACGATCCATATTGGATATTCATCAAACAAGGAAGTTTCACATGATTAGAGATAAAGAGACACTCGACCACATCACTCAGACCATCCGTCAGTTTGTAAACGATCAGCTGGTGCCTATGGAGCACTGGGTGGCAGAGAACGACCGCCTACCAGAAGATATCATTCAGCAGATGCGTGACTTGGGGCTATTTGGATTAACCATTCCTGAAGCCTATGGTGGGCTTGGTGTGACCATGGAAGAAGAAGTCACATTGGCATTTGAGTTGGGGCGTACCTCTCCCGCCTTTCGCTCGCTAATCGGTACCAATAATGGTATTGGCTCATCAGGTTTGGTCATTGATGGCACCGAGGCGCAAAAACAAAAATACTTGCCAAGGCTTGCCAGTGGTGAAATTATTGGCTCGTTTTGTTTGACGGAGCCTGAATCTGGCTCAGATGCGGCCTCTCTCAGAACCACTGCTATCAAAGACGGTGACACTTATATCATAAATGGCACCAAGCGCTATATTACCAATGCACCGCAAGCTGGCATCTTTACCGTCATGGCGCGCACCGACCCACAAAACAAACGTTCTGGTGGTATTTCAGCGTTTATCGTGGAGAGCGACACCCCAGGTATCACCTTGGGTAAAATCGATAAAAAAATGGGGCAAAAAGGCGCGCATACCTGTGATGTCATCTTTGATAACTGTGTCGTACCTGCAGATGCATTGATTGGCGGCGTTGAAGGAGTTGGTTTTAAAACTGCCATGAAAGTTCTTGATAAAGGTCGATTGCATATTGCGGCAGCAAGTACAGGGGCTGCCACTCGCATGCTGGATGATGCCCTAAAGTATGCCGTCGAGCGTAAGCAGTTCGGTCAACCGATTGCCAGTTTTCAGCTCATTCAAGGCATGCTTGCAGATTCAAAAGCGGAAATCTATGCTGCCAAATCGATGGTACTCGATGCCTCACGTCTGCGTGATGAGGGCAAAGATGTGGTCACAGAATCCTCATGCGCAAAAATGTTTGCCACTGAGATGTGTGGCCGTGTGGCTGACAGAGCTGTACAGATTCATGGTGGTGCCGGTTATATCGCAGACTATGGTATTGAGCGTTTCTACCGTGATGTCCGCTTATATCGTTTGTATGAAGGCACGACCCAAATCCAGCAAGTCATTATCGCCCGCAATATGATTAAAGAAGTCAGCGAGTAAACATCTCTTAACCGTCAACGTGTATCACGGTATTTGCTAGGATGCAGATACCGTCTCTCCCCTCTTATTAGATTATTTCTCATATTCACAACGATAAGGATATACATTGTGAAAAGTGTCGCTATAACGTCAAACCCAGAGGCCATCTCGGTACGCAATCAACCTTGGAAACTGGCCTTTGTATGCTGTTTTTTGGTTCTATTGTGTGATGGGGCTGACATCGGTATTCTTGCCTTTACGCTGTCAAGTCTCAAGTTAGAGTTTGGTTTGACCAACGTACAAGCGGGTGCCTTAGGTAGCTGGTCATTATTTGGTATGGCCATTGGTGGATTTTTTGGTGGTTGGGCCTGTGATCGATTTGGTCGCGTACGGGTGATTGTGATTGCGACGGCTATGTTTTCGGTGTTGTCTGGATTTAGTGGATTTGTACAGAGTTATGAGCAGTTTATAGCCCTTCGAGTGATCGCTTGTTTGGGTCTTGGCAGTTTGTACATTGCCACCAACACGCTGATGTCTGAGATGGTACCGACCCAGCACCGAACCACCGTACTGGCTGCACTGATGACTGGGTTTACGCTAGGGTCTTTAGTTATTACCAGCATTTCGGCTTGGATTATTCCCAGTTATGGCTGGCGCACTCTATATCTGTTGACATTTTTACCCCTTATTCTCGCCGCCTCAATGTATTTTTTGGTGCCCGAACCCCAGTCTTGGAAAGAATCACGTGCGCTTAAACTCAGCGGTGCAAAAGATCCAAATCAAAAAGCAGAAAATGCGTATAAAGCCATCTTTGAAAACCCAAAGCATCGCATCATGTTCATTCTATGGTCGATGAGCTCAGGGCTTTTATTGTTTGGATATTTTGGCGTGAGCAATTGGCTGCCGTCTTATTTAGAGACTGAACTGGGTATTAAGTTTAAAGAGATGGCACTATATATGGCGGGCACTTACCTGACCATGATGTTCGCTAAGGTCGTGGCGGGGCTTGTCGCTGATAGAATCGGACGCAAAATAGTATTTGCCTTTGGTACGATGGGTACAGCATTGTTTATTCCTATATTAGTATATATGCACACGCCAGAAAACATCGGTTGGTTGATGATTACCTTTGGTTTTTTATATGGCATCCCTTATGCCATCAACGCCACCTACTTAACCGAAAGCTTCCCAACTGCCATTAGAGGCACTGCGATTGGCGGTGCATTCAATATCGGACGGCTGGGTTCTGTGATTGCGCCTGTTGCCATTGGCTATATGGCGATGCACAATTCTATTGGTGCAGGCTTGCTACTCATGGCAGGTGCTTATTTCTTATGCGGTCTGATTCCAACGCTGTTTATCAAAGAAAAACAGTATGATCCGCAAGAGGCTTAGCCTTGTCCTGTTTGATATTCATCATATAAGAGATATCGAGCTATATTCACTACTGAACATATCATGGCGATACTGAAAGTTTAGAGGTAAATTGATATAATAAGGCAAAAGTAATAAGCGACGAGCAGTGCGTGATGGCACACTGCTACCGTCTTATAGAGCATTCTTGATAGCAGCATTGAGTCGCGATAATTAGCAACCATACTGAGTAGCAAAACTCAGCAACGACACTTTATGATACTTGTACCAACTTAATTGGGGATAATAGACGACCTATGACTAATGATACCCTGACTGACGAAGACGCTAACAGTGAGATGCATATCGAACTGTTAGAGCCAATTGCAGAGATGAAAGACAAAAACGACAGACAATTTGTCACTGCATTGGCGCGCGGGCTTGAGCTGCTTCGTTGTTTTACGCCGCAGCGGCCCTATTTGGGCAACCAAGACTTAAGTCAACTGACAGGTCTGCCTAAAGGCACGATTACGCGTCTGACCTATACGTTGGTGAAGTTGGGCTATCTAAAACAATCAACCAATAGCAGTAAGTATCAGTTGTCTACTGGTGTGCTGGGTTTTGGCTATACCATGATGACCAATATCTCGATAAACAATCTCGCAACGCCCTATATGGAAGAATTGGCAGATTATGCCAATAGTGCGGTTGCAATGGCGACTCGTGATCGGCTGAT
Source organism: Psychrobacter sp. NG27 (assembly GCF_016106655.1). Classification (NCBI taxonomy): domain Bacteria; kingdom Pseudomonadati; phylum Pseudomonadota; class Gammaproteobacteria; order Moraxellales; family Moraxellaceae; genus Psychrobacter; species Psychrobacter sp. NG27. The sequence goes on from NZ_JADGIN010000001.1 coordinate 181,402, forward strand.
GATGGTCTATCTGAATGTCGTACAGGGCGCTGGCACCACCACCATGCAGCGCAATATCGGCTCCTATTTGCCAATTCATCTAAGCTCGATGGGCAGAGCTTGTTTGGCAAGCATGCCCCCTGCTGAGCAAGAATTTATCCTCAATGCCATTCGTACCAAATACAAAGATGACTGGATAAAGATTAGACGGGGATTGGATAAAGCGTTCCAAGACTATGAGGATTATGGCTACTGTTTTTCGATAAGTGAGTGGCAAAAGGACGTCAATGCGGTTGCCATTGCTCTCATGCACCCTACCGAAGGCTTGCTCACCTTTAACTGCGGTGCGCCTAGCTTTGTGCTTAGCCGTACCAAACTTGAAGAAGACATTGCCCCGCGTCTATTGCATATGAAAAATATGCTAGAGAGCAAGCTGTATATCAGCTAGCAGGTGATATCAATTTTAGTGGTAGCCTATTGTTTATGGTCAATCCCACATAAATCAGATACATCGTCAGATTCGCTCAGCCTGCTTTGCTTGTCTCTGCATTGTCTGGAACCGACTATACAAGCTTATCAGCATAGAGGCATCTCTGCACTCAAATGCTGATAAAGCAACTAGCATATTAAGAAGGAAAAACCACCACCTCATCGCCTTCCTGCCATGGTTGGAACTTGGTCATCACTTGTATAAATGAGGGATGCGCTAGCCAGGTTTTTAGCCATAGCTGCAGCTTTGGATAAGGCAAATCATAAAAAACACCACGATCCACATGCGCAAATTGGCGAACAAACGGCATGATACCAATATCAGCAATAGTGATATTATTTCCTAATAGATACGTATTCTGCGTCAATAACGTTTCTAACTCCTGCAAAAACACTTCGCCTCGCTGTCGATACTCTGTCTGAGTCATGTCTAAATGACGATCAGCGTACTTATAGCGATCGAGCCACTGTTTAAACTCATTGTCATTCTTTTTTATCAAAGCATTGGCCTGATGCAAAACATCTGCATCGAGTAGTGTGTGCGGATCTTTGTGCTCAAGTGCCCACATCATAATATCGAAACTCTCTTCAATCACTGTGCCATCTGAGGTTTGTAGGACCGGCACTGTCCCTTTCGGGCTAATCGCTAGCATTGGCTCTGGTTTGTTCTTTAATGTAATCTCTCTCAGCGCCACTGGCATCTCTGCAAACAAGAGTCCTAGACGAGCGCGCATCGCATAGGGACAGCGGCGAAAAGAGTATAAGCAATGAAGTAAAGAAGAGGACATCATCATGCTCCATAGTTGGTTGGAATCAACAACGTTCGTTTTGTTAATTTCATATTTGATAGATTTATAGATGTGGGTTTATTTTATAGTAAAGGTAGGACGGTTTGTAAATACGCATGATTACGCTCATTCATTCTGAGTCATTTGGACTTTCAGCTATAGTTAGAGAACTACTGAACTGCTACGGTGTTAGCCTTCCTAGATGTACTACTTGTACAATATGCAGTCGGCTGCCTTATAGCAATTTTAGACTTCTTTGACTATATATTGGCATCACCATTATACTTTCATATCTCTTCCTACCTATATCAAAAAGCGCCCCCTTTTGGGAGCGCTTTTTTACTGTCTATTCAATAATATTAGATGATATTGTCATCTATAGCAGTTTGAATGTATAGACTCGCCGTATTACCACTGTCCTGATACAGATCATAACCCGCCTGATCAGAAGTAGCTAACTTGGCCATACCAGATATATTGACGGTATCGAGGCTATCACCTTTAATGAACAGCTGATTACTACTATCCGTCATACTAATAACATCACTCAGCCCTAAGTTAAGCGTTTGCGCAGTGTCATTAACCATATTGATCGTTTCAAAATTAGTAACGTTACTCAAATCGATACTAGACACGGCAGTCGTATCAGTAATCACTAAGGTATCATTATCTCGACTAACATCTGAGTTTTCGCCGCCATCGATTACATCATCATTTCTATCAAATATGATAATGTCGCTACCATCGCCACCTAACAAAGTATCTACGCCGCTCAGGCCAATTAACGTATCATCTCCTTTTCCGCCACTCAGTGTCTCAGCTTGGTTGGTACCGACCAAATAGTCATTATTATCAGTAGTGCGTGATGGAATACTATTTATTGAGTCTGGGTTTTGCGGTGTTGCATACTCATTGTAGTTTAAGGTAACGGTTGATTCAGCTGTGTCACCATCAGAATCTGTAAATTTAAATTTAAACACATCAACATCATCTACACCAGCTGTTACGATATCAGCAATATTGTCTACTGTCTTGAACTTATAACTGCCATCGGCATAGCCAATAAACAATCCATAATCCGTTTGGAACTCATAATTACTAGCATCGCCATCGGTATCAACCGTTGTTATGGTTCTATCACTATCTGTGGTAGAGACATCTGCCCAAGTGATAATATTCGTCGTCGAAGTGAGAAAATCAACCGCATCACCACCAACCGCTACTTTTCCTTCGATAACAACGTTGTTATCTAGTACAGGCACCGGGTTCAAGGGAGTCAACTTACCTATAAGATTATAGTTGTTTGTACCCTGTTCTTTACTGTCAACTACATAGGTAGTATCCTCATTCAAAGCAGGGTCATAGTCATAATCTAGGATTAGCTTAGTATCAACAATGCCATCACCATCAGTATCTACCGTATCAATAACGCCATCGCCATCTGTATCCTCACGGCGCTGACCGGTTGTACTGTATTCAACGTAGTCGATAACGCCGTCATTATCACTATCTATCGCATCGTTTATATTATCGCTATCAAAGTCAATAATATATGACACAGCATCTGTAAGTGAGCCAATATAAGATATACTTGGATCACCTATAACTTCAAACTTAAAACCTTCCGTAATTTGCTCAATGTATATCGCATCCCCTGTATCTCCTAAAATACCATTACCATTTAAATCATAATAAAAATCACCATTTGATCCTGTGGCACTGTTAGCCAAATTCTTACCAACAATTGAAAACGGTCTTTCATCAACTGTACCATCACCATCGTTATCAATACCATCATAGCCTTGGTAAGCTTTTAGGAAAGTCTTATTTTCATCAGAATCAATAATAGAATTCGTATCTTTATTGACCAATCTTAAGTCGAGACGATACTGTTGACCTGCAATGTCTATGATCTGAGTCGCATTTGGTATGACAATGAAATCACTTCGAACATAGTCATTTTCATAAGTCCCAGCGTTTAAGCCATATGTGACATCCGTTGCAGCATTATTCGTTTCAGTATGCTGCATCTCGTACTGAACAGCGACTGACTGAGGGTTACCATTGACCGTGACTTTAAAATTAAGATCTAGTTCCGTCTCTTGTAGTACGCCAGCATTTAAGTAAACACTATAGTTTGAGTGTGAAAAATCACCTAAATCAATATCGGTCTCGAACTTAATCTGTTTGCCTGCACCTTGGTAATCAGGGTCTTCATAAGTGGTATACCCTGCAGGAGGTTTAGTTGTATCTACCCGTTGACCCCAATAGATACCTTCATCTAGGTTATCTGCGTCTTGTTGAGCAGATAATATACCGACATCACCACCGTAATTACGACTATCAACTATAGTGCCAGAGTTTCCAGCGGCAACATTTTTCGCCACACGATAGTTCACACCATCCGTGTTTGTTGCTGTGGTAAACAATGTATTAGTAAAGCCTGTTTCTAAGTTACTGATGATGACCGTTTCTTGCTGAACATCGATGTTCCAAACTACAGGCTGAGGCGCAGGAGAGTCATCTTCGATAATGGCTAGCAACTCATCAGATTTTACCAACGAATCTATAGCAGTGTCGTTTTCAAATACTTCAATACCAAAATTGACAGCAAGTATGCCTTCGATATTATCGCCTTGCGTATGATCCATAGGCGCACTCAACGTGACATCGTAGCCAAATTGATAACCATTAGTGATTGCTTCTTTATCACCATTTAAGCTTATGGTCAGTACATTTTGAGTTTGAGTAGCACCCAAGCTGTCAATATATTCATACTCACCAATAATGTCACCTGTGGCTGAATCAATTTTGAAAACCACGGGATTGGTCTGACTGGTAATACCATTATCAGCAGTTGGTAAGACAAATTTCACAACGGCAGATGCAAGGTCTGTGTCTGTATCGGTTACCCGAACCCAATTGCCAACGGTATCTGTTGCTGAGTCAGTAGTATCAAGCGTCGAGTCTGGGTCGCTATCTGGATTTCCTCCGACCAATCCTTCTTCAGACACTCGGCCTGGTGGCGCCACTTCAATTTTGGTTGGTTGTTCATAGTCAATAGTGACGGTGGCAGGATCAGAGGTCAAACCTGTGATGTCTTTCACAGTGTAGCTGATTGGTGTTGGGTTACCTACAAATCCGTTTTCTGGATCAAACGTAATGGCACCTGTGTTCTCATTGACGCTCCACGTGCCTTCGCCTGAGACTACAACCGATTTGCCATCATCAGCAATGGTGCTGCCGTCTGGCGCTTGGGTGATCACCACGCTGGTTGGGTCGAGGTCACCCTCATCGTCATCATCGTTATTTAATACATCAAGAGTCACGTCAGAACCAAACATTTGATCTAACTTTTCGTCATTGACCGCCACTGGGGCAGTTTGCGGATAATCGATGGTGACGGTCGCTTCGTTTGAGGTTTCACCCGTCAGGTTGTCAACGGTGTAGCTGATTGGCGTTGGGTCAGCGGTAAAGCCATCCACTGGGACAAAGCTGATGGCGCCTGTGTCTGCATTAACGCTCCACGTGCCTTCGCCGGCCACGGTGACCGATTTGCCATCATCAGCAATAATGCTGCCGACTGGCGCTTGGGTGATCACCACGCTGGTTGGGTCTAAGTTGGCGTCAGCGGCGCTGTCGTTAGCGAACACATCGACCACCACGGTACTGCCTGAGGCACCCGTTTGCAGGTCATTGATCGCTTGCGGATAATCGATGGTGACGGTCGCTTCGTTTGAGGTTTCACCCGTCAGGTTGTCAACGGTGTAGCTGATTGGCGTTGGGTCAGCGGTAAAGCCATCCACTGGGACAAAGCTGATGGCGCCTGTGTCTGCATTAACGCTCCACGTGCCTTCGCCATCGACCACGACCGATTTGCCGTCAGCGGCAATGGTGCTGCCTGCTGGTGACACGGTGATGAGGACGCTGGTTGGGTCAATATCATTTTCAGGGTCGGTGTCGTTACCCACTACGGCAACGTCAACCGTGGCGCCGGAAGCACCTGATTTTGCATCATTCACGGCCACTGGCGCGGTTTGCGGGTAGTCAATCGTCACGGTGGCGGCATTTGATACCAAACCATTGATGTCTTTTACGGTGTAGCTGATCGGGGTTGGGTCTGCGGTAAAACCATCCACTGGGGCAAAGCTGATGGTGCCAGTCGCTGGATTGACCGTCCACGTGCCTTCGCCATCGACCACGACCGATTTGCCGTCAGCGGCAATGGTGCTGCCTGCTGGTGACACGGTGATGAGGACGCTGGTTGGGTCAATGTCATTTTCAGGGTCGGTGTCGTTACCCACTACGGCAACGTCAACCGTGGCGCCGGAAGCACCTGATTTTGCATCATTCACGGCCACTGGCGCGGTTTGTGGATAATCAATGGTGACAGTCGCAGGCTCAGACGTTAGGCCTGTGGTGTCAGAGACCACATACTCAACTGGTGTTGGATCACCTGTGAAGTCTGCTTCTGGGGTAAAGGTGACTGCGCCAGTGGTTGGGTCAACACTCCATACGCCTTCGCCGGCAACGGTCAAGCTGGTGACTTCAAGACCTGTGTCTGGGTTGATGAGCTTCACGGTGGTCGGGTCGATGTCGCCTTCAAGATCGGTGTCATTGCTGAGCACGTCGATGACCACTGGTTGACCAAGTGTGCCAGTTTGGATTTCGTCTTCGGCATTCGGTGCGGTTGGTGGGTAGTCTACGGTAATGGTGGCTTGGTTTGACTTGTTGCCAGTGAGGTCAGAGACCACATAGTTCACCGGCGTTGGATCATTGGTGAAGCCTGCTTCTGGGGTAAAGGTGACTGCGCCAGTGGTTGGGTCAACACTCCATACGCCTTCGCCGGCAACGGTCAAGCTGGTGACTTCAAGACCTGTGTCTGGGTTGATGAGCTTCACGGTGGTCGGGTCGATGTCGCCTTCAAGATCGGTGTCATTGCTGAGCACGTCGATGACCACTGGTTGACCAAGTGTGCCGGTTTGACGATCATCTGTTACGAGTGGCGCAGTACCCTCTTCCGTATTGCTATCATCGTCTCTGCTGTTACTACTTCTGCTCGCCAGTAATCCGACCAGTCCAATCCCAGCTGCAGCAGGTATCCACCATGGTATCGCAGCGGCTACATATTCTTCACCACCTAGCGCTTGTCCTTCTACATCACCTGCTTCTAACTGCGTGACATAATCATAAGTTTCACCAGTATCTGGAATATAATAGTAATACTCACCATCTTCAGCAATACCAATCAGAGCACTATCTGCATGATCATAGAACCCTTCAATGATAAGGTCACTATTCTCACCTTCCTCTTCAAATGACACATGGAGGTCGTTCTTGATGCGTTTAGTAATGATATGATTGGGTGCACGGTTTATCGCATTGTCATGAAATTCGTAATTTACTTTTTCTGTAGATTTAATAACGGTAGGTATACCATCTTTGGTAACGACTTCCGTCTCTTTTATAGTCTGAGTCGCATTGTTTGTTTTTATAATAATAGTATTCATGTATTTATCCTACATTCTCTAATAATGGCAGTATCAATTTTGATGGTTTATGACACGATTCTGGTAATAGCAGCATCTAATAGATATCAGTTATTTGGACGCTCTTCGACAATAGCGATTACGCGACGATTAAGCTGACGGCCCGCTGCCGTATCATTGGTTGCTCTTGGCTGCGCTTCACCATAACCAATCGCACTCAGACGCTCAGGAGCGACATCAAATTGAGTAATCAACACCTCTTTTACAGCGTCCACTCTTCGCTGTGATAAAGCTTGGTTATAGCTATCACTTGCGCGGCTATCAGTATGCCCTTCAATAGTCACTAGGGTATTCGGATATTGCGTCATAAACTCTGCCACTTCAGAAATTTTAGAGTAGTACTCAGGCTTCACAATAGATTTGTCTGTGTCAAATAGCACTTCAAGTTCGATAGTCACTTTTTCGGCCAATACAGGTATGACTGGTGCCACAACTGGAGGTGTTGTTACAACAGGTACTGAGCAATTGGGCACGACTCGACTGATTTGATGAGACTGGTAGCGTTTGGACTCTAATAAAGGCAATGCGCTATCAGTAGTGATTTGCTCAAGGGTACTTTTACCTGTATCGTCCATGTCCACATAGAAGAAGTAGGTTTGACCACCTACCAATTGGAAGTCTTTCTTGTCTGCTAATAAGTTGTTATCTTTAAAGCCAGTCGCATGCGCACTCAACTGGTTATTGCCAACACACGAGTTAACAGCCGTATAATTCCCAGGATGCAGACTCACTTGATATCTATTATTAACAGAGATGTTGGCACTGGTTTGTTCTAAGTCGTCATCGTTTTTACGTATAAATATCAATCGTGTTTCGTCATCACTGACTTCTGCTGAGAGTAATTTTCGGAAATCCGTATCGACTTGGTTGTTCCATACCACGTTACTTACACGGCGGCTGTCACCTTCATTATCAATACTACTGTTGCCTGTCATACTACAGCCTGCTATACCAAAAAACATGGTAGGTAGGACAAGCGTAGCGATAGCAGTTTTCAATATCTTTTCCATGATAATTCCCTGAATAATAGTTTTTTCGAAATAATGTTTATACGTAATTTAAAATAATGCTTAAGTTTATTGGTTAAAAGCTGACCCATATTCGTATATAGAGCAGGCTATATATGCTTAGACTGATAAAAAGTAGACAAATAATAAGAATTTTTTTTATTACTTTAATAGTAATTGTTTTGTTACTCAAAACCAACCAATTTTACATAAAAATAAATGCACTGGGCGTTAATTTGATAGGTATCACCAAGCCCTTTCAAAAATATTACAACTTAAATTAACCGACTTATTATTGTTATAGATACCCATAACTTCCTAGGGCGTGTCCTCATTTTGAAAAGAGTGATGAAAATGAGACAAGTCGCAGCCAAGCAAGGAAAATAGCGCAGATAATATCGAGATATTGACCAACTATTTGACGATGTTTAGCAAGATGTAGCCATTGTTAACCCAGTCAGATGGCTGTCGTTTGAATTAAGCACATGCCCTAATAGCGATATATTATACAACTGGTGCAAATGCACTTCCCTCCCCAGTTCTAAAACCAAATACATGATGGTTATAACTATGAGTGAGGACAAAGAAAAGCCTTTCATGAGTCTAAGACGAGAACTACGCTCAAGTGATAAGCTTTCATAAACGAGTACATAGGTTACTGATAAGCATGAAGCATGGTTGCCACCTTATAGCCCTTGCAAAAATAAATAAAAAAATGGGCGACCTCTTACGAGACACCCATTTCTAATATACGATATAGCAAGTTACCTTTGTCTGAATAACTTACCTACTTTAGTAGCTTCTGCAAAAGACCCACGCGAGAAATCACTAAAAAGTCTAACAATGCAATAGCGACAATCGCGATAATCGCAGTCGGGAATATGATAGCCACAATTAACAAAGGAATGGCAAGCGGCCACCAAACCGAAAAATCCTGACCACGAGCTGGCGGATTCAAGCCACTGCTTTGAGCCGCTTGACGCGGACGACGCTGCCACCACATCACATAACCACTCACGCAGATCGCGATGACAGACAGACAAAACAGCACATTGGCCAGTACGCTCCACCACCCAAGCGTACCCATATGTAGCGCAAGACCTGCCGCCATAAATTTGCCAAACGCGTTATAATCATCAAAATAAATATCAGCCAAGACATTACCTGAGTAGCGGTCGATATGTACCGTACGATCTGCCGTCGGACTTTTCATATCGTAGCTCATCGAGTCTTGACTAAGTGTCCAAACGCCTGTGCTGCCTTGTGGTAGGTTCAATTGATAGCGCCCTACAAAACCGATTTCACGAGCGTAGCGATCCACCGTATCGATCATGATCGGTATATTGGGCGCAATACCGTCTTTACCCATGGTCGTCCCTGACACAGGCATCGGTGTTAGCTCTAACACCCAAGGAACCTCTTTAGCACTGCCTGAATTAAGGACACTGCCATGCGTAGGCGCAGTAGTGGGCGTCGAGCCATGAACATGAGGGGCTGGTGCAGCCTCATTCATGCCAGCATGTTGGCTATGGTCAGTCGATACCGGCACGGGTGCCACGCCCCATTTACCAGCAGGAAACTGGCTCCATGCCTGCACCATGCGCTCACCCCAGACGCCCGCCCATGCCATTCCTGAAATACAAAAAAACAGCAGTAAAATAGAGATCCAACTGCCCAATGTCGCATGAATTGTACGAAACAACGAGCGTTTTTGCATGGTCTGTATACCCTGATCGGGTACTAGCATCGACTTGATAGATCTGCGTTTATGCCACCACAGATACCAACCCGTTAATATCATCAAAATCGTCACTGAGGCGGCGGTTTCAAGCAGATAGTCTCCTACTTTTCCCAACAGCAGATCACTGTGAATATCATTGAACGTATAGTACAAACCACTGTTGCTAGGCGTACTATCGACCACTTTTGCAGTATAAGGATCAACGGCGACCATGTTGTTAGCCGTATCGGAGGTCACTCGAAACAGTGCCACCGTCTCATCACTGCGCGGAGCGATGTATTTGATCAAGGTGCTATCAGGCATACTATCGACGGCGCTTTGCGCTTGCGCAGACAGGGGTGCCTGCACGCTTGATTGTGCTACCGTCATACGCTCAGCATCGCGACCTACCGTATTGGACATAAACAGCATACCGAGCGCGGTAACTGCTAAAACAATTAGCAAAGGTGCAATGATAATGCCAGAGTAAAAATGCCAACGCCACACCATGAAATAGCGCTGGTTGTTGGTGGATTGGTTGGAGGGTGTGTCCATAAATGTGACCTTAAACAATCTTTGGTTGCTCAATGAACAACGTAAACCTATCGATAATAGTGATATATCTGCTTGCAAGACCAATCTTAAAAGGTCTCGCAGAAAGCTAGAATAACGCTATACAGTAACGCCGATACAGCGATGTAAAAACTCTACTGTAAATAATTGTATTCAGAATGCTGCTGCATAATACGAGAAAAGTCTGACAAAAACCATCGTTTAGAACACATCGTTCAAAACAGTAGTTCTGCGTGACTCTATTCGCAATACTCTATCTTTAGCCTCTTATTAACAGTGCAAATACTTCTCAAAACTGTCTCGTTGTAATTTTTTAATGATAATAGTTATCATTAGTGTTATCATTAGCGTCGTTATAATTTTGCTTTAACTGTTACCAATAATATTTAATCATTTTAGTCCAAGAGGAAATCTGATGCGGTCTCATCTAACCACTAACGTCATTCGCAAAAAATATCTCACCACAGCAGTACAAATTGGCCTGATCATAGGTATGAGTCACGCCGCTTACGCTGTAGAGACGACAAACAATACTGAGAACGATGAGGCTGCTACACCATCAGCCACCTTAGATGCTATTACCGTCTACTCAGATGGCTATCGTAGTACTGGCACCAAAACTGCATTGGATCCAAACGATGCGCCAATGAGCTATACCAGAATCGATCAAGACCTGTTGCAAAAGCGTCAGGCAGATAGCGTCAATGCTGCTCTACGTTATGAGCCAGGCGTGAGCTCTGAGAGCCGCGGTACGGTATCTGTCTTTGATGAGTACAATATCCGCGGGTTTAAAACCTACTCAAACTTTTATGACGGACTAAGACTGCCCTACGATGGTGCTTGGAACCTAATGCCACAAGTCGATGTCTATGCGACTGAAGCAGTCGAAGTCGTGAAAGGTCCTGCATCCTCCCTCTATGGCTATGCAGCACCCGGTGGCATGGTGAACCAAATAGCCAAAGCCCCTAAGAGCACTCAAGAAAACGAAGTACAGCTACGACTTGGCAATCAAAACCTAAAAGAAGTGGCCGTCGATAGCACGGGGCCTATCACAGACACCTTGAACTATCGCTTAGTCGCGCTAAAACGCCAAAAAGATGGTCAAATGCAAACCACAGAAGAAGAGCGATTGCTGATTAATCCATCCCTTGAATGGCAAGCGACTGATGATGTCTCAGTACTTGCCAATCTGTTTTATCAAGATGATCCAGAGATGGTACCTTCTACCCCATTGCCTGCTGTTGGCACCGTTTATAAGGCAAGCTATGGCAAGCTCGACAGTGATGCCTATGCAGGCGATAAATGGAATAAGTTTAGTAAAGAAGTATTTATGCCAAGCGTTACTGTGAACTGGGATATCAATGACCAGTTAACTTTTAAACATATCACGCGCTATACCGATGCCGAGGCGCAGCAACGCAATATGTATAACAGTGGAGGATTTGTAGAGGGCAGTGACACGATTCTCAATCGCGTAGCATATACTACGGATGAGAGCATGAATAACTGGACTACGGACAACCAGCTTGCCTATAAATTCAATACAGCTAACACCTCACACAATCTACTGTTCGGTGTTGAGTATCAAGAGACAGATAGCAGCGCGACTTACTATGATGCTGGAGCAGATGGCACGCCAAATCTTGATTTATCTAATCCAGATTACTCACAAATCAATGCTGACACTCTGCCATTGGATGCTTATCGTCAAGAGGAAGATATCGAACAAAGCCAGCTTGGTTTTTATGTACAAGATGAAATGAAGTGGAAAGACTGGACTGTAGTGGCAGGCTTACGTCACGATAATTTTGACAGTATCACTGAGCAAACCAAAGCCACTGAAGGCGTCATCTATAGCGATAAAACAATTGACAATGATGCCTCAGAAACCAGTGGTCGTTTCGCTGCCATTTATGATTTTGGTAATGGTTTCTCCCCTTATGCCAGCTACTCGCAATCGTTCCAGCCTGTGGTCGGTAGTAACTTTATTACTAATGAACCATTTAAGCCAACCACTGCCGATCAAGTAGAAACTGGGGTGAAGTACTTGTCAAAAGATCGTGCCACTCAAGGAACGCTTGCCGTATTTGATATCACACAAAAAAACGTCGTAGTAGCGGATGAAATCAACTACAGAAGCCAAACGCAAACTGGTGAAATTGAATCAAAAGGCTTTGAGATATCAGGCAGTCGCATGCTCAATGACTGGGTAGATCTCGCGGCAAGCTATAGCTACACCGATGCTGAGATCACAGAAGATGAGTTCAACCCTGATGTAGTCGGTAACACCCCTGCTCAAACTGCCAAACATAAAGCCACGCTATGGGCAGACTACTATGCTACGGACAAACTCACTCTAAATGCTGGCATTCGCTACGAAGACGGCATGCAGATTGACAAGCAAAACTCCGATGACTTACCAAGTGTGACGCTGGTAGATGTCGGCGGCAGCTATCAGATCAACCCTATGCTGGCTGTGGGTGCGAGTATCAACAATCTGTTCGATAAGACCTATGTTGGTGCTTGTTACGACATCAATAACTGCTGGATGGGACCTGAACGTCAAATGTCAGTCAGCCTAAAAGCCAATTTTTAATAAATACTACAGACAGCGGGTTGGTTATATTATTAAGCTAACCCGTTGTTAGAAGGAAAGCACAATATGGCAAAACCTACTCCAAGAGTACTAGAAGTTATTGGCACTAGATACATTACGCCAAATATGTGCCGTGTCACGCTTGGCGGTGCTGGCATGGTTGATTTTCCTATCAATCAAGAAAGTGCTTATATCAAACTGATATTCCCTCAAGATGCAGATAGTCGCCCATTGATGCGTACTTATACGGTGAGCGTGCAACGTGATGACGCAATAGATGTTGATTTTGCTTTACATGAGACGGAAGGACCTGCATCGGCATGGGCACGAAATGCGCAAGTCGGCGATCAAATTCTGATAGGTGGTCCAGGTCCAAAAAAACTCATTAACAATGAAGCAGATTGGTTTTTATTAGTCGGTGATATGACCGCGCTACCAGCGATTACGGTCAACTTAGCCCAGTTGCCTACTGAGGCTCGTGGTTACGCAGTACTTGAAGTGACGACTGAAGCAGACCGTCAGACGCTCAAAAAACCAGAGAACGTCGAGATACATTGGGTGATTAATGCGCATCCAAATGCAGACGATAGCCCTTTACTGAACTGTGTTAAATCATTGAACTGGCTTGATGGTCAACCTGCTGTATGGGCTGCGTGTGAGTTCCATAGTATGCGTGCACTGCGCCAGTACTTCAAAGTTGAGCGCGCGATACCAAAGACGCATTTATATGTTTCTAGCTACTGGAAAGTCGATAGCACAGAGGATCAGCATAAAATCGTCAAAAGTCAGGATGCGCAAACGGAAGATCAGTAGTTACGTATTTCGAAACAAAAAAGGTGGGGCTAATATTAGCCCCACCTTTTTTTATCAATCATTATCTATCACGCTTCGACCACCTTCCCCTCTTTCACCCGACTAATCGTCAGCCCCGTAAACCCGAATAGCAGCGTCAATAGCAGTGACAAATAACAGAAGAATGCATAAGGTAGATAATCCAATACCGGCACCCCTAACGCCTGACTGATAAACACCCCACACACGCTCCAAGGCACCAGCGGATTAATCACCGTTCCCGCATCCTCAATCGTCCGCGACAAATTCTTTGGATGCAGGTGTAAGCGCTCAAACGTCGACCGAAAGGCCGTACCTGATAATAGAATACTCAAATACTGCTCACCGATCAGCACGTTAATGCTTAGTGCCGACATCGCTGCCGCAAAGATAGCTCGGCCTGATGTCGTCAATGTATCTTTAATACCAGATAGCAGTGCTGGCAGAATACCCAGTGCCGTTAATAACCCACCTAAGCTTAATGCCAATATCACAATCGCCTGGGTAAAGAACATACTCTGCACACCGCCACGCGACAGCATACCACCTACCTCACCTAACTCTAATGACTCAGCAGGGGCATAGCCTGCAAACAGATAACCGCCTAATTGACCAAAGCTTGGTGAGCTATGTACATAAGTAATGATCAATGCCGCAGCAATAGTACAGATAATCGTATAGATCGCATTGACCCGAAACAGTGCCAATCCAACCAATATCACAAATGGTAGTATGGTATAACCGTGAACCAAGCCACTGTCTATCAGCTGTCCTTGCAATATCGTCACTTGACTGAGATCAGCGCTGGTCGTCTGTCCTGAAAACATCCAAAACAAGATAACCGTTAGTATCCATGCAGGCACTGTCGTATACATCATATTGCGAATGTGCTCAAACAAATCAATACCAACGACAGAAGAGGCAATGGTACAAGTATCAGACAAGGGCGACATCTTATCGCCGAAGAACGCGCCTGACACGACCGCACCAGCCGCTATCGCTACATTGGCATCAAAGGCATTACTCATGCCAATAAACGCCACACCGAGCGTTGCAGCGGTAGTCAAGCTACTGCCTAAGGCAATACCAATAATAGAGGTTAGGACAAAGGCGGAGATATAATAATACTCAGGTGAGATCAGCTGAAAGCCAAAATACATGAGGGTAGGAATCGCCCCTGACATCATCAAAACCGCAACCATCAGTCCGATAAAGAAGAACAGATAGATGGCACCAATACCGCGCATGACACCTGAGGCCATTTGTGCTTGCATGTCATCAAAGCTGAGACCTTTAAATATACCAATAGCCAGTAGCACACAGATAGCGAGTATCAATGACAGATGAGGCACCCAGCCAAAGCCAATCATGGTAATACCCATGATAGCGATGACAATGCCTGATATGACAAATGCCAATTTTGCACTGATTTGGGTGAGAGGTTTTGGGGGCATTAGTCGTCCTTAAATGACCAGTGGATGCTGGCATCAGATTGGGTTTGAATTTGGAAGTATGAGTAAGCGGGTTTGGCAATATGATCAGTTCAAGACAAACCGGATAAGCAAAAAGCCTGCCATGATACTACAGATGGCAGTCTGAGCAAGTGTGATACCCTATCCAATTTATCTAGAACTTATCATCACTAGCCAAATCAAGTATCAAGCAAGTTATCGGTTTTGGCTGCCATGACAAAATCATTGCGATGTAAACCTTTGATACTATGCGACCACCACGTGACGGTGGCCTTGCCCCACTCTACCAAGATACCCGGATGATGCCCTTCTGCTTCAGCGATATCTGCCAGTTGATTGGCAAATGCCATGGCTTTGACGAAGTTTTTGAACTTGTACTGGCGCTGCAATTGCTCAATGCCGTCCACCTCGATCAACGACCAATCGGGAATTTGCTGTAGCAGCTCGCGTGCCTCAGACTCATCGACCTTCGGTGCGCCAATACGGCAGGCTTCACAGCTAGATTGTGATAATGTTGTCATAATAAAATCCTTTTATAATGTCTGTTTTGTTAGCTATTTTTTAATACTTATACGTCCATGTTGAGATAGCTTTATCGCTATCTCAATACTCCGTACTGAAGTGACTGTATTTACTTTTTAATTGACGTTCTTAACGAGTTTTTTCTGTATAAGTCGGCTCAAATACTCCAAGTGACATTGCCTGCTTGACCGCTCCCATGATGTCACTATTGACGATATCAAATAAGGTATCTAATTCATCAATGACATAGTAAATCGGCTGTATCTGATCAATACGATAAGGCGTACGCAACACATCAAGCAAATCAAACGCTCGATGTTCAGGTTGCGGTTTAGGCTGATGCTGTGTTGTATATTGAAGGTTTGATTGCTCTTGTGCTGTATGATCAAGTGCATAAACCGTTTCAGAAGGTGAGCTTAATATACCGCCACCATAGATTCTACGATTTTCCATTCGACTGCCGACCAATCCAAACTCAATAGTAAACCAATAAAGCCTTGCTAAAAACCAGCGCTCCTCTTTTGTTGCGCTAAGACCAAGCTTACCATACGTCTCATTGAAAGCTGCAAACGCAGGATGGGTCAATAGCGGACAATGCCCAACGATTTCGTGAAAGATATCAGGCTCTTCAATATAGTCCATATCATCGAATCGACGAATAAACGTCGCGACAGGAAAAGATTTATTGGCTAATAATTTAAAGAATTTACCAAAGCTAATTAATGCCGGCACAGCGGCGGTCTGCCAACCTGTGGTCGCTTGCAATACCTCATCGATATCGTGCAACTGCGGGATATGCGTCGTCGGTAAATTTAACTTAGTCAAACCCTCTAGATATGCAGTACACGCACGATTGGGCGTTTGTTCCGCTTGACGTGCCAGCAGCGCTTGCCACATCGCATTTTCATCGGCACTGTAGTGAATATGACCATTGCTATCTGGCTGGTGTGAGATATAGGGCTGTTTTTTGTCAGTCGAAGGATGAGCGCCGACAGTAGTATTTAGAGAGTTAATATGTGAAAGGCGTTCCATGCCTGTATTCCTTTTATCGCAATGAGAGCATTACCTTTGCAGTATGCTTTTAGGTAATGCACTTATTAAGGACAATACAAAGTCCTTTTGTCTTGTCCGTTTGTTAAATGTGGTCTAAGCGTTAGGTAGTTTTATAGCGTTTCAGTCTCTGGCTGACCGACTGTGCCACGACGCACTTGGTCGCGCTCTATCGATTCAAACAACGCTTTAAAGTTACCTTCACCAAAACCGTCTGCATAATCGCCTTTACGCTGAATGAACTCAAAGAACACTGGGCTACCCAAAATGGTTTCAGAGAAAATCTGTAGCAGCAGACGCGGTGCGCCGCCCTCTGTTGTGCCATCTAATAAGATACCGCGCATTTGCAATTCAGCCACATTTTCACCGTGGTTTGGCAAACGCTCGCTCAGCATGTCATAGTAAGCAGCATTTGGTGCAGTCATCAACGGAATACCAGCTGCTTTTAGTTTATCGATACTGGCAAACAAATCATCACTGGCTAGAGCAATATGCTGAATACCTTCACCATTGAAATGCATTAGGTACTCTTCGATCTGTCCACCGCCCTGTTTGGCTTCTTCATTTAATGGAATGCGGATTTTGCCATCAGGTGCGGTCATGGCTTTACTGGTTAGTCCCGTGTACTCACCTTTGATGTCAAAGTAACGAATCTCGCGGAAATTAAAGATACGCTCATAAAATTTTGCCCAGTACGCCATGCGTCCACGATAGACGTTGTGCGTTAAATGGTCGATGACTTTGAAGCCATAGCCGACAGGGTTTCTATCGATATCTGCAAAGAACTCAAAGTCGACATCATAGATAGATTCACCATCTTTATAACGGTCAATCAAATAGATTAGTGAGCCGCCGATGCCTTTGATAGCAGGCAATCTGAGCTCCATTACCCCTGTTGGCACATCTACTGGCTGCGCACCCGTTTCTACCGCACGCTCGTACGCTTTTTTGGCGTCTTTTACGCGAAAGCCCATGCTACAAGCACCAGCGCCATGCTCTTCAACAAAGTAACTGGCTGGGCTTTTTGGCTCGCGGTTTAGGATAAGGTTGATATCACCTTGGCGGTATAGCGCCACGTCTTTTGATCTGTGGTTGGCAACATGGGCAAAACCAAGCTGCTTAAACAATGCGTCGACCGCATCAGGTTGCGGAGAGGCGAACTCAACAAAATCAAATCCATTTAGTCCCATTGGGTTGTCAAATAAATCTGCCATTGTAATTATCCTTAATTTCAATTGGTGGTAAAAAGTCGGTTAGTAATAAAAATCCATAAAACGATTGATAATCAATCTTTATTGTTGACGTTGTATTTATATTAGATTAGCTTTATTTATAAGACTAATTGTTTTTTATTATTTATTTATCAGGTTTACTTATGAATATCAGCATTCGCCAATTGACCGCCTTTATCAAAGTCGCTGACAACGGCAGTTTCACTCGTGCTAGCGAACAGATGTATTTGACTCAATCTGCTGTCAGCGGATTGATTAAAGAATTAGAATCTGGCCTCGGTATCGTGCTGTTTGATCGCACCACTCGTCAGTTGTCTTTGTCAGCAGTCGGACGGCATCTACTCCCACAAGCGCGGCGCATCTTGAACGAGATGCAGCTATTTGAAAATGAAGCGAGTAGCTTGACCAGCTTAGCCCAAGGTCAGGTGCGCTTGGCTGTTTCTCAGTTCGCGGCGTCCTCCCTGCCTGCCGTCATCGCCCAGTTCGCCAAAAAATATCCAAATATTGGCGTCTCACTACTGGACTGCTCAGCAGAAAATTTACTCAAGCATATTCAAGATATCGAAGTCGATTTAGGCGTTGGCACCGAGCTTGGTTTTATAGAAGCTGATGATGATATCGGTGCTGACTTGTTATATCAGCTACCATTTTGCGTGGTTATGCCAGACAATCATGCGCTGGCAGAAAGAGATGAAATTACTTGGCAAGATTTATTAGAGACGCCGCTGATTACCTTACAAGGCCCGTTCCTTGAGCAAGTAACCGCAGAGCTCGATGATTCTATTTCCGCTCATATCGAACAAGCCCGCTACAAGGTGAATTTTATGTCCACCGCGCTTGAGATGACGCGCCAAGGTTTCGGCATTACCTTATGCTTACCCTATATGCCTGAGGTCATTGATTGGGTCAGTGCCAATGGTCTGCTGATGCGCCCACTCACACAACCGGTCAAAATGCGACAGTTTTTTATCTATCAGCGAGCCTCACGGGCGTTGTCTCCGGCGACGATTGCCTTTAAACAGTTTCTGCAAACGTATTTTGCGACTCATTATAACGACTTACATCACTCTGAATAATCGTCTACCAAATGACGTATAGCACCTCAAATGCGCTTGATAGACGGATAAACAAACTATTTGGACATTTATTTTATTAATTGCCTCATATAACTCACTCTCGTGTTGAGTTCAGCTGCGATTTGCTCTATGATTTTCGGCTGCTCGATTTATATTTTTATAAGGAAATGGCATGTTTGAACGTATCGATTATTACGCTGGTGATCCAATCTTAGGTCTTATGGAAAAGTACTCAGCAGATAGCAATCCTAACAAGGTCAATTTAGGTATTGGTATTTATTATGATGAGAATGGCGTATTGCCTGTACTCGACTGTGTCAAAACAGCCGAAGAGCGTATTGCTGATCCTATCGCACCGCGTCCATACTTACCGATGGCAGGCTTGCCTGGACACCGTAAAGGCTGTCAGGAGCTATTATTTGGTAAAGACGCACAAGTATTAAAAGACGGCCTAGTCGCGACTATCGCGACCATCGGTGGGTCTGGCGCACTAAAAATCGGCGCTGAATTTATCAATGAATGGTTTCCGCACGCCAAATGTTATGTGAGCGATCCAACATGGGGCAATCACATTGCCATCTTTGAAGGCTCTGATGTCGAAGTGGGCAAATACCCGTACTACGACAAAGCCAATGGCGGCATCAAATTCGATGAGATGATTGCGTTTTTTGAGACCCTAAACAAAGATGACGTGGTTCTGTTGCACCCTTGCTGTCACAATCCAACCGGTATGGATTTGACCCAAGCCCAATGGGATACTGTGTTAAACGTCGTGCAAGCGCGTGAGCTGATTCCATTCATGGATATCGCCTATCAAGGTTTTGGCGAAGACATGGACAGCGACGCTTATGCTATCCGTAAAGCGGTTGATATGGGCTTACCACTGTTTGTCAGTAACTCCTTCTCTAAAAACTTATCGCTATATGGCGAGCGTGTCGGCGGCCTGTCTGTCGTATGCCCAACCGCAGACGAAACCGATCGTGTGTTTGGTCAGCTAAATGCAGCCGTACGCCGTATCTATTCAAGCCCGCCATCACATGGTGGACGTGTCGTCGATATCGTCATGAACGATGAAGCGCTGCATGAGCAGTGGGTTGGCGAAGTTTATGCCATGCGCGACCGTATCAAAGCGATGCGTCTAAAGCTAAAGTCTGTGTTAGAAGCTAAAATCCCTAACCGCAACTTTGACTACATCACTCGCCAAAACGGTATGTTTAGCTTCACAGGTCTCACACCTGAGCAAGTCGAGCGCTTACAAAGTGAGTTTGGTGTTTATATGGTCTCTAACTCACGTATGTGTGTGGCTGGCCTGAACACCAGTAACATCGACTATGTGGCCAATGCCATGGCAGATGTCCTAAAAGACTGATTGAGCCAACTTACTTAATAGGTTACTTGATATGTAACTTGATAAGAGATAAACGTGAATGAAGAAGGCTGAGCGATTGCTTGGCCTTTTTTTGTGCATGGCATTTAATCAAAACTATTTCGTCAAAACCATCTAGTCAGAACCATTTAGTCAGAACACCGACAGTAACTTTTCAAAATATCCCTTTGACGGAAGACATTGCACAAAAAACTTGCAATCGATATATCAATAAATTACATTATACGTAAGTAGTTAATTATAACGTAATTCACAATTTATATTAGCAAGGAGCAAATCATGTCAACGATTGACAGTACCCTCACCTCTTTTATCGATATCGCCACGGATTCTGACTTTTCAATCCACAATCTCCCTTACGGTATTTTTAGCGAAAACGAAGATGCTGCTGCTAATAACAAGCGCCGTGCAGGCATTGCCATTGGTGAGCACGTGCTTGATTTGTCTGTACTAGAGACAGAAGGGTTATTAAGTATGGAAGGTGGCCCTTATTTTGATCAGCCTACTCTAAATGCTTTTATTGACTCAGGTCGAGACAATTGGACACAGGCACGCACCACCATTCAGACACTACTATCTAGCGACAATGCTACCTTACGTGACAATGCAGACTTGCAGAAAAAGGTACTGTTTAAGCAAGCAGATGTCACGATGTATTTGCCTGTGCAAGTGCCTGGCTTTACCGACTTTTACTCGTCTAAAGAGCACGCGACCAACGTCGGTACCATGTTCCGCGATCCAAACAACGCTCTACTACCCAACTGGACTGAAATGCCTGTCGGCTACAACGGACGCGCCAGCACCGTCATCGTCAGCGGTACCGATGTGATACGCCCATCCGGTCAGCTAAAACCCAATGCAGAAGACCGCCCTATCTTCTCAGCCTGTAAGCGTTTAGATTTTGAGTTAGAGACTGCATTTGTCGTTGGAAAAGGCAATCATATCGGTCAACCAATCGCCGTAGATGAGGCCTCTGATCATATCTTTGGTATGGTGCTACTCAATGACTGGTCAGCACGAGATATCCAAAAGTGGGAATACGTACCTTTAGGTCCATTCAATGCCAAGACTTTTGCCTCTGAGGTTTCCCCTTGGATTGTCACGATGGATGCATTGGCACCGTTTAAAACAGCTTGTCCAGCACAAGAACCCAAGCCCCTTGCTTATTTAAATGAAAAATCGAGCGACAACAGCTTTGATATCAATCTGTCAGTTGAGCTACTACCTAAAGATGCAGAAACAGCGACAGTCATTTGCGAGACCAATTTTAAATACATGTACTGGTCGATGGCACAGCAGCTTACCCACCACACCATCACTGGCTGTAAGGTAGAAGTCGGTGACATGATGGGCTCAGGTACGATTTCAGGCCCAACACCAGAGTCGTATGGCTCGATGCTAGAGATTGCTTGGAATGCGACCAAACCTGTCACGCTAAAAAGTGGCGAGACACGCAGCTTCATCGAAGATGGCGACACCGTCATCATGAAAGGCTATAGCGAAAAAGACGGCATCCGTGTTGGCTTTGGTGAAGTACGCGGCAAAGTATTACCAGCGCTTAGCTTTGATTTTGATAAATAGCATTTGAAAAATAATATACATCAAATAATACAGACAAAGAAATAGCAAAATAGGCGTGAAAATTCTCATGCGGGCTAATAGAAAGACAAGCGTATTCACCTACTCATAATTATGTGAATAAAGCCAAATGAGTGACACGCCTTATCAAAAGGATATTGATATGAGCTTTACCATTGAAAAGATTCATCATGTGGCTTATCGCTGCAAAGATGCCAAAGAAACGGTCGAATGGTACAAAAAGCATTTGAACATGGATTTTATTTTGGCATTCGCAGAAGACCATGTGCCCTCGACCAAAGCCTTTGATCCCTATATGCATGTCTTCTTGAATGCAGGCAGCGGCAATGTTTTAGCTTTCTTTGAAGTACCCAATCAACCTGAAATGGGCTTTGATCCAAACACCCCAAGCTGGGTGCAGCATTTAGCGCTAAAGGTTAAGGACCGCGACGAATTAATCGTTGCCAAAGAGCATTTGGAGAAAGGCGGCATCGATGTCATTGGCGTGACCAATCATGGCATCTTTCACTCGATTTACTTCTTTGATCCTAATGGTCATCGTTTAGAGCTGACCTATGATGACCCGACCTCAGAAGATAAAGTCTCGATGATTACAGACGCCATCAAGCAAGACATGCTAGATGAATGGTCTCGTACCAAACGCGCCCCAGCACATACGCAGTTTTTGCATAGTGATGAGTTAGCTGAAGCGCGCGAAATTGCGCCCGTCGGCGAGTAAATTCCCCTATCTTTCTGTTTGCTACCTTTTCTCCCTATGGTCAATAAATCATCGCTTTAAGCCTAAATGACCTAGGGCGTGTCTTCATTGAAGACACGCCCTAGGTCACAAAAGATAGCAAATTATACCCAACCATCATGAAAGGACTCTATGATGAAAGTAAAAACCCCTCTAGGAATATTTCTAGCTGCCACGATGGCAATGACTGGCTGCTCCAATAACGACCAAGCAGCTGGCGCGTCTACAGATGCAGCTAAAGTGACGACATTGCGGTTCTCGCATTTCATGACTGCTACTGACAATATAAACACCGAAGCATTGGAGCCATGGGCAAAGAAAATTGAAGCCGATTCGAAAGGCCGCTTAAAGGTTGAGATATACCCTTCTGCAACGCTTAGCAAACCAGGAGCTACCTATGACGCTACGGCTAAAGGTAGTGTGGATATTGGTATGCAAGCACAAGGATATACGGCAGGACGTTTTCCTTTGACTCAAATTGTAGAGTTGCCAGGCATCACCAATACCGCACAGCAGCAGAGCTGTATACTTCATAAACTATATGACGAGGGTGTCATTAAAGACGAGTACGAAGACACTCACTTGTTAGCGCTGATAGGGACTGGACAAGGTGCGCTTCATACCGTTGATAAACCGATTCGCACGCCAGCCGATATGAAAGGTCTGCGTATTCGTCAACCTTCTGCCGTTGCTAGCCACATTATTGAGGCGACGGGTGCTGCACCTGTCGGCATGCCTGCCAGTGATACCTATACCTCTCTTCAGCGCGGTGTCATTGACGGGCTTAGCTTTACTTGGCAGCCGATTCAAGCATTTCGCCTTGACGAGTTAATCAATACGCACACCAACATTCCTTTTTATAACTCCACCTTCGTTATCAGTATGAATAAAGAGAAATATAACAGTTTGCCTGATGACCTAAAGAAAGTAATTGATGATAATTCAGGCGCAGCGCTGGCAGCGCATATATCGGAGGTGTTTGATGTGAGTAATGCCAAAGCGATGGCCGCTGCCAAAGCAAAAGGCGATATCATGATCGATATCCCTGATCCACTTAATGACCCAGATTGGAGAGGTCCATTAATGAAAGGCTCTCAGCATTACCTTGATGAGGTAAATGCGACTGGTCTAGACGCTGACAATGTATACAAAAAAGCAAAAGCGGCCAGTAGCGCCTGTATGGTTTAAAGGATGAATTGAAGACACACCCTAGCTTATAGCACCACATACTGGCTAGGCAATTTGATAACGCCTCGCTATCGTTAGTATTAGCTCTACCACATTATGTTGCTCGCTCATTGGCAATTGCTCTGTGGTTCCAATAATAGTGATGGCGTATTCTAGTGGTAGCGCTTCGCTAATAGTTTTGTCGCTACTTGTGGATGGCTTAACAGCACTATTGGCAAGCTGCGGCAATACGACAGGTATCGTAATAGCGTTAATCCCCATGAGCATATCACCCGCCACTGTCGCATAGCCTTGAGTACGTATTTTGGCTTGTAGCTGGGTAAAATCCTGCCACTTCTTGGCCATATCTGCAGCGGTATTACTCGTATGCCATTCAGCTGTGACCAATGGCTGAATGACGGTATCAGGTTGATAACTGGCAAATAATTGCCCTGTGGCCGATGTCGTCAGAGGCATACGCGAGCCGATGCGAGTGATGATACTAATCGGACTGTCTGGCTCAACGGACTGAATAATAATAGGGCCTTCGCTAAACCATTTGGCAATTTGTACACCGCAGTTTAAGGTGTCCTTGATTTCATTAGCCACTTGCGTGAGACGTGCCAATATATCATTTTGATTAAACCCAGTATGTCGCAGCGCAGCCAATGCATTGACTCTATCACCCACTCCATATCGACCATCATCAAGTTTACGCGCATAGTTTTTGCGGATGAGACTGACCAAGTAACGATGGGATTTTGCTGGATGCATTTGCATGGCTTCAGCGATATCCTTTAGCATCATGGGCTCATTGCGGTCGATCAGCACATCGAGTATCGATAGCCCAATCTCAAGCGACTGAACCCCACTTTGGTTTTTACTAGTGATAGAACTGTCTACAAGGGTTTTGTCTGCTGGCATGATTTGCTCGATTCTGGTGTGCTTGGTTATTTTTTAATGATGGTTTTCTTGCTAATGGTTTGTTCAATAATGGCTTGCCCGATTAAATATCATTGAGATATAGACCTTACTTCATAATATTTATCTTTATAAAAACACATTTACATAAGGACATGAATAATGATGACACTTTATGGCTACTTTCGTAGTAGCACTTCTTACCGTACTCGTATCGCTATGAACCTAAAAGGCTTAGATTACGATGATATCACGATCAATCTGGCACAGGATGAACAGTTAGAATCTGCCTTCAAAGCAATTAATCCGCAAGGATTAGTGCCTGTCCTACAAGCTGACGATTTATTATTATATCAAAGTCCAGCTATCTTGGAGTGGTTAGAAGAGGCTTACCCTGAACATGCACTATTGCCCAACGATGCTGCTGGGCGCATGCATGTACGTGCACTGAGCGCCATGGTTGGTTGCGACATCCATCCACTTAATAATCGCCGCATTTTACAATACCTGCGTAATGAGCTGTTAGTAGACGAGGAAGATGTCATTGTATGGTGCAATCGTTGGATCAGTGAAGGATTTGTGGCGTTAGAGACACGCTTATCGGCAGATAAAGGTCGTGGAAAATTTTGCTATGGTGACAGTCCTACGTTCGCAGATTGCTATTTGATTCCGCAAGTATCTTCTGCACGGCGCTTTAAAGTAGACCTTAGTGATTATCCCAATATCGTCGCTATTGATACGCACTGCCGTACCCTAAAAGCCTTTGCAGATGCCGATCCTATGATGCAATCTGATGCACCAAAAAAACCATAATTATCAATCTATTAAATTCGATAAAAACGTAGACACAATATAGTAAACAAGTGTATATTTAAAAACAACTTAACAAGCCTCTTATTAAGTTAACCAGTATTTAAAGGAAGCACTGAACCACAGACGCATTATTACTCAAAGTTTATATACAAGGATTCGTATGAAATACACCACAAAGGCTCTAATAGCAGCGGTAACACTGTGCATGAGTGCAAGTGCTATCGCCTCAAGTCACCGTGAAGCCCCTTCCATCACCAAAACTCCAAAAGTCGATGCCTCTGACTTTTATATGTTCAATAGTTATGAAGCCAATCGAGCAGATTATGTCACGATTATTGCTAACTATTTACCGCTGCAGGACGCTTACGGTGGACCGAATTATTTTGCCTTAGATTCAGATGCCCTTTATGAGATTCATGTTGATAACAACGGCGATGCTGTCGAAGACATCACCTTTCAGTTTGATTTTACTCAAGAGCTAAACAGCATTGAGATTGACTCAGATGGTGATCCATCGACGCCAAACATTGCCATTCCATTGTCTAATGCAGGTGATGCATCCAACCCTACTAACGTGCAAACGAACGAAAGCTACAACGTAACGATGGTTAAGGGCGATCGCCGTAGTGGCTCGCGCACCTCATTAGGCAATTTTGACAAGCCATTTGACTATATTGGTACTAAATCGTTTACAGACTATCCTACCTATGCGCGCAGCTTTATTAAGCCACTAAATCTAGGCAGCTGTGGTACAGGTCGAGTGTTTGTCGGTCAGCGTGCTGAAGGTTTTGCTATTGATCTAGGTAAAGTGTTTGACTTGGTCAACCTAAACCCACTAGGTGCACGTGATGGCGGCACCAACACTCTAGCGGACAAAAACGTCACCTCAATCGCGATGGAAGTGCCAAAAGCGTGTCTCGTCAATAGCACGAGCAAAGACCCTGTAATTGGCGCTTGGACAACAGCCAGCGTGCGTCAAGCGACCTTGGTCAATGGCAATCCTGCTTCTGGTATCAGCACTACTGCCAAAAAAGGTGGGGCATGGACTCAGGTTTCAAGACTCGGTATGCCACTGGTTAACGAAGTGGTCATCGGTCTTAAAGACAAAGACAAGTTCAATGCCTCAGAGCCAAAAGATGACGTCGCAAAATTTGCGCCTTATGTCTTTTATCCAACGCTTCCTGCTCTAATTCAGACGCTATACCCACAAGCACCAGCACCAACGAACTTCCCGCGTCAAGATTTGGTCACCGCATTTTTGACAGGCGTTCCTACTGTCAACAAACCAGCTAACGAAAATATGGTGCCATCAGACATGCTGCGTCTAAACACCAGTATAGCGGCGGTCGCTGCTGCCAATCAGAACGATTTGGGCGTGATTAGTATTATTGATGCTCAAAACGATGGCCGTCCAAGTACTGCTAACGATGTCGCAGGTTTCCCGAATGGTAGACGTCCGGGTGATGATGTGACCGATATCGCACTAAGAGTATCAATGGGCGCCCTATGTCATGCAGGCTTACCGGCCGCTGTCACTTGTGTCCCTGCTGATGCCAAAGCTGGCAAGGCACTATTCACTGATGGTGCACTTAAACCTGCAACCGAATTTGACTCAGTATTTCCTTATCTAACCACCCCAACCCCAGGTAGCCGATAAGCTGAATCTAACCCAAGGAGAAATACTATGCGCTATATAATGTTAGCCGTATTGATCACTGGATCAGCTGCGCTTTCTGGTTGTTTCAATGATAATGATAGCTCGTCAAATCTGGGCAAGAGCGATGTTGCCGTAGACCAAGCCAAGGCTGAATTGGCTGTCAACAGAGCCAATGACGTAATTGATGCCAGCAACAATGTGGACACCGATGAACCTCAGGATATCGATCGGATTGTACTGCCCGAGGCCAATTTGGCAGAGCCTGTTGTAGTGACAGGCGCCAACGCCTCGCTATAGTGTCGTGTGAGATAAATCCAGCACCTAATCAGTTTACTGATTGGGTGTTTCTTTATGTTCTAAGCTGAGGTATTTTATGCACTGGATTCAATTTCCTATCAAATTACTACTGTTAATATTCGTCAGCATACCGCTTATTCATGCGGCCCCTTTTATCCCGACAGACGACCAACAGATTCTCGCAGTATTGCCCGAAGACTCCCCCCCAGCGCGTTACCTAACCTCAGCTGATTTTGCCTCTGACACCAGCAAAAACTCTCTGGAGCAAACCAGTCAATTATTAGAGCGTGCTTATCTGCAAGGTGATCCACGCGCGTTAGGACAAGCTCGCGCGCAATTGGATCAGAGCACCGATCAAAGTACCGATACGCTTATGTTACAAGCAAGGGCACTTCAGTCCGATCATAAGTTTGATCAAGCAAAAGATCTATTAAAACAAATACTCAGTCGCGATGCCGCTCATCCAGATGCCTTATTGACACTGTCATCTCTACTGGTGGTTCAAGGTCAGTTCACAGAGGCCATGAGCTATTGCAAAAGACTCAATAACCCAGAACTGCGTGTTTATGCACTGGCCTGCGCCGCTCAAATACAAAGCATGACAGGACAGCTTGACTCCGTAAAACAAACCCTCGCTGGACTGGCTGCCCTAGCACCTGGCCTAGATGCATCGACAGCACGCTGGATCTATTTGATTCAAGCAGATGCAGCACTGCGTAGTCAGGATACTGCCCTGTCCAATCAAGTGTTTGATGCAATGGATGATCAGACCGTACCTGCATTGATGGCTCAGGCAGATTGGTTGTTGAGCATTGGTGAGTACCAGCGCGTGCGTACGCTATTACAAATGCATACCGATAAAGATGCCCTACTGCTACGCCTTATTAGCGCGCAAATAAAATTAAAAGATACTAACGCTCAGAAAAACTTAACCTTAATGAAAGAGCGCATCGATGTCTGGCGGATACGTCAAGAAAACGCTCATATGCGAGAACAAGCGGCTTATGCTTTGCTCGCAAATGACACAGACTCAGCCCTGAAATTGGCCATTGATAACTGGAAAAATCAACGTGAAACAGCCGATATCGTGCTATATGCAACAGCCGCTATCAAAGCTAGCAGCCAAAAGGATATTCAGCTACTACGTCAGTTTATGACAGACACGCAGTTTGAATACCCAGCACTTGAGCGTGCATTACTTTTAGGTAAGATTGATGATTGCCTACATTGCCATGCTAACAACATACCAAACTCAACCGCCAAAACATCAGGTACGCCAGTGACGAGCAAGGATAACCCCTTATGAGCGCACCAAATAAAAGCATATGGCATCACACCTATCGTTATATCGCACTGGTTTTCTTATTGCTAATAGGCACTGTCGCGCAAGCACACGAATCTAGTACCGCGTATCTAAACCTAGCGGTAGAGGACTCAAACAATGCAGCAGGCGTGATATACGAGGCTGAGTACGAGCTATCACTTCGCGATTTGGCATTACTCATAAACATCGATCCAAACCAAGACCAGCAGGTCAGTTGGGCGGAGGTAAAAGCGCAGACATCGCTGATAGAGCAGCTTGTAACGTCTAAGATAAAGCTAGCAAGCGCTGATCAATTGTGCCAAATAACAAGCTTTTCACCACTGGCTATCAACACGCGTGGCGGTTTTAACTATCTGTATAACAATTTTGCATTACGCTGTGAGCAGCCTATCGATAATCTTGATTATCAGATATTGGCCGGTATCGATGCCAATCATCGTCTGATTCTAACGGAATCTGGTGATGACGCAGCATTGCAAGTATTGGCCGTGGGATCAACACCTTTAGGCTCAGAGGCAAACTCAGGATGGCTGTCTATTGCCACCAACTTCCTCAAAAGCGGTGTTCATCATTTGCTTATTGGCCTCGATCATCTGCTGTTTTTATTCGTGCTGCTTATACCTGCTGTATACATGCGCAAACAGAAACAACTGGTCGCAGTTGCTAAACCAAAAGCGGCGCTACTTGAGATTTTTTGGATCGCAACCTCATTCACGCTCGCCCACTCCATTACCTTGACCTTGGCAGCATTACAAATCGTCAGCGTGCCTGCCCGCTTTATTGAGTCGGTCATCGCGCTGTCTATTGCCTTTGCTGCGCTCAATAATTTAGTGCCCATGCTGCGAGTACGAGCCATTTATCTGGCGTTCGTTTTTGGTCTGATTCATGGATTTGGTTTTGCCAACGTACTGGTAGACTTACCACTTGCCACAAGCGCGCGGGTACTAGCGTTACTCAGCTTCAATGTCGGTATCGAATTGGGACAGTTGGTATTTATCGCTGTGGTTTTCCCTATCGCCTTACTACTGCGTCATACCCAATTTTATAAATGGGGCATATTTTATACGGGTTCGCTGATCAGTATTTTGATAGCGCTGTGGTGGTTTTTTGAGCGAGCCTTTTAAATGGCTCATTGACGGACAACTTGACTCAAAACAGTAAAAGCTTGTGAGGCATTTTTTGCTAGTAGCAAATACTAAGACCGCTCATAAACCAGCGACATAGGGACAATGGCATCGACGACGATGCCATTGTCTTTTAGCGGATTGAGTTGCCCTGCTCTGACTTGAGTCGTGGCGATGGCATCAATGATCGGACTGCCTGATGACTCAAGTACCTGCACCTCTGTCACATAGCCTTCTTTATTGACATGCAGCTCTAGCATGACGATAAAGACATCCCCTAACCCAGTACTGACGTTGCGCCATACCAGCGATGGCACACCAGTGGTCGGCTCGCTCCCCTCAATCCACCTACCATCATCTGCAGCAAAAAGTATTGCTTTGTTTTTGTCTGTCTGATTGTTCAATTCAGATTGGTCACTATCTTGCTGTGCGGCCTGATCAGCGGCCAATGCCAGCATGTTTGCAATGGCTTCATTAGCAGCTTGCACTCGCCACTGCTCCCTTTCAGCTTCTTTTCTACCAGCTTGATTTTTAGCTGATCGTTTCTGTATCGCTTGCTCACGATTAAACTGAGCCGTCACTGCTCGAATCATGGCAGACAAGTCATCATCTGTTTCAGAGTTGTCATTAGATAGGCGGACGATTTTTCTTGACTCTACGGTTGTCAGACTTTGTATTGATGACGTGGCATCTGTCTTGGGTTCTTTATCTTTAGAAGAGGTTTTATTTAATGATGTCTTATCAGGTAGTGGTTTCTTTTCTACTTTCGTTTTACGCCGTTTGATTGGCTCTGATACGGCCAAAGTTTCAGGAGACTTAGTACGCTCACTATCTTGTATTGGCTCATCTTGTATTGGCTCATCTTGTATTGGCTTATCTTGTATTGGCTTATCTGTTTGCTGCTTGAGTGTTCCAGTTTTGGTTATCTCAGTTTTGGTAAGTACCGTTTTGGGAAGCGCTGTGTTAGCTTGAGGCTCTGCACTGGGATTTTCTGTAGATGATTTGGTAGAGAGAGTGGCCTCTTTTATTAACTCTATCTGAATGGCTTTTGGTGTATTGGCTGGCTCTGAAGGTCTTGAGCTATCTACAGACATCATCGCCCATACAGTCATCCCATGCAGTATGACAACTGCAATGGTAACCCAAGTAGTGATAAGACGAGTAAAGGGGCTTGGTATCATGATAGCTACTAGAATACTCATTAAAAACAACCCTGTATACGGGTTTATTTAATAAATATTAGAGAGCTAAATGCAGCGTTTGCATTGCTGATAACGACCATAACACAGCATCATTTTTTATTATATTCTTTTATATAAATATTATTTTTAATATATTTAAATTATTGGTTGTATGGTTGTAAACAGTTGGTTACTCTTACTCTAGGCATTGTCATATCTAAAGCCCATAACTCACTGACTTAAGACATGGATGCCGTTTATTCCTCATAATAATAAGGTTGAGCAATATGAACGATATACCTTTAGGACAGACAACTATTACCTTACCCTCCGATGCGGCACATCATGTATATGAGTCGGCAATCTTATCTAGAGAAGACACAGAAAACGACAGAAAAATTGCCCCAGACGTCGTCAAAAAACTTGCAGAACAATCGTTATTTAGGCTCGGTCTACCGGCATATTTAGGAGGATGGGATGGTAACCCTGTAGAAACGTTGAAAGTTTATGAGATACTGGCCAGTGCTGAGGCCTCAGCGGCGTGGATCGTTTGGAACAACCATTTGGCCTGTACATTTGGTAGATTTTTAGACGAGTCGAGCATGCATGAGATATATAGTGACCC
Organism: Psychrobacter sp. NG27; assembly: GCF_016106655.1. NCBI lineage: Bacteria > Pseudomonadati > Pseudomonadota > Gammaproteobacteria > Moraxellales > Moraxellaceae > Psychrobacter > Psychrobacter sp. NG27. The sequence goes on from NZ_JADGIN010000001.1 coordinate 213,117, forward strand.
GTCTCATGTTTATGCCAATTCAGCACGTCCTGAGGGGGTGGCTAACACAGTTGATGGAGGCTACCTAGTCTCTGGTCAATGGACATTGGTCTCTGGATCTGAGTTGGCAGACTGGTTTGTGCTACGTTGTCTCGTTATTTCTGAAGGCTCTCCAACCACACTAGGTCCGGGTGCCAATCTAAAGCTGTTTTTTTATTCCGAAAAAAGACGTAGAGGTTATAGATACTTGGCATGTGGGCGGATTAAAGGGTACAGGCAGTCATGATATTATCGTCAAAGATGCCTTTGTCAAATCAGAATATGCCGTTGATTTTGATAGTCCTGTCACGATAGACAGTGCCTATAGCCGTCTACCTATTGGCTGTATGAATGCCGCTGGCTGTGCAGCCATGTCGCTAGGCGTCTTAAAGGCAACCATGGATGATTTAATCGATATGTGTCTTGAAAGAGTGACACCTGGTAAAAACCCAGATCTGCGCGACCGTACGACGGTGCAAGACACTATTGCAAAGAGTAAAACACTATTGGCCTCTAGACGCATACAGCTTCATCAAAGTGTAGAGATACTGTGGGAAGCGGCGCAGCAAAAACAGACCTTTACGGATATACAGCTTGCAGATATCTGGGCAGCATCTTGTGAAGCGGCAAGAGAGTCTAGAGCCATGGTATCTGAGATTTATGCTGTGGCTGGCACTGCTTCACTATACAAAAAACATAGAATAGAGCGAGCACATAGAGACATTCATGCGATCTTACAACATGGCATTATCCAGCCGCACTGGATGAGTCAAGCAGGCATAGCCTATGTTGGATTGACACCTCATGCAGCCATGTTCAGAATATAAAGGCAGTGATACCGAGGAGCGCCTTCAATGCACTCGATACTCATCTCAATGGGCTAAAAACGGCTAGATCTTGCCAAGCATTGTCAAAAAACTGGTTAATATCTCGATGTTAACCGGCTATTTTCTTGTTTGATGGCAATTTATCTCATTTTTATCACCATTTTTAAAATGAAGACACATTCTATAGCCGATACTAAATAAAATGGGTACAGTATTTAATAACGTGAAACTGGTATAAATTTTTCTGGCTTGCTGTGCCTATGCCGACAGAGGCTGTAAAAAATTCATCCCAGTCCCGCTGTATCTTTTTCATATTGGACTGACTATATTAATAATAATCACTGGCATCTGAATGGCATCGCATATATTGCCAGCATCTCTGGCTGTGCAACTGAGCGTCGCTATCGTTGACTGATTGCGTACTAATTATTGTTATATTCACACATAAAAAAGCAAGACATCTGATGTCTTGCTTTTTTTATCTCATCATAATCGTTATAACAAAATCGCTTTAATCAAAATGGAAGCCTGCACCTACTGCGCCGCCTACATTGCCTTGAGTATCGGCAGTACCATTTACTTTGATGACCCAGCGACCGTCATTAGACAGTTTGGAGAAACCAACCGCAACGGCACTTTCGCCATTATAGGTACTGACACCGCCACCGATCAATGACTTGCCTGATATATAGGCTTGAGGTAAAGCAGACATTGCCATCGCAGCCGATATACCTGCATTCGCATCGTCTTCTACTTCATTGATCTTGTAGCCTAGATCACTCATATTACTATTGAGTCTACTATCAAGTGCACTCAGCTGGCTGTAGTTGACGGCATCGGTTGCCTCGATACCATCAGCGACACCAGTGATACGTTGACTGCCTGCATTTATTCCTTGAGCGGTCATACTTGGGCCGCCTTGCATGCTGATACCATTACTATTGATGACTGTCGTGCCAGTCGTGACACTATCAACGTTGATGTTGCCGTTGAGATCAAACTTGATGCTACTGCCTTCTGCTGTGGTCGTTATGTTGTTACCACCCGTGAAACTTAAAACACTCTCATCTCCGACTGGTTTGTTGATATTATCACCACTGTCTGCACCGAAGTTAAGACCCGCATCAATTTTATCCGTATTGGACTGAATGTTTGTCGTATTAGTGGCGATGTTGATTGTGTTGGTCTCGATATTGCTGGTATTCGTTGAAATCGCGGTGGTATTGATCTGTACGTTTTCATTGATTTCGATCGTGCCTTGTCTAATAGAAGCAATTGCGCCGTCTATGTTGCTCTGACCTGTTCCGCCAATATCGCTATTGGTGAAAGTACCACTCTCAGCATTGTAGACAGTATCGCCGCCAATAATGCTACTGATACCACTTCCTTGGGCGTAGAGCTGGCTACCGTTCATAGCATCCCGACTTGTCGCTGAAACTTCACCATTTTGAACATTGGTGACTTTATTATTAGCAGCATCAATACCACTTTTCGTGATACTTGGACCATCGGTTATGGTCAGTCCATTATCACTGATAGTGGTATCACCGGTGTTGACACTATCCAAAGTAATATCTGGGTTTAGATCAAAACTGATGTCATTAGGATTGCCAGGTAGAGCTGCTGCACGTAAACCTGTGCTAGCATCAAAGGCAGCCACATCATTAACTAACGTTCTAGATACTTTGATATTACCATCTCTACTATTTAGGTCGATAGCATCTCCTTGTCTTACCTGAGTAGCAATATCACCTTGAGCAGTGATATCCCAACCTCGATCCAAGGCAATGGTCACTTCTCTCAATTGCCCAACGTTTACGGCATCAGAGTTCAGCTCACCTCTACCAACATTGCGAATGATGTTGCCACCATTGTCTAGACCAGTGCTACTTAGTCTGACCGTTCTACCTAAGCCACTATCCACAAAGGTAAAGCCTGCGTTGTTCATGATGCTATTGCCTATTTGCATACTGCCCTCATCTCCCAAGTCCAACTGGTTGTTGAGTTTAACTTGAACGCCAGTCACAGAAGCAATAGTAGTAAGGTTACTATCACCTGTGACATTGATCGTATCACCTAATCCAAATTGCTGATCATTATCGCTATTACCATCACCAATTTTGATACCTTTGGCAATTTCATTATTGGTCGTTGTGAGCTGTGCGAAGTTTACAGCATCACTTGGGGCAATCCCTTCACCAACTTTGATAATTCTATTATTGCCATTATCAAGACCTTCATTGCTTAACGTAATGGTCTGTTTAGGGCCATCAGTGATGGTGATACCTGCATTGTTGAGAACCGTGTTTTCCATTCTCACGCTACCGTTTGTACCAAGCATTACATCTTCAGCCAATTTAACGTTTAGATTGCCATCTTGATCAGCAATCACACCGATATTGTTCTCTGTTAAGTTCGTTGCGCCTCCTTGGATTGTTAAGGTTTGACCTAACTTACGATTGACAACAATAGTCGTGTCGTCTCCTGTAAAGTCCAGTCCCAAGTCGACTGTACTATTGGTTGCATTTAACTGTCTAACATTGACAGCATCTGTATCCTCATCACCATCAGCTACCTCAGTGATTCTGTTGCCACCATTATTAAGACCGTTACTGCTGAGTCTGACCGTACTGCCACCAAGGAAGTTAACGCCGCCAGTGTTCAGTACCGTATCGCCTGTGGTTACTTCAGTGAAAGCCACCTCATCCGTAGTAGAAACCTTAATGCCACCATCATCAGTAAGAATAATGTTCTTACCACTGATGAAATTAGCAATGTTGTCCGTTTTGGTCAGTGTCTGAACGCTCTCACCATCTATTTGAGCAACAATAGTCTGCATGGCACTATCAGCTTTTACCAAGCTGGCTTTGCTATCGGCACTTAAGTCAACGGCATAGTCAGTTATATTAGTCGTCTCGTCTTTTTCACCTGCTGTTACGGTGACGGCATCAGAGCCTTTTGATACGGTAGCGCCATCTGCATTGACCGTGTAGACATCTTGACCATTGTCACCAGTAGACTTCACCACACCAGCAACGTTAGTACCGGCGGCAACTTCAGTTCTAGCAGCGGCAGCAGAATTAACAAGCTGACTAACATTGACAGCATCATTTGGGTTTTCACCATCATCAACATTGATAACTTTCTTATTGCCAGCGTTGACACCACCAGACTTAGTGATGCTTGGGCCATTGACCATGCTTAGACCATCGCTGGTCAACGTTGCATTAGACAATGGGTTTGTACCCGTCACTGTCACACCAGCGCCACTAACCGTAGTCACACCACCTGTTAGAAAACCACCAGTGACAATACCCAAACGATTCACACTAGTGCCATTAAATAAGTTACCTGTGCTGACGCTACCGTTGCTACCTAAATCCAAGTTGTTGTTGAGCTTGACTTCGATTTTCCCATTTCTCACTCTTGTGTCGATATTGTCGTTAGAACCAACTACTTCAACTTGTTCTCCTAGCTGTTTCATTACAGTTTGACCATCGGCAGCTTTTAAGCCAAAGCCTTGGTTAATAGTAGTCGTGTTACTTTCGACCGCTTCATTGGTGGCATGCAATTGACTGCCATTCACCGCATCCGTGCTGGTTGCATTCACCGCACCACCAGCAACGTGTTTGATCTGACGCTCAGCGCCTGCCGAACCAACAGAGACTTGATCACCAACTCGCATCGCAGGACCTGCGATGGTGTGTGTGACCCCGCCAACTGTCATGGTCGATTCAGTGGTTGCGTTTGTGGCAGTGGTTGACCCTGCGCCTAAAGCAACCGAACCATCTAAGCTTGCTGACGATCCCATGCCAAAGGCTGAGGATGCGACACCCGCTGAGGAAGACTGTACGCCAATAGCCATAGACAGTGCCCCTTTAGACAGTGCTTTTGAGCCAATCGCAATAGAGGCTTCGCCATCAGATTCGGTAGTTCTAGCATAATATGTTGGTTCAACAAGGTCGCGACCCGTATAAGCTTTGAATGTGGCATTGACACTGCCATTATTGACACCAGAGGCTGAGGTGCCATCAAGGTTTGCTGCAGAGGCGGCATTTAGATCGTCGCCACCAATGGCGATAGAAGATCCACCTCTGGATACCACGTTGCCACCGATCGCGATGGACTGTTCGCCTAGTGCGGCAGTGGGCTGTACACTCCCTCCAGTACCAATAGCAATCGCTTGACCACCAGAAGCGACTGCACTTCCGCCCAGAGCCATGGCATTATAGCCCGTTGCCCCATCATTATTAGCATTGCCAGTAGCCATTGAATTGACGCTATAATACTTGGTTTTGTTGGTCGCAACGGCAGTGTTTAGATCACCGATGTTGGCTGCGTTGTTGTTATCACCAACACCACTGGCCACATTTGTGATTTGGGTACTGTTGGCATCGATGCCTGTTGATGAGAGCTTTATACCACCAATGTTGGCACTATCAAGACCGGTTAGGTTTTTAGCCAACTGAATGTTTAAGGTGTCGCTGCCATCAGCAACCACCCCTATGTTACCCGTCGTTAGCGTTCCCGTTGCACCACCTTTGACGTTAAGTGCCTGACCAAGTGTGCGGTTAACCGTTCCACCGGTGTCACCGTCAAAGTCGAGGCCTAAGCCAATGGCTGTGCTGTTATTGGTCACTTCTGTGTTTGTGGCATGCAATTGACTGCCATTTATGGCATCCGTGCTGGTTGCATTCACCGCACCACCAGCGACGTGTTTGATTTGACGCTCAGCGCCTGCTGAACCAACAGAGACTTGATCACCAACTCGCATCGCAGGACCTGCGATGGTGTGTGTGACCCCGCCAACTGTCATGGTCGATTCAGTGGTTGCGTTTGTGGCAGTGGTTGACCCTGCGCCTAAAGCAACCGAACCATCTAAGCTTGCTGACGATCCCATGCCAAAGGCTGAGGATGCGACACCCGCTGAGGAAGACTGTACGCCAATAGCCATAGACAGTGCCCCTTTAGACAGTGCTTTTGAGCCAATCGCAATAGAGGCTTCGCCATCAGATTCGGTAGTTCTAGCATAATATGTTGGTTCAACAAGGTCGCGACCCGTATAAGCTTTGAATGTGGCATTGACACTGCCATTATTGACACCAGAGGCTGAGGTGCCATCAAGGTTTGCTGCAGAGGCGGCATTTAGATCGTCGCCACCAATGGCGATAGAAGATCCACCTCTGGATACCACGTTGCCACCGATCGCGATGGACTGTTCGCCTAGTGCGGCAGTGGGCTGTACACTCCCTCCAGTACCAATAGCAATCGCTTGACCACCAGAAGCGACTGCACTTCCGCCCAGAGCCATGGCATTATAGCCCGTTGCCCCATCATTATTAGCATTGCCAGTAGCCATTGAATTGACGCTATAATACTTGGTTTTATTAGTGGCAACCGTGGTCGCTAGGCTAGATAATTGCCCTCCATTGATCGCGTCCTTACTACCAAGAGCAATCAAACCATCCGCAACGCCTGTAATCTGGTTGTTACCATTATTCAGACCGTTATTACCTAGCACCACATTATTTAACGGATCACTTACTGTAATCTTAATACCAGAGTTATCGACCAAGGTATCGCCCGTTTTCAGACTGCCATCAGCCCCTAAGTCGACATTTTCATCAAGCTTTATCGTCAATGATTTATCACGTCTATCAGCCGTGACGCTAATATTTTTGGTACTAGAATCGCCCATTACTGTTTCACCACCTTGGACCGTTAATGTCTGGTGGTAGAATGGATTTGTATAGATTTTAGGCGCTGAATCATCTCCAGCAAAGTAAGTGCCCACTGCATTTGCCTGCATGCCAAATCCAGCAGCCAATAGCCCAAGCCCTATAGCGCTTAAGCGTAATGTCTTGATAGTGGACAGATTAGAGGTTGTGTTGATAGTCGCGTTAGAGCTAACACTAGATTTGGAAGACTTGCCACGTCCCTTCGCATATTCACCAACGGCGGTAAAACAACTTAAGGCTTCATTCCAGATGACTTTATAGATGCGGTTCATGATGCGTACTCCCTTACAGACTTGTCAGATTTAAAAAATCAGAGATAAAATCCATCTTGCAAGAGAGTTGATATCGTAAAATAAAACAAATTATGAACTTATGATAATTTAGTTTTTTCAAAAATTTCTGGTATCGAAGTTTAAAAAATAGGACGTTTTGTTTTGTAAGTTATGTATCACTCTCTTTATATATTAGTATTACCGAATATATAAAGAGAGACAATACCGTCCATCTGTATTTTAATACCGTTCATGCAATTATATTCATAAAAACGCATATATTTATTTATATTTATGAATATTTGTATTAAATTATGACCATTTTTAAAAAAATCAGTATTTTACATAGGTCAGGTATACGTTTATATGCACCATCATTGCTCATAAACGCATACCATTTACATGAAATATTTATCAGTAATGTATCTTACTATTTAGTAGGTAATACAATCTCTACAACCAAGCCTTGAACGTCATCACGGCGATTGTGTGCATTGATATATCCTTTGTGTGCCATTACTACGGCATGGACGATAGCCAGTCCAAGTCCGTAACCGCCAGTATCACGGTGTCGAGCAGAATCGAGCCGTACAAAGGGATGGAAAATACGTTCTAAGTCCTTGTCTGCCACACCGCCACCTTCGTCTGTTATGGCAATTTGAACAGCAGTGGTCTTATTTTCCATTTGTATTGCTTTGATTTGGGCAATCACTGTCGAACCCGCTGCCGTGTGCATAAAAGCGTTGCGAATGACATTTTCAAGTGCGCTATACAGCTGTTCTGCATTGCCTTGTACTGTCCAAAAACCCTCCAAGTCATCTAGCGCTGAGGCTTCAGGCATTTGCCATTGCCAATGCACGTCTTTATGCTGAAACTCAAAGCAGACATCCTCTCCGATACTACTGATAATGTCAGATATATCGACTGCTTCACTCTCCAAGTTATCAACAGTATATTGCTGCATTTGCAGGGATTGAATGTGAATGATCTGCTCAATCAGCTCATTCATCCGTGTAGACTCTTTATCGATGCGATCTAGATAGCGATTAGCATTGGGCGCAAAGTCTCGAGTCAACTCAGTCGCTACATCCAGACGAGCAAGCGGCGAACGCAGCTCATGTGAGATATCACTGAGCATTTGCTTGCGTGCCAGCTCACTGTCAATCAGTCTCGTCGATAGATGGGCGACATCTTTGGCAAGTAGCCCCAACTCATCATCGCCCATCTTAGACAGTTCTGGGTTGGCTTGGTAATTACCATCAATCATACGGTGTACTGTATTTTGTACACGGCCAATTCGCTGGGTTAGCGTACGACTGAGCCATATGCAGACCAATACACTAAAGATAACGATTAATAGCAAACGTATTGGAAAATTACCATGCTGTATCTCTACCACGTCTGAAAAACGCAAATGCGGACGCAACTGTATGATGATTGACTGACCATCAGGTAACTCAACAGACATATCGGCCAGTTCAGGACGAGTATCAATATCAGCTACTGCTGCGCTACTTGCCGTTCTTGGCTTTAGGAGTTTTTGCCAAAAAGACGGCTCATTTTTCGGTATATCATTGTCGTGTTCACGCAATCTGTCGTCAGCATTACGACCTTCTACACCATAAGCATTATTATCTACTCTAGGCGGTCTAGACGGTATTTGCTGCAACGGTTGTATCGCACGATCCATTGTTTGCCGATCATTTTGAAGCTGCCCTTGCCGACCGTCTTTATCACGGTAACGCGGAAATATAATAGCCCCCTGCTCATCATAAACCCTGATTTGATTCATCAACTGTCGATCTTGACGATACATCTGCCTGACAGACTCTACATCACCAATCCGTAGCGCTGCGACCATCTCTTCACGCTTTATCAATAGACTCTCGATTTGGACGTCCATACGAGAGGTCAGCTCTTTTTCAGCCAGCCAGCGCTCTACTACGATGGACAGTACAGAAGTGATCAAAATTGTCAGTAATAGGCTCAAAAATAGACGCCAAAATAAGGTGATGCGTACCTTAAATTTAGGTGCCTTTTTGAGATTCTGTTCAGAAGCTTTCATCGATGTATCCGTCATTACAGCACCAGTTGATAACCTTTGCCACGCACCGCTTTTATTGGCTCATCGTGAAAAGGTTGAAGTTTTTTGCGTAAGCGAGATACATGTACGTCGAGACTACGGTCGAAGGGCTGCAATTCGCGTTGCAAGACATTTTCTGACAGCCATGCTTTACTCACCACCTCCCCTTTTTGTTTGAGCAGAGCCACGAGCAGATCAAACTCTGTACCAGTGACTTGTAGCGCCACGCCATCTATCTCACAAATGCGCTGGTTCTGATCCAGATGCAAGCGACTCTCTGGTAGCGGCGTGTGTTCAGAGGCCGTCGTATTAGTCCGTTTAATCACCGCATTGATACGCGCCAGCAGCTCCCGAGGGTTACAAGGCTTGGTGATATAATCATCCGCACCTAACTCTAAACCGATAATCCGATCAATCTCTTCCCCTTTTGCGGTCAGCATAATGACAGGGATATCAATGATATTTGGTAATTGGCGCAGCACACTCAATCCATCTAGTTTCGGCATCATAATGTCGAGCACGAGCAGATCATAGACCGTATCTTCATGTGCCACTGCCTTGAGTCTTTGTATGACTGCGGCGCCATCATGGACACAATCACACTGAATGCCATGATTGTGCAAATACTCTTGTAATAACTGGGTTAACTCTTCGTCATCATCGCCTATCAATATATTTGGCACACTTATCTCCTTTCACTTTCGATAGCATTCATTGGTTTAATTCCTTTAGTTACCCATATTATCAGGCAAGCGCGTAGCAATTCGCTAAAAACGTTACCTTTCTTAATACTTCATAAATGTTCGTAACCTTTAACTGTCGTAATATAGCTCCTATCAACCCATTACTACCACATTCAATGTAATTACACTCAATACAATCAAGGATATCGTTATGAAAAAATTATTATTAGCTTCAGTATTAGCAGCGTCTAGCGTATTTACTGTCACTGCATGTACCAGCGTCAACGCGACTACTGATACAACGCCTACAACCAAAATGCAAAAGCAGCATAAAGCTGGCATGAAAAAAGGTGAGATGAGAGGCCCACTATCTAAACTAGACCTCACAGCAGCGCAGCAAACACAAATCAAAGCCATCATGGAAGCGAAACATAGCAATAACAAAGCGGATCGCACAAAGCATCAAGCAGAGCGTGCGCAAATGGATCAACAGATGCAAGCCTTGACCAATGCAAGCACATTGAATAGTGCTGCAGTAAACCGTTTGGCCGATCAGCAAGCAGCTAAAACCAAGCAGCGCTTTATTGAGCGTGTACAAACACAACACGCCATTGCTCAAGTATTGACTGCTGAGCAACGCGCAAAACTTGCACAAATGAAAGAAGATAGAAAAGGTGACGACGAAGGCCGTCGTGGTCCAGACCATCGTGAGCAACGTGGTGATCGTGCACAGCAAGGTATGTAATAAACCACTCCGGAAAAGTGTTATTTTACCCAGCTGTATACGTATAAAATAAAAAAGCGCGCCGTTAATAGGTGCGCTTTTTTTAATGCAAAATTATCCTGCTTAAAAGCCAATAATGCTTTCTATTCACTCATTAATACCTTAATCAATTACTCAATCACACCGAAACGCTCTTTTGCCATCGGTAGCATATTAAACATCATCTTGCCCATCGCCGTTCCATTACCATCTTGGTAGTATTGCAACAATTCAGGGCCGTATTGCCGTAAATCGATACTATTGCTAGCACTCGGTGATTGAACATTACTCGGCAGGTTCGGAAACGCCAACGCTGTGGTATTGATAGCAGAATACTGCTGCAAGACATCCATCGTCAGGCTTTTATCTGTATTAGGTTTACTGGTGTTATCCAGCTGTCGATGCATCTGCTGCCATTTCAGCTGACCTCGTTTATCGAAACCATATAATTCTTGGACATCTGTATTTGCAGTGGCGTTTGTGTCTATGGTTGCATCATCAGCCATTTGTTCTTTTATCATCGCCAGTACTTTTTTTACCATTGCCTTACTGGTCAGATCTGGTGAACTCTGAATGGTCTCAAACGCTGTCATTGGCTCAGCTTCTTTTACCAGCTCTGGATATTGCTTACTAATACGACTGTAGAAAATCTGCATATAGTTTTGATAAGAGGCTTGATAGCTATCAAAGCTTTGCACTCGGCGAATGATTTGGTCTGTTGGTAACATCACTGATAGCTGATGCGCTGGTAATTTGGGCGTCAATGATGCCAGCGTATTAGGAGCCACATAATCGAACTGGCCAATAGGAGCTGCGTCATAAGTCGCATCTAACGCGGCGAAGTGGCTTTTGATCAGCTCGCTACCAAACCCCTTGGGCAGCGTACCATCATCAATGGCTATTTTTAACCACTTATTTCGCCATGTTGTACCTAGCTTATCGTCTAGCAGCTCGGAATTAAGCAGTGCAAAGTTATCTGCCCATAAATAGACATCACCGTTTTTAAAATCTACATAGATCGGCTGATTGATACTGCTGTGATGATTGCGCGCTTGGTACTGTACACTGGCGAGCATAGTGGCCTTACCCGCCATTGGCTGGTAGATACCTTGAGCATTGATAGACAATGGCTTTAACAAATACGCATCGAGCAATTGTGCCTTTTTGGCATCTATCGGTTTGGGTTTGTCTTCATAATTGTCAAATAACGCCTGATAATCTGCTGCTACCTTCACATCGCTATCATATTGATGATCATCCCATGCATGATAGGCATCTACGCACTCAAAGTACGACTGCCTGATGGTGTCACGTTTGACATCATAATCGGTGGCTAGAATATCTGTATTCTGCTTTTCTGCTTGCAGGATCAACGCCGCATACGCTTGATCATGCGTTTCTTCGCAGTGCTCGTTTACATAGTCTGATGCGACCAGTTGCTTGGAAGACTCGCCTGTAACTTGCTGGTCGTTGCTAGTTTCGTTGCCAATCTCAAGGTTACTATGATAGCTGAACGATTGGCGGCGCTGTTTTTGTAACGCGGCGGCTAAAGTCTTTTTTGCAGTGCTAGGTGATTGCTTCGCGGCCACCATGTTAGATTGGCCTAGATTAGTAGACTGGCAACCTGTTAATAACAGTGCCCCTGATAGCAATATACTAGTCAGTAGTTGGTTGCTTTTAATCCCAAATGGCAGACGTAAGCCAATATTTTGATGTACTGTTTTCATTTTTTATCCTTAATAGACATGAGCGTAGATGTGACAAGATGATGCGACTGAAAACTATTGCTCAGCTGCATCGGTGGCCTCGTCAACATCGCTCTCATCGACTGCCTCTTCGCTATGATTACGGTCATATTCGTCATTACTATAATCATCTATTGAGCTGCCATCCTCATAGTCGTAACGCACATAACGTGCCGTTTGAAGCCTGTCTTTTTGTTGGCGCTGCTCTGCAATCCACGCATTGCCATCAATAGAAGGCACAGCATTAGCACCAAACGACTCTGTCAGTAGGGGCGTTAAAGCATGGCGATTAAAACTGGCTTTGTCATAACGCACTTGATTGAGCATGGTCGTGGTAGAGCCCATTAAGTCACCACCGATATTGACACGCTGCTGCTTGGCAAGTAGGCGATCTGAGCTATCTAAATAGTAGTAATTAATCTGATTAAACGAGATGGGCCCGATCGCTTCGATAAGTTGTAACAGCGACCCCACATCTGCGCTTTGATAGCCCTTATTGTATAGCTGTATCTTGGCAAGCGCGGCTTTTAGCACAGCACTATCAGGATATTTGTTTGGATTGGCATCGACATACTCTTGCAGTGACTGCGTCACATATTTCAGCGTCTTGCCGATCATCTCACCGCTTTGCTGACTGCCAAAATAAACTTTTACCGCGCGTGTCGCACCAACTTCTTTGGCAAACGCATCACCACTGATATCTACCGCGCTAAAATGCTCAGGCGCGAGCTCAGCCATGCTGCTTTGGATGGCATTAAGTACCGCATCGTAAAGCACCGCTGGCGGTAACTGTGCCGTGATGCTTTCAGGCAGCCCAAATCTCACGGTATGTGAGGCCATCTGCGTAGGCAATGGCGTGTGTTCAGGATTAGCGAGCGCGACAATTGGCATGATGGCCGATGGGTCGACGGTGACATTGCTGTTGTTAAAATCAAATGCCAACGGTATCTGTATCGATGCGCTAATCGTTGGGGTGACATAGTCGTAGCTATAGACGCTTTGTAGCTGACGCTGCTTTGGATGATATTGACTGACACTATTAAATGTCAAGTTCTGATATTGATACGCATTGGTTGCCGCTATCTGTTCAGGGGTGCGGTGGAACATACTCAGCAGATTACCAATCAAGCCAGTAGAGGAAGCTGACAGGTTGTTCGTAGCGCTCGGCTCTGTCTCAGCGCGCTGTTTTGCCAATTGCATGGCTTCGTATTTTGCGGCCATTGTCTTGGGATTCATGCCTGAGAGCAGGCCGCCACGGCTTTCTCTTTCGTTGCCGTACTCATTGTAGCCATCGTGATCATAGCCGTCACGGTCATAGCCATATTCATCATAGCCATCAACATCGTAACCGTCTTCATCTAAAATCGTGTCATCGTTAGCGCCACTACTATAATAGCTATCTCTTGCCGGCTCATTTTCACCGGCTTCCGCCAATATCGCAGCGATGGCTCTTCTTTCTACATCGTCCGCGTTACTCTCATCATAATCACTATTGTCATAGCCACTATTATCGCTCTCATCATTGTCGTTAGAGCCACTCTCATTGTAGTCGTCAATGTAAGCACTTTCAGGCTGATAAGCATAGGTTTCTATAATCGTTCTGAGTAAGCTACTCGCTCCTGTATCGATACTATCTGCGTCTATAAAAGGCACTGATTGATAATTCGCTTGAGTAACGGCCACATGCTCTGTGGCTAAATGCTGACGAATCGCTGTCAATAAATGCGACTTGGCTTGGTTTTCGGTACTGGGGTATTTATCTTGATCAAACAGTTGCGCGTAACGCTCAGCTTGGGCGTTTTGGCTAGCCGTAAAAGCACGGCCCTGACGTTGACTCTGCCCAGCATCTGCGACACTAAAGTCCATGAGCGTGCTAGATACACTCGCATTAGACGAGACAGCTGGGCTTGATTGACACCCTGCGAGTACAAGCGATGCACTGCTCACTAGCAAGGCGATAGAAGTCAATTTACACGTCTGATATACAGGACCATTATTATTGTGATGGATAGTCGAGTGATGATGCGCCACCTCAGAGTAGCATTGTCGATTACGGTTATTCATATGGTCTGATGGCATAGTAGTCCCTTGGTATAAACAGTCGATAACGAGTGTACATTAGTACCGTTATTTATATCACAAGAGCTTACACTTTAGTAATACTAGCGCAAATTTTTAAAGAAAAACTTCATTGATAAATAACCTAGCCTGCATGAAGGTATGAGGATACTTAGGGAGAGCCTCATTTTAAAGGTATAGCCCGTATGACCAAGCCTGATAACAAGCTGGACAATAAAAGATAATAAACAACTTTCTACTATTCTATATTTTCGTTACTATTTAAGCTTATTTAACGGATAGCCTACTATTTCCACTCGCGTAAAAAGGACTTTGCGATGTCTCAGCCATTTTCTCATCACAATCATAGTAATCAGCAGCACACATCAAAAACGAACAATAAGCTGAAATCCAGTATCTTACTCATTACAAGTGCATTACTACTGTCTGTCTCTGCACAGGCATTAGAACCAACATCCTCAGCAAATAACAATACGATCAATACCACTTCAATCAATACCAATGCGATAAATTTGGCCATCATGGCTGATAATCCAACGGTACTGTCTGAAACCAAGCGCATCACACGAGCAAAAACCAGTACACTCAATACCACATCCAGCAACGCCAATAGTGACCAAGCTATTTACTCTGAAGATGCCATTCATCACCCAGTCTGGGCAAAGAACGGCATGGTCGCCACCCAAGAAGCGCTTGCATCTGACATCGGTTTACAGATTTTAAAGGATGGTGGTAATGCGGTAGATGCTGGGGTCGCAGTGGGCTTTGCCCTAGCCGTTACCTTACCTCGTGCTGGCAACATCGGTGGTGGCGGTTTTATGATGATTTATGATGCCAAGCAAGGCAAAACAGTGGCGCTTGATTACCGTGAAAAAGCACCGAGTAGCGCCTCGCGCGATATGTATCTCGATGAAGCAGGCGACGCTGTCAGTGACTTATCTCGCTATCATGGCTTAGCCGTTGGCGTGCCAGGGACAGTAGCAGGACTATTAAAAGCGCTAGAAGATCACGGTACCATGAGCCGCGGGCAAGTCATGGCACCCGCGATAGCACTGGCTGAGGACGGCATAGAAGTGACGGCTGGATTGTCCGAATCACTCACCGCAATGAGCGATCGTTTGCAGAAATGGCCGAGCACCAAAAAAGTATTTTTTAAACCTGATGGCAGTGCTTATCAGCCGGGTGAACGTCTAAAACAGCCAGAGCTTGCCCGCTCGCTAAAGCTAATTGCCGCACAAGGAGCTGATGGATTTTATAAGGGTGAGACCGCTCAAAAACTGGTCAAAGCGGTCAATGAAGCTGGCGGTAGCATGAGCCTGCAGGATTTGAGCGACTATGAAGCGATTGCTCGCGAACCTGTCAAAGGCGACTACCGTGGCTATGAGATTGTCTCTATGCCGCCGCCCTCCTCTGGTGGTATTCACATCATCGAGATTTTGAATATCTTAGAAGGCTATCCGCTTAAAGACTATGGTCAAAACAGCGCACAGACCATTCATTTAATGGCGGAAGCGATGCAGTTGGCTTATGCAGATCGCGCTGAGTATCTAGGTGACTCTGACTTTATTGATGTACCTGCCAGCGGCTTAACCTCACAAGCCTATGCGGACAAACTGCGTACGTTGATTGATCCAAATAAAGCCACACC
Source organism: Psychrobacter sp. NG27 (assembly GCF_016106655.1). Lineage (NCBI taxonomy): Bacteria > Pseudomonadati > Pseudomonadota > Gammaproteobacteria > Moraxellales > Moraxellaceae > Psychrobacter > Psychrobacter sp. NG27. The sequence goes on from NZ_JADGIN010000001.1 coordinate 228,973, forward strand.
AGCAGCTACTATCAAAGCCAATAACCCACTCCCATACGAGAGCGACCAAACCACGCATTTTTCTATCGTGGATAAAGACGGCAATGCGATAGCCAATACGTATACGCTTAATTTCTCTTACGGCACTGGGCTGGTTGCGGATGGGACAGGGATTTTACTCAACAATGAGATGGATGATTTTTCTGCCAAACCTGGTGTACCAAATGGCTATGGATTATTAGGCGGCGAGGCCAATGCTGTGGAAGCCAATAAGCGTCCGCTGTCGTCTATGAGTCCGACGCTCGTATTCAAAGACAGTAAGCCCTATATCGTCACAGGCAGCCCAGGTGGTAGCCGGATCATCACGACTGTCACTCAAATTATCTCCAACGTCATCGATCATGATATGAATATTGCTGAGGCAACACATGCCCCGCGTATTCATGATCAATGGCTACCTGATGAAATCAGAGTTGAAAAAGCACTGAATATCGACACAGTGAAAAAACTTGAATCAATGGGACATACCGTCAGTCCAAAATCCGCGATGGGCTCTACACAGTCGATTATGCTCACACCAAATGGCGTTTATGGATCGTCTGATCCTCGTATCGTTGATGCGGCAGTGGTTGGGTATTGAGTGATTAGAATCTGTATTTAATCATTATAAAGAGGCTCTATGTGTTGCTATAACGCCTAGAGCATCTTTTATAGAGAAAGCTCAATAAGTGCATATTGAGCTGTCTTAATACAACTTTATCTTGTCAAAGAAATCGTTGTCTAATAATAGTTTTGGTCTGGCATTCACCTCTTTTAAACCGACCTTATGTTGCATCATCAATTCAATCAAGTTCATTTGATCAATTAGGATGAGGCTATGCGAATCAGTCGAATTAGCATAGTCTTGCGCCGGCTTAGTAAAACTGGTAGTGGTAATAAATATCCCATGATGATTGGTTTTTTGTGGTGGATAAGCACCTACAAAATTTCTCAAATCTCCATTTGAAATATTATTACCTGTGCTATACAGCTTGGCTTGAATATAATAATTATGTACCTCACCATCAGGAAAATCCTGAATAATCAGTCCATCAATACCATTATCGTTAGATCGTCCTGTATGACGAGAGGTTAAATTACTCTCAGGACTTTCTATCTCCAATGATCTCTCAATTAATTTCAAACAAAACCATTCAAACTGTAAAGGTGATAAGCTTTCAAGTTGAGACATAATCATGTCAGGCGTCACTTTGACAAAATCGCTGCCAACTGTAGCATCTGCATAATTATTCATAAATATAGAAGTTCGACGTTTAGTTTCATCGATTAAATGACTAATAAGCGCATCACCGTTTTTACCATAGGCTGCCGTATTTACTTTTTGTAAATCAGAAAATGATTTACTGTCAAAGCGCTGAAAGTTAGCAATATAGTCATTATTTCGTATGCCCTCACCGACATATTGACCGAAGTTATTACCTGCTAACCAAAAATAGACTTTACCGAAAGGGTCTAAACGTATGATGTTTTTAGGCGTTACTTTTTCATCAAAGGTAATAAAGTTAGCAAAATTCTGATTTAGATTAGGGACCAAACTAAATTTATCCTCCTTAACCAAGCCCATCGCTGATAAACACAGCAAAATCAAATCAATGATTTCGTCATAGCAAGGAGAGCCATCATGACACTCATGACGTATGTCATGATTACTTATATAATTAATATCTTTATGATCACTCACGATTTGTGCTAGTTTTTCAAACTCTCTATAAAACACAGTGCGACCAATTGTGTTTCGCGTACTCAAGTTTTTTATAGTTTGTATTCCAGCATTTAGCATATCGCCAAATGCAGGCAGCTTAGTAATATTACTCATAGTATTATCGTCTTTTTTTTATTGCGTGAATAATATAGTAGAATTGACATCTTATGACAATTTTTAGAAACAAATGTTTATTTTATCAATAATTGAGATGAAACGTAGCAAAATTTCATACTAATAAATAAGAAAAACGAATTCCCTCACTCAGATTAAACCCTTTGAATCAGTGGCTGTCTGCGGCAAATAATGCTATTATTGACGACCCCATTTAAAACGTATCAAGATGGCTACCGAGGTCTTATTTGCCTCTATGTCTTAATATAAATGATTGATAAACATCATTTATATTATCGGTAGCTTGTTTTTTTGATCGTACTAGTAAGAGTCTTCTATGGCATTTGTACACCTTGGCATCCACAGCGAATATTCCATCACCGATTCTATCGTGCGTATTAAGCCGCTGGTAAAAGCTGCTGCGGCTGACAATCAGCGCGCGTTGGCATTGACCGATTTGTCCAATTTATATGCCACGGTGAAGTTCTATCGTGCCTGCTTGGGTGCTGGCATCAAGCCCATCATCGGTAGCGAAGTCATCGTGGATAATGAAGACACGCGCCTCACCTTACTTGCGATGAATAACGAAGGCTATCAAAACATTACCCGTATCGTATCGCTTGGGTTTACTGAAGGTCGTGCTGATCCTGTCAATCATGGCACGCCTGTCATTAAGCGCAGTCATATCCTAGAGCATGCAGCAGGTGTCATTATACTGCTCACGGAAAAGTCAGATGTGGGTCAAGCATTGGTCGGCTCGATGCCAGAAAAAGCCGATGAACTACTCACTGAGTGGCAGGAAAAGTTTGACGATCGATTATATTTTGCCATCAAGCGCACCAATCGCTCAGGCGAAGATGCCTTTATGAGAGCCGCTATTCAGTCAGGGGCCAAATACAGCATACCCATCATTGCCCATAACGACGTCCGTTTCTTAGCACAAGATGATTTTGATGCTCATGAAGCCCGTGTGTGTATCGCAGGCTCTTACGTGCTTGCAGATTCAAGCCGTCCGCAAACCTACTCAGATGAGCAATATCTAAAGACACAGACGCAAATGGAGCAACTGTTTGCTGATATTCCACAGGTCATTGATAATACCTTACGCTTAGCCACGCGCTGCAATGTGACCTTGACACTGGGTATTAATGTATTGCCCGACTTTCCTGTCCCTGAGGGTGAGACGACTGAATCGTTCTTTCGTGCAGAGTCGCAGCGTGGTCTGGAACAGCGCCTAGACAAGCTATTCCCAGTAGAAGCACGTACTGACCACTGGGGTGATTTTCGTCAAAGATACGACGAACGCCTAGAGTATGAGCTGGGCATCATCCTATCAATGGGGTTTCCGGGTTACTTCCTCATCGTTATGGACTTTATCCGCTGGGCAAAAGCCAATGGCGTGCCAGTTGGACCAGGCCGTGGTTCCGGTGCTGGCTCGCTGGTCGCTTATGCGCTAAACATTACCGACCTTGATCCGATTCATTACGATCTACTGTTCGAGCGCTTCTTGAATCCTGAGCGGGTATCGATGCCCGATTTCGATATTGACTTCTGTATTGAAGGGCGTGATCGTGTCATTGATTATGTGGCGCAAACTTATGGTCGTGATGCCGTCTCACAGATTATTACCTTTGGTACCATGGCAGCGAAAGCGGTTGTGCGTGATGTGGCGCGCGTACAAAGCAAGTCGTACTTTTTGGCTAATAAAATATCCAAACTGATTCCAAAAACACCCGGTATCACACTCAGCCAAGCACTCGAGCAAGAACCACAGCTGAAAGACTTAATCTCTAACCCCGATAATATGGATTATGAAGATGCCATTGAAGTTTGGGAGATGGCCATTAAGCTTGAAGGCGTCTGCCGAAATGTCGGTAAACATGCGGGCGGCGTGCTGATCGCCCCGCATAAAATCACCGACTTTAGCGCCATTTATTGTGATGACGAAGGTCACCGTGTCAGCCAATTTGATAAAGATGACGTCGAGGCTGTTGGACTGGTGAAGTTTGACTTTTTGGGTCTACGTAACTTAACCGTCATTAATGCAGCGGTTGAAAACATCAATTTGCGCCGTGCGAAAGAAAACGTGCCAGCATTGGTCTTAGAAGATTTGCCACTTGATGACAGTAAAGCCTATAAGCTACTGCAAGATGCCAAGACCACGGCCGTCTTTCAGCTAGAAAGTATGGGTATGAAAAAGTATCTCGCCAAACTGCAACCGACCAACATCGAAGACGTCATTGCCATGTGTGCGCTATATCGTCCCGGTCCGCTCGATGCAGGCATGGTAGAGATGTATATCGACCGTAAACATGGTCGTGAGGAAGTCATCTACGATCATCCCAATCTTGAGCCGATATTAGAAAACACCAACGGCGTTATTGTCTATCAAGAACAGGTCATGCAAATATCACAGGTCATGGCAGGCTATAGCTTAGGCGGGGCTGATATGCTACGCCGTGCCATGGGTAAGAAAAAACCTGAAGAGATGGCCAAACAGCGCGATATCTTTGTCACTGGTGCAACCTCACAAGGTATTGATGAAGTCACTTCAGGCGGCGTTTTTGATCTGATGGAAAAGTTCGCCGGTTACGGTTTTAACCGCTCGCATTCTGCGGCATATGGTGTACTGGCCTATCAAACAGCTTATCTAAAACAGTACTATCCTGCGGAATTTATGGCAGCAGTATTGACCTCAGATATGAACAACACGGACAACGTTGTATTTTTTATCAATGACTGCCGCGAGAACTTTGAATTGACCGTGGTGAATCCGTCGGTGAATCGCAGTGAATGGCATTTCGTCGCCGATACACCGACCAATATTATTTATGGTCTTGGCGCAATTAAAGGCGTGGGTGAAGGTGCGGTAGAATCTATCGTAGATGCACGTCGCCGTGAAGGGCCGTTTAAAGACTTATATGATTTTTGCCGCCGTGTTGATATCAAAAAGGTTAATAAGCGTACCCTTGAAGCCTTGGTCAGTGCGGGCTGTTTTGATGACTTTGCCGCGACTCTGCGCCCTGATTTGCCAAGCGACGAAGCATACGAGATTCGCGGTGCGCTAATGAGTCAATTGCCAAGTGCCGTACAAGCCGCTGAGCAAGACCGTCAAAACCGCGAAATCGGTATGATGGATCTGTTTGGTGAAATGGACGGTGTTGTGGCAGCGCCGCCACTTGTGATGACACCAGAGCTGATCTGGGGTGACAAACATCGCCTAAAAGCGGAAAAGAACACATTAGGATTGTACTTAACAGGTCATCCAATCAATGAATATTTAGAAGAGCTCAAACGCTATACCTCTGGTGCACGCCTCGATAAATTAACCGATACTGGCTATAACGGCAGCTGCTATTTCTCAGGACTCATTATAGACATCGCTAACTTTGGCAATCGTAACGTGATTACGTTAGATGATGGCACATCGAGGCTAGAGGTTAGCTGCTATGCTGAGCGTTTCAATCGCGTCAAAGAGCAGTTGAAAATCGATGAGGTTGTCATCATCAGAGGCAGCATCCGTGAACGTGATGGACGCCTGTTTGCACGCCTAGATAGTGCCATGAGCATGGTCGATGCACGCTTGCGTTGGCTCAAAAAAATCAGTATCAAGGTTCATGGTAGTGATGTTAATTTGCTCACACGTCTACAACCATTGCTTAAGTCAGCACAGGCGGATATCATTCCTGAGCCGCGTCTGGCTTATAACCAAGATCAAGACGAGCAAGGCAATGGTAGCAACAGTGGTAATGGTGCCTATGACCCTGCGATGGGTGGCAGTTTATATGATGAAAATGGCAATGACTTGCTGGCATTAGACAATGGTAGCGCTGGCAATCAAGACTATGCCAACAATGCCTTGAGCAATACCGACGCCTCTATCAATGATAACTGTCTACCGCTTGGGCTGAGCGTTTATGAAATGTACGGTATCGCAAATGTGGGACTGTCTGAGCACTGGCGCGTTTATCCAAACGATGATAATTTGCAACAGCTAAAAATGCTAGTAAGTGAAGATAACTTACATTTCCATTACAGCTAAGACGTACATTACTTTTAAAAAATTCATTATAGTAACATTACTGCTTTAACTTTTAACAATTGGATAAAAACCATGGATGACATGCCAAATAATAATACTCAGACCAGTGAAGAGATTGTCAATCACGAACAGTTCGAAGACATGCGTGATTTGCTAGAAGAAGACTTTGTTGATCTGATACAAGTGTATTTTAAAGACAGTCAACAGCGAATAGATACACTCCGAGTCGCTCAGCAAGCAGATGATAATGCCAATGGGTTTGAGACAGCCCATGCACTAAAAGGGGCAAGCGCTAATTTAGGTACTACTCAACTGGTTCGTCTTAGCAGTCAGTTGCAAGAGCACTGCCGTGGGCGCCGTATCAGCGAGCACGCAGATCTGGTTGAAGAAATCGCCATCGCATTACAACGTGCTGAACAAGAAATCAATATAAGACTGGGACAATAATGAGTAACGATTCTTCATTAGCACAATCTGCCCACACGGTGAGCGACTACCTTGATTGCCTGCAAGTAGTCATGGTCAATACAACTTTGCCTGCTAATATTGGCTCAGCGGCACGTGCGATGCATACCATGGGTTTGTCTCGTTTGACCGTGGTCGATCCCAAATTACCGATTGATGAGACCAGTGTGTCTCATGCAGCGGGTGGTGGTGAGCTGTTGTCCTCTGCATTGATAGCGCCTACCCTAGAATCTGCTATCTCTAACTGTCAGCTGGTGTTTGCTGCTAGCAGTCGTAGCCGTCACTTACCTCGCCCTGTCGTGACACCCACGCAGGCAGCTAAGATCATGTTTGACTTTATCGATACACAGTCAGCTTTAAGTGCAAATGATAGTACCGTTGATACCTCATCAGCTGCTCTTTCTAGCAAACCAAATATTGCTATCTTATTTGGACGTGAAGATCGTGGATTGACCAATGAAGAGTTGGCTTACGCAGATTATCATATTCAAATTGATGCCAATCCTGCTTATCCTGTACTAAATGTTGCATCAGCCGTGCAGGTAATCGCCAGCTTTATCTTTGCTTACGCCCAGACGCACATTCAGACAGCAGATAATGTAGATACTGATTTGAGCGCTCCTGTTCAGCCAACGCTTAATGTGCATCTACGTCAGCAATGGGATGAGCCTGCTATTACCCAGCAGCAGCTACAACAGCTTACTCAGCGTACCACTGACCTGATGGTGAATCGTGGTCTTGCAAATAGTGAGCATCTAAAATCGTTGCCATCACGATTGTCTAGACTTGGGTCACGTTTGCAGCTTGATCAAAAAGAGTATCAGCTACTCAGTGCTTTGATTGCCAAACTTTCAAAGGACTAAGACACGTTTAAACGTATAAAGTTGCCATACTTAAAATAGCTTTGTGTAAATACGATTATTATAAAACGACGACAACTTAGCGGTATTGTCGCTTTAGCAACATACTTTACTGACGAATAGACAGGACGCCTTATGTCATTGCCATCCAAGTTTTTTAAATCATTGGTCAATATTAAAAAAGACCTAAAAGAAGATGTCGATGCGGTATTTACCCGTGACCCTGCAGCACGCAATAGCTTAGAAGTCATTCTGACCTATCCCGGTATTCATGCGCTCATTTTGCATCGCGGTGCGCACTGTCTGTGGAACAATGAACAGAAACTGGCGGCTCGTGTTATCTCATACGGCTCACGTATTATCACAGGTATCGAGATTCACCCTGCTGCCAAGATCGGCAGACGCTTTTTTATCGATCATGGTGTGGGCGTCGTGATTGGAGAAACCGCTGAAATTGGCAATGATGTGACCCTGTATCACGGCGTTACTCTTGGCGGTGTATCTTGGAACAATGGCAAACGACATCCAACATTAGAAGATGGTGTGACCGTTGGTGCTGGTGCAAAAGTATTGGGGCCATTTACGGTCGGTAAAAATGCCAAAATCGGCTCAAATGCAGTGGTAGTCAAACCAGTACCAGCAGGCGCTACGATGATCGGCAGTGCCGCGCGTATGATCTCAGATCATCATGATGAAAAAGGCAATCCACTGACTACCAAAGTACAGGATGCTAAGCAGCAAGAAAAAGTTGCCCAAGCTGGTGAGAGCGACGATCAAACTAAAGATACGACCCCTACTGCCAAACGTACCAATACTTTCCGTGCTTATGGTATCGACCCTTATTCACAAGACCCTGTTGCAGAAGCCTTTGCTAAAATGCTTGAGCATATCCAGCAATCAGAAAATCGCCTCGATCAACTGCAGTCAGCGATGTGTGATATTGATCCAAGCTTTTGTAAAAAGAAATATGACAAGCTGTGTTTAGAGGATTTGGATGTGATTGGTCGTGCTGATGTAGATGCAGTAGATACCGAGCAGAAATAATATTCATGCACCTACCTATACATCACTCACTGATAGATGCGCAAAAAGATTCAAAATCTATAAACTTCATCAAATGACGCGTCAGGTAATATCATAAAAGCCCTGCTAGGTAAAATAGCGGGGCTTTTTATGGATAGCAATAAACGTCAATGATTAATAACTGACCTTTACTAGTTCATTTATCCCTGCATTTTCATGCGCTTTAAATGGATAACGATCCGCCATTACAATCCAATTAGATGCAATCCAATTAGGCATTGGTTCAGATATTGATTCTTTGCTTAGGCTATTTTCTTTATTAGCTGGTTTGATTAACAGAATATCAATATCCATTGTCACCAGTCTTACTTGATTAGGTTCAATCTGTCGACACCGATTACAGTCACCTTCAAGCGTTTTGAAGGTTTGCTGTAATTGCTGCAGGCTCATCGGTGTGGTCAGTGCTAGATGGACACATTGATTAGTATAGTCAGGTTTTGGTAATTGGGTAGTCGCAGTAAAATCAGGGTTTTGAAATGCTGTAGACAATCGTATCTCACCTAGCGCTGCCAAGCTCTCTCGAGCAAGCGGCAGATACTTTTCGGCTTGATAGTTACTACCCAGCGCTAACACGACCTCTGCCACAGACTGCGCTTGTACAGTCTCAGGTGCACATTGTGTTAGCGATGCTAAATTCAAATCCATTGACGTTTTATGCATCATCAGATTGGCTATTATTGACTTCTTTAGCAGCTTCTTTATCAGCTAGCTCATTTGCTGACGCTGGCGCATAGCGTGTTATCTGTACCCCAACCGCATCGGCGGCTGTAATGGCTGTGGGCTTGGCAATGCTTAGTGTGATTTTCTGACAGGCATACTTTGCAAATAGCTTATCAGAGATTTGCCCAGCCAAATGCTCAAGCAGTTTTGCTTTGATCTCTATACACCACTCGCTCACATCATCACAGACTTCTTTATAGCTCAGTGCATCGCTGACATCATCTGACACAGCAGCACGGCTAATGTCCGTCTCAAGCGCAATATCAATGAGTAATGGCTGAGTGATAGCGCGCTCCCAGTCAAAAACACCAATCACTGCTTCTACTTTTAAGCCTTTGACAAATACCACATCAGATTCGGTATAAAACATGCTCTCATCCTTGCTTGCTAAATTTTTAATTAGAATGTTAAATTCAGTGTTCAAATGAAACGACTACTTGGCTTGCTGCAATGTCTCTTCACGCAGGCGTGCCGCCTTGAGCATTTTGCTTGGTCGATGTCGCCACAAATCAATACTGAACAGCAGCAGGCCAAACCAAATCAGGCCAAATACCGCCAAGCGTTTTACATCAAAGGCTTCATTATAATAAAACACGGCCAAGAAGAAAATAAAGGTCGGTGTTAAATAGTTCATAAAGCTCAAGATACTATAAGCCACCAGTTTGGTCGATTTATTGAATAACAGGAGCGGTATTAATGTGATTGGCCCCGCTATCATCAACAGCCAAATATTTGAGCTGAACCAAAAACTTAATTGGTGGCTTGCCACATCAGACTGCCAAAACCACCATAGACAAATCGGTACTAACATGGTCGTTTCAACAAACATCGCATCAATCGCAGTCAACGGCGTTTGACGCTGAATCGTACCATAAGTGCTAAAACTGAACGCCAGTATCAATGAGATCCATGGCAAGTTACCTATCATAATCACCTGAATGGCCACCGACAATAAAGCAAAGCCAATCGCCACCCATTGCAGGGTACGTAAGCGCTCTTTGAACAGTATCATTGAGAGCGCCACACCCACCAGCGGGCCAATAAAGTAACCCAAACTGGCCTCGAGAATACGGTCTTGGTTAACCGCCCAGACATAGGTCAACCAATTGGTCGCAATAATTAAACCAGACAAAAAGGTGAATACAATCCATCTTGGATTTTGCTTTAAGGTGTCAATCCACTGCCAGCGCTTGGTCACGACCAGCAGCACCAGCAAACATAAAAATGTCCAAATAATGCGATGGCCAATAATTTCAGTGGCATCGTATTCAGACAACTGCTTGAAATATAATGGAAACCCGCCCCATATAAAAAAGGCAATGAGCGCAGTGATAATACCGCGTCTGGTGGTTTTTATGGGGGTCACAGGTTTTTTGACGACGTTTTGGGTAGTCATAATATAGGACAACTTGTTAGAGCAAAGCGTACTCTCACCCAATTCTGAGTATTATTATCATTTTGATGGTGAGAGCACAGGGTTACTACAGTAAGATTAAAAGGTAAAAAGCAATGTACTCATGCCAATAGTGACATGAGTACATTGCTAACGATTTTAAACTGAATGATTAAGGACTTTTATTTATAAGAGTCAGTATTTGGCTTAGGCTATTTTACTCGGTAAGTCGTATAGAAGTATTAAGCCAGTATTCCGTACGCAACGACTTATTCAGCGCCCGTATCCACTTGGATAGACATACCAATGTGATTGGCAAGTTCTGCAAATCCTGGGAAGCTGGTATTAACCGTTTCGACCCCTTCAATGGTGATTTGCTTGGATGCACGCAGACTGGCCACAGAAAAGCTCATCGCAATACGGTGGTCATGGTGCGAGACGATATGACCGCCACCAAAGACTGGCTGGCTATTATTTATGTCGCCGTTCTCAGTAGCAGCGCCTTTACCTTCAATAATCAGACCATCATCAGTAACAGTACAATCAATACCAAGCGTATGTAGCCCTTCTGCCATCACAGCAATACGGTCAGATTCTTTGACACGTAGCTCTTTGGCACCCGTCAATACCGTACGGCCTTGCGCACAGCTGGCTGCGATAAACAGTACAGGAAATTCATCAATCGCTAGCGGTACGAGGTGCTCTGGTATTTCAATACCGACCAAGTTTGAGCTGCGAATCGTAATATCAGCAACAGGTTCGCCGCCCACATGTGTCTCATTGCTCAGGCTAATATCCGCTTGCATTAATTTTAAGATATCGATAATGCCCGTACGTGTCGGGTTGATGCCTACTTGCGTTAGGGTCAACTCGCTATTTTGGCTAATGGCAGCAGCCACCATAAAGAAAGCTGATGATGAGATATCCGCAGGCACTGCGATATCGCCACCTGTTAATGTACCACCGCCTGTGACGCTGATACGGTTGCCGTCTACGGTTACCGGATACCCAAAGGCCGATAGCATACGCTCGGTATGATCGCGACTGATCTCAGGCTGAATGACAGTTGTCGTACCCTCGGCCCACAGTCCTGCCAATAGCAAACAAGACTTGACCTGTGCGGAAGCAACTGGCATGTCATACTCAGCGCCTTGGAGGGGCTCACCAACATTCTCACGACCAGTGATGCTGAGTGGTGCAGTACCGCTATGCCCAGTGCTCTGAATCACGGCACCCATAGACCGTAATGGCGCTGCCACACGCTCCATCGGGCGTTTATTAAGACTGGTATCACCTGTCAACACGCTATCAAACGACTGCGCGGCCAAGATACCAGACAGCAGGCGCATACTGGTGCCAGAGTTACCCATGTACAGTGGTGTTTTGCTAGGTTTTAAACCATTCATACCGACACCATGAATGGTCAAGTTACCATTATCAGGGCCTTCGATAGTCACGCCCATATCACGGAATGCTTGTAGCGTTGCTAGCGCATCCTCCCCTTCCAAAAACCCAGTAACATTTGTCACGCCTGTGGCAAGACTGCCCAGCATAATACTGCGATGTGAGATAGATTTGTCACCAGGAATGGCAATAGTGCCAGAAACAGTATTGCTAGGCGTAATATTATAAGAAGCTGACATGGCAGAAGTATCCGTATAAGGGGTGCTGGCTAACATATGGCCGAAATGTCGCCGTGCGGCTTGCGCGCGGCCCAAAAGTCCCATCAGGGCGGTTGAATCTTTATCAATGATAAGCTGGCGCATGGTCTGTAAATAGACACCATACTCATCAAGGGCGCTCACAATCGCGCTTTGATTGGCAAAAAATATATCATGCCACATTTTAGGGTCACTGGCAGCGATACGGCTAAAGTCACGAAATCCGCCAGCAGCATAACGAAACATATCTAAATTGTCATCGTGGCTCGCCAATTGCTCAACCAAATTGAAGGCAAGCAGATGTGGCAAATGGCTGGTGTGCGCCAGTATGCGATCATGATGCTCAGCGTCCATTGACATGACATTTGCACCCACTGATTCCCATAATAGTCGCAACTTAGCAATAGCGGTTGCACTGGTCGTCGGTAGCTCACAGATAATGACACTATGATTGATAAATAAACTGGCGCGGCGCGCATGATACCCTGAATTTTCAGCCCCAGCAATTGGATGCGCGGGTACCAGTCCTGTCGGCAGCGAGCCGAACACCGCTTTAGCAGCATCAATGATATTGACCTTAGTACTACAGACATCCGTCATGATGCAATCACTGGCAAGCTGACCACCATCCGTTGCCTGTTTAATATCAACAAACACGGCTTGGACGGCCTGTACTGGCACTGCAATGATGATCAAATCACTGCCAGCGATGACGTCTTGTAGGGTTGCACTACCAGCGTCTAGCAGACCATGCTCAATCGCTTCTGTAATACTTGGCGTATGCCTATCGACCGCTACCAGACGCGCGCTTAAGCCATTGTCTCTAATCGCTTGCGCAAAGCTTGCACCAATCAGCCCAAGTCCAATCACACAAACTTGTTTAAATATAGGTAGTTGAGTATTTAGAGACGATTGAAGTTTATTATTTTTCTGACTACTCACGGCATTTCTCGTTGAACACACTCAGACATAGATAAAGCCAGTCTTAGTATTATAAAATTTAATGGCTGGTTCATGTCACTGATTTGATTCAGCGCACCTATTGATGCACTTAATCTTCAGTCAAAATAGAGCGCAAGGTATCAATCAAACGCAGATTTTCTTCGGCCATTCCTACTGTGATGCGCAGCCAATTCGGCAATCCATAAGCCGTTAATGGACGCACGATAACGCCTTGCTCGAGCAGTGCTTGATGGATTGAAGCCGCTGATATGTCTTCCATCTCAACTTGCACCTCGACCATAATAAAATTGGCATGCGACTTCACAAACCCCAATCCCAATGCATCGAACTGCTTTTCTAGCCAGCGCATTTGCTCATCATTCGTTAGACGGGTTTTTTCGATAAAGTCCTGATCGGCCAGTGCCGCAGCCGCAGCCGCCAGACCGATACGACTGACATTAAACGGCTGACGAATACGGTTTAATAAGTCGGCCACTGGCACTGAGCTTAGGGCATAGCCGACACGCAAACCTGCCAGCCCATACGCTTTGGAAAAAGTACGAACGATAACGACATTATCAAACTCATCCAGTAGCGCGCGATTATTACTCTCAGGACTATACTCGATATAAGCTTCATCCAATACCACCAAGACTGAGCTTGGCACACTGGCAACAAACTGATGCAGCTCTTTATGTCCAAGCTGCGTACCAGTCGGATTGTTGGGATTGGCAATAAAGACGACTTTGGTATTAGGGTTATCTTGTACCGCCTGACTCATCGCTTTTAAGTCGTGACCAAAGCGGTGCGCAGGCACCTCTATATCCATCGCACCTTGCATTTTTGCGAGCATCGAGTACACGACAAAAGCATATTGGCTGTAAACAATAGCGTCATCGATACCCACAAAACTGCGCGCCAAAATATCAAGCAAATCATCAGAGCCATTACCTAAGGTAATCTGCTCGACATTGACATCATTAAAATCTGCCAATGCTTGCTTGAGATAGTAACCATTGCCATCAGGATAACGCGATAGCTGACCCAATTGCTCAGTGACGGCTAGCGTCACTTGCGGTGAGCAGCCCATTGGGTTCTCATTGCTGGCAAGCTTCACCACATCTGAGATACCGTATTCGCGGGTCAACTCTTCAATTGGCTTGCCCGTTTGATAAGGCGCCAATGCCAAAATACTGTCATAAGCTGGCACGAGTGGCAATAAGCTTGATTCGGTTAATTGAGTCGTCTGCATGGTTTATCCTTAGATACGGTCTTTAAATGTGGTCTTTACATGCTGTCTTTTAATACTTAGACCCATCTATTATGTATGAATACCAATGAGTGAAGCCGTATGTTTTATAGCACAGCCTTTGGATATGAGCCGAGTACGCGTAAGTCTTTGACCAATGGACGAATATCATTGATAGCCGCACTGACATTTGGATCATTAACATGACCGTCCATGTCAATAAAGAACACATATGCCCATTTGTTAGGACGTTCAGGACGGGTCTCGATACTGGTCATCGACACGCCATGATAGGACAATGGCTTTAATATTTCGATCAACGCGCCGGCTTTGTCATGTGCTGAAACCACGATAGAGGTTTTGTCTTGACCTGATGGTGCGACTGCTTCGTGACCGATGATCAAAAAGCGCGTAGTATTGCTTGGATTATCTTCGATATTTGAATAAAGCTTATGTAAGCCATACTCTGCTACAGCAACATCACCTGCAATCGCTGCTGAATGCCATTCGTTTTTAAGACGACGCGCCGCTTCACCGTTGCTAGATACCGCCACACGCTCTACATTGGGGTAGTTCACATCGAGCCAGTGACGACACTGAGCCAATGACTGCTGATGCGAATAAATACGGCTTAGACCATCTAGTTTGGTGTGTTCTGCGACCAGAAAGTTCTGATGAATAGGCAGCTCAACTTCGCCAATGATTTTTAGGGTAGAAGATAAGAATCCGTCTAATGTGTGATTGACCACGCCTTCTGAAGAGTTCTCAACCGGTACCACACCATACATGGCTGTACCCGCTTCAACTTCACGGAACACATCAGTAATGGTCGTCATCGGCACAGTATCAGCGGCCTTGCCAAAGTGCTTGAGCGCGGCGGCATGCGTAAAGGTACCAACAGGGCCCAAAAAGGCAATGCGCTGCGGCGCTTCTAAGTCTAAGCATACCGACATGATTTCGCGGAACAGACGCGCCATTTTTTCGTCAGCGATTGGGCCCGTATTACGCGCCATGACTGCTTTTAATACTTGTGCTTCGCGCTCAGGACGATAAAAAATCGGGTTGCTATTATCAGCCGCCGGGTTATTGGCAATATGGTTTTTCTTTACCGTGGCCACTTGCTGAGCCAATTTGGCACGGTTATTGATCAACGTTTGGATTTCGCAGTCTACTGCATCAATATTTTGACGAATATTGTCTAAAAAATCTTTTTCATTTGCGGTATCGCTAGCGTTTCCGGTGATTTGATTTAGATTATCCATGGTTTGATCTGGTGACTGCTCGCTCATTACCGCCCATCCTTTTTAGATTTTGTCACTGTTAAGTATGACTATATTTGTTACTACGATTGCATGTTTTATTATTGCGATTGGATACTTTATCCTGATTAGATAAGCTGCTCTGATTAAAGACCATGCGCTATCTGACATCGCCATCAGCGACGACATTGATGAGTCAATATAACAGACCAATAAGTCGCGGGCTCTACTATAACAAAAACTTGGGTCAGTGCCCATTCGTAAATACGTATAAACGGCACAACGGCTATAAATGTTATCACAGTTAGCGCTCATAACAGCGATGCATGCCTTAACTCTGCAAAAACACACGCTCAAAACTGTGTTACAGTTCCCTTTCCACCCCTACTCAAATTATAAATAAAAAAGCATCCTGTCATTAATATCGATGTGATTACTATAGAAGGCTATCTGATGAGCGTATTACAACAATTAAAAACCATGACCACCATTGTCGCTGATACGGGCGATTTGACCGACATTGCACGTCTAAAACCTATCGATGCGACCACCAACCCAAGCCTCATTACCAAAGCGCTCATCCATTCTGACAATCAAGCTGTCCTATCAGAAACGATGAGCCGTCATAACGGTGACATCGATGCCGTTATTGATACACTGACTATCAAAGTTGGCTGCGATATTTTGGCGCTGATCGAAGGCCGTGTATCTACTGAAGTGGATGCTCGTCTCTCTTATGATACTCAGGCCACGATAGACAAAGCCTTGGCATTTATGGAAGCCTACCAAAAAGCAGGTATCGACTCAGAACGCGTCCTGATAAAAATGGCAGCGACTTGGCAAGGCATCGAGGCGGCGCGTTATCTTGAAACCCAAGGCGTTCATTGCAACTTGACGCTCCTATTCGGTCAACACCAAGCCATCGCTTGTGCAGACGCTGGTGTGACCTTGATATCGCCATTCGTTGGCCGTATCTTGGATTGGCAAAAACGCCAACAAAGCCGTCAGAACGTCCCTGCATCTGACGACATGGGCATCCAATCCGTCAAACTTATTTATCAATACTACAAGCAGCACGGCTACCAGACACAAGTCATGGGTGCAAGTTTTCGCTCAGTTGAGCAAATCTTGGCACTAGCAGGGTGCGACCTGTTGACCATAGCTCCCAATCTCATTGACGAGCTGGCGGCGATGGATACAGAGGTTACCCGTCAATTATCCCCTAGTATGTCGATGGATATGAAAGCGATGACTCAAGTGAGTTTGACGCATGAAGAATTTAGCGCCGCTTATCAGCAAGATAGGGTCACACAAGACTTACTACCTAAAGGCATTGATGGTTTTATTGGCGCACGTGACGAGCTTGCTAAGATGCTATCGACCATGCGCGGGTAACAAGGGCAACAGGATCATCACTGATAACACGATAATCACTGACCTCTCACAAAAGATATTTGCCTGTTAATGGCAAGTTGGCTATCATTACTTACTTTAAACAACCAGCAGCAAGGCTCAAGTATGAAACGGCTATCAATGTTATTGGCCAGTAGTGCACTAATGATTAGTGCCCATGGTGTCAACTGGGTAGAGGTGTCTGAGAGCAGTTCTGGATCGACTTTTAGTATAGATTTGGACTCTATTGAAAGCTCTGACATCAATATCATAGACGAAAAAGACGTCGAAAACATCACAGTGTCGATGCTCAGAACATACCCCGCGCAAAAGCAGATCAAGAAAGAGAAGACTGCCGTAAAGGACAAAGGCGCTGCAAAAGAGAAGAGCGATATAAAAGAAAATAGCATTCAGCGTAGTGATCAGCAATTACTGATTTCCTGCAAAGATGCCAGTTACTATAAGAGAGCCTACGTCAACTACGATGCTGATGATAAAGTCCTCAAGTCATGGCAATCAGAAAAACCGATACTGACCACAAAAGACTTTAAGGTGACTGCCCCGAAAACCGTTGGACGCCGACTGATTGAGCACGCTTGTGACAGTTATGAGCAAACCAAACAGCAGTCAGTGTAAGTCTATTATAGTATTCAACCTAAACCAGACAAAAAAGCGCCCTGATATTATTCAGGGCGCTTTTATTTTGCATTTTCACAGCTTATAG
Source organism: Psychrobacter sp. NG27 (assembly GCF_016106655.1). Classification (NCBI taxonomy): domain Bacteria; kingdom Pseudomonadati; phylum Pseudomonadota; class Gammaproteobacteria; order Moraxellales; family Moraxellaceae; genus Psychrobacter; species Psychrobacter sp. NG27. The sequence goes on from NZ_JADGIN010000001.1 coordinate 246,618, forward strand.
TCAGTTCAGTGCAAACCAATGCAAAAAACAAAAACAGCTAGGGCATGTCATCAATTAGATTGTGAAGCTTAAAATGAGAAAAATGGTAGATAAACAAGGAAGAAATTGCCGTTAATATGAACATATTGACAAAATTTCTGACGATGTTTAGCAAAATTTAGCCATTTTAGGGCCACTAAATGCATTAATGTGCTAATTGATGACACGCCCTAGATCATGCCTTAGCTTTATTTATAATTAACTAGACTGACGGTCAACTAGGTTATCAATTGACCCTATTAAGCTTTTAGTACGGTATAGACAGGCACTGGGAACTCACCATGCAAATCAACCAAGTCTAATAATACCAATGCACCCACCACCGTATGATCGGCTGATTGACACAGCTCATAAGCCGTGGTCAATGTACCACCAGTCGCCAAAATATCATCGACCAGTAGTACGCGCTCAGGTGGCAAGTTGTTTTGCATCTCAAGCGTGTCTTTGCCATACTCTAGCGCGTATGCTTTGTTGGCTACCGGTGGTGGCAGTTTACCCGGTTTACGTAGTAGTATCATACCCTTACCTAAACGGCCTGCCAGCATACTGGCAAATACAAATCCGCGTGCTTCAACAGCACCCAAGCAGTCGATGTCATCCATCAGGCCTGCTGGCAATGCAGTAAGCAGTGCATCGATGACTTCATTGATGTGACTACGCAGTAACGGGGTAATATCATAAAAATCAATGCCGACTTTTGGAAAGTCTGGTACTGTGCGAATAACCTGCCAAAACGGATGGTCAGTATTACGTGTAGGAGATGACGCGCGTTCGGTGGTAGCGGATGTGGCGGCATTGATACTCATGATAACCCTTAGCTTATATGGCTTAAATAACTGACATGACTTGAATAGCTGATGTGAATGAGACGAAAGCTTACAATCACTCTCATGACATATCAGCGGTAAATAGTAGATATAGTCAATCCATGTTAAAAATGATATAAGGCAGACGAGCGCGAGTACTACAGTAGTAGGCTAAGCGAGTCTAACGCCGTAACACTTTAAGAATGGTTCGACTATAACACTATAAATTTAACGGCGACTATTATAGCATAACTGACCTGCACATGGCGGATGCGCGTCTGTTGTTGCAGCCAATCACTGCAATATAGCGTCAGTACAGACTTGATAAAAGACAACTTATCTCAATATACAAGTGTAAACTTAACTATGAAAATCACGGTTATATGCTAAACTACGTGCGCTTTTGCAGTCTCATATCATTGTCATAAAGGTAGTGGCTGAATGAATGACTGCAATCCTAAACATAAGCGTATATAACGCACTGTAACACTGGTAATGATCGATAGGACTTATTTATGAAACGTTATGAATGTATCGTCTGTGGCTGGATATATGATGAAGCACTGGGCTGCCCTGAAGAAGGCATTGCCCCTGGCACAAAATGGGATGACATCCCTGATGACTGGACTTGCCCTGAGTGCGGCGTCGGCAAGCTTGATTTTGAGATGCTTGAGCTGTAGTAGATGACCCTCTAATTAGGACACTTCATGATAAAATCAGATGACATCAATAGTGCCAAATTGACTGAACCCTTAGACAATCTAGACACCTACCCCACGCCTGAATGGCAACGATTTGGGGCACACCAATGGCGCGACTCCGATTTGAGTCAGCATCTTCAGCAAGCGATGATCGATATCGGTGATGGTATTGAGCTGTGTGTCGAGGCAGGAGGCAACCCTAATCATCCGCCGCTACTCATGATTATGGGGCTAGGGTCACAGATGATATTTTGGCCTGACAATTTCATCAAACGCTTTATTGATGCTGGTTTCTTTGTGATTCGTTTTGACAATCGTGATATTGGCCTGTCCTCTAAAGTGCAGATTGAGGGATTGCCACGCATCAGTCAGCTCAAAATGATGGTGCGATTGCAAACTGGCCTGTCTAATAAAAGCACGCAAGTTGCCTATAATCTGACAGATATGGCCGAAGACACCGCGCGTTTGATTAAGGCCCTCAAGCTTGGCAAGACCCATTTGCTTGGCGCTTCGATGGGCGGCATGATCGCACAGATCGTAGCGGCACGTTATCCCAGCTTGGTACAGCGTATGGCGCTGATGTTCACGACGACCAATCGTGCGTTTTTAAAGCCGCCAAAGCCCAAGCAGCTATACACCCTTATTAATCGTCCAGAGAGTCATTCTGAACGTGATATCGTGCGTCATAGCGTGTGGTTTATGAAGACCGTTGGTACACCAGGGCATGTCAATGTACGGATGGTGCGTGAGATTGCCAAGATTCGCTATCAGCGCAACTTTCATCCGCTAGGTACGGTTCAGCAGCTTAATGCTATCTTGGCATCAGGTTCTATCAGTCGCTTTAGTAAGCAAGTCAAAGCACCAACCATTGTACTACATGGTAGCGCTGATGGCTTAATTCCTGCCTCACAGGGCCGCGTGGTTGCCAAAACCATCCCTAATGCTAAGTTTCACCTGATTGAAGGCATGGCACATGATATTCCAGAGTATTATCAGCCTTATATGGTCGATTTAATCAGCCATCATTTATCGGATAAATAGCCACTTCCTGCCATGTCCATACTCATTTTTATAAGTACAAGGCACGTATAGTGTGCGCAATAAAAAAGAGTGCCAGCCTATGATAAATAGGTTGGCACTCTTTTTTTTATTGCGTATTAAGTTTTGAGAGTCGCGCTAATCGCACGCGACCCCAGTACCCTCTTTGTCAACACACATTTTATTGCCATTCTTTAAATTGCCAATCCATGCCTTACCACCGGTAAAGGTAAATGACGGCTTACCTTTATAGTCGTCAGCCAACACCCCATCGCTTGCAAAGCGAAAAGGAATCACCAACTCTCCGCCCAGATTGATAAATCCCCATTCTTTGCTGATACGCACGCCCGCCAGCGACTCAGAGAATGGGCGTACCTCATCAAACGAATAAGTAATCATAGTAATACTATTGTCATCAACAAAGCCCCATTTGCCATCCTGTTGACGTGATTGCAGCGTGGTAAAACCGCTAGATACAGGCGGCTTAGGCCCTGACGATGATTTAGATACTGACGATGGCTTAGCGCTGTCAGTAGCAGGTGCAGACTCTTTGGCGGATGATGCATTGGGGTCACGAGCCGTATTGCCATTTTTATCGACCCAACTGGTCGCACTATTTTTTTGGACTCGCGCCACGCCATTACGGTAGTTATCAATATCATCAATGGCTGCTGAGAATGAAACAACGGTGCTATTGGCCGTGTTGATCACGCCATAGTTACCGTCTTTTTTTACTACGATACGTCCGTCTGATACAGGCCGCGCCCATCCTCCACTTTCTGTGAGCATGTCATACATTGCAGGCACGACTTCACGGCCTTGCATATTGAGATAGCCGACACGACTGTTACGCAATACAGGTAGCAGATCGCTCGATATTTTATCAGCATCGACCTTTTGATAGCGTGATAAATCAACGACTCTTTTACCTTTTTTGTCAATCAATGCCACAGGCGCACCAAAATCCTTGGTCGCTAAAAAATACTTGCTACTTGCGGTACAAGCGACATTTTTGTAGTAGCTTTTGGGTAGTTTGCAACTGGCCGCTTGGGCGCTGGGCATCATAAACAGCGCACCCAAAGAGACACTGATAAACAAACCATAGCGCGACACCGTTCTAGATGTACCAGATACTACGTGTGAGTGTTTGTTTGAAAAAAAGTATCGAAGCATAAGTAAACCTAGGCAAATAATATACAGAGTGTTTGAGATAATGGACGAACCATTCAATATAGAGTAAAGCATTAGACTAACAAATTGTTGTATCAGCGCCAATGTCATTACTGTAAGGGCGTCACTCGACTATAAAGACGTTGCTGTACTGTGCTACGATTTATACTGACAAGTCTCACTATGTCGGCACCATCATGTAGCAACACTACGACCAAGATTGCTGTCGCTATTAGTCATCACTATCAGTGACTTTAGTCTTGTATGTGTAGCCTGTACACACAGTAGGATTAGCTATAGCGACAGCCTATCTAAAAAACCAGAATAAATTTTGGTTTTACCATTTCATTTTATGTATAAAACCACGACAATATGGCCTTGGTGAAACGTCACATGAGCAGCGTGACATCACAATAAGAATATTAACATAAGGACATTATATGGCTATCGCTTCATCACGCTCTGCACCTATAGGCTTAGTCATTGGTTGTATCATTTTTGGTTTGGGCAGTTTGATCGTGGCTCACGTTGATATCGGCGGCTGGGCCATGTCGTTTTGGCGATTGGCTATTTCAGGTATCGTCTTTGCGGTCTTAGCAAAAACCATGGGGCAGCATCTACCCCGATCAAGGCGAGCGATCGTTTATAGCTTACTGTCAGGGGCTTTTTTGGGATTGGATTTGGCACTTTGGCACGAGAGCATTTATGCCGTCGGCCCTGGCATCTCAACCTTGCTCAATAGCTTGCAGATTTTTTTCTTAGCAGCTATTGGCTTTTTATATTTTAATGAACGTCAATCTATCGTGCAGCTGATCAGTTTATTTCTAGCGATGCTGGGCGTGGCCATGATCGGCAGTCCTGAGTTTGCTCACAACAGCGCTGCCACTTGGGGCTTTGTCACAGGTATTGTGTCAGGCGCGATGCTGGCCGCATCGATGACTTTTATCCGTAAGACACACGATACCGAGCCTGTACCTATATTTATGCTGATGCAATTGATCAGTATCGGTGGTGTGCTTGCCATGGTTGTACCGATGTTGGCTTTCGATATGGGTAACATTTTGCCCAATACCTGGTCTGAGCTTGGTTGGGTACTGATTTATGGTACGGTGATGCAGTGCTTGGCTTGGGGCCTGATTGCCTATTCTATCCCTAAGCTATCACTGGCATTGACAGGACTATTACTACTAACCGAGCCTGTTGCCGCCCTCATTATCGACTATAGCTGGCTGGACAAACCCATCAACAGCTTACAATGGGGCGGCGCTTTGCTTACTATGTTTGCCATTTATTTGGGATCGTTAAAACCAAAACTACGGGCACTACGCCGTTATCGGTTTTTTTCAAAGTTCTATAAGCGAGATTATAAATAAGCATGACGCTATTGTTCGATTTTTTCGGACGATATAAATCAATACTATTCAATAAAAAGCGCCCATGCTATCAGTAGCATGGGCGCTTTTTAGTTACTGCATTTACTGCACGCTTAGACATTGTAGAGACTGATTATTTAACCAATGCTTTATTCGCCGCTTTCGTCTCGGCACTTTGGTTAAACAAGGCATTTAACACTATAGCGGCTAAAGTAGCAGTACCAATACCGCCCAAATCAAAGCCCCCTAGGTGCAAGCTAAAGTTACCTGTACCCATGATGATGGTCACAGCAGCGATGATCAAATTGCTGTTTTTGCTAAAATCAATATGGCTGTCTATCCAAATTTTTATCCCAGCAACCGTAATGAGACCGAAGACGACGATAGAAGCGCCGCCCAATAGAGCCGCTGGTATCGTCTGAATAATCGCACCAAACTTGGGTGACAGTCCCAATATGATAGCGACCACACCTGCCACGACAAATATCGTGGTGCTATATACTTTGGTGACAGCCATAACGCCGATGTTCTCAGCGTAAGTGGTCACGCCTGTACCACCGAAGCCTGCTGAAAAAGTCGTGGCCAAACCATCTGCCAAAAACGCTCGGCCCATATAAGGGGTCACGCGAGCCTTGGTCATGCCCTCTACCGCTTTAAAGTGACCCAAGTTTTCGGCCACTAAGATAAAGGCCACAGGCGCAATGAGAATAATAGCACTTAGCTCAAAACGAGGTGTATGAATGCTCGGTAACCCAAACCATGAAGCTGCAGCGACCGTACTAAAGTCAATCGCAGTCCCAAAACCTAAGATATTGGTCATCACAAAATAAGCCACGTACGACAATACCAGACCGACGAGTAGCAATAGACGACGTAGCATACCGCGCGTAAATACCGCCACCCCACTAATGAGCAGTACGGTCAAAGTTGCCATCCAAGCATCAAACTGATTGGCAGACACGCCTTGAATGGTCACTGGTGCTAAGTTAAGACCGATAATCATCACGATAGCGCCGGTGACGATAGGCGGCATTAAGCGCTCAATCCAGCCTGTTCCTGTCTTCATCACGAGCAAACCAATCAATGCATAAATAATACCGCAGGCCATGATACCGCCTAGCGCAACATTCAAATTGTCATTGAACCCTGCGCCTGCATATGCCGTCACCGCAATGACTGGACCAATAAAAGCAAAGCTTGATCCCAAGTAACTTGGCATACGTCCACCAGTGATCATAAAGAACATCACCGTACAGATACCAGACATCAAAATAGCTAAGTTAGGATCAAACCCCATCAATAGTGGTGCCAGCACCGTCGCACCAAACATGGCAAACGTATGCTGTATCCCTAGTAATACACTTTTTGATGGTGGCAAATAGTCATTGATACCCACTGGATCACGATCCAAGTTGCCCTTGTAAGGTCGCCATGTCGGAAACCAACGGCCATTTTCAAAGTCTGGATTGTGTGGGTAGTTGATGGCGGCTGAATCAATGCCTGCAGCCTCTAATGCGTTTTGAGCTGACTGATCTGGAGCGCTGTTGTCTGACGCTGATAAAGGGTCTTTTTGAGATGGCATGCGCGCTTGTCCTATGTGAGCTGAACTAAGGTAATAAGCTAAAATAACTGCTAAAATGAAAACTGAGCGAAATTGAGAGACTGATAAATAGCGCTGTGTGGCTAACTTATATAGATAAAAGAGCACTATATGTTTCTATCTATAATATGTCATCCCAATTCATTCGTTTATGTTGTAATATGACAAACCAAAAGTATTATTTGGTATGATTGTCAATTCTGGCTAATGGCACAAGAATAATGTGTGCTATCCAAAGTACTTTGGTCATTTACAAGCTGGCCTACTTAATAGCGATATTGACTTACAGGATGTTACATAGTCGTTGACTCCGAGCATGATAGCGGAGTTTCAAAATAAATAAAAGTTATTATTCAGTCACCACTTGTACTCTTTTATAGCAATCCTTTCATAGATAGCACCTCACACGCACCGAACTACGGTGCCTGTAAGCTATGGCTGTCTATTATATTTTTAATAAAAGTGCTCAATGCAATTGTTGCAATCACTAGAGCTCTTAAACTTTTCGGTAACTCATTATGATTAGTGTTTTTGATTTATTTAAAATTGGCATTGGCCCATCAAGCTCACATACAGTAGGTCCGATGGTGGCCTCTAATCTGTTCTTGGCCTCATTAACCAAGCAAATGGCATTGACAGCCGTTGCTAATATCGAAATTGAGCTTTATGGTTCTTTGGCTGCGACCGGAAAAGGCCACGCAACAGATACGGCTATCTTATTGGGATTACTTGGTCATACGCCTAGTACCATTGACACACGCATGACCAGTAGCTATCTGTCTCCTATTTTTTCTGACAAAGTATTAAACGTGTCCGGTACGCATACCATTGCCTTTGATACAGAACAAGATATCTATTGGTACGATGATACTGTGCTGCCCTACCATCCTAATGCATTGACACTCCGTGCCATCTCAACGGAAGGCGTTCGCTATCAGCAGACCTACTATTCGATTGGTGGTGGATTTGTGATCAATGAAGAAGATGCCACTGACCCAAATGAGGATCATGCCAGCCCAACGATCGATCGTGTTCCTTACCCTTTTAATAATGCCGCAGAACTACTAGAGCAATGTCGTCAGCATGACTTAAGTATCAGCGAATTGGTACTGGAAAATGAGCTTTATTTTCATAGCGAAGAAGAGGTGTTTGCCTATTTAGACAATATCTGGGAAGTCATGCAAGACTGTGTCACACAAGGCTGTGAAAACGGTGGTATTTTGCCCGGTGGTTTAGATGTCAAACGCCGTGCAAAGGACTTGTACCTACAGTTGTGTGCTGAAAAAGATCAACCCATCACTAAGAATGACAAACTGGCTGCGATGGACTGGGTTGACTTGTATGCACTGGCCGTCAATGAAGAAAATGCCAATGGCGGTAAAGTGGTCACAGCACCAACCAATGGCGCGGCAGGTATTATTCCAGCTGTACTGCATTACTATCGTGACTTTTTGCCTAACTATAGCCAAGACGGTGTCCGCAAGTTTTTGTTGAATGCCACCGCTATCGGTAGCCTCATCAAGCAAAATGCCTCGATCTCTGGTGCTGAAGTAGGCTGTCAGGGTGAAGTAGGATCGGCCTGTGCCATGGCAGGATCTGCCCTAGCAGAACTCATGAATGGCTCACCCGCTAAATGTTTAAATGCAGCAGAAATCGGTATTGAGCATAATCTAGGTCTCACTTGCGATCCTATTGGCGGTCTAGTCCAAGTGCCTTGTATCGAGCGTAACGCCATGGGTGCGGTCAAAGCGATCAATGGGGCACGTCTGGCCTGTAGAGGTAATGGTCAGCACTTCGTTTCTTTGGATAAAGCCATAGAGACCATGAAGCAGACAGGTGCTGATATGTCTGATAAATACAAAGAGACGGCACGTGGTGGCCTTGCGGTATATGCTGACAATAGAATCCCTACCGTCACTCGCGGCGTCAGTGTTAACTATAGCCAATGTTAATCTGACTTATTGACTGCATGATTAGCAATAAGATGTCGTCATAGAAGTAGATATTGTAGAAACAAAAAAAGACCTCTAAGAAATTAGAGGTCTTTTTTTATGATGAATGTAACGAAGTCCGCTCACATTCATTGATATTGGTATTACTCAGCTGTTTTAGATACTACTTTGTTGAGAATCCAAACTGGCTTAACCACGTTAGACCCTTCTGCTGTCATTGCTTCTTGACGTACATCTAAGACATAACGGTAGTTCGGCTCATAGGTAAAGCCCTGAATGTTACCATTTAGCGTGGTATAGTTTTTCTGATAAGTCTGACGATATTGCAAGCACTGCGATTCAACCATCGTGCCATCTGTTGCTGTTAAGTCACACACGGCTTTGCGCGGAGCAACTTCTACCTCAAAACTGGGAATATTGATTACTTTTACATTCATGGTCTGTCCTTCGACTACCATGGTACGCTCATTGTCCATACCCATAGTAGAACAACCAGAAAGGGCAAAAGTCGTCATCAATGCTGCAAGTGCTAATTTTTTCATTATATAATCCTCAGATAGTGTTATTAGTTTTCAATTGCTGGCTTATACTAAATTATTATTTCGAACACCTTACTTTGCCCTAGTAAAACCCAATAAGGCTATTTGCCGTTTACTGAGCTTAGTATAGGTCGCCCGTCGTCTTACCCTCTATGACTGCTTTGTAAAGTAACGTCAGCTTTTGCAACTGATGTTAATGCATCGTATGAAATAACAAGGTAAATTAATACTGGCTAAGCCAAATCTTAGATAATAGACAATAAAAAGCCAGAGTAGACTCTACTCTGGCTTCATGGTTAGGCTATCTAAAGATAATTTAAAACTATTGCCTAACTGCGATAATCAGCATTTATCTTCACATAATCATATGACAAATCGCAGGTATAAACCGTGTCATGGGCATCACCGCGTGCAAGACTGATACGAATGGTAATCTCAGACTGGCTCATAACCGCTTTGCCAGCTTCCTCTGTATAGCTGGCGGCGACACCGCCGTTCTGGCAAATCATAACGTCATCTAGATAGACATCAACTTGCTCGGTGTCTAGGTCTTCAATACCTGCATAGCCCACTGCTGCTAGAATGCGTCCCCAGTTTGCATCACTGGCAAAAAACGCTGTCTTTACCAATGGTGAATGCGCGACGGCATAAGCCACATCACAGCATTCCTGAGTGGTTTGACCGCCAGTTACTTTAACGGTCATAAACTTGGTCGCACCTTCGCCATCACGCACAATCAATTGTGCCAGACGTATAAACACCTCACTCAAAGCATCGAACACTACTTGATAATGAGGATGCGCTGGACCATCAATCATATCCGAGCTGGCAGCGCCTGTGGCAATCAAGACACAGCAGTCATTGGTTGAGGTATCGCCATCGACCGTGATGCGATTAAAAGACTGCTCATTGATGGCGCTGAGCATCTCTTGTAATACGTCAGCAGCGATATTGGCATCTGTCGCCACGTAACCGAGCATAGTGGCCATATTCGGGCGTATCATCCCTGAGCCTTTTGACATGCCCGTAATATGATAATGAGTTCCTGCTACTTCGATTTTTTGGCTGGCAAGTTTCGGAATGGTGTCCGTCGTGCGGATACCATTGGCCGCAGCCAGCCAACTATCAGCAGCTAAATTAGACAATGCGGCATCCAGACCTGCGATGACTGCGTCGCTATTCAATGGCTCGCCAATCACCCCGGTTGAGAATGGCAATACAGTGGCGACATCCACACCTGCTTTGTCTGCCAATGCAGCACAGATATCGATAGCACGGCGCTTGCCATCAGCACCCGTGCCTGCATTCGCATTACCCGTATTGGTCACCAAATAGCGCGGACTGACTTTAGCAAAATGCTCTCGCAATACCCGTACAGGCGCCGCACAAAACGTATTCTTAGTCGTAACAACCGCCGTCGTTGCCTGCTCATTGATTTCTATCACTACCAAATCGTCACGATTTTTATAACGTACGCCCGCGGCAGTTGCACTGAGCTTAATGCCATCAATGGGATAAATAGTATCAGGTACTGCTACATTGCCAACTGCCATAATAAAGTCCTTATTTGTGATATTTATCATTATTTGTAAAGTAAAAATTTATCGAATATAAAGTCATACTTGCTATCTGAGTATTACACTTTTTTTAAGTCGAATGCTGACCAAATCGGAGCATGGTCAGACGGTTTTTCCATTGCACGTAATTCGTAGCTGATACCAGCATCGACACAAGCATCAACCAAATCTGGTGTGCATAAGATATGATCGATACGCATTCCGCGCTTAGGCTCATCGTTAAAGCCGCGACTGCGATAATCAAACCAGCTATAAAGCTCTGTACTCTCTGGATAATGCAAACGATACGTATCGGTCAGCTCACGTGACATTAGATCGCTATACCATTCGCGCTCTTCTGGCAAAAACGAGGTTTTTCTATTTTTTAACCAACGTTTTGCATTGACTTCACCAATACCGATATCGATATCTTCTGGGGCAATGTTCATGTCACCCATGACAATAATCGAACGACCCTCAGCTTTTAATGTATCAATATAAGCCATTAAATCTGCATAATACGCCCGTTTCATTGGAAATTTGGTCGGGTGATCTTGGCTCTCTCCTTGCGGAAAATAACCATTAAGCACATCTACCTCACGTCCATCAAATTCATAGCGTGCGTGAATAAAACGCTTTTGCGCGTCTACCTCTTCGCCAGGAAAGCCCTTTTGTACAAATATAGGGGCAACCTTGGACAGTAATGCCACGCCATAATGCCCCTTTTGTCCAAAGTATTCTACGTGATACCCTATTCCTTCTACATCCCCTAGCGGAAACTGGTCGTCATGTACTTTTGTCTCTTGTAGACCCATGACATCAGGATCAATCACCTCCCGAACGGCCTCAAGCTGGTGCTGACGAGCACGAATACCATTGATATTAAAACTGACAAAACGGGTCATAAACTATCCTATACTAATTGATAAAATACAGTGCTGATACGAGCGAATGAGTTGCAAGCACCTATGATAGCAGACATAGGCTGAGCTAGCTGTTGCGCCGTCTTATATCTTCGGCTAGAGTAACGCTTGTGACAACGATAATAAACGCTATTCTTATAAATTCGCTAACTCACATCCTTATCATGAGGGCATGTCCTCAACCTTACTTATTAAAAAATACTGAGTATGATTATGACAACAACGATGCAAAAAAACACCCATACAGTTGGCAACGATGAAGTTGCCCCATTATTTGCCAAAGATTATAACGTCTATATTAATCATACTGATGCTGGCGGCATAGTCTACCATGCCAATCATTTGGTTTTTTTTGAAAACTGCCGCCGTGATTGGTTCACTGAACTTGGCTTGAACGGCTACTTTTTGCAGACCGATACGGGCGATGTGCAGCATTTTGTGGTCAGTCAGGCAGACTTGCGCTATACCAACGCCATTCTCTTAGATGAGATCATCAGTGTACGTGTCGATAAAGTAGAGCTAAAGCCTGCCAGCATGGTATTTTATCAAAGCATTCGTCGCACAGCACCTAATAATAATGTGATGGGAAATACAGCTGTCAGCAGTCAGATTTTGAGCAGCGCCAAGATTGTCATTGCTTGTGTACAAAATCAAGTCAAACCAAAGCCTATGGCAAATGATGAAAACGACAAATCTGACACTGTATCTACTGATGCACCGATGCGCCCTATTCGTGTACCCAAAAAACTGCGCGAGGCTATTGAACAGGCTATGAGCCAGCAACTGGTTGAGCATCAATAGACGCTATGAGCACTAATAGCGACAGTCCTATCATTGAGTTTAACCACCTTTGGTTTTACAGCAGGCCGACCACCAGCCTTGCTAAGGATACAGATACTAATATCGCTCAAATACAAGATAGCACTCAAAAAAAAGGTAATGCTCTCAGCACACGCTATCAGAAATGGACAAGTAAACGAGAGAAAGATACTGCATCTAGCAAGGCGCTGCCAGCTAACCCGCCAGCATTAATCAGCGATGTGAGTGGTATGCTGTTTTCAGGGCAAGTGACCGTCTTGACCGGTGCCTCTGGCAGTGGCAAGTCTGTACTACTACGACTGCTGGCTGGATTGCTTCCTATAAGTGCTGGTGACGTCCGTTTACGTAGCAAGGCTGAATTACTTAACACTGCCAAACCAAACAGTGATGTATATTACAGTATTCACGAAACAAGCTATATAGAGTGGCGTCAGCAAGTTGCGTTACTCTCGCAGCATCCACAACTGATAGAAGGCTCTGTCCTTGACAACCTAAAAATGCCTTATGATCTGCAAGCACATGAGTCTCAGACCTTTGATATTGATTGGCACATTGCTCAGCTTGTACATTTGGGTAAAAGCGCAGCGTTTTTGCAGCAAAATTCCAACTATCTATCTGGTGGCGAGCGGCAGCTGGTCAATACGTTGCGCTTACTACAACTCAACCCTCGAGTACTATTGCTGGATGAACCAACCGCTGCCTTAGATGTCGATACATCCGCGCAGTTGGTCAGCCTACTTATTCGTTGGTTACAAGCCGATAGGCAGCGTACATTGCTATGGGTCACTCACGATACCAAGGACATTATGCCATTGGCTGATAGACACTGGCATATGCAAGCAGGCGTATTGACTACCCTAGTCTAAATCGGCTGCTAAACTATGATATAAATCTTAAAATACAATATTCTGATTGTACGCCAACCTTCTCTTTACACCCTTATAATGAGCACATATGAGCGGGACAAATGATATGCAAGTGTTTTTAACATATGGTGATATCGCACTTGCTGGGAGCCTAATCCTCATCGTCCTTGTCGTATCATGGCAATTGCGTTTAAGGCTGACAAAGACACTACTAACGGCTGCTATCAGAACCATCGTACAACTGAGCTTTATTGGCCTGATATTGGCATGGGTGTTCGCACGCGAGCAATGGTACGAAGTACTGATCATTCTGACCATTATGACCTTGATTGCCGCAAGTGCTGCAAAAAACCGTGTCAAACGCAGTTATAAAGGTTTATTGGTAGACACACTACTGGCCGTTAGTACCTCAGCCGTATTGGTCACTGCGATAGCCATCCTAGCTATTTTGAGAGTCACTCCTTGGTACACGCCTCAATTTATTATCCCTATCTTAGGGCTAATACTTGGCAATTCTTTAACCGCCATTTCTTTGACCAGCAACCAATTGGTTGAGTCTTTTCATCAGCAGCAATCACGTATCGAGATGATGCTTAGCCTATCTGCCAAGCCATTTGAGGCCGTACATGAGCAAATACGAGCAGCGATTATTAATGGGATGACCCCGACCTTAAACTCTATGTTAGTCGTAGGTATTGTGAGCTTACCCGGTATGATGACAGGGCAAATACTGGCAGGTGCAGATCCTACCCAAGCCGTTCGTTATCAGATCATAACGATGTTTTTGATATGTGTGAGTAGCACACTTGGCTGTACCATCAGCGCTTTACTTATTTACCGACGATTTTTCAATAAAAACAGTCAGTTCATCCTACCTGAATGATCAAAATATTTACTGGCCCTCACCTCACTCAGCGATTACCTTTTCGGCTTCCCTTCCTTATATTCATTATTAAGCATATGATTTAATTCAGTTTATGTACTGAACAGTTTTGTAAATCCATATTGCTATCTGTTTTATTCATGCTAATGTATTGCTGAAATGTATCATTTTTTTGATACTCTAGCTGCTAACAATAGATGACCCTTATTGGGATATTTACTGTTTGTGTTATTTGTTTATACAATGATTTGGTTATTTATCTAAGGCATTTCTTAGTACTGGCTGATTGGTATTGTACCGTACTAACAAGCGCTAGCAGTCTGTCAATATACAAGGACGTTATTGCACCCAGTAACCTATAAACCCTATCAATACTGGTTAATAATACTGATATATGTATGGCTGATTTCTTATAAACCTTAACCCATATTACATTGCAAGGACGCTCACTATGTCGCCGAACAAACCTTGGCTCTCCCAATATCCTACAAGTGTGCCAAAAACCATTGACCCTGATAGATATATCAGCATCATGGAGCTTTACGAAGAATGCTTCGATCGTTTCCGTGGACACCCGATGAGTATTTGTATGGGCGTGACTCATACTTATGGCGACATTGATAAGGCCTCACTCGCAGTTGCATCCTGGTTACAAGCGCAAGGGCTTCCTAAAGGTAGCGTCGTCGCGCTTATGATGCCAAACGTCCCGCAATATCTGCCAACTATGATCGGGATTTTGCGGGCGGGCTACGTGTGCACCCCTGTCAACCCGTTGTATACAGGTCGTGAGCTGCGTCATCAATTAAATGACTCTGGTGCACAAGCTATTTTTGTGGTGGATAACTTTGCCCAAGCCTTAGAGCAAGTAATCGACGAGACGGCCATCAAACGCGTTATCCTATCAAAGATGGGCGATATGATGGGACTAAAAGGTATCTTGGTCAATACTATCATTCGCCAAGTCAAACGTTTGGTGCCTAAATACAATCTTAACGATCCCAAATACCATGTCACTAAGTTTCCTGAAGTATTGAAAAAAGGCAAAAACCTACCTTTTCAAAAACCAAAACTGTTACTGGATCAAAAAGCATTTTTACAATATACCGGTGGTACAACAGGCCTCTCTAAAGGTGCTATTTTGTCACAACGCAATATCGTAGCAGCAGCCATGCAATCAGAAGCATGGACACGGCCTATCACATCAGAGATCAATGAAGTATATATCAATATGGTCATGGCGCTACCGCTGTATCATATTTTTGCTTTTATGCTAAGCCTACTGGGCATGCGCTCAGGCTATACCTTTATATTGGTACCCAATCCGCGCGATATGCCCGGATTTGTCAAAACGTTATCAAAACAGCCTTTCCATATCTTTCCTGCCGTTAATACCCTATTTAAAGGACTGCTTGATACACCAAGCTTCACACAGCTGGACTTCAGCTCTCTGCGTATCTCCCAAGCTGGTGGTATGGCAGCGACTGAGCAGACAGCTGCACGCTGGCTTGAGGTGACTGGTTGTCCTATGGTCGAGGGTTGGGGTATGACCGAAGGCGTGGCAGCAGGCACCGCCAACATCGTGACGGATCACAAATTCAATGGCACCATCGGTTTGCCACTGCCTAGTGTCGATATGATTGTGATTGATGATGAAGGCCGGCGTGTTGACACTAATGAAGCGGGCGAGATGTGTATTAAAGGCCCTAACGTAACCTCTGGATACCTGAACAGAGACAGTAGTGATGACTTTACTAGTGATGGCTATTTCCGTACTGGTGATATTGTCAGTATGGATGAAAAAGGCTATTTCACCTTACTAGATCGTAAAAAAGACATGATTTTAGTCTCAGGTTTCAATGTATTCCCGAATGAGATTGAATCTGTCATGCTTGACTGCCCAGGCATTATTGACTGTGCGGTGATTGGTATTCCGGATGATCGCCAAGGTGAGGCTGTCAAGATATACATAGTGCCTGAAGACAATAACGTCACCAAAGAAGTGGTGACAGAATTTGCTCTAGACAATCTCACTGGCTATAAGTGTCCACGTCATATTGAGTTTGTCAGTGAATTACCAAAAAGTAATGTCGGTAAAGTATTGCGTCAAAAGTTGCGTGAAAAGCATGATGCAGATCGTCCACAGCGATAGACAGTCATTATCCTTTTGATAAAAGAAACGCTATTTTCTATTAATGCCTATGTTTATAGAACTTGAGTAATATCCAATTTAAATCATGGCTTACTCTTATTAAAAAGCATCTTATATTAGATATAGGATGCTTTTCGTACTGATCGAATATAAATGGGTGCTGATTATCATTATCTAATGAACGACTTTATCTTTTTTATCAACCATTTGTCTTGTTTATCTTGCAACATATATTTTTATACATATCAAATCTAATTGTAAACTAAGCAGTTCTTTTATGAGAATAACGAGAACGGTTGTCTTTATGTTAATGTAACGTCAAAATATTTCACTATAGTTTCTGCCAGTTAATTTGTTTGATTTTAAGATAAGTGAGCTGACGGAGTATAACTAGAGACAATATTTTCGATATGGGATCAATAATTGGCTTCTTAATCCAATTAAGGGGTTAGATTAAAATTTATAAGGATCTCTTTATTTCAGCAGTATGTGAACAAAATGGGATAGCACTCGACATTTTATTATGTTGTCAGTAATAAAAAGTTGACATGGATGTGACTACTTTTTTATCGAGCCTTAACTTATATCACTCAAAAATGAGGATAGTGAAAAAAACGCGTGTAAATGTTCTGCATTGTAGATTATACGAGTTTGACATCTCTATTCATATTTTTGGGTTTGATATTATATCAATACTTAAGGACGTCACTCATGACAATAGATAAGCCTTGGCTTGCCCAATATCCAGCAAATGTACCTAAAACGATTAACCCTGATCAGTATGAAAGCCTCATAGAGCTTTATGAAGAATGCTTTAATCGTTTTCGTATGCATCCGATGACTATTTGTATGGGTGTGACTCATACGTATGGTGATGTTGATAATGCGTCTCTTGCGGTAGCAGCATGGTTACAAGCGCAAGGCCTTCCTAAAGGCAGTGTTGTGGCACTTATGATGCCGAATGTCCCGCAATATCTACCAATCATGATTGGCATCTTGCGTGCAGGCTATGTTTGCACCCCTATCAATCCACTATATACAGGCCGTGAGCTGCGTCATCAATTGAATGATTCAGGTGCTCAGGTTATTTTTGTGGTGGATAACTTTGCTCAAGCGCTCGAGCAAGTGATTGAAGAGACAAACATCAAGCGTATCGTCCTATCGAAAATGGGCGATATGATGGGCTTGAAAGGTATTTTGGTCAACACGGTTATCCGTCAAGTCAAACGTCTGGTGCCCAAGTACAATCTGAATGACCCTAAATACAATGTGACCAAGTTTCCTGAAGTGCTCAAAAAAGGTAAAAACCTACCGATACAAGCACCCAAGACCACATTGCAACAAAAGGCTATCTTGCAATATACCGGTGGTACGACTGGTCTATCCAAAGGCGCCGTTTTGACGCAGCGCAATGTCGTCGCTGCAGCCATGCAGTCAGAAGCTTGGTACCGTCCTGTTACCTCAGATATCAATGAAGTCTACATCAATATGGTCATGGCGTTACCGCTGTATCATATTTTTGCTTTTATGCTGAGCCTACTTGGTATGCGCTCAGGTTATACCTTTATATTGATACCCAATCCACGTGATATGCCTGGGTTTATTAAGACTTTGTCAAAGCAGCCCTTTCATATATTCCCTGCGGTCAATACCCTATTTAAAGGCTTGCTAGATCAGCCAAACTTTAAAAATCTTGACTTTAGCGCACTACGTATCACTCAGGCTGGCGGTATGGCGGCCACTGAACAGACCGCTGCAAAATGGCTTGAGATTACTGGCTGCCCGATGGTTGAAGGTTGGGGTATGACAGAAGGGGTTGCCGGCGGCACGGCCAATGTTATTACTGAGCGTAAGTTCAACGGGACTATTGGTGTACCAGTGCCTAGTGTCGATATCATCGTAATCGATGACAATGGCCAGCGTGTTGGTATGAATCAAGCGGGTGAGATGTGTATTAAGGGCCCGAATGTCATGTCAGGCTACTTTAATTCAGATATTACCAATGACTTCACCAGTGATGGCTATTTCCGTACTGGTGATATTGTTAGCATGGATGAAAAAGGCTATTTTACCTTGCTTGATCGCAAAAAAGACATGATTTTGGTGTCAGGTTTTAACGTGTTTCCGAATGAGATTGAATCTGTTATGCTCGATTGCAACGGTATCGTTGAGTGTGCGGTTATTGGCATCCCTGATGAAAACCAAGGTGAAGCCGTTAAAATATATATCGTCCCTGCAGACAACAATGTGACCAAAGAGACTATCAAAGAGTTTGCCTTAGAGAATTTGACGGGCTATAAATGCCCACGTCACATTGAGTTTGTGAGCGAGCTGCCAAAGAGTAATGTCGGTAAGGTGCTGCGTCAAAAGCTACGCGAACAACATATATCGGACAACCCGAGGACATTATAGTATTTACGTTATGTCTTGAGATGTTGTACATCTAACTAAAAAAGGCCTTCCACATCACAATGTAGAAGGCCTTTTCATATAGTATCGATAGGTATTAACAGCGTATCTGACTTTCTAGGTTTGGTATAGTTGAGTTCAAATAATTCCGATACAAGGAAACCGAGTGCAAGCGATACATTAGTATGGTTAGCGAGGATGACGATGTAGCGGATTTACATGGATTTGACTATATTAGCTTAAACGACTCATCACTGGTAATGGTAAGTGTTTCATCGCTTGACCAACTACCGACCATGGCATACTTGGCACACAAGCCTCATCTACCTCTGCTTCAATCGCCGCGACAATTGCTCTGGTTCCGGTATCTGTGTCCACTTCAAATGGCAAGGGTTTGGCATTTTCATTGATTTCGGTACGAATATAGCCTGGATAGATAGTAGAAACCTTGATCGGCAGTTTGGTCAAGAGCATATCAGAACGAATGCCTTCTGCAAGATGAGCCAAGCCCGCTTTACTCGCGCCATAGGCAGTCAAATGCTTAGGCAAACCGCGCATTGCTGACATGCTAGAGATAACGACTAGATGACCGCTGTTCTGCGCTCGAAAAATATTCATGGCCGCTTCACATTGAGCCAATGCCGAGATGAAATTGATCTCAACCGTATGGCGGTTGGTATCAAAGCGCCCTTTCCCAATGCGGCGACTGTCACCAACGCCAGCATTGACCACAACTCGATCAATACGTCCAAAGTCAGCAGCGAATGCATCAAACACCTCAAAAATCGTGTCATAGTCACTGACATCCAGTACACGATACTCAACACGAATATTCGGATACTGGGCGGTTAGCTCTGATTTTAGCTGCTCCAAACGATCAGTACGGCGTGCACATATCGCAAGATTATAACCGAGCTCAGCAAAAATCTTAGCCATCCCCTCACCAAGACCCGAACTTGCGCCTGTAACGAGTACCGTTTTACCTTTGCCTATTTGTTGCTTATGTAAGCCTTTTAAATAACGTGATGGCTGAATCGCACTGGCAATCTTATTTTTGCGTGCACGAGCGCTGCTTGTGACCAAACTTATTAGCTTATTTTTCATAGACAATCCTTGGTGTACCAATATTGAGCAGAATCAACTTTTTGACGCTCATACTTATAAAACACAAGCGTATGTAATGCCTACCCTGTGGCCCATAATTGTCATCAATTCTGACGATAACAATAATTATAGACCTTAGCGACTGGCATTATTAATATAGCATGCTCAAGATTACCGCCATGTCACAAAGCGTTTGCCTTCAGAAAACAAATGGCTGTATTCATTCAAGGATAATAAGCGGCTACTTTGATCTTTTAGAGTAATAGATGTCACGCCAGTATTTACCAAGCTTTTATTTAACTGATAAGCGGTCTGACTGCCTTGTTTTAATAACTGTGCAGTAATCGCGGCGATGACACCGCCTGAAGTAAAGACCAGCACGGTACTGTCATGACCCAAACCCAAACTGGTTATTTTGGTACGTATTTGTTCAAGTGCTTGCTGAGTGCGGTTATGGAACTGTGGCCAGCTCTCAATATAATCCTGATCATTGTCCCCTGCATGCCAACGCTGCATCGCTTGGTCAAATAGCTCTGCCAGACGGGTGGCTGGCATTGCTGATTTAGCCATATCAGTCGATATCTCAGCACGGTTGCCAGCAGCATTTGCAGACTTTACAAACACGTCTTTATGATTGAATTCATCAAACTGCGGTAATACATAACCAGAAGGCTCATCCAGATTGATTGCTGGTACAACAGAGTCGCCATTGGCCGTCATAGAAGGCTCATAGCGTTTCCAAAAATGGTGAGCAGAGTCCTGTTGCCTCACCAAGCTACCAGTAAATATTGCATCGATACGGCGCTGTGTGGTGGCATAATGCTGACCCAACATTTGCGCCTGAATCGTACCAAGCTCTGAGAGCTGATCGTAATTTTCTTGTCCAAAAGATGCTTGACCATGACGTGCTAAAAGTATGGTTGTCATAAAATAATGCCCTTTATCATATTTTCCAGCGTGTTTACTTTGGATGTTTACGCGTCAGGTGACTGAGAGGATTTGGCAAGATAACCTTTTGGTAAAATACCCTTAATCACTTTTTGTACAGGGCTTGGTAGCTGTTCGATGGTAGCGGCGTCAATGCCCATATCTTCTAAATGCGGCTGAACGTGTGCACTGAATAGTGCTTCACCCTCGTACTGAGCAATAAGTTTGAGGCACTTAGCATGCATGACATGAATGGCAAGCCAAGCATTTTTAAAAGCAGGGTTGGTGGTTTGTTTATGATAATAGCGATAGTAAATCTGCTGAATAATGCCTGAGAGACGGAATAAACCGAATACCTCATAGAAAGTCCAGTTGTCTATCTCTAAGCCTGATTGCTCAAGATAGTAAGCAACTACTTCATCGCGTGTCATCATACCTTCTAAATGGGTTGGCTGTCGACGGAACTGCTGCATCACAATATTGTCATCTTCTTCAATCCAATAAGCCAATGCACTACCCAAATCCATCAATGGATCACCAAGGGTGGCCATTTCCCAGTCAAGAACGCCAATGACTTTGGTGGGATCAGCCACATCGAGTATCACATTATCAAAGCGCCAATCGTTATGAATAATACAGGTTTTGCTATCGGCAGGAGTATGTTTGTTAAGCCACTGTCTGACCAATGCAAAGCTTGGCACATTAGGTGTTTTTGCTTTGACATAGCGCTTATCCCAACCACTTACCTGACGCGCGCAATAGCCGTCACCGCGACCCAAATCAACCAAATCAGGATGCTCGGTATAGTCTATTTGATGCAGCTCAACCAAAGCGTCTAAAACATTGGTACAAAGCAGACGAATTTGTTCAGGGTCTAAATCGACACCTTTTGGCAGGTTAGCACGAGGAATAATGCCTTCCATGCGCTCCATCACATAGAAGTCCGCGCCAATGACTG
Source organism: Psychrobacter sp. NG27 (assembly GCF_016106655.1). Taxonomy (NCBI): domain Bacteria; kingdom Pseudomonadati; phylum Pseudomonadota; class Gammaproteobacteria; order Moraxellales; family Moraxellaceae; genus Psychrobacter; species Psychrobacter sp. NG27. Next base: position 268,430 of record NZ_JADGIN010000001.1, read on the forward strand.
ATTCGTCTGTACATAGCGCTATCATCTCTGGCACATAAGGATAGGCGTCTTTTAATGCTTTTTGAACCGTATGTTCGCGTACCATATCATGGGCAGACTTGGCTTTGGTGCCTTTTGGTGGACGGCGTAATATCAGATCTTGACCTTTTTCATCGCCTGCGCGCTCGTACTGTAAGCGATACGTCCAGTTCGATGCACCACCTGAAAACTGCGTGACGGTAGGTTCACCTACCACATCGATGCCTTGGCTACGAAGCCATTCGCTAACGGCTTTGGCATCTAGCTCTTCGCCATCACGTACTTCGCCGCCTGTGTCTAGTACTTTATTATTCGTTGAGGTATCTTTAATGCCAGTATTATCGGCAGGATTATTATCAGCAGGGTTATCAATTGCCATGAGACAGTCCTTATCATGTGGTCATTTATTTTTATAATATGTGTTAGGCGGGTCTTTAATTCACTCAATAGTCATCTAGATGAGATAAAAAGGGCCAAATCTTGCCAAACATCGTCAAATAGTTGATTAATATTCCGATATTATCTACGCTACTTTTCTTGTTTGACGACAATTTATCACCATTTTTAAAATGAAGACACGCCCTAGTGATAAAACATCAGTAGTGATGAAAAATTCACCACTAAATGATTAGTAGTGAACTTTCAATTACCGCATTACCATCCTAATTTTGATGGCATTTTGGCGGTGAATAGGCAGCGAAATTGTAGTCATTCTGCCTAGCCCCTTATCCATATAAATATTAAGATTTTTCAGACTTAGCAGAACGGCTGAAGCCTTGACGTTTCAACTCTAGTTTGGCAATCATGGTTTTATGTACTTCATCAGGACCATCTGCCAAACGTAGTACACGTGCTTGAGCATAGAAGTTTGGTAGTAATGTGTCTTGGCAGACTCCCATACCCCCATGAATCTGAATAGCCATATCGACTACTTCTTGTAATACAGTTGGCGCCACGACTTTGATAGCAGAGATTTCAGTCAATGCTGCTTTGGTACCGTGAGCATCCATCTTCTGTGCAGCATATAAGGTCATCAAACGAGCTTGATCAATCTTGATGCGTGCTTCAGCGATACGCTCAAAGTTACCACCCAATTGTAGTAATGGCTTACCAAAGGCAGTACGTGACATACCGCGCTTAACAGCCAATTCAAGAGACTTTTCGGCAGCGCCAATACAGCGCATGCAATGATGGATACGGCCTGGCCCTAAACGACCTTGCGCAATTTCAAAGCCTTTACCTGGTCCACCAATAAAGTGACTGACTGGCACACGCACATTCTCAAAGCTAATCTCGCCATGTCCGTGCGGTGCGTCATAATCACCAAATACTTTGAGCATACGTTTGATGTTCACACCTGGTGTGTTGACCGGTACAAGCACCATTGAATGTTGATGATGACGATCTGCGCTTTCATCAGCGGTGTATGCCATGACAATTAGAATATCAACCGCAGGATCGCCAAGACCAGATGACCACCATTTGCTACCGTTTATGACAATCTCATCGCCATCGACTACAGCGGTTGCTTCCATATTGGTTGCATCACTTGATGCGACATCAGGCTCAGTCATACAAAACACAGAGCGCGTCTTACCTTCTAGGATTGGTGTGAGCCACTTGTCTTGCTGCTCTTGAGTACCGTAGCGCCACAACAGCTCCATATTGCCACTATCAGGCGCATTACAGTTGAATACATGAGGCGCAAGCAAACTGCGACCAGTTAGCTCTGCGATAGGTGCATAATCAGTGACTGAAAGCCCTGCTCCTAGGGTGTCATCAGGCAAGAATAAATTCCATAAACCTTCTTCACGTGCTTGCTTACGCAGGTTTTCGTAGGCTTCTGGCCACTCCCAGTTTTCCCAATTACCATCAGGATTTTTCTTATGACATTCTTCCCAGAATTGCGCTTCGATTGGCTCAATGTGCATTTCAATGAACGCTTTGACTTTGGCATGCATGGCTTGACCATGTTCTGTTGCGGTAAACATTAAATTGTCGTTAGACATAAATGACTTCCTTTTCTTTATTGATTGTCTAAATCAAGTGTTGATAAAAAGCTCTACTAGAGCTTTAGTGCACGTACGTATACTGTTTTCTGTATGCTACATTTATAACACAGCAATTATCAATAAACAGCAAAAAGGCGCGACCAGCTAGGCCACGCCTTTTACAAAATACAAACAATGTACAAATATTTATTTATCCTGAAAAAATCATCTATCGAATATCATGATGATATTTAACATTATTTTAGGATATTCAAACGGCTGTTAAGATCGAAACGCGCGAGCGCATCAGGCAGTTTATCGACTGCCATACTCAACGTTGCTTCAGCTGCTTGAGCCAAACCTAGCTTTTCAGCGAGTGTTGGCTTTTGACGTGAATGTAGTGCATACACTTCACTGTCTTCCATACGCTCTAGAATATAGCTATCTGACGTTTGCAAGCTATCCACCAGTTTAAGTTTTAGTGCATCTTCACCATACCAATGCTCGCCAGTGGCCACTTTTGCCACATCTAGTGTTGGACGGTAGTTATTGACAAAGTGTTTGAATAGCTCGTGAGTCTGCTCTAGTTCTTCTTGATACTTGGCGCGATCTTCTGCATCGTTCTCACCGAACACAGTGACTGTGCGCTTGTAATCACCCGCAGTAAACATCTCATAATCTACATCATGGTTTTTTAGCCACTTATGGAAGTTTGGCAATTGTGAGACCACGCCAATTGAGCCAATAATAGCAAATGGTGCGGCCACCACTTTATCTGCGACGCAAGCCATCATATAGCCACCGCTCGCGGCAACTTTATCCACACAGACAGTCAGTTTTAGACCTGCATCTTTTAAGCGAACCAATTGCGCAGCGGCCAAACCATAACCATGCACCACACCACCGCCTGACTCAAGACGTACAATGACTTCATCACCCTTATTCGCGCTACTGATCAACGTACTAATTTCCTCACGCAAGTGCTTGACTGCGGTGGCTTTGATATCACCATCAAAATCAAGGACGAAGACTTGTGCTTTGTCATCAGTATGTTTTTTCTTATTCTTGGTTTTTACTTTTAGCGCCTGTTTGGCTTTCTTAGCCATCGTTTTTCTAAACTGCTTAAGCGCCGCTTTACCTTGAGTGGCTTCCATTAAGTCTTCACGGCGGTGCTCTTGATTTTTATTTAGATGGATAACTCGCAGTTCAACAGGGTTTTTGGTTGGATGAAATAGCATGATTACAAATCCTCAAGTCAGTAGATATATCAGTATGGCTGTTTTTATTAGCGTGCGGTTGATATAGGCACGACTCGCTCTATTTTCAAGCGAGACAGTTATCTTTTGCTCAATATAAAGAGGGATAGATACATACATCAGATACTTGTGCATGGCTTTACGTTGATTGGACTCAGCAGGTTGTATAAAAAGGGCAGATTAGGCATAATATGCCTTTATAATAAATTTTGTGTAGCCAACGTGATGACCCATTGTCATAATCGCGTTGTTTGTGTGTTTTTCACAATTATCTTGAAACACACAACTATGGCTGCATTATTGTATTTCGAATTGGGCTGATAACTGGATAATTATATTATGACGCAAAGCACTATGACGCATAGCGAATACCGAGACGAATATTGCGGAGCCGTAACTGAGAGCTTCATTGATCAAACCATTAGCATCGTAGGCTGGGTACATCGTCGTCGCGATCACGGTGGCGTGATCTTCTTAGACATGCGTGACCGCGCTGGTATATTACAGGTGGTGGTTGACCCTGATACTCCAGAAGCATTTGCGACTGCTGATGCAGTACGTCCTGAATATGTGCTAAAAATAACTGGCCGTGTACGTCGCCGTTATGAAGGTACTGAAAACAATAATATGACCAGTGGTCAGATTGAGCTGCTAGGCAAAGAAATTGAAGTACTGGCGAAATCTGAAACGCCGCCTTTCCCATTAAATGACGAAAAAACGACGGTATCTGAAGACTTGCGTCTCAAGTATCGCTATCTAGACATGCGTCGTCCGCAAATGCAAGAGCGTATGGTGTTCCGTGCAAAAGCCACGTCAACGATTCGTCGTTATTTGGATGACCATGGCTTCTTGGACGTTGAAACGCCTATCTTGACTCGTGCGACGCCAGAAGGTGCGCGTGACTATCTCGTACCATCACGTACCCGTCCAGGTAACTTCTTTGCATTACCGCAGTCCCCACAGCTATTTAAACAGCTATTGATGGTCTCAGGTTTTGACCGTTATTATCAAATCGCTAAATGTTTCCGTGATGAAGATTTACGTGCTGATCGTCAGCCTGAATTTACTCAGGTGGATATTGAGACTTCTTTCTTAAACGAAGAAGAAATCATGAACATCAACGAAGGCCTTATCAAGCATTTGTTTAAGACCATGATGGATGTTGAGTTTGAACAGTTCCCTCGTATGACTTACGCAGAAGCCATGCGTGACTATGCATCAGACAAGCCTGACTTGCGTATTCCACTAAAATTGGTCGACGTTGCAGATTTGATGAAAGATGTCGACTTCAAAGTGTTCGCAGGTCCTGCTAACGATCCTAAAGGTCGTGTGGCTGCCTTACGTATCCCTGGTGGCGCGTCATTAAGCCGTAAGCAAATCGATGCCTACACCAAGTTCGTTGGTATCTATGGTGCACGTGGTTTGGCTTATATCAAAGTCAATGATGCTAGCAGCATCAACAATGGTGTGGACAAAGAGTCTGGCCTACAGTCTCCAATCATCAAAAACATGACTGATGATGTACTGGTTAGCCTAATCGAGCGTACTGCTGCAGAAGATGGCGATATTATCTTCTTTGGTGCAGATAAAGCCAGTGTCGTGAACGATGCAATTGGTGCACTACGTCAAAAAATCGGTCTAGACCTTGAGATGACGACCTGCCAGTGGGCACCACTTTGGGTCACTGACTTCCCAATGTTTGAGCAGACTGACGATGGTCGCTGGACCTCAATGCATCATCCATTTACTAAGCCTAAAGGCTCAGTCGATGAGCTGAAAAACAACCCAGAAGCTGCTCTATCTATCGCTTATGATATGGTGTTAAATGGTACAGAAGTTGGCGGTGGTAGCTTACGTATCAATACGTACGATATGCAGCAAGCGGTGCTTGATGCACTAGGTATCGGTGAGCAAGAAGCTGAAGACAAGTTTGGTTTCCTACTGGATGCATTGAAGTTCGGTGCGCCTCCGCATGGTGGCTTAGCATTTGGTTTGGATCGTCTGATTATGCTCATGGTAGGCGCAGACTCTATCCGTGATGTCATTGCGTTCCCAAAAACCAAAACTGCTGAGTGTCCACTTACTCAAGCACCTGCTGAAGTTGATAGCAAGCAGCTACGTGATCTTGGTATCCGTGTGCGCGAAAAAGCACAAGCCGATGCCAACAAGCCTGCCCAATAAGCAGCTTGATGATGCAACGTTATTATCTGCTGTATGTGTTATGTGATTCATCACCATGCGAGTGGCTATGAATCCATACCATCTTTTCAAATTCGTGCCACTGTCTGTAATGCAGACGTTGGCACGTTTTGTCGCTTGGGTGATCATAAAGATTCCGAGCCTTAGCATCATGCGTACTGTGCATATTAACATGGCACTCATCGCTCAAGCTCTCCCTGAACACCAAAAGCACCAGTTGGTTAAAGACATTATTTATCATCAATGTTTGACCAGTATTGAGTCTATCAAGAGCTGGGCAATGCCACCTGAGTGGAGCATTGCTCAGATTCGTGATGTTCACAACAAAGATATTTTGTTAGAGGGGCTTGCCAATCCTAACGGCATGCTGGCGATCGTTCCACATCTGGGTACGTGGGAGATGATGAACGCTTGGCTCAATCAGTTTGGTGCGCCAACCATCATGTATAAGCCAGTCAAAGGTGATATTACCAATAACTTTGTACTGCAAGGACGTTCACGCCTCAATGCGACTTTGGTACCGACAGATGGCAGCGGTGTCAAAGCAGTGTTTAAGACGCTCAAGCAAGGTGGTTTTAGTATCGTACTACCAGATCATGTCCCAGAGCCGTCAGGCGGCGTGGTAGTGCCTTTTTTTGGTGTGCATACTTTGACCAGTACGCTCGCCTCAAAACTGGCTAGCAAAACCAAATGTGCACTGGTCGGCTTATCCTGTATTCGCCGAGATGATGGACAAGGTTTTGATATCTACTGTTATAAACTGGATAATCCCGCACTTTATGATCGCCATGCCGAAACGGCAACGCATGCGCTCAATCAAGCCATGGAGCATATGATTAGCGACCACTATAGTCATTATATGTGGGGCTATCGACGTTTTAAGCGCATACCAACACTAGGCAACCCTTATCGAACCGATGAAGCAACCTTAAAAGCCTTTATTCAAGCTCATCGTTCTTATTAGTCCTTCATTTATCTCAATAAGAGTGCATTATGACAACTGACCCAACCAAAACAGAAATTAATGCTACCGATCAGCGTTATGTTATTTGTATGAAATGGGGTACTAAGTACGGTCCTGAGTACGTCAATCGTTTATACAATATGGTCAGCCGTCATCTGAGCTTAGACTTTCAAATGATCTGCTTGACCGATGACAGTACGGGCATTGATCCTGCTATTACTTGTCACCCTATACCAGAAATGGATCTGCCTGCGGGTCCTGAGCGTGGCTGGAAAAAGCTAACAACATTCAAGCCTGAACTATACGGCCTAAAAGGTGTGGCACTGTTTTTGGATATCGATATTGTCATTGTCGATAGTATCAATGCTTTTTTTACTTATAAAGCTGAATATAAGGACAGTGTTGTCATCATTCGTGACTGGAAAAAACCGTGGCGCATGATTGGTAACAGCTCCGTCTATCGTTTTAATATCGGTATGAATACCTACCCCGATTTGTTATCTAACTTTGAGCGTAACTTTGACACCATTCGCACTCAAGTACGTCATGAACAAGCTTATCTATCAAACTATCTCCGTGAACACCATCATTTAGAATACTGGGATAAAACCTGGTGCGTGAGCTTTAAATACCAGTGTATCGCTCCTATTCCCTTCAATTTTGTGCGCACGCCCAGTTTGCCAGACAACGCAAAAATCGTTATTTTTCATGGTGAAATCAATCCGCCAGATGCCATTGCTGGTAGCGGAGGCAAGTGGTATCGCCATGTCAAACCAAGCCCATGGTTAAAAGATCATTGGCAGTAACGGTCTGAAAAGCAACAATATTTATATACTTAGCGGTCTTATAAACAGTTTAAAGGCAATCGATAACGGTATAGAATAGGCGCAGTGACAGTCAACTACTGGAAAATAGTATGGCGCTATATTTAAGGTTACCAGCTACCGTCAGGTTTAGTATTGATGGTGAATCTGTCGTTATCAATGCTTTCAATGCCAATGACCCAACACAAAGCCTGCATGGCAAAAGTGTCAATGTTATTGCCTCAGGCCCATCCGTACATGATCTATCATTATCAACATTGCTAGACACCCCTACTATTTTTGTCAATGGCAGTATTAGCCTTGCAGATCAGCATGATTTTACCGATATCGTCGGTTATGTCATCAGTGACGCGCGCTTTATCAGTCATAATCCTGAAGTTTTACGGCAGTATTATACAGGGCAACCTCTATATGCCACCCTAGCCGTCTTTGAAGCGATGGCGACAACACATCCTGATATCATGCGTGACCACCATCATGCCATGCGGGTGTTATATCCGGTAGATAGACCTTGGGGTGTCAAATCAAATAAGCTGTTATTCAACAAGCTGATTTTTAAGAAAAAACGTCTGAATAAAAAAATGCCGTTGTCATACTTTATCAATCATCCAAATTTTATTATTGATAAGCGTCATAACACTGCCGAGATTGGCGTCTCTTTGAACATCACTCATGGATTTGTAGAAGCAGGTACGGTCGCTTATGTGGCTGCTCAGCTGGCTTTTTCTCGTCAGGCGGCAGCTATTCACCTATACGGCATCGACTTACTCAACAGTGAGCAGCCACGTTTTTACGAAAATAACAGCAACCGCGCCCCAACTACGCTAGGTAAAGTCATGAGCGAACGTATCGTACCTTCTTTCAATTTACTAGGTGAAACCTATAAAGCGCACGGTGTACCTGTCATTAATCACTCTCCTGTCTCTAGAACATTATTTGACAGTCTCTAATATCAGTCAATTTTTCCCTCTATTACTGACCCAAACGCCAAGTACTGCTGTGAGATGTGCTTAGGTAATAGCTGCGGATTTAGCGGTACTATAAAGTGCGTCAGGTTGTCTATTGCCTGATCGATGAGTGTGGCCAGTCCAGTGATATCCCCTACTGGTATCAAGTTTTTAGCTGGTAGCAGCTCCCTTGGGCCAAACGGACAGTCTGTACTAACCACTGGTACTCCTAACGCTTGCGCCTCGACGATGACATAGCCAAAACCTTCAAACTTGGATGTCATGACCATCAGTGCTGCTGAGGCAATCAGTGGATAAGGGTTGGCTTGAAATCCTAAAAACCTGACACAGTCGCTAATACCAAGCGTGGCGGCGAGCTGCTTAATCTCATCTTCAAGCTTGCCCTTGCCTACCAATACTAATGGCAACTTTCGCGCTGTTTTGGCATAAGCCTGTAGCAACTCTTTATGACCTTTCATGGTGTCAAATGACGCAACATGAATCATATACTGCTTATCTATTAGGCCAAACGGTTCGAGACATGATAGCTCCATTGACTTAACCTTGATATCTGTCGCATCGCAAGGGTTATAAATAGTCGTGGTTTTGGTAATCTGCCCGATTAGAGAGATTAAATCTTGCCGCGCCCCTTCACTCACACAGCTACAAGGATGCACGCCATAAACCATTTTTAGATGATGAATCGTTTGGGTTGGTGTCTCTGATAGCTGACTTTGAAACTGCTTGGATAATGCCGTGTGCAGGACATTCACGATGTTGGGTAATTGACTATAAGCCATGATCCAGTTTATTTTATAGATATTGGCCAGTATTAAATCTGGCACGCCTATTTGACTAAGTACATAAGTATCGACACGCCTAGCAACGGCCTCATAGGCTTGTGCTTGCGTAGATTGCGGGTCGAGATTCTGCTCAGCAAAAACCTCATCATAAGACACTATATGATACCGAACGCGGCCATCTAATGGCATATCCTGTGTCTGCTCTAAACATAAGATATGAACACGATATCCCATGTCCACATAAGCACTTGCTAATGTGGTGACCATACGCTCAGCGCCGCGGCCTTCAAGCGCTTTTAAAATAAACAAAATAATGGGGCGCATTCATATCTCACTTTTTTGTCAGTACGGATGATCATTGGTAGTCATAGTGATTGCAGCTTTCTGGCTTTATATGCTAGTCTCATCTACTTTTATACCCATACAGGTATTCGCTAGAGTATAAGCCTGACTGGTATAATTGCCCTCACGTATAGTCATATCAGTCAGTAATAACTACCACACAAGCGCTTGCCTTGCTGATATAACTTTTAATCTTACAAGCATTGAGATGCTAATAAAAATAATAGGATCTGTCATGAAGCAGCCTAATGATAAAAAACTAGATGTGGTCATTGCTTGGGTAGATGGTACAGACCCTATCCTGGAGCAAAAAAGAGAACAGTACAAATCAGGCAAAACAGTGGCTTCAGATGCGGTAACGGCAACACGTTTCGCCAGTGACGATGAGATATATTATAATATTGCCTCGATTATCAAGTATGTCCCTTTTGTGCGTCATATCTATATCGTCACAGACCAGCAGCAGCCAGCATTCATCGATGAGTTTGCCAAGCAAAATATCTGTTCAGCAGATACCATACGAGTGGTTGATCACAAAGATATTTTTTCAGGCTATGAGCAGTTTTTGCCGACGTTCAATACCAGATCAATTGAGACTATGATATGGAATATACAAGGCTTGTCTGATTATTTTATCTATATGAATGATGATTTCTTTTTTAATCAGCCAGTAGTGATAGATGACTTTTTAGACAATGAAAAATTGATGATTCATGGTCATTGGCGCAAAAATGCGGCTCTAAATGCCAAGCTCAACTTTCGAAAATCTCGCTTGAAATTATTCGGTACGCTCATACAGCCAAGGCATACGATAGCGCAGATGCTAAGTGCTAAAATACTTGGTATGGATCAGTTTTTTGAGATTCATCACTATCCTCATATTGTCGATAAAACAATTTTAAAAGACCATTTGTTAACACATCCTCAATTACTAATAGAGCAGATAAAGTATAAATTCAGGGATGTGGCGCAAGTGAATCCTATAACACTGATGAATCATCTGAAAATTCAAAAAGATGAAGCACACTTAAAACCTGAGACGTCTATCAACTATCTAAAAAACAAAGACAGCGTAGAAAATTTTGTCCTTGATTTAGAAGATAAAACCATAAAGTATGGCTGCATTCAAAGTTTGGATTTGCTTGAACCAGATTTATACCAAAAAGTCAGTCAGGCGATGAGAGATAAATTCTCAGAATATCTACCCAATTCGGTCGCAGGCCATACTAGCGATTAAACTTAGATAAATACGTTAGCCATGGTTGAATAACTACTATCATTACTTAACTTTAGATTGACTCTTCTCATCAATGCTTGAATATTATTTGGATATATTATGAAAATAGCAGTAGTAGGCACAGGCTATGTGGGACTATCAAATGCCATGTTATTGGCACAGCACAATGAAGTGGTCGCTGTCGATGTCATCGCTAAAAAGATTGACCTGCTAAATGCAAAGCAGTCGCCAATCGAAGACAAAGATATCGAAGACTTCTTATCACATAAGGAACTTAATTTTTCTGCCACACTCAATGCCGAGCAGGCTTACCAAAACGCAGATTTTATCATTGTCGCCACACCGACCGATTATGATGCAAAGACCAATTACTTTAATACTTCAACGGTAGAATCTGTGATTGAACAAGTATTATTGGTCAATCAACAAGCAACCATTATCATAAAATCTACTGTGCCCGTTGGCTATACCGCTAGTATCAGAGAGCGATACGAAACGGATCGTATTATTTTCTCACCTGAGTTTTTACGAGAAGGCCAAGCCCTACACGACAACCTTTACCCCTCTCGAATCATTGTGGGCGCACAATCTGAACAGGCACAGCAGTTTGCTGAGTTATTGCTTGAAGGCGCTATCAAAAAAGACGTGCCGCTACTGTTTGTGAAGTCGACTGAAGCTGAAGCAATCAAACTGTTTTCTAACACTTATCTAGCAATGCGCGTGGCTTATTTTAATGAGCTAGATACCTATGCTCAGACATTCGGGCTCGAAACCAAACAAATCATAGAAGGTATTGGCTTAGATCCGCGTATTGGCGATCATTATAATAACCCGTCATTTGGGTATGGTGGCTACTGCCTACCCAAAGATACCAAGCAGCTATTGGCAAACTATGATGAAGTACCCAGTAACTTGATCAGGGCCATTGTCGACTCTAATAGAACTCGTAAAGATTTTATTGCTGATAAAGTGATTGAAAGACAACCAAAAATCGTCGGTATACACCGACTGGTGATGAAGAGTGGATCAGACAACTTTAGAGCGTCCGCGATACAAGGCATTATGAAGCGTATTAAAGCAAAAGGTATCGAAGTCGTGGTTTATGAACCCGTACTAAAAGAGGATAATTTTTTCAATTCGCGAGTGATTACAGACTTAGATGCGTTTAAAGCAATGAGTGATGTCATTGTGGCAAATCGCTTGTCTGCTGATATAGCAGATGTGGCGGATAAGGTATTTACTCGAGACTTGTTTGGGAGCGATTGATGAAAGTATTAGTAACTGGCGCAGCGGGTTTTATTGGCTTTCATTTAATCAAAGCATTGTTAGAGACGCACCTATCTGATGAAGCATTGCTGATCGTTGGTATTGACAATATCAACGACTATTACGATGTCGGTCTAAAACAAGACCGCTTGAATATCTTAAACGAGCTATCAACACCAGAAAATTTTACATTCATTAAGTTAGATCTGGCTGATCGCGAAGCAATGTCTGCTCTTTTTTCTACCTATCGGTTTGATACGGTTATCAATCTAGGCGCGCAAGCAGGCGTACGCTACTCTATCGAAAACCCAAATGCATACATTGACTCAAATGTGGTCGGGTTTGTAAATATTCTTGAGGGCTGTCGCCACCATAATATCAAGCATCTGATCTATGCCAGCTCTAGCTCTGTCTATGGTATGAATATAAAGCAGCCGTTTACAACTGCTGACTGTGTTGATTTTCCTATCAGCCTATACGCCGCTACCAAAAAATCCAATGAGCTCATGGCACACAGTTATAGCCACTTGTATAACATTCCTACGACAGGACTGCGGTTTTTTACCGTTTACGGCCCTTATGGCAGACCAGACATGGCTTATTTTTCTTTTACCAAAAAAATCCTAGCTGGTGAACCGATTGATGTGTTTAATAATGGTGATATGCAGCGTGACTTTACCTACATCGATGATATTATTAAAGGCATCATAGGAGTAATGAAAAAAGTACCGGCTAACCAACACTCTGGTATTACGACAGCATCAGCCCCTTATAAAATTTATAATATCGGTAACAATCAACCTATTACGCTGCGTCGTTTCATTACCGCTATCGAGGATGCTTGTGGCATAAAAGCCAACGAAAACCTGCTACCCATGCAGGCAGGCGATGTGCCGATTACTTATGCAGATATAGATGAATTGGTAGATGATATTGGATTTAAGCCTGAAACCAATATCGAAGATGGAATCGCAAAATTTGTCGAATGGTATAAGCGATATTATTCAGTTTGAGTAAAAATATTTCATAAACCACTTTAGTATCAATTTTTTAGATAGACGTTTAAGCTCTAATCACATCATATTTGTTCAAAGGATTTTAGTGACATGACTACACCTTCAAACTGGCAAAGAAAACTGCTATTAGTCTTTCGAAGTGAAAAAAGATTGAATGCGGGCAAGGTTATCAAAAACTATGATGGCAAAAGCTTTGACGACATGAAAGCAACAACGATTACAGAGTCAATGTGCGATATTGAGACGCTGACAGACGAACGTAAGAGCAAGGCGTTAGAAAGTCATTTAAATAACTTAAAGCATCAATCCTTGGGTGAGTCTGAACTCTGCTTTTATCACAATACACTCATCATATTGATGCGCCGTAAATACAAAATAGACAAAATATTTGCAGAATTCGAAAGGCTGTGGGTGGCAGAGAACCATTATTTATTAGAAAACCTGTCACTACGCTGGATAGTTTCAGCCTGTGATACTTTCATCGATCACTCAGATAACGTCAATAGAGCCGCTATTTTGATGAATGTCATTACACTAATGAATACTGTCCGCGCTTATGAGACCAAAAACTTTTTACAAGCCTCTCCTGATGCTGAATCCATAGCATTATTAGATGAAAAAACCGACATACTGTATGCCGGCGACTTGTCTCTATATGATGGTCTCACTTATTTTCGTATCGGCACCGATGACAGTCTGAGAAATATGCGCAAGCGCTATCACAAATTCCACAAAGTCGACAAATTAGCTACTACTATACTGCTTGCTGTATTCGAAAAACTACAGAATAACCAGAGTGCTTTTGCCACGCTACGGCAATTGCATAGAGATGATTGGTCCAAATGGTGGTTAGATTAAGATCTCTTATCTGTATTCTCAAAATCCGATGCGAATTCAATATATTTCTTTGCTATTGTGACAGGAAGGAGCGTTTCACTAAATTCAGACTGAAATTGCTCTGGATTCTTCATTGCTAAGCTTAATTTGGCTGCAATAGCATCTATGTCTCTCATAGGCATTAGGTTTTTCTGAGGCAATAACTCACTTGGCCCAGACTGGCAGTCAGTACTGATAACTGGTGTTCCTAAAACTAAAGACTCTGCAATCACCAAAGCAAAACCTTCCCAGTCAGAAGTTAGTACTTTAAATTGCGCATGCTTTATATAAGGAAAAGGGTTTTCATGGAAGCCTAAAAAAACCACCTTATCTTCTAGGTTGAGCTCTACGACCAACTCCTCTATCTTACTTTGAAGCTTGCCTTTACCCAACAGAAGCAACGGCAAAGACTGATCTGTCTTTGCATAAGCTCTCAACAGCACATCGTGACGTTTCGCTTCTTTAAAACTGCCAACGTGAATAATATAATTTTGATATTCTGGAATAAAGGCATCAGCTAATTTTTGAATACCGTCTCTATCAATTGGGTTATGTATTGCCGTTGTTGAAGTAACATGACCAAAGTTTTCTACAAAATCCTTTTCTACGCCATTACTGACACAGGCACAAGGATTTTTGGAATAAATTCTCGTAAAGTTTTCTTTTCTCTGATGACCCACATCTGTTTTTGCAAACTTATAAAGTAGTGACAAAGTATTATGAATCACATAAATGATATTCGGCAGGCTACTGTAGCTAAAGATACTATCTGAACGATCAAGGTTCGACAAAATAATATCAGGCTGTCCAATATTTTTTTTGACATAACGATCTACCGCATAAGCAAAAAACTTATCGCGACGCTGTGCTCCTGGTATCATCTTATAAGGTTTGAATTTGAGCACATGATAAATAAGGTTTGGATTAAGATCGTATTCGACCCGCGGCTTAAACCTTAAAATATGTACTTCGTATCCTAATTCGTAAAATCCCTGTCCTAAAGTAAGAACGACTCGCTCTGCCCCTCCACCTTGTAGACAATTAATAGCGAGCAATGCTATTTTTTTATGCTGCTTCATAAACGATAACCTATGGATGAATTTCTATTCATTTAGTGTGTGAAATATTATTATGTTAAATGAATCAACGCTTGAATAATTTTGCAAATAGAGATTTGGAGGCTTTTGGACGAGTCACCTTATTTCCAATATAGCCTTGCTGGGATTTCTTTGGAAAAACACCAAAATGCTCAATTCGATAGCTCTCTAGATGATATCCAGCAGTAAGCGCTTCATTATAATAATTATCAAAAAGGTCAACCAAATCTTGTCTTGGATGTGGCAATACTTCTCCGTCAAACCAATGCTCGATTCCTTCCTCATTCACTCTAGGTAACGAGTACTTATGACTGAATTGCGTTCCCATATCTGAGTAATGCAAAATTTTGATTTCTTCTATTGCTAAGTTTTCACCATCTATACAGTTATAACTGTCCTGATAAGACTCAATCAATTGCGTGTTTTTCTTGAATAAAGCCATCATTTCTTTATGACTTTTGGGATCTTTTCTAAGTTTTTCGATAGGCAAAACAACGTTTTTTGCAGCATCGCAATCCCATATACAAGTACATAGACGAGTCATATCAGCATTCGTTTTAGCCGCCACTATGGATTGCCCTTCAATAGGATGCTGCCATAGCTTTGCTAGATCATCTAAAATAATGACATCGGCATCCATATAAATGGCTCGTCCAGAATAATTGCAGTATTCTGGAATTGCCCAACGGAATCCTGAGAAAGGTGTCGACCATTTAGTAGTATTCCAGCCCTCGCCAGCCTCGGGATTAGAATACCAATAGCTATTAGGATCGCGCGATAGCTGCATCCATACTATTTCAACGGGTACACTGGTGTGTTTGTGAATACTATAATCTAGAACCATCATTTGCTCTAGATCACAGTTATTTGGGTCGCAGCCCACAAAGACTCTAATAGCATCGTTTGTTTTCATAATTTTATCCATTCACTAAATAATGCTTTCTACGTTCATATTTATGAGCATAGAAAGCATCAACACTCACTGCTACTAATGTAATAACACTTAAATGCTTGAATACTCCAATATAAAATTAAGCCTATTCTTTCCAGTACTTTTCAATCCATCCTACTGGTAAGATAAAATGACGAAGATGACGCAGCGGTCTCTTCATATTTTTGGGTTCAGCCAGTTGCTTCAAATGATCTTTGGCGTTATTAGCAGCATTCTTGTTATATCTACCTTCGATCGCATGCGTTGGATACAAATCACCAGGGAAGATAACCAAACGAGCGCCTTTAGGAATCTTTGGTTCTTTAAAATAGTTGAATGGAAACGGTTGACGACACTTGCGTCTAAAATGTGCGACCCACGCCTTTGGAAATAGCTTCACACCGCCTGGTGCATTACGAGTGACAAAACGCTGCTCAAAACGGTACTCATCAGCGATACCTTGCGGATCTGCTTTGAATTTTTCTTGCAGTGAGACAAGCGCCCCTATCTGAAATCTAAAGCAAGATGTCTGTCCCAAGCGCTCTAGCGGATTACTAGGATTATAAGACAAAATAACATCGTCTGGCTTGCCGTATTCAAAGAAAGGATCGAGACTATCTACGATAATCACATCCAAATCTACAAACAGTACTGTCCCTGTCAAATCACCTAGCTTTTCACCCCACAAGCGAGACTTTGGCCACTTACCGAGTGTATTGGTTGGCATAGTGACATCTAATGGTGGTAGCGCTTGGCATTCAATTTCTGGACGGACATCTGTTGTATCATCAGTAAAGCAGACAAATCTAAATGGTGGTGTAATGTTGCGAGATACCATGCCATATAGTTTGTTGGCATAATCGGCACCATATTTTGTGCCCCATTTAATACAGATGATTTGTTTGATATTTTGAGTATCTGCTGTACTAGAATCTATTGGCATTGACTGCTCACTTTAATATTATGAATAAATATGATGGCTATATTAGCATAAAAAAAAGACTGAACAATTATGTTCAGCCTTTTTGGTCTTCAAAGTAACCGCTTTATCAGTCAATAAAGCTTAACCAATCCATATACTGCTCATTGCGGCCATGTACCACATCAAAGTATAAGGTTTGCAGTTTCTCAGTCAAAGGTCCGCGGCCGCCATTACCGACCGTGCGATCATCGTATTCACGGATAGGTGTGACTTCAGCAGCCGTACCGGTCATAAAGATTTCATCTGCTAAGTAAAACTCATCACGAGTGATACGACGCTCAACGACTTTAATACCTAGATCATCAGCGAACTGAATGATGGTACGACGCGTAATACCGTCAAGTGCCCCGCCTGCTAAGTCTGGGGTGTGTAATACACCATCTTTTACCAAGAACAAGTTCTCGCCTGCGCCTTGGCATACATAGCCTTGCGGATCCATCAAGATAGCTTCGTCATAGCCGTTGCGAGTCACTTCTTGGTTGGCCATGATAGACACAGGATAGTTACTAGACGCCTTAGCCTTACACATGGTCACATTGGTCATGTGATGGGTAAATGAAGAGGTTTTTACACGGATACCGTTTTTGATACCCTCTTCACCCAGATAAGCGCCCCAATGCCATGCCGCGACCATTGCATTGATGCTGTTGTCACGTGATGACAAACCAAGCTTTTCTGCACCGACCCAGATAAGCGGACGAATATAGGCTTCTGCCAAGTTGTTTTGCTTGACCACATCCTTATGTGCTTGCTCTAAAGTGGCTGCATCAAAAGGCACATCCATTTGAAAGATTTTCGCTGAGCCAAGTAGACGCTCGGTGTGTTCTTTTAGGCGAAAAATAGCGGTGCGATTGTCAGCCGTCTGATACGCGCGCACCCCTTCAAAAACCGCCATACCATAATGCAGGCTATGTGTAAGCACATGTACCTTAGCATCTGGCTGCTCAATCATCGTGCCATTCATCCAAAGCTTACCATCTTGTGTTGCCATGTTCATTTTATAGTCCTTATGTTAGCACTGACGTCTAACTTTTTTTAGATAGGTTGTATTTAACAGTATTGATCAACATCGTATGATAACACCGCAGCGCCACTTTTTATTGCCTAAAATACAGCGTTATTATGACCAACGACTGAAGGTTTAATGACGATGTGCGATCGATTATATCACTGGCCGTATGGGCAAATGAACTCTTTTGGTTTGTTATCATAGGCTTATTAATTATGATAAAGCATTACAGTGTAAGCGTCTCTTTGACGGTCGGCAAGACTCCAGTAAAAATTTTGGATATTATTTTTCGGTAGGTGCTACGCCCATGAGATGCTGCCACTGCGATTGTACTAAGGCTCGCGTTTCTTGCCACAGAGACTCGTCAACGAGTAGTGACTGCTCTGACAAGGCAAGCTGGTGAGTGGCTGCACGTATCCTTAGATAGGCATCTGTCAAATCTTGACAGACTTGCGCCTCCCAAATACCAAGTAACGCAACTTCCTCAAAAATACGCACGTTGTCACTCCACTTAGTCAAGCTTGGGTATTCATGCGAATAAGCCAATACCGCAAATTGCGCTAGGAACTCAATATCGACAATACCGCCTGCATCTTGCTTAAGATGAAACTTACCGGCTTGTTGCTGCCATTGATTGGTGCCCAAATGCTTTTGCATTTTTATACGCATGCTAGTGACTTCACTACGCACCTGATCTAACGTGCGCGGCAGTGCCAATACCTCTCGGCGAATGTCACAAAAGCGTGCCGTCACGCGCCTGTCGCCGCAAATCGCTCGAGCACGCACCAGTGCTTGATGCTCCCACGACCATGCTTTATCCATCTGATAGGTTTCAAAGGCGTGATACGACACCACCATCATGCCAGCATTACCTGACGGCCGCAGGCGCATGTCAATCTCATATGCTCTGCCATCTCGCGTTTGCGTGTTCAGATAGTTCATGAGCTTTTGCACCAGACGCGCAGCAAACTTCATCCCACTCACGGATTTTTCACCTGTGGTCATGCCTTGTTCTTTTATCTTATGCAAAAACACCAAGTCTAGGTCCGATGAGTAGGACAGCTCAAGCCCACCAAGCTTGCCATAGCCGATAATGGCAAAACCGCAATCTGCTTCAGTGACCGGATCGCCATCTTGGCCAATGGGATAGCCATAGCGGTTCACAATCTCCGCAAAAGCACGCTCCAGCGCGGCCTCCAGTACCACTTCAGCAATATACGTGAGCGAGTCTGATACTTTCATGATCGGACGCTCAGCCAACACATCACTGGCAGCAACGGCCAACACTTGGTTTTTCTTAAATAGGCGTAGCACGCTTAGCAGCTCTTCTTCATCATCAGGCTCGACGCGCAGTAGTTGCTGACGCAGAATATCACGTAGTTCACGCTTGTCTGGCAAATGGCGATAGCGCTGCTGCAAAAAAGTATCTAACAATACAGGATACTGTGCCAGCTCTTTTGCAATCCATGGACTAGCAGATAGCATCGGAATCAGCTCAATGGTGGCATTGGGATTTTCTGCAATCATGACCAAGTAGATAGAACGACGACAAATGGCCTCAAGCAATGAAATCAGTCGTGGCAAGGCAGTATTGGCCAGTTTTTGCTGTTCTTGATGGGCAAGTAGCGCATGTACGATGACAGGATAGGCATCATCCAAGCGCTCGCGGGCTTCCTCACTTAAATTGGCCACCATTTTTGATTGCCAAAAATTCTGTAATAGCTCACGGTTGTCTGCGGTGAGCACTTCATTCAAACGGGCGATTTGCTCGTCTAAGTCTTCTGGCTCCAGATCAGTGTCTTCATTATCTGGTACTTGACGCTCAGTCACCATACGCTCAAACGGATCATTGACATTATTTCGATGGTGGTTGAGCTGGCTGAGTAAAGCACTCCAGTCAGCAAACCCCAGCGTTATTGCTAGATTATGCTGCCACTGAGTATCATGTGGTAGTCGCTGAGTCTGTTGATCATTGATCGCTTGAATACCGTGTTCCAAGCGGCGCAAGAACCGATACGCGGCTTGTAACCCATCATAGGTTGATTGCTCTAGATAACCAATCTCACGTAATACTTGCATGGCTTGTAGGCAAGGTTTTATTTGTAGCTGCGGATGCCTGCCGCCATAGATCAACTGAAAGGCCTGCACAATGAATTCAATATCTCTGATACCGCCCGCACCCAACTTAATATTATCCAAGTCTTCACGCTGTGCCACTTGGTTTTGGATAAGCGACTTCATCTCCCTCAATGCCGAAAAAGCACTGTAGTCTACATAATAGCGAAAGACAAAGGGCTTAATTAATGCTTGTATCTCATCATAGAATGGCTGATCTATTTGACCTACCACACGCGCTTTCAGCCAAGCAAAGCGCTCCCAAGCTCTCCCATGTAAAGCAAAATACTTCTGCAATGCTGAGAGGTGAATGGCCAAGTCGCTACCATCACCCCAGGGTCGCAGGCGCATATCTACCCGAAAGACGAACCCATCTGCTGTTTTATTATCAAGCAGTTTGATAATACCTTGACCTAATCGAGTCATAAAACGCTTATTGTCTATACTGCGCGTGCCTTTTTCTTTACTGCCATTGGTTTCGCCGCGGGCCTGATGCACAAAGATCAGGTCAATATCACTCGATAGATTCAGCTCATGAGCACCAAGCTTGCCCATGGCCATGATGGCCATGTCATCAATTTGCACGTTGCCTTGGGCATTGATGAAAGTCGGTTCACCATATTGAGCCGTCAGATTTTTATAGGTATATTCTTTTGCAAAGGAGATACAGCCGCCTGCAAACTCAGACAACTCATCCGTCAACTGCTCAAGGCTGATCATCTGTAGTGCATCTTGCCAAATCCAGCGCATCATTAGTAGCGTACGCAAATTACGTAAGCCGCTCATGACTTTGGTTTCATCAGCGAGTTGGTAATCCTCATCTAGCGTATAATCTTGGATCAAATCATCGATTTGCTGGCGTGTTAGCGTACTGTTTAGAGGATAGCTACGCAAAAACGTTTGGCATGAGACCGTCCGGCTCTCCCAAATCTGATAAGCAAACTCACTCGCCGTTTGCAGGACTTGTAGCTGCTCTATTGTAGGCTGATAATCTATACCGTTGTTCATACGTGAGGGCATAACAGATGACATAGTGAAAAAAATTCCTTGCATAGAATGGTAAGACTACGTGAACCCAGCTCATAAGTTTATTATTTTTTCTTACGAGGCAGTCACAGCGCCATTAATACTCAAAAATCGTGTTTGATGACCATTTTGATGAATATGCCGCTGTTTGGTTTGAGCCGCTTTATGGTAGCATAAACACTTTTGGTAGAAACGGTTGATAAAAGTGATAAACAGAATCTACAAAAAAGCTTATCCTGCGTCATTGTTTTTATGTGTATTGAACGTATTATAAGCACAATTTTATACCACGATATTGTTGTAAAATAATAGTATGAACGGCTATATTTTGTATCATCTACCAAACTTCTTGTCACAGGCATCCCCAATACGCCTTGTGATAGTATCGGCAATGATAGCATTGGCTTTTTTTATGACTGCTAGTAGCTTGATATTGACATTCATATTAGCAGCAACTTGATTACGCTCTCTACACTCTTATCTATAATAGGTGATACCGCGCCCTATGACGACCACTACCCCATTATTATTGATTACTGCTGATCCTAGCCATCCATTAGCTCACTTAGCGTTACGTTATGCACGTGCTTACCTCCAAAGCCTTTCAAATAAACAGGACACAGACAATGAAAAATTAAATGTGTTCTTTTATGGTGATGCGGCAAATACTGCTAACTGTCTGCGTTGGCAACCAGCAGATCAGAGTGATGTGACCAAAAAATGGCAGGCATTGGCTGAACAGTATCAGTTAGCGCTGCCCGTGTGCGTCAGTACTGCACTTAGTCGCGGCATTAGTGATGACGATAACAGCACACGCCATCAGCTTGAAGGGAACAATCTTGCGACAGGATTTACATTGGTGGGACTCAGTGAGCTTGCAATGATGATGCAAGAGGACAGTCATTTAATACAGTTTTGATCATATTAAAGTATTTATCGCTTGTTTGTTATGGCGCTTATCAGTGGTCAATACGTTTAGGAATACATTATGAGATTATTAATTCAGCTGAATACGCCTACTGAATCGGCCAGCTATGAAGGCTGTGCGCTGGCACTAACGCTGGCAACTTTTGGCCATGAGGTGCAGCTGTATTTGGATGCTCCTGTCTTTGGGCTACTGATGCAGTCTGAGTCGCGTTTGCACGGTATGATTCAGTCACTTGAGCTTTATGACTTGCCAGCGGCTTGGTTACCCAATGACGTCTTTAGTGGTTGGGTGATTGGCATGTTGCCAGCCGACTTGGCCTCACAGCTAACCCTAGTTCCAGAGATCATTAACTCTCAAGACTTTGAGCAGATTCTGACTTTTTAGGTAGCGCTGCCACCAGACTATTGGTAAAAACCCCCGTATCAGCTCACATATAAAATAATAAAGCACGCAATTGGATACCTTTATGGCCACTTTATATCAATTACATAGCACAATGGATACCCTCAGACGCAGCACTGAGGAGATGTCTCGCACTTGGCGCAAAGGCGATAGTATTATGTTGCTCGGCACCACAGCTGCTTTTATTGATTGGCTCAATGCGTATCTAAATGAGCATGATATCGAACACATTGCGGGTATATATGCCTTGGGCGACGATGTCGCACAGCTTACGACAAGCGCCACTGACAAGCTCAGTTTGGAGACCAAGCTGACCCGTATATTGACAGATGCAGAGTGGGTGACTCTCACTCAAGACAGCCAATTTGACAAAGTGGTGATGATTACCTTATGACTATGCATATGCCTACTACGATAGCAGCAACTGATATCGCCTTAGATCAAGACGGCCATTTGTGTGACCATGCAATATGGACACCTGATGTTGCGCAGCGACTGGCAGACACCCTAGATGTCACTTTAACTGACGAGCATTTACAGATTTTGCAGCAAGTACGAGCATTTTTTGAGAAATTCAATCACGCGCCTGCGACGCGCCCATTGATTAAATGGCTGCAAAAGACCTTACCAGAGCAAGACATTAGTAATCAGAAACTACAGCAGCTGTTTAATACAGGATTGGTCGCGCGCCATGTGAATCGTTTGGCTGGATTACCCAAGCCGCCCAACTGTCTATAGTCAAGTCTATATAAATCCGCTACATCGTCATCCTCGCTAAGCATACTAATGTATAACTTGCACTCGGTTTCCTTGTATCGAAATTATATTGAACTGACTATATAGGATGCTGATACGAGTGCATCTTATCTACCATTCATGATTGATGCTTGATAGTGACTGGCTTTTAGTGACTATCCACTAAAAGCCAGTCACTATTCTTGATTATTCATATTTGACTCGCTATGTTTGATAGTAGTCATTTTACTTTGGGTCATATACCGTCAAGGTGTCATAACCAATGCTGCGTCCTTCATCACCTGAAAATCCTTGCTGTCGCCATATCTCATACAGACATATCGCCACACTATTGGATAAATTCAAACTGCGTGAGTCTGCTAGCATCGGTAACCTAAGCCAGTTATCAGCACCGATATCTTCACGTATATCATCAGCCAGACCTGCTGTTTCAGAGCCAAATACTAGCGCGATATGAGGCGATTGATAGGATGCTTGTTCGCTATCAATAGCGTCAGCGTTTTCAGTGGCTGACAGCCTACCAAAATCGTAGTCATAAAACGGCTTGCTTAGCTTGGTGGTCAAAGCAGTGACTACATGACAGTCAGCTGCTTGTAGCGCTTTGCGGGCTGCTACCCAATCATCATGTACTTGCAAATTGGCATACTCATGATAATCGAGGCCTGCACGGCGAAGCTTTTTGTCATCGAGCTCAAACCCTAATGGTCTGACTAAATGCAACTGCGCCCCCGTATTGGCACACAAGCGGATAATATTGCCAGTATTACTTGGCATTTTTGGGGCGACCAGCACGATATGAACGGCCATATTTATTTACTCCAGAAACGTTCAACGCTCTATTATTGAAATTTATGAGCGATAGGTAATTAAAAGTTACAGTTTACTGCCAATAATTACATTTTGATACTGTGCAGGGTTTTTAACTTTCACTATGATGTCTGTGACGGATAACGAGATGGTATTTACATATGATCGTCTCATCCTGCACCTCTTCAGTGAGGCTTTAGTATATTGCTTGGTATCACTGTTGTTATTTATAACCACCCATTTATCTTTGAGGATACTATTATGAAAAAATTAATCATCGCATCTTTGACTGCTATGTTTGTTCTAACTGGTTGCAACACTTTTAAAGGTTTTGGCCAAGACGTGTCAAGCGCTGGCGATGCTGTTTCTGGTAGCGCTCAAGAAGTACAAAACAAAATCTAAGTTTGTATTTTTAGATTGAGTAAAGGGCTTACCAAATTGGTAAGCCTTTTTTTGTATTCGGTTATTTGTTCTAAGTCACAGCAAAAAACGTGCTGTTGCAAGGTTTTATAAAAACGCATGTAATATCTGATTGAGATAACGCTGACCTAAGACTGTCGGTTGCAGCTGTTTATCACTATCTACCAATAACCCTTGCTCTATTAGCTTAACGACCTGTCCAGCGATATGAGCATATTTCAGACCCGTTCTACCTTCAAACAATGACCAAGCAACGCCGCCATGCAAGCGTAATACGTTTAGCATAAACTCGCTCACCAGCTCATCACTATCAATCGCTTGCCAGCCCACCATTTTTGGGACGTTTTGACTTATAACAAGTGATGCATCGATTGGCTTTGCCGTATCAGGCTCTCCCACATAGTCTTTTGGCAATCGTGATTTACTAAAACGATAAATGCCAGTTTCAGCTAGGAAATCATTCTGTGACGCTTTTTCTGTTGGCTCTAATGCGCTAGGATTACCTGCATTACGATCAACAGTGACTTTGCCATGTGCCCCAGCTCCTATCGCAAGGTAATCACCAAATTGCCAATAGTTGACGTTATGACGACAAGGCTTGTCTGACGCCCCCGACCATGCGGATACTTCATAGTTGCTATAGCCAAGTTGATCTAATAGTGCTTGTCCTGCTTGTTCAATATCAGCCAAATTATCTTCATCTGGTAAAATAGGCTGACTGCGATAAAACACCGTATTGGGTTCAATAGTGAGCTGATACCAAGAGATATGGGTTGCGCCAGCATCATGTGCCATCTGAATGTCATCGAGCGCCTCATTCATGGTTTGCTGCGGTAAACCATGCATCAGATCGACATTGATCCGTGTAAAGCCCGCAGCACTAGCCGCTTGAATTGCTGATAATGCTTGAGCAGGGTCATGGATACGGCCTAGTACTGTGAGCTTATCAGCGGCGAAGCTCTGCACCCCGATAGACAATCGATTGATACCAACCTCTAGATACTGCGCAAATGGTGCATGCTCAAGCGTCCCAGGATTGGCCTCCATCGTGACTTCGATATCATCTGCAAATCTAAAGATATTGCGCAGAGCCGTAAATAGTCGTTGATACTGTGCGATTGGCAATAGTGAAGGTGTGCCACCGCCGATAAATATCGATTCGATAGTGCGCCCTTGTGCCAATGACTGCTGCAGACTTGCATCTAATAGCAACGTATCCACATACTCATCGTACATGGAGGTCTGACTGTCTACAGGCAGTTCATGCGAATTAAAATCACAATAAGGGCACTTTTTGACACACCACGGAACGTGTATATAGAGTGATAACGGAATATTCATCACGTTGATAACACCATCATTTACGGTCTTTTCAGTGAGATTCAATGTGGCACGGTCGCTTGGCATACTGTCAGCCTTCATTTGGGGCATTAATCAACTTATCATGTGATAAGCATGGTGTAATATTCAATGACGATTGTCATTAAAAATATCGCTAGGATAACGGCTAGATGGCTGAAAGAAAAGCTGATATAGCATAAAACTATTAACAAAATGACGTATAAGGCTTCTATTAACCATGGCAAATGATAGGCAGTATATAGAAAATTTATGAGAAGAACACTTGCGAGTTGGTTAATAAAAAGTAGACCATGACAATATTAAAAATTAAGTAAAGGATAAAACATATGGCGTATTGGTTAATGAAATCAAATCCCAAATTCTTTGGTATAGATGACTTACAACGATTAGGCACAGACAGCTGGGATGGTGTCCGTAACTACCGTGCCCGTAATTTTATGCGTGATGATATGAAAGTGGATGATAAAGTGTTCTTTTATCATTCTAGCGCCAAACCCTCTGGCATCGCTGGTATTATGAGCGTCAGTAAAGCAGGCTACCCTGATCCGACCCAGTTTCACCCTGAGCATCGTCACTATGACCCTATCGCAACTGAAGACGCGCCGCGTTGGTATATGGTTGACCTTACTTTTGAGCAAGCATTTACTGACGTTTTGCCATTATCAGAGCTAAAGTTTTTGCCAGCGCTTGAGGACTCACTACTGCTCAGAAAAGGCTGTCAGCAATTGACCGTGATCCCTTTAGCACCCAAACACTGGCAGACGATTATGGATATGGCAGAGACCCTTGATCTATTGGGCGATGAAACTCAGTTTTTACCATGATGATTGAATAATATCAGTGGCTATCAAGAGCTATCAAGGGCTGCTTATTGATACGTTCACTGCTTAACACTTACTATATTAATGCCCAGAGATGTGTTGCTCTATAGGTAACCATCACCCGCTATTTTTTATTATCTCTTTATAACCATTATCAGGACTCATGTATGAGCGCATCCAAGCTATTATTATCTGTATTATCGATCAGCATTCTCAGTGTCACCCTCAGCGCTTGCGGTAGCGATGGTGACAAGGTAAAGGAAGAGTACGACCGTATAGAGGATCAGGTAAAAGATGAATACGATCGCGTGGAAGATAAAGTTAAAGAAAAATACAAAGAAGTCGAAGACAAGCTCAGCGATGATGAAAAATCTATGGCAGAGATTTTGGAATCCGTATTTTTACCAGAGGAATCACTGGATAAATTCTTGGATAAATTAACACCAGAAGGTGGCCGAGGTGGTCTTTATGTCGGTCATTTCGTTGAGGTTGACGATGGCGACAGTAATGATATCGATATTGGCGCTGTCTACTTCGACATTAGTAAAGATGGTGCAGGCAGTGTCGATGGTAGCTTTAGTTATCAGCAGCAGGCCTGTCAAGAAAACAATGTATTGGGTATAAATTCAGCGATTAAAGTAGACAATTATATCGCTGGTAAAATAACCGGTAGCCTCGATACTTTAGAATTTTTAGATATTAAATACGTAAGTGATTTAGGGTTAGAGACCCCAAATATATTGACCACGTTTGCGGGTAGTTTTGAGGAAAAAGAAGCGGGATCGCCTTGGAAAGGTAGCTTTGAATATCAAGATGGTTTAGGCGGCAAGAAACTGTCAAGTGGCGAAGACAATTGTAACGTGACGTACACCATCAGTGATCGCTCTAATTTTAGAACGTATCCACTTGATTATACTGCTGGCAACTTGAATCTCGATATCATCGGTAATGGCAGTCAAAAAACTGTCACATGGCAAAACCCTGCCAATACCAAGCATCTACTGGTCAGCCAAATCGATGTCAATAAAGCCGAGTCTGGTGCGAACGGTTATGTACAGAACCTAGTATTGAGTAATCTGGAAACGCAGTTTGCACCGATCATTCCAGACAATTCCACCAATTATGCAATCGTCGTACAAGCATTTGATGAGAATAATACCTTAATCGGTTATCAAGCCGTGGTACAAGATTTGCCTGAATCGTTGTAGGTGAACAGGCGCTACTCTATTTTCAAGTAGAGTGCGCTTGCAGGGTGTATGAGGTCTCTTGAACGTTGACATTGTATCTTTGCTTCTTTACCATCTAGTCTATATATAACCTGTCAATCTAGTTTTTGGATTGACGGGTTATTTTTATTTTAGTGCCTGTTTTAGTGTTTGTTTTAGTGCCTATTTTAGTGCATGGGCTTTTATTTTCGTACGCGGCCGATATAGGCTTGCTCATATTATTTATCAGCGTATCATCGTCGGCACTAGGGCGTGTCCTCATTTCAAAAGTGGAGATAAAAATGAGATAAATTGCCGTCAAACGAGAAAAATAGTGTAGATAATATCGAGATATTGACTAGCTATTTGACGATGTCTGGCAAAATTTAGCCATTTTTAGCCCAGTTAGAGGACTATCGTTTTAATTAAGGACATGCCCTAACCTTCTCATGCTGCCTCAGTTTTGATTTGCTGATGACAGTGTTTGCTGATTAATAATCACTATCTTAATAACAATTACTGTAAAGAATAAAAAGTTGCTCACCATGGTTTTTCCATTATCTTTTAAAGACTTCAAAAGTTACAGCCTACGCCTAGGCATACTTGCACTACCTATCTTGATTACTCAGTTTTGCCAAGCCGCACTCGGTGTGGTCGATGCTATTATGGCCGGTCAAGTTTCTGCGCTTGATTTGGCAGCGGTGGCTGTTGGATCTGGCATTTGGCTCCCGCTTTTTTTATTGGCCACAGGTATATTGATCGCGACCACCCCGCTTATTGGTGAGGCCATCGGTCAAGACCAGCACAATCAGGTGCCACATATCACTCAGCAGTCCTTGTGGACCGCAAGCGTCATTGGGGTTATTGGTTTTATCATCGTAAACTTGGCACCCAATGTGCTAGGAGTTATGGGTGTTCCTGAGAATATTCAACCTATCGCCACACAGTACTTGCATGGTGTTTCATTCGGTTTTCCGGCCTTGGCTATTTATGCCGTACTGCGCAGTTATTGTGAAGCACTGGGTCGTCCTGAGCCTGTGACCGTCATTAGTATTATTGGCTTGCTTGCAGACATCCCTCTGAACTACATTTTTATTCATGGTTTGTTTGGTATGCCTGAGATGGGCGGTGCAGGCTGCGGCGTGGCAACCGCACTGGTCTTATGGATAAATGTCTTACTATTAGCGGCTTATACTAGCTTTACCAAGCGTCGTGAGTTTGCTAGCACGCGCTTCTTTTATGGCTTTACCAGTCCCAATCGCGCGCAAATCAAAAAACTTTTGAAACTTGGCATTCCTATTGGTATCTCTATCTTCTTTGAAGCCAGTCTATTCAGTTTGGGTGCACTGGTGATTAGCCCATTGGGTGAGCTCGCAACCGCCTCGCATCAAGTGGCACTAGCG
This sequence comes from Psychrobacter sp. NG27, assembly GCF_016106655.1. Classification (NCBI taxonomy): domain Bacteria; kingdom Pseudomonadati; phylum Pseudomonadota; class Gammaproteobacteria; order Moraxellales; family Moraxellaceae; genus Psychrobacter; species Psychrobacter sp. NG27. The sequence continues at coordinate 297,433 of NZ_JADGIN010000001.1, forward strand.
GTCACCTCACAGCTGTTTATGATACCGATATCTGTTGCTATGGCACTCACCATAATGGTATCAAATCGCTTTGGCCAAAAAAATCTCATGGCATTGCGTCAAGTACAAGCCACTGGACTTGTTTGGACGGTGGTTATCGCCATCGTGTGTATGCTTGGCATTTGGCTGTTTAGGCCAGAGCTCGCAGCTGCCTTTACTGACAATCCAGAGGTCAGGGCTCAATCTATGCATTTGCTGATATTTGCCCTAGCTTATCAGTTGTTTGATGGCTGGCAGGTTAATGTCGCTGGCATATTGCGCGGTATGCAAGACACCACCATCCCGATGTGGGTCACGCTTTTTTGTTATTGGCTAGTAGCATTGCCATTAGGTGTTTACTTGGTACGCTTCACTGATATCGGCGCACAAGGGTTCTGGATGGCGTTGATCACAGGTCTGTTTTTGTCATCGATTTTGTTGACATTGCGCCTGCTCTATCAGCAAAAACGCTTAACAGCATTATGGGGCTAAACAGGTTAAGCCTGTTTTATACTGTTATCGCTCATCACTACTCAATCATCGCTGTTTAACATTGATTGGACTGTACACGTGTAGATGTAACCTTGCTCTATTGGGTAATGTTCACACAGACGATGGTTGATAACAGTGAATTTCTTACTAAAAGAGATGGCTTACGTCAAAATATGTAAAAATCCTCAGTTAACAACTGTACATTGATTGCTCATTGCCTTGAATCTAGGTATCATTAGCAATTAATTAGACAATATTTAGTTACACTATTTCTTGAATTTAGTATAAGGTCAGATAAAAACTATGGATATTGAAAAAATACGCACCCTCATCGCCCTTATGGAAGAAAGTGAACTGGTGAATTTAGAGATCAGTTCTGACGACGAACATATTAGTTTGACTCGTCACTATGATACGCCTGCGCCTACTATGATGGCAGCCCCTACTGCTGGTGCAGCTCCTATCGCTGCTGAAGCAACACCTGCAGCAAAAGCGGGTAACGTTGAGTCCTCACCAATGGTTGGTGTCTTTTATTCAGCGTCAAGCCCTAATGATCCACCGTTTGTAAAGGTCGGACAAAAAGTTCAAGCGGGTGATACCTTAGGTATCATCGAAGCCATGAAAATTATGAATCCTCTTGAAGCGACTCAAAGTGGTATTGTTGACGAAATCTTGGTAGACAACTCTGAAGTCGTACAGTTCGGCCAACCTGTCATACGCTATAAAGCGTAACGATATTTGCCATACTTTACTTCACTACGACTGATTTTTGATAGCTATATTGTACGGGGCTTAACCAATACAACATTATATTTCAAGAGTCAGTCAATGACTGATGTTTCGACAAGGATGAACCCATGATAAAAAAATTGCTCATTGCCAATAGAGGTGAGATTGCCCTGCGTATCGTTCGAGCCTGTAAAGCCTTAGGTATCGAAACCGTAGGGGTCTACTCTACTGCTGATGCCAACTTGATGCACCTACGCTTTGTTGATGAGGCAATTTGTATTGGCAAACCCAATGCTAACCAAAGCTACCTGGATATCAACACTATCCTAACAGCCGCTGAAATAACTGGCGCGGATGCTATCCATCCGGGTTATGGTTTTTTGTCTGAAAATGCAGAATTTGCCGAACGCGTAGAAGAAGCCGGTTTGACCTTTGTGGGTCCTAACGCTGATCATATTCGCTTGATGGGCAACAAAGTCTCTGCTATCAATGCCATGAAAAAAGCAGGCGTACCAACGGTACCTGGTTCTGTTGGTGCTGTCACCCTACATAATGCCGAAGAACAAGCCCGTAATATTGGTTTTCCGCTAATAATTAAAGCAGCTTCTGGCGGCGGCGGACGCGGTATGCGTGTCGTTGAGCGTTTTGAAGAAATTGTCGGTCAAGTTCAAGCAGCCAAGCAAGAAGCTGAGCTGTGGTTTGGTGACGATACCGTCTATATGGAACGCTATTTACAAAACCCGCGCCACGTAGAAGTACAAGTACTAGGCGATGGTAATGGTAACGCGATTCATCTGTATGATCGTGACTGCTCATTGCAGCGTCGCCATCAAAAAGTACTAGAAGAAGCCCCTGCGCCTGACATCCCAGATGATATACGTGAGCCCATCTTAAGAGCCTGCGTAAAAGCCTGTGAGCTTGTCAAATACCGAGGTGCCGGTACGTTTGAGTTTTTATTTGAAAATAACGAGTTTTTCTTTATTGAGATGAATACTCGTGTACAGGTTGAGCATCCAGTGACTGAGATGATCACTGGTATCGATGTCGTCGTCGAACAGCTCAAAATCGCAGCCGGTTATGGTCTGTCTTATCGTCAAAGTGAGATTGAGATCCAAGGCCATGCGATTGAATGTCGTATAAATGCTGAAGATCCGGTAACCTTTATGCCTTGCCCTGGTACGGTCAATCAGTTGTTTGCGCCAAGTGGCTCAGGCGTTCGATTTGATTCGCATTTGTACCCTGGGTACGAGATACCGACCTATTATGATTCCTTGATTGGCAAGCTTATTTGTCATGGTCAGACACGTCAACAAGCCATTGCAAAGACAGTACACGCTCTTGATGAATTAATCATCGAAGGAATCAAAACCAATATACCATTGCATCGTGATGTGATTTTGGCAGATGATGACTTTACTCGTGAAGCTCAGAATATTCATTATCTCGAAAGAGAGCTGTTGGTCGCTAACAAAGACAAAAAAGCGTTATAGTATAAAAAATCTCAGCATATAATTAACGCCATAAAAAAACCGCTATATCGATAGCGGTTTTTTTATGGTCTTTGGATTGTGTTCTCAGGTCAGTCGATCGATATCTAAATGAACGCAATCTCAGCAGTTATGGCAAAACTCTATTAAAGTTCATAAAGCACTCGTTGCCATCAGGGTCAGCACACCACTGCATTTGATTGCCATCATGGTACAAAAATGCAATCAATGCTTCATCAGTTTGGTCAACCTGGTTGCCTGAGCAATCAATTTCATTATTGTCATAAACGGTCTTTATGGCGATAATAGGCAGCCCCTCTTCACGATGCGTGACTAGGTAACGACCATAGGTCCACTCTTTACCACTAGAAGCTCGCATCTCGTTATCAGCGCCAAAATTATACAACTCGCGGCACTGAGTAGACTTATTGACTGAGGCAATCAGATTTTTGCTCATAGTCGGCTGAATATTTAAGACGCGCGCCTCGCTTTGCGTGAGTATGCCACCATCTGTACCTGCTTCTATCATTGGCTCTTCATTACTCGATTGTATGCCGTCTAAACTCTCTACAGCGCTCGATGCCGCTTGCCGAGCTTTCGCTTCTTTGGTCATCGTAATATTGCTATCTAAATCAATCTCCCATTGTCCGACAATGGCTGGACTGATATGAGTCGTAATGGTTGGCTGGGTGGTGACCCCGCCATTTACTGGCAACGATGCTAGGATAGATGCGAGAGAAAAGGAAGCAAATGAGAGAGGTTCCATGATTAACCTTTTATTTATAATATTTTAATATATACATTAGCGTAAGTCTTAGACACCCAAAACACAAGTAACATTATGCTATCGCTCATAAATCCATAATCGAAACGTCATAGGCTTTTACCGCAAAAAAACGCCGTCGCTTTACTTGCTAGAGACAAGAAGCGATGACGTTATTAGCATACAGAACTTTGCGTAATATTATTTGCTACTTAACCAACACTAAGCAGCTTCTGTATTTAGTGCTTGAGCAAAGGCTGATAACGCCCCTTTTAACATGGCTGATACTGTGCTACTACAAGTACCGATGCCAGAATAAACCTCACCATCGACATTTAGTTGAATGTAGGCTGCCGCATTCGCATTGGTTTTGTTATCACTATTGGTATCATCATCGATACCATTACCGCTGTTGTGATGCGGGTTAATCGCATGTTCAGCATAGTTGATGATATGTAGTGATTTGCCTGTATGCTGAGCCAATCCATCGATAAACGATGACAGCGGCCCATTACCAGTACCATCGATATTAATCGTATCACTATTCATCTGTACTTGACCGCTAAAATAAGCCTCGCCACCTTTATTACTGACACTATAATCGAGTAGCTCAAACTTGCCTTGCTGCAGATACGTGTCTTCAAAGGTCTGTAGGATTTCATCATTTTGCAACTCGCGAGCAGCCGCTTCCGCTTGTTTTTGTACCACACGGCTAAAGTCAATCTGCATCCAACGTGGCAAGTTAAAGCCGTAGTTACGCTGCAAGATATAGGCGACGCCGCCTTTTCCCGACTGGCTATTGATACGTACCACATCTTGGTAGCTACGCCCAATATGCGCAGGATCGATAGGTAGATAAGCCACGTCCCAGACATTGTCTGTTTCGCTCTGATTGCTTTCATTGTAGTCGAGAGATTTTTTGATAGCATCTTGATGTGAGCCACTAAATGCCGTGAACACCAATTCGCCTACATAAGGATGACGAGGGTGCAATGGTAAGTTATTACATACGCTCACAACCTGTACGATTTCACTCATGTTGCTAAAATCGAGCTCAGGATCGATACCTTGACTAAACAAGTTCATGGCCATGACCATGATATCCATGTTACCCGTACGCTCACCGTTACCAAGCAATGTACCTTCGATACGATCCGCACCTGCAAGCACGCCCAATTCAGCTGCCGCTACCGCACAGCCACGGTCATTATGAGTATGCAAGCTCACAATCACATGCTCACGCTGCGCTAGATTACGGCAGAAATATTCTACTTGATCAGCAAAGACATTGGGCATAGATGCCTCAACGGTCGCTGGCAAGTTAAAAATAACTTCCTGACCCTGCTGTGGCTGCCACACGTCACATACTGCATCGCAAACCTCTACGGCATATTCAGTCTCTGTCTGACTGAAGCTCTCTGGCGAGTACTGAAAGACCCAATCTGTCTCAGGGTACTTTGCCGCATACTCTTGCAATAGCTTGGCGCCTGCGATAGCAATCTCTTTGATTTCAGCCTTGTCTTTGCCATAGACTTTTTCGCGTTGTACACGGCTAGTTGAGTTATAGACATGGACGACCGCACGTTTAGCGCCTTTTAACGATTCAAAAGTACGGGCAATTAAATGCTCGCGCGCTTGTACCAATACTTGTAACGTCACATCTTCAGGTACATGATTCTCTTCGATAAGCTTACGTGCAAAGTCAAACTCTACCTGCGCCGCTGACGGAAAACCAATCTCGATCTCTTTGAAACCAACATCTACTAAGGTCTTAAAGAAGCGCATTTTTTGTTCAATCGTCATCGGATCAATCAGTGCTTGGTTACCATCACGCAGATCTACACTTGCCCATATCGGTGACTTCTCAATCGTTTTACTTGGCCAAGTACGATCTGGCAGCGATGGCGCAAATGCAAATGGACGGTATTTACGGAAGTCAAAAGCAGCACTTTTTGGTGTGATCTTTGCAGTCCCTGTGGCTGCAGTGTGCGTGGCTTGGTCAGACATAATCAATCCTTAGATGACTTGGTTGTTTATATATTTAGCTAGGCGATTAGCTGTTGATTAGATCAATGTTTATCATACGAGATAATTAAATTTTATACCATAATAATAGCAAAGTTTAACAGAGAGAAACCTGCTTTCTTTCGTTCTATTTGTTATTATTTTAGTGGAAAAACCTAAATTACCCATTATAATCGAGTTAATTCACTATCAAGGTCATAAAGATGCCAGATAATCAGGTTGAAAATACATTAGCAGCAGATATAGATGAGATTGATAGACAATTATTACGCTTGTTGCAAACGCAAGCGCGTATGAGTATTACTGAACTTGCCGAGCGCGTCAACCTATCTGCCACGCCTTGCGCACGCCGTATTAAACGCTTAGAAGATGCGAATATTATCACCGGCTACCAGACCAAGACCGATGCACAAAAGCTTGGCTATCCGCTAGCTGTGTTTATTGCTATTAGCATGGATCGTCATACAGCAGAGCGTTTTGAACAGTTTGAACGTAAAATCCAGAGCTTTGAGGAAGTCATTAGCTGTAGTATTGTCACAGGGCGTACAGAAGACTATCTTATTAAGGTAAGGGTACGTGACATGACACATTACGAAGAGTTTTTATTGCATCGGCTTAATCGTATCGAAGGCGTGGCGCAAGTTCATACCAGTTTTGAATTACGGGAAGTATTTAGCCGTAGTGTGGTTTAGACGCTCTAAGCAATCGTTGGCGACTGCCGACGGAACAATATTAATAACACCAATCCAATCATCAATCCAACAGCAGCAACAAGTAACCCTGCATTGAAATTACCTTCCTGCCCTGCCAGCGCTACCGTGACCAAAGGTCCCAAGAACTGCCCTAATGCATAAGCCAGCGTTGCCAAAGCAATCAGCAAATTAGAATAGGCAGGGTTGATGTTTTTAAATAAAGTGAGTGTCATCGCTACCATACCGACGAAGGTCAATCCTAAAATTGCAGCATTACCATACAACCCAAGCGCACCATCAAACCATATCGGCAAGCACATACCAAATGCTTGCAATACCGTCAGCCCCATCAAGGTGTTTATTTCACCGATATGCTTGGCAAGCGCGCCCCATAGGGGGTTTGACAACATTGCAAAAATACCAACGACCAACCAAATCATCAATCCAGCATACGTCTGTGTTGTTAGACGTTGTGCTGCCATAACGGGCAAAAAAGTCGCTGAGCTAATATAACCAAACCCTGCCAGTACGTAGCTGACGAAAAGTAAAGCAAGCGCTTTATGGTGTCCAGAGATGGCTTCATATAAGGCGCGTTTAAAGTTTAAATAGGTCTGGTGCACTGACACGTGCTGTTTGACATCAATCTGCTGTGAATCAACAGTCTGTATTCGTCTTGGTTTTATCGCATACAGTAACCATACAAGTGGCAAACTGGTGACGCCTGCGACTAGCCAAATTACATCAAAGTGATAACCTAACTTTAATAGCCACCACGTCACTATGGCAGAGGCGCTAATGCCGACACCGATGCCTGCATAGTGGACTGCTGATAGGACTGAACGGCGCTCAGGGCTAAGGCTTTGAATGACAAATGATGAGCTCAATATCATCGCTAACCCACTTGCAATACCTGCGATTAAGCGAATGATATACCATAGAGTTAACGACATATCAGGCACAACAAGTAGCATCGTTGTGACGACACTGATAATAGCCCACAGCGTCATCGCCTGCCATGTCGAGCGCTGAGGCACAAACATAGCAATAAGCGCACCAATAAAGTAGCCGATATAATTGATTGATGCCAGCCAGCCTGCAATGGTCGTTGATAGCGACAATTGCACCATAATATCAGGTAAGGTGGCGGTAAAGAGGAAGCGGCCATAACCCATAACGACTGCCATGCAGTACATACCGACACAGGCAATGGCAGCTTCATTGGTAATCGTCGGGACCATACGGCTTTTAAAAGCAGTCATCATGACAGCGCCATTTTTGCGGCAATTAGCACACAATCCTTTGTGTTAGACAGTCAAAAGCAGTAGTAAAAAAGCAGGAATAAACAGTTATGAGATATGTTGGGTCGAGATAGAATATCAGCAAAAACTATGATACGTCTAACGTTGGCGTCTCTAGCGTATCCTGTCCTAGCATCTGTACCCGTTGATCACTAAACATGTCCATATCTGGAGCTAGCGTACGCATAAACCGATCAAAATACAACATCTGTTTGGTCAGTAAAGCAAAGTCGCGTGGAAAGTGAATACCATGACGTTTGCCAACTTCAACAATCTCCAGCATCATTTTATTAAGCTCATCGGCTTGCTCTTTACTATTAAAAGGTACACCACTGGTAAAGGTTTTATCTTCTGCCATGATGGTTGTCATCATACGCTGTAAGTCATTCCCCAGTGCGGTCACATCGACCTGATTGCCACCATGCGTCATCTCCATATCAATCATATGGCGCGCCATTGCTTGATAGTCACTGTCTTGCATGGCTTGCATCATGCCCATACATGCCCGCCAGCTTTCCGCTTTTAGCTTACCCACGATACCAAAGTCTAAAAATCCAATGCGGCCATCAGTCAATAGCATCAAATTGCCCGCATGCAAATCCGCATGAAAACTATTGCACAGCATCAGACTAGCAAACCATGTGTTCAACGTATCTGCCATGACTTGTGCAGGATCAGCACAGTACTGACGCATGAGCGACTCATCGACCATAGAGACGCCATATAGACGGCTCATCGTTAATACACGCTTGGTGGTCAGATCCTCATATACAGTTGGTGCCACCACGCGAGTATTGCCTGATACGGCTAAGAACTGCTGAAAATCGCGAATATTCTGTGCTTCAGCGATAAAATCAGTCTCGGCAAGCATACGCAGACGAATCTCATCGATAATTGGTGCAATACTCGCAAACTTCATTGAGGGCATTAGTATTTCAAGCAGCTTAGTCACGCCATGCAATACGCCCAAATCAGTCTGCATGATAGTCTCGACGCCAGGCTTTTGTACCTTTAGCACCACTTCATCGCCATTGTGCAGACGAGCTGCATGAACTTGAGCGATAGAGGCAGAAGCCAGTGGCTCTGAGTCAATATGGGCAAACTTATCAGAGAGCGTCATGCCATCAATCGCCAGCTCCTCTGTCAGCACCTGCTCGATATAAGCATAAGACAATGGCGTGGTTTGATCCAAACAGCTCTGGAATGCCTTGACATAATCACGTGGAAACAGTGACGGTGTACTGGCAATAAACTGACCAATTTTGATATAAGTGGTGCCCAACTGCTCAAAGGTTTCTTTGAGTAGCATCGCGTCAGGTTTTTCACCTTTTGCCACTCTTAGCGCAGACAGACCTGCCACACTCGCTGTTTGGCGAACACGGTTCATGACATTAAAAGTATGTTTCAATAAATGCGGACGATGAATTTTCATAAAAAACAACTATGGTAATAAGAAGGATGTTTGAAGATAGGCAATACAATATAAAAATGCGTTAAAATCATATTACTCAGTTATAGTAGGTTCAATATAATTTGGATACAAGAAAGGCGAATGGAAGTGCTACAAGTCGTAGACTAAGCAAGCCTGACACCGTATCCAATTTATAGAGGATTGACTACAGGACTGCTACAGACAGGACACTGCGGGTCTTTTCGATAGCCCATCAGCCGTTGCTGCATTTGACTACCATCCCATATAAGCAGCTTGTTTGTCAGTAGATTTTTGGTTAATCCCAAATACTGTAAGGCGGCATTGGCTTGTAGGTTCCCCATGACAGCAGTGGTACTGGCTAGCACACCAGAGTTGGCACACGTACGTTCGTCAGCGGCTTCGTCAAACACCACTGAGCCAAATACGCAGTGATAGCAACCAGTATCGAGCTGAGGTTCGAACAGTGCTAGCTGACCTTGCATCGCAATCGCTGAGGCGGATAGTAGCGGGATTTGATAGCACACGCTGATACGATTGATAATATCACGCGTGGCAAAATTATCCGTACAGTCCAGTAGCAAGTCAGGCTTTCCTGCTGCCACATCGAGCAATTCATAGGCATTATCTTCATCTAACCGCGCCACTGTCGCGCACGCCTTTATCAAAGGATTGATGCGCTCTAACATGGCTGCTGCGGTCAATGCTTTGGGCTGACCGATATCGTCAGGTAAAAACAGCGTTTGCCGTTGTAAGTTGCTCGCCTCAATTTCATCATCATCAATCAGATGGACATGGCCTACTCCAGCACGTACCAATGTTTCAGACGCAGGACAACCAAGGCCGCCTGCGCCTATTATGACCACGCGTGCTGATTTCAATCGCAGCTGAGCATCCATATCCCAACCGTCTAATAATACTTGCCGTGCATAACGGAGTAGCTCGTCATCTGATAGCTGTACCAGTGCTTCTACCATAGTCATTCAAAGCCTATAATCAAATAAGTTTACTAATAAAAAAACCTGTCTACTGAACTTGCCCTAGCGTGACGCGATCATTACCACCGTAATCTTTTACGGTATGCACTGACTCAAAATTACTATTCAAAAATAACTGTCGAACAGCATCCCCTTGATCATGGCCATGTTCGATAGCCAGTAGCCCACCTATGCGTAAATACTTTGTTGCTTGCTGAATAATATGTTCGATATCAGCTAAACCCTGATTGGGCGAACTTAGCGCACTGATCGGTTCAGCTGTTAGATGGGCTAAATGCTCATCTGTCTCGTCAATATAAGGAGGGTTAGAAACAATCACGTCAAACCGCTGCTCATCGCCAGTAGATAGCGCTTGATACCAACTACTTTGAATAAATTCAACATTGGCAACGTTGTTACTCACCGCATTGTGCTGAGCCACTTTCAGCGCCTCTGATGATAAATCAACCGCCACGACTTGCCAGTTGGCTTGCTTAAGTTCATGAGCGAGACTGATCGCGATACAACCTGACCCTGTACCCAAATCTAGCAATCGCTTATTACCGAGTTGCGTTGGCTGAGCATTTATCCAATTTAATACTTGCTCGACCAATACCTCGGTATCAGGCCTAGGAATCAAGGTATGCTCGTTCACCCTAAAGCTCAGCGACCAAAACTCCTGCTGACCAGTCAGATACGCAAGCGGTATGCCTTGCTGCATTTTCACCACACCAGCGTTGAACTGAGCAAGCTCACTATCAGTTAGCTGATAATCTTCATCCATCATCAACGCTATCGCAGGCTTGTCAATGACATGTAGCAACCAGTCAGTGAACCAAAACGGGGGTAGCTGATTATTTGACTCATCATTCGCCAGTTGCTGTATGTGCTGCTTGATGTGACGAATGGTCGATACGGTCATAGATAGCTCTTAAAAAACGGTGAATAAATAAAGGTGAAAATACTGCTTGGCCTACTCTGATGCGCGCGGTGGTTCTTTGGTGTCGGTCAGGTTAGGATTGGTTTTGCTTAGCTTGTCACCTATGCCATTACCGCCGTTTCCATCATTACTGTCATCATTATTGCCATCGCCATCGCCATCGCCATCGCCATAAATATCATCGTTGTCACCAATGACGATGTGTTTATCGACAAAGTAAATCAGTGCCAAAATTGGAATACCAATAGCAAAGGTAAAGATAAAGAAAAATGGGTAACCCATATTATCAACGATGGCACCAGAATAACCACCCATCACTTTGGGTATCAGGGTCATCAGTGAGGAAAAAATAGCGTACTGTACCGCGGTAAAACGAATGGATGTCAATGCCGATAAAAAGGCAATAAATACGGCGCTCGCAAGGCCTGCTGCCAAGTTATCAAAAATAACCGCCAAATACATGAATGGCAAACTGCCTGGATTGTATGTCAATAATACAAACAGTAAGTTGGTCGCACAGGCTAAAATAGCGCCAATCATCATGGCTTGCATAATACGGAAACGCTGAGCCAATAGCCCACCTAAGAAACCACCTGCAATCGCCATGATCACACCGACCAGTTTCACGGCATTGGCGATATCCGTTTTGCTAAAGCCCATATCCTGATAAAAGACGTTTGAGATAACTCCTGCCACGATATCTGAGATACGGTATAGACCAATCAACAACAATAGTAATAGCGCTTTTTTGCCATAGCGTCGAAAGAAATCTAAAATTGGCTCAATCCAAGTTGCCATGGCTACTTCTTTTTTGACCAGACCTACTTGGACCAACACATAGCCTGCCGCCATTGCCGCACCTAAGCTCACTAGCAGATGCAAGGTTTCTACAAAGAAGCTAACAAACGCCCCTTCAAACTCTGGAAGGACTTGTCCCATCACAATATAAGCGGCAATAAATGCAATCACTGAAAATACAAACAACGCTACTAATCTGACGTAGTCTTCACGAGTCTCAGCGACCAATGGGGCTTTATTAATAATTTTGGGCTGATTGATAATGAAGTAGAACAGGAGCAACGGTGCGCACGCGACCAATGCCAAAAAATAAAACTTAATAGCTGGCATCAGCATTAGTGGTATCAACGCCACTGTGCTATCAAACACAGTATTGATCAAAATATTGATCAGGTAGATAACACCAAACAGCACACCAGGTACGAGCAGTAAACCAGAGTACACAAGGAATATTTTTAAATTACTTTTTTGCTTTTGGGTTTGTACTGTCTCAGCGGTTGGCTCATAGCTGGCAAACGTCGTTAGCACCCCTAATGTCATGACTCCTGCCATGATGTAGTAAGTATTACGCCATGCCTCATAACTATAAAAAGTCTCATTTGAGCCGAAATAATCTGCCAAATACAATGCGCCCGCCCCAGCCACAATCATGCCGATACGGTAGCCTGACACATAGATAGAAGACAAAATCGACTGCATAGAGGGCGGTGCCAGCTCAATACGATAAGCGTCAATCACGATATCTTGTGTGGCAGAAGAGAAGCCAAGCAGCACGGCAGCGCCTGCCATATAGACCAGTACATCCTCACTGACAGGGTTCACTTTTGCCATCAAAATGATCGCCAGTACAATGAGTAGCTGCGACACGACCATCCAACTGCGGCGACGCCCAAGCCATTTGGTCAAAAACGGCACAGGGAGCGCGTCAATCAATGGCGCCCAAATAAATTTAAACGAATACCCTAATGCTGCCCAACTAAACATGGTCACAACATTTCGGTCGATGCCTGCTTCTCGAAGCCATAATGACAGACTTGAGAAGATAAGTAAGATGGGAATACCTGCCGAAAAACCCAAAAACAACATAATGATAACGCGAGGATCTAGGTAGGCTTTTGCAGCTTCACCCCATGATTTTTTGACAATGGTTTGATGGGGTGGCACAGATTTGACGGCAGACATAATAACTCACCAATACTTAAGACAAAGAACACAACTGCGCACAATTTTTATCAATCTTTAGAATCGGTTATCGATAAAGGGATCGATAAAAATTGCTCAACGTTGCACAAATATAAGAACCACGACAAAACCAGTTATGGTACTTGAGAACCTCTACCTTGACTAGATATTTTTGCATTAACTTATTGATAGCATGCGTCATGCGATGGCTTATATTTCTTGATAGTCACGCAAACAATTGCATTGTCCCAACAAGGTTACCTTAGCTCTCTTATTTCTTACTAAACGCTCTCTTGAAAGATGTCTGACAATCACAGTATTTATAGGTAATATAAAGGTAGCAATAAAATTGACGCAAGCTTAATTAGTTGAGCGTACTCTATTGATTTAACCTTAACTGGCGATGATGAACTCAGGCATTAATAAAGGTTTAGATAAACAAAACATCAAGCTTTTTATGATTGGTAATTTAAAACTTATAATTCTTATATATTAGTTTTATAAATACATAGACCTTCGCTATGCTCTATGTATAAACAATGATTATCTCGATTAACTATTTTTTCTTTTTATTATCACAGCCTAGGAGCTCTATTATGTCTGACTCTACCAACACCCCAGCTGACAAAAACACAGCGCATACTACTACCGGTTGTCCCGTGAACCACGGAGATAACACTGCACCCACTAATACAACTTATAACCAAGGTGACGATAAAGGCCCAACGATTCATAGTGAGAACGTCGATCATACGCATGCACCGCAGCGTCCTAGCATGGGCGGCTGTCCTGTCATGCACCAAGCGCATACCACAAGTGCTTCTGCTGCGACAGATTGGTGGCCAAATGCTCTAAACTTAGACATATTGCATCAGCAAGATAAAAAGACTGACCCAATGGATGAAGATTTTGATTACGCTGAAGCATTTAAACAACTAGACTTAGAAGCAGTCAAAACTGATCTGAAAAACCTAATGACAGAATCACAAGAGTGGTGGCCAGCAGATTGGGGACACTATGGTGGATTGATGATTCGTATGGCTTGGCATTCGGCTGGTACGTATCGCCGTGCTGATGGCCGTGGTGGTTCTAACACTGGTAATCAACGCTTTGCCCCTCTAAACAGCTGGCCGGACAACGTTAACTTGGACAAAGCACGTCGTCTGTTGTGGCCAGTCAAGAAAAAATACGGCAACAAACTGTCTTGGGCTGACCTTATAATATTAGCGGGTAACATGGCTTATGAGTCTATGGGCTTTAAGACCTTAGGTTTCGCTGGTGGACGCGCTGATATCTGGCATCCAGAAAAAGATATCTACTGGGGTTCTGAGCGTGAATGGCTAGCTGAAACCAAGAACCGCTACGATAGCGACGAAGATCGTGCGTCACTCGAAAACCCGTTAGCCGCTGTGCAAATGGGCTTGATCTATGTCAATCCAGAAGGCGTCGATGGTAATCCTGACCCAATCAAAACGGCACAAGACATCCGTACTACGTTTGGTCGTATGTCGATGAATGATGAAGAGACGGTTGCTTTGACAGCTGGTGGTCACACCGTTGGTAAATGCCACGGTAATGGGGATGCAACGATACTAGAAGATGAGCCAGAAGGTGCTGACATCAAAGAGCAAGGCCTAGGCTGGCGCAACCCTAAAGGTACAGGCAATGCAGGTGATACCGTCTCAAGTGGTATCGAGGGCGCATGGACCACCAATCCAACCGAATGGAACTATGAGTACTTTGACCTACTGCTCAATCATGAGTGGGCATTAACGAAAAGCCCAGCAGGTGCGTGGCAATGGGAGCCTGTGGACATCAAAGAAGAAGACCGTCCTTTAGATGCGCATGACCCAAGTGTACGCCGTAATCCAATCATGACTGATGCTGATATGGCGATGATTAAAGACCCTATCTATCGTGAAATTTCAGAGAACTTCCACAACAACCCAGAATACTTCGACGAAGTGTTTGCAAGAGCTTGGTTTAAGCTAACCCATCGTGATTTGGGACCAAAATCTCGCTACTTAGGGGCTGATGTACCAAGCGAAGATTTCACTTGGCAGGATCCAATTCCAGAAGGTAACGCTGATCTAAGTGCTGATGATATCGATCGCCTAAAAGCACAGATATTGGACAGTGGTATTGATCATCGCGAGCTTATTATTACCGCATGGGACAGCGCTCGCACCTTCCGTGCTTCAGACTATCGCGGCGGTGCCAATGGTGCTCGTATCCGTTTAGCACCGCAAAAAGACTGGGCAGGTAATGAGCCTGAGCAATTAAATCGCGTACTTGCAGCGCTTACGACTATCCAAACGAACTTTGATAAAGAAGTAAGCATAGCGGATCTAATCGTATTGGCTGGTAATACTGCCATTGAAAAAGCCGCAGCTAACGCAGGTGTTGAGATTGAAGTGCCATTCGATGCTGGTCGCGGTGATGCTAGCGATGAGATGACTGAAGCCGAAAGCTTCTCTGATCTTGAACCGTTACATGACGGCTATCGCAACTGGATCAAAGGCAGCTATGTGGTCTCTCCTGAAGAGATGCTATTAGACCGTACGCAGCTAATGGGTTTGACGGCTCCTGAAATGGTGGTATTGATCGGTGGCATGCGTGTACTTGATACCAACTATGCTCAAAGCCAACAAGGTGTCTTCACTGAGCGTGCTGGTACACTTAGCAATGACTTCTTTGTGAACTTGACTGACATGAGCTACACTTGGAATCCTGTTAAGACAGATAATAATGATGCCCCTGCACTATATGAGCTGCGCGAACGCGGTACAGGAAACGTCAAATGGCAAGCCAGCCGTGTCGATTTAGTATTTGGCTCAAACTCTATCTTGCGCGCATATGCTGAGTTATATGCACAGGATGATAATCTAGAGAAATTCGTTCGTGACTTCGTTCGTGCTTGGAGCAAGGTTATGACTGCAGATCGTTTTAGCTAAGACTAACTGAAGGTAACATCATTATTTAAGTTGTAAACTAAGACAGTCATCTAAAGGTGGCTGTTTTTTTATGTTTGTAGCATATTGTCTTAGGGTATGCCCTCATTTCAAGGGTCAACAACTCGCTGACAAAAGACGGTATAAATACTTTTAGAGACTCTAAAAAATCTCCAATACACCTTGTTTATATTTATATTCCAAAAAAACATAAATAGATAACTATTTATTATATACAAGAATAACCACTTTGTTTTACACTGTTCTCTTACTATATATTGATACATTTTTATTTTATGTATACGGACAGGGTTTGTATATTTATATAACAGGACTAAGTTATGGCAATTGATGTAGTGGTCAATCAGCGACATTTACAGATTCAGCTCAAGCAGCTGGAAACAGTATGGCATACAGTGATTAATGGCTATAATTTAAGTCAAGCAGCGACCGTGCTACATACCAGCCAATCCAGTCTGTCGAAGCATATTGCAGCGCTTGAAAATCAGCTAAAGACTGAGGTTTTTGTGCGTCAAGGCAAACGCCTGACAGGTCTTACGACTATGGGCACAGCGCTCATGCCGCATATTGAGTCTATCTTCGCTGAAATTCGTACCATTGAAAATCTTAGTCTTGATTTTAATAACCCAAATATCGGCACATTGACCATTGCCACCACTCACACGCAGGCTCGCTATGTATTGCCGCAAGTGGTAAAAGAGTTCAAGGATCGCTTCCCTAAAGTAAATCTAATCTTGCAGCAGGCAGATCCTGAGACCATCGCACAGATGGTTATTCGTGGGCAGGCCGATATCGGTATTGCTACTGAGTCCTTATTACATAATAATTATCTTAGATGCTACCGTTACTATGACTGGACGCATCGCGTCATCGTACCTAGCGATCATGAGCTTGCTAGCCTAGAGTCTATTGATCTGCCTACCCTTGCCAGCTATCCGATTGTGACCTATCACGGCGGCTTTACTGGACGCGGCGCAATCGATAAGACCTTTGAAGAGGCAGGTTTAGAGCCGGATATCGTACTAGCAGCGCTCGATGCTGACGTGATTAGTACTTATGTAGGTCTTGGCTTAGGCATTGGGATTATCGCAGAAATGGCCTTTGAGCCAAGCCATTATCAAAACTTAACTGCTATCCCAGTGGATCACTTCGGACGTTTTACCAGTTGGATGGCAGTACGTGATGATGCAGAAATCCGTCAGTATGGTCGCGCCTTTATGGAGCTATGTCAGAAACAATTTAACAACTAAAACCACCCTACCAAACCGTTACTCCTAGCTTACCCCACCTTTACCGAACTTATGCATAAATGATAAAATAGAGTCTAGAACGTCATCTAGCGTTTGATTTATTTTTTCTTTATGCATGTATTGCTGGACGCCTAGACATTCAATGACTTAAACATTTGATGACTACTGGGTGTCGACCACTGCATGTCCATTTGCTTCTATGTAACAGGTGATACCGCTCATGGAAAAACTCGTAGCGATCATTATGGCAATTTTCGCCGCCCCTCTACTTATCGGCGGCGCTTATCTGCTCTCTTTAGGCGGTAGTCCTTACTATCTTTTTGCTGGCGTTATCATGCTAACGACAGCATTTTTATTGTTCAAAAAACATTGGAGTGCTTACGGGCTATACGCTCTCTTTATAGTCGCGACCATTGTCTGGGCACTTTGGGAGTCTGGATTTTATTGGTGGGCGCTAGCGCCTCGTGTCGGCTTCCCGCTCATATTTGGTTTGCTCATGCTATTGCCGTGGGTATCTAATAAGATGCATGGGCAAAAGACGCCAGTATCGACGAGCGCTGCTAGCACGCCAACGACCACAGACACGACTAAGAAAAGCCCTCTATACTATTGGGGACTACTTGCCAGTGTCGGCGTAGGCGCGCTGCTCTCTTTTGGTAGCTTAGCAAACAACGCCACTGATAAATTAGGCGAACTTGATTTAAGCGCCACAGATGATGGCGAGCAAAACGCAACATCAACCGATACTGCTGCAAACCTTGGTGATCCCCTAGCAAACGGCCAGCAAACGCCAGATGGTGAATGGAGCGCGTATGGTCGTACTGACTATGGACAACGCTACTCGCCTCTGACTCAAATCAACACTGATAATGTCAAAGATTTAGAATTGGCTTGGCAAATCCAAACAGGTGACGTCAAAGGTCCTGACGATGTTGGTGAAACCACTTATCAAGCAACGCCATTAAAAATTGGCAATGCGCTGTACCTATGTACGCCTCACAACTGGGTAATGGCACTAGATGCTGACTCTGGTGAGTCACTATGGACATTCGATCCAAAAGTAGAGAAAAACCTACAACGCCAGCATCAAACTTGCCGTGGTGTGTCTTATTATGCTGGTCAATCGGGCTCTAATACGACGCCTGCCATTGCTAATGACGAGACAAGCGATAACAGCGCCATTGCTAATGAAGCTGCGGCCACCAGCAATGTGATGGTGCAAAAAATCACTGGTAATACTTTTGAAAACGCGTCTAAACAGTGCGATGCCAAGATATTTATTCCAACCTCTGACGCTAAATTATATGCACTTGATCCAAACACTGGGCAACGCTGCCAAGATTTTGGTGATAATGGTGCACTAGATTTGATGCATAACATGCCATTTAATCAAGCAGGATATTATTATTCGACGTCACCACCAGTAATCGCCGGTGATACCATCATCGTAGCTGGTGCTGTCAACGATAACTATGATGTCAACTCACCTTCTGGTGTGATCCGTGCTTATAATGTCAATACCGGTGAGCTGCTTTGGAACTGGGACTCAGGCGATCCTGAAAACACAGCACCTTTCGATGTCAATGACCCAACCCAAACATATAAGACCAGCTCGCCAAACTCATGGTCAATCGCCACTGCTGATGAAGAGCTTGGATTGGCCTATTTCCCAATGGGCAATCGTACGCCTGATCAGCTCGGCAGTTATCGAAATGCCGCTGAAGAAAAATATGCAACGTCTGTGGTCGCGTTAGATCTCAAAACAGGTGAAGCACGCTGGGTTCAGCAGTTTGTCCATCATGACCTTTGGGATATGGATACCCCTGCTCAGCCAACACTGCTTGACTTAGATACCGCTGATGGTGTTCAGCCTGCGTTGGTCGTACCGACCAAACAAGGTGACGTATACGTCTTGAACCGCGCAACAGGCGAGCCGATTGTACCGATTAAAGAACGTGATGCGCCGCAAGGGTATCTAGTAGCAGGAGAGCATGCAGCACCGACTCAGCCTTACTCTGGATTGAGCTTTGAGCCTGAACCATTGACTGAAAAAGACATGTGGGGTGCCAGTCTCATTGATCAAATGATGTGCCGTATTGAGTTCAACCAGCTCAATTATGATGGTCGCTATACGCCGCCATCAACCAATGGCAGCTTGGTCTACCCTGGTAACTTCGGTACCTTTAACTGGGGCGGCATCGCGGTCGATCCTGAGAATGGCGTAATGTTTGGTATGCCGACATATTTGGCATTTACCTCAAAACTCATTCCTAGAGACACATTGGGCGATGCAGAGACCAACAAAGGTGAGCAAGGAGTCAATGGGAACGAAGGCGCCGATTATGCAGTCGAGCTTGGGCCTTTCTTATCGCCGCTAGGTGTTCCTTGTCAGCAGCCACCATGGGGCACGATAGCAGGTGCAGATCTGGCCACAGGTGATATCGCCTATCAGCGTAAAAACGGTACCGTACAAGACTTGTCTCCTATTCCTATCAAACTGGAATTGGGTGTCCCTGGTATCGGTGGTCCTATCATCACTAAGGGCGGCGTAGCGTTCTTATCAGCGGCGACGGAAAACAACTTCCGAGCTTATGATCTGAAAAATGGCGATGTACTATGGAATGTTCGTATTCCAGCAGGCGGTCAAGCCACACCAATGACTTACTTAAATTCTAAAGGTGAGCAAATGGTGCTATTGGTTGCTGGTGGACATGGTTCAGTTGGTACAACCATTGGTGATTACGTCTTGGCTTATAAACTTGGTGAACAATCTAAATAGCACTACATTAGATAGACATTAAGATAAATAACGTCATGTTGATAAAGCGCTAATGATTTGATTCATTGTTGCTTTATCACTAGCCAATCAAGAAAGCAGGTAACTTAGGTTGCCTGCTTTTTTTAATGCCAAAACATAATGCCGTTAAGGCCTCTTATGACCTTACTTGTGGTTTATTTATAGCTTATTTTGACAAACGACAACTTTTACAAATACATATTAATAATTGTTAAGTGAGATTAAATACAGAGTTAGTCTACTTTGTTATGATTGATTAACAGTGTCTAGAGGTACTTGAAACTGTCACCGACCATAAGCATATCAGTAGAAAATAATTAATACACTACTGGAACATTTATGAGTAATAAAATCCCTTTGTCTTTCCTAGATCTTGCACCCGTCCCTCAAGGCAAAACCATCGCTGAAGGCATCGCCCAAACGGTTGAAACCGCGCAGCAAGCAGAAAAATCAGGATTAAACCGTTATTGGATGGCAGAACATCACAATATGCCGGGTATCGCCAGTGCAGCCACGTCAGTACTACTATCGCATATCGGCAGTCAAACCAAGCGTATCCGTATTGGTGCTGGTGGTGTGATGCTACCGAACCATGCACCTCTAGTCATTGCCGAGCAGTTTGGCACCTTGCAGGCGCTTTATGGCGACCGTGTAGACTTAGGTTTGGGCCGTGCACCTGGTACTGATGGTGCAACGTTTCAGGCATTACGTCGACAAATGAAAGATGCCGAGCGCTTCCCGCAAGATGTACAAGAGCTCATGTATTTTTTAGGTAATGATACAGATGGCAGCCCTGTACAGGCATTTCCTGGTGCAAAATCAGGCATACCTATTTGGATATTAGGCTCTTCTTTGTTTGGCGCGACCTTAGCTGCACATTTAGGACTACCCTATGTATTTGCCTCTCACTTTGCACCGCAAATGCTAGGGCAAGCAATTGAGGCTTACCGTGAACAGTTCAAACCGTCTATCTACCTAGATAAGCCGTATGTGATGCTGGCTGCAAACTTGTTACTGGCTGATGATGATGCGACGGCTAAGTATCACTTTACCTCAGCACAGCAGAGCTTTGTACGTTTGCGCCGTGGTGAGACAGGTCAAATGCCCAAGCCTACTCACGATATGGACAGTACCTGGAGTCAAGCAGAAAAAATGATGGTAGATAATGCTCTGTCAGTATCATTTATTGGCTCTGTCGAAACCGTCAAACCAAGACTCGAAGCATTTTTGGCAACCTATCAGCCAGATGAGCTGATTGTGACGGCTAATATCTATGACCAAGCCGCCCGTATCCGTTCACTTGAACTTACACCGGCGCTAAACTTATTTACTTTACAATGAAATGAGACACTTGCATAATTATTGTTGAACCTTAACTGGATTTTTGACATGGAAGCAACTCCCATTATCGGTGCCTCATTACTCATTGGCTCATCAATATTTATATATATTATGGCCTTTCTTGCGGTGATGGCTGTCGGTGGTTATCTGACCTATCGTACTAGCCCAAAGCAGAAACAGCGCCGCGAAGACAAGCGTAATAGCGAACGCTAAATCAACATCAAAAGCCCCCTTCTCTTATTTGAAAAGGGGGCTTATTTAATTTCACTAATCATCACAGAATAATTTACTATTTTCAATGATAAGCAGTTCTACCAATCTATTGAAGAACCAAGACTCTGTTGTTCGGCTTGTTTTGCCACGTATAAGGCAACTGCCGCATCAAAACTGGCTGCACCGACCGATTTAAATAGTGTAATACCTTTATTACTTTTAACACTTTCTTGTTTTAATGTGGCGGTAACCAGCGCTTGCAAATCCCCGCTCAGGTCATCCCATACCCACGTACAATCATCGCTATCATGCGCCTGAATTAAGTCACCCGCTTCGTGATGGCTGCCAGCCAAATCATCCACGATGACCATCTTACTATTGGCAATAACATCATTGCTTATCTCTTTCATTGAAGGCTGATAGGCCCCGACTGCATTAATATGTACTTCAGATTTGATTTGATCAATACTGAATAAACCTTCAGTGGCTCGGGTTGCTACGTTAATAATATCGGCATCACGAATGGCATCGTCTAACGCTTCACAGACTTGAATGTCTACATTCCATTGGGCATAATCACGGGCAAAACGTGTTTTAAATTGCTGTGCACCTTCATGATTTCTATTCCATAAATATACCGTCTTAATCTCTGGACGTACCGTTAGCACTGCATGCAATTGCTCATACGCCATGCCGCCGCACCCAACCACTGCTACGCTCTGGCAATCGGCTTTTGCCATATACTTGGTCGCAATACCTGACAATGCGGCGGTACGTACCTGCGTAATATAGATGCCGTCCATAACTGCGAGTATAGCGCCAGTATCGTTATTTGATACGGTAACAATAGCTGTGGTCGTTGGCATATCGCGACTGGGATTATCAGGACAGATAGTCACTAATTTTACGACCGTGTATTCGTTCTCACCATCATACATCGTGGCTGGCATCGATAGATGTGAGCCTGAACGATGATTATCAGAATCAGCAAAGGTGCTTATCACCAAACGCTCAGGGGATTTAATCCAATTAGGATGTACTGCTTGCTGATGTAATAACGTCTCAATCGCATCAATAGCTGCCTGCATATTAAGGTGTTCGGTCACGACTGCTTTATTTAACAATTGCAAGATTAGTGCTCCTACTTATGAATTTATTATTTCACTTATGTGTCATCTTATAGCGCCAAAACAGAGCTTACATCATACCCAATCCGCGTAAAGTTGCCGCGCCAATTGCCATGCCAAACATACCGACGACGGTGGTAAACGCTAAAATATTGGCAGCAAGTATGTCATTGCCACCCATCGCTTTTGCCATCACGTAGCTGGCGGCGGCGGTTGGCGATGCCACCATCAAAAACAGCACGCCCATGTGTACGCTAGATAGACCAAATGCCAAGCCAACGGCGATTGCAACAATTGGTGCAATGACGATTCGACCAATGCTGGCTTGCATGGATAAGCCTGAGGGATGCAACATAGATTTCAAATTGATACTGGCACCAGCGCAAATGAGTGCTAGTGGCAGAGCCACCGCTGCCAGTAAGTCACCAGTCGTATGAATCACCCCTGTGAGTGGCGGTAATGGCAGTGCTTTATATACAAATGCGCCAACCAATGCCAAAATCAGTGGATTGGTAAATAGCTTTTTGACAATCATAGTGCTACGACTGACCCATGTATCATCTGCACTTTTGGATACGCGGCTTAAGGTGATAACTGCTAAAATATTAAACAGTATTGTCACCACACCCATATAGACAGCGCCGATACTTAGACCTTGCGTGCCATAAGCGTTAGCCACGGTTGCAAGGCCAATGATGGCCATGTTACTACGGAACACCCCTTGTACAAACACCCCTTGATCCTCAGGACGTTTAACAAAGCGTTTGGCATAAATTTCTGCCCCAATAAACAATATAAACGTCACCAAGATACCAACTAGAATCAGCGTGATTTGCTTGGCATAATCGACGTCACTATCGACCACACTAAAGAACAGCAAGCATGGCAGGCAATAGTTAAAGACAAAACTTGATGACTGATCGATAAATGTCTGGCTTGCCTCACCGCGTCGTTGCATAAAAAAACCCAACCACATCAAGGCAAGGTTGGGTAGGACAATAGTAATCGCAAAGACAATAGCATCAATCATAAATAGGCTCAATTCGATGACCTGCCCATCATGAGATGAGCATCAACGAGATAAGTTAATAGATAGTAGTAAGGTTTTTTGACCTAGTATAGAGACAAAGTAGACAATAAGACAAGGTCACCTGCTCCTTTCTTTCAATGAAGACTGTATTTTTGACAAACAAAAGCCCGTAATGATATCTCGTTACGGGCTTTTTATACTATAAGTACTTTGTTATAAAGGCTTTACTGTACTGCTATTACGAGTTCAAAGCAGCTTTCACTTTTTTGTGCTTTTTGATCGTCATCGCTAAAAGCTGTATCGCAGCAGGTGTGACACCGCTCACACGCCCCGCTTGCGCTAGCGTGGCAGGACGAATATGTGTAAGTTTCTGTACTATCTCATTTGAGAGACCAGAGACGATACTATAATCAAAATCTAGCGGTAATGCTGTGTTCTCTAGACGTTTCATCTGATCAATCTCTTCTTGCTGACGATCGATGTAACCTGCATATTTGACAGAAATCTCTATCTGCTCCCCCACTTGTGTATCCACTGTTGAATCAGTGATGGCAGCGATATCAGCAAAGTGAATCTGCGGACGTTTTAGCAAATCAAAGACAGTCGATTCTTTAGAGAGCACCTCACCTGTTTGCTCAGCGACTTGCTTGCCCAGCACGTTAGCAGGGGTTGCCCACATGTCTTTGAGGCGTGAGGTTTCTGTGGCGATGGCTTCCATTTTTTCTTGATAAGCATGCCAGCGCACATCGTCAACCAGACCAAGCTTGCGGCCTGTTTCAGTCAAGCGTTGATCCGCATTGTCTTCACGTAGCAATAGACGATACTCTGCACGGCTCGTAAACATACGATACGGTTCAGTAGTACCATGCGTAATCAAATCATCGACAAGCACGCCAAGATACGCTTCATCGCGGCGCGGTGTCCACACGTCAAACTCACTGTTATTAGTGGTCACCAATGCTGCGTTTGTACCTGCCAATAAACCCTGTACGCCCGCTTCTTCATAACCTGTCGTACCATTGATCTGACCAGCAAAGTACAAGCGATCGATAGACTTGGTTTCTAGCGTTGGCTTTAGGTTTTGTGGATCAAAGTAATCATATTCAATGGCATAACCTGGACGAGTAATATGAGCGTTCTCTAACCCTTTCATACTATGAATAAACTCTAACTGCACATCAAACGGCAAACTGGTTGAGATACCATTCGGGTACAGCTCATGCGTGGTCAGACCTTCTGGCTCGATAAATATCTGATGGCTGTCTTTATCTGCAAAGCGGTGAATCTTGTCTTCGATAGATGGGCAATAACGTGGACCCACGCCTTCGATTTTCCCAGAGAACATCGGAGAACGGTCTAAATTCTCACGGATGATGTCATGGGTACGCGCATTGGTGTGCGTGATATAGCAATTGACCTGTTCTGGATGCATGGACACATCACCCATATAGCTCATGACTGGTAGCGGAGTATCACCCGGCTGTACGGTCATCACACTAAAGTCAACGCTACGAGCATCGATACGTGCTGGCGTACCTGTCTTTAGACGACCGACTGGCAGCTTAAGCTCACGCAAACGATCAGCAAGCTTGATAGACGGCTGATCTCCTGCACGACCACCATTTGAATTCTCTAAACCGATATGAATCACACCGCCCAAGAAAGTCCCTGAGGTCAGTACCACTGTTTCAGTCTTAAAGATAATACCTGTTGAGGTAACCACCGCTGTCGCGCGGCCGTTCTCTACCAAGATATCATCAGCAGCTTGCTGAAATAAGTCTAGGTTTGGCTGGTTCTCTAAGGTATGGCGAATAGAAGCCTTATAAAGAATACGATCCGCTTGCGCACGAGTAGCACGAACGGCAGCACCTTTACGGCTGTTTAGCACGCGAAACTGGATACCGGCTTTGTCTGTTGCTAGCGCCATCGCACCGCCTAATGCATCAATCTCACGTACCAGATGCGATTTACCGATACCACCAATCGCAGGGTTACAGCTCATCTGCCCGAGCGTCTCGATATTATGCGTCAACAGCAAGGTCTGCGCGCCCATACGTGCAGCCGCCAAAGCAGCTTCTGTGCCAGCATGACCACCACCGATCACTATCACGTCGTAATGTTTTGGGTATTGCATGTGTGCCTCACTTGACTCATAACGCTGCCGACGGCCCTATTCTATTATCAAACAGTATGGCAATCGGCAAATAAACGTCAGTCGAATTTAAAAAAGTTAACGACTCAGATAAGTCGTTCGTAGTTGGTTAGATAACCTGTCATTATAACAATTTTTTGATGCTTAAAAAACGTTACCGTCAAAACTATTAAAATTAAGCAATAAGATATTTATCCTTGTAGCGATAGATACAATTGAACCTCAACGATATCGTTGATGCTATATCGCGCTCTACGCTATTCAAGCCATCATTGTCTTAGCTAATACTTTAATCGTTGTCAGTGTTATTATTGCCAGGACTCAGCGGTACGATTTGATCGAATTGACCACTAGACAGCATATGATGGCTACCATAGCCTTCTGGATTGATCTGTAGATATGCATTCATCTGACCAATCGCATCGCCATCATCGCTCGCTAAAATCTGCGCTTTGATTAACTCAACAGGCGGTAATAGTAAATTTTTGAGCAACGCCAAGCGCTGCTGATTGTCGCCTTTATTGGCCACCAACTCTATCAGCTGGCGCGCATCAATTGGTAGATCTGGTGTGTTTTGCGCCAGTAATGCCAAATGATAAGCACCTGCCGTATCTTGATCGGCGACGATACGTTGCTCGATAGCAATATACGTCGCTTCTGTCGCGCCGCCTGCCACACTGAGCTGATGAATACATTTCAGGGCTGAGTTGGACTCACTATTAGCAATCTCGATGATACGTGTCGATTCGTTTTTTAAATGCTCGCGGCGTTTCTCTATTGCCGCTTGCTCAGCAGATACGGGTTCGGCCGTTTGTTGTTCTATTGGTTGATTGCTCATAATGCTCTCTTATCATTTGTATTTTTATAATGTTTAACACACCTTGGTCTTGAGCCATATATGGGGTCAACATTGACAAAAACAATAAAAGCCCGAGCGACCAATTAAGGACTGACTCGAGCTTTTATTGTTAAAACTTATCAGCTTGATATAGTCGATTCAATTTAAAAGTAGTACAAGGCAACCGAGTATAGATGTATATGTGATACTTCAAGCGAGGTTAACGCTGTAAGACTTTTATAGTGGAATGGCTATAATAAAAAAAGCTTAGATAAGTGTTTTTAGCGTTATGCAGCAGGGCTGTTTGCTTCAACCAATGGCTTTAGCTCGCCTGATTGATACATTTGCAAGATGATGTCTGATCCACCCATCAACTCGCCATCAACCCATAATTGCGGGAACGTTGGCCAGTTAGCGATTTTTGGCAACGTTGCACGGATTTCTGGGTTTTCTAAAATATTGACAAACGCAAATGGGCGACCGATCTGAGTAAGAACTTCAATCGATTTAGCAGAAAAGCCACACTGTGGAAACTGCGGTGTGCCTTTCATATAAAGGATAACTTTATTGTCACGGATTTGATCACGGATCAATTGTTCAACATCATTTGCAGCAGTGTTTGGGGTTTGCTCACTCATAAAAGCTCCTATTGATAAAGCGGTTCATTAAAATGATTATTTATATAAAAATAATTGTGTAAATACGTGGCTGATACATGGGGCGGTTGCCACTGTATTGCAAGCACGAATTTCGACCTATATAGGTTCGAAAGCATTAGGGACTAATAATACCACGGCATTGGCCATGATGCCCTCTTGACGACCAGTAAATCCCAATTTTTCAGTCGTGGTGGCTTTCACACTGATATTGCTAATGTCCGTTTGCAAATCACTGGCGATATTATCGCGCATGGCTTGGCTGTGTGGCGCCAGCTTCGGACGTTCGCACATGACGGTGATATCCGCATTGCCTAACCGATACCCTGCCTCTTGTACTTTGCCATAGACGTAGCGTAACAAGACTCGCGAATCTAAACCTGCGTGAGCAGCATCAGTATCAGGGAAATGCTGACCAATATCGCCAAGTGCTAAGGCACCAAGCAGCGCATCAGCGAGCGCATGTAATACTACATCACCGTCAGAGTGTGCCAGCAAACTATGGCTATACTCAATGGGCACGCCTGCTAGTATGACGTATTGCTGCTGCTGACCATTGTTGTGAAAAGCGTGAACATCGATACCTTGACCAATTTTTATCATTGTTGTTCCAAGATGAGTTAAACATGATTAAAATAATTCAAAACCACTATATGGATTTTCAAAGGGGTTTTACCGTTAGCGAGACGCCATCGGTCGCCACCCGTTTCAATTAACTGGTATAATATGTTGTTTATTTTATCATAATACCAGATCCAAAAGACAAGCTGACGTTGTGGTGTTAAGACTACGTATTGTAGTAAACGCATAATTTTTGGCGTCACTGTTTGCTTTGGATAACGTATAAATAGTTGAGCCGCTTTATGTCAGCCATACAAAATACCTCAAGCACAATCATTTCTGAGTCTTTCAATACTCATCGCCCCTTAACACTTGCCGATGTCGAAAATCCTAGCACCAAACATGTGATTGTTGGGATGTCAGGCGGCGTGGATTCGTCTGTGTCTGCCGTTCTACTTCAGCAGGCAGGCTTTAGGGTCGAAGGCCTGTTTATGAAGAACTGGGAAGAAGATGATGGCACCGAATACTGTACGGCGATGGATGATTTGGCAGACGCGCAAGCCGTATGTGACAAAATCGGTATGAAGCTGCACACGGCCAATTTTTCCATGGAATATTGGGATCGTGTTTTTGAGCATTTTTTAGCGGAATACAAAGCAGGACGCACCCCAAACCCTGATATCTTGTGTAATAAAGAAATTAAATTTAAAGCATTCTTAGACTATGCGTTAACGCTTGGTGCTGACTACATCGCTACTGGTCACTATACGCGGCGCAGTATGAATTACACCAACGCTAATGGTGATGAGGTCGCTCAGCTCTTACGTGGTTTAGATAATAACAAAGATCAGAGCTACTTCTTGCATGCGGTCGGTGGCGACAAAATTGCCAAGACATTATTCCCAGTCGGTGAGCTCGAAAAACCTGTAGTGCGCCAGATTGCAGAAGAGCATGACTTAGCGACGGCCAAAAAGAAAGACTCTACGGGTATCTGCTTCATTGGTGAGCGCCGTTTTAAGGACTTTTTACAACAATACCTGCCTGCCCAAAAAGGCGACATCGTGACTGACGACGGTCATACTATCGGCACTCATGATGGCTTGATGTATTACACCTTGGGGCAGCGCGGCGGTATTGGTATTGGCGGTGTCAAAGATCGCCCAGAAGAGCCTTGGTTTGTATTGGCAAAAGACCTAGATAAAAACCGTTTGATCGTTGGTCAAGGTCATGAACATTCAATGATGCTCAGTAATGAGCTGACCGCTTATAAAATGGATTGGGTCGACGGCCTACCACCTGCAGATGTATTCAGCGATGAGGGTTTACGCTGTATGGCAAAGTCTCGCTATCGTCAGCCAGACCAAGCGTGTCGTGTATTTGCAACAAGTGCTGACGGAAGCGATGTCCGCGTGGTGTTTGATGAGCCACAACGTGCCGTCACTCCGGGTCAGTCAGCCGTTTTTTATATCGATGAAGTGTGTCTGGGCGGCGGCGTGATTGCCACGATTGATGCGCCTTGTGGATTTTAGATATAATTTAGTTTTGGGCGGTCGCTGTTACTGCCCCGCTATTGTTTGTACTTAGATTACTATCTTCGACGTTATATATCTGATATGTCAATTGTGCGATTGGCTGTAGCTCTGAGGTGAATTGATAAAAGCGAATATCATACCTGCCTTGCAGCCATCCATCATCTGGCTTAAAGCTGACCCAATTTTGATTACTGTTGGTCACAATGTCTTTTTTCTCAAATAATAATACTTGTCCTGTCTGATTATTTACCCATTTGACAAATACGAATGGGCTGGCAGGTACTTTCCCCCCTGTATCAAGATGCGCAAACACAGTAGCATTTTTGTCGATGTTTGAGGTATCCATGGACGATGATGGCATTGAAGACGTGAGTGATAATTTAACCTCACCGACAAGTGGTTGATTATCATTTTCTTTATACAACTCCTCAACCGCACGCTGGGCAAATTGTCGCTTATCCGCAAGCGCCTCGCCTGCACCTTGTGACATAAACCGATCAATGTACTGTCCTAGCATATAGTCTGGCATTTTATTGACAATATCTATCGCTTGCTCTTGTGAGTAATCATGCATAGAGCTTACGTGCTGTGACCCTGCCGCTGGCATGTTGTTACCATTCTGATGTTCAAGCGCTTGGCGCTCTTCTGGTAGCTTGCTTTCTTCTTGTCCAAAGCTTGAATCAGTATCGTCCTGCAATGACTTTACTGCCTGCTGGCGGCCTAGCATAACCTGATCCATCTGCTGCTTGGTCATAAGCAAATAAGTGCCTAGACTACCGAAAATAAAGGCAGTAATTATGGATACTAAGTATAGGGTTTTGTCTTTCATAAGATATCAATAGTTTAGTACTTTGATGGTTTTTCATTATAACTTTGACGTCTTAAAAAAAGCATTCACTATGGGCGGTGAATGCTTATCAGAATAACTAAAGTGCATAATTAAATTTATTTAGCACAGCTGATAGTAACGCCACCAAGTGTGATACCGTTGCCCGCAGTTATACCTCCTGTAGAGACCGCACCATTATTACAAGTAGCGGTATTAATAGCACCATCATTTAATACCGGAATTGAAAAAGTACAACTACTGTTGTTAGGTACCGTTATATTAGTACCTGATGTCTTACAAGTAGTGCTAGTAGGAGCTGTTGGTTTAGGATTGGCTGGCGCTGTAGGGATGGTTGGCTTGGCTGGCGTATTGTTATCACTACCACTGCTATCACTGTCACCACCGCAAGCGCTAAGCGCTAATGCTGAGCCTAACACTAAAACGCTAAGAAATTTATTCATACATTGATTCCCATTTAGTAAACTATTGACTGCCAAAAAAAGCTATTAAATCATTTCTATACCTAAAAAAACAATATAGTTCAAACTTTAGTTTGCTTTTTTAGTTGTAGGTTTAATAGTCATAGAATTACTCAATAATGCTCAATCATTTATCATTCTGTTTTTACCGGTTCAACCAGCTAACAAATGACTCATTTTTTTCCTATAACGGCTTTTTAAATCACTAATAATCAGTCTACAGTGTGCTAACACGCCCTTTTTTATGTCAACTTTTGCTATAATTACGCGACCAAAATTTTCCTGCTGTAGTATTCATTCACTTCCTGTTAATTCAAAGGCGATACCATGACCCCACTTACCGCTCTCTCTCCAATTGATGGTCGTTACGCATCAAAGGCTGACAGTTTACGTCCTTATTTGTCTGAATTCGGTCTAATCAAAGCCCGCGTGACAGTAGAAATCCGCTGGTTACAATCTCTAGCTGACAACAGCGCAATTGGTGAATTAGCAGCATTTGATGACCAGACCAATGCTTTCTTGAATGCAATTGTTGATGACTTTAGTGAAGCAGATGCGCAAGCCATCAAAGACATCGAAGCCACGACCAATCACGATGTAAAAGCGGTTGAGTACTTCATCAAAGACAAATTCCGTGGTCAGGACGCACTCATTGGTTCGCTAGAATTCATTCACTTTGCTTGTACCAGTGAAGATATCAATAATCTATCATATGCCTTGATGCTCAAAGACAGCCGCGAGATTGTGGTTGCTAAAATGCAGCAAGTGACTGATAGCATCGTTGATTTGGCCATTACTCACGCCGAGCAGCCTATGTTGTCGCGTACACATGGTCAGACAGCCAGCCCAACGACCCTTGGTAAAGAAATGGCAAACGTGGCCTATCGCCTAGCCCGCCAAATCAAACAAATTGGTCAAGTTGAGCTATTGGGTAAAATCAATGGTGCGGTTGGTAACTATAACGCTCATTTTTCAGCCTATCCTGATGTTGATTGGCAGACACACGCCGAAACCTTCATCGGTGAGCGTCTTGAGCTAACGTTCAACCCTTACACCACTCAGATTGAGCCACATGATTATATCGCTGAGCTATTTGATGCCGTCAAACGCTTCAATACAATCTTGATCGACTTTAACCGTGATATTTGGCAATATATCAGCTTAGGCTATTTCAAACAGCGTCTAAAAGACGGCGAAGTGGGCTCTTCTACCATGCCACATAAAGTCAACCCAATTGACTTTGAAAACTCAGAAGGTAACTTAGGCGTTGCAAATGCAATGCTTGCACATTTGGGCGAAAAACTGCCTATCTCACGTATGCAACGTGACTTATCAGATTCTACCGTATTGCGTAATATCGGTGTTGGTTTGGCACAAAGCATGATTGCTTTTGACGCTTGCTTGAAAGGTGTTGGTAAACTTGAATTGAATGCGCAGCGTTTAAATGATGATTTGAACAATGCACAAGAAGTATTGGCTGAGCCGATTCAAACCGTTATGCGTCGCTACCGTGTGGAAAACCCATATGAGAAGCTTAAAGCATTGACCCGTGGTAACGCCATGACTCGCGAAGCCATGCTAACGTTTGTCGAAAGTGATGAGTTGTCTGCCGTGAGCGACGCTGACAAAGCACGCCTACGTGACATGACACCAGCGACTTATATTGGTAATGCTACTGAGCAAGCCCTTACCATTAAAGACTGGATTGCCAAGCTTTAATCGCTGATAAGGTCAAATTAAAAAGGTAGGAGCGCATAAAATTACTTACGCACTCCTACCTTGCTAGTGTTTTATCTTATAAAATTGTTGTCTTGCTAAATAAACAACCTTACTTTGAGCACTATGATTGATTTTAATTCAAAATCCATAGTCGAGAAGTAAGGTTTTATTTTTTATCGTCTTTATCATCATCGCTGTCGCCTGGTATGATGGCTTTACCCACAGCAACCGTGCCTTTAACCACGCCTTTAGTGGTTTTATAAGCGATTTTGGCGGGTACTGTGACGAGTTTATGAACACAGGCTTGTAGCAAAAACACGCTAGCAATGATGACAATAAAATGCAGCTTTTTCATAACGTTCCTACGATTGGGTGAATGCTCTGATAACCACTATTATTTTGATAGCCATGATTGTATAAACGTCATCGCACAAACGGTAGTCATCAGATAGGTGATTATCATAAACTATTAAACCCTTCCTTTAAAGCATCCCTTTTATTAATCTCATACCTATTTAAAACATGGATTTATCAATGACTTCTATACCACTATGTCTGCCTGACTCTATCACTGCTGAACAATTCTTGACTGAGTACTGGCAAAAAAAACCACTCCTTATCAAACAAGGTTTGCCACAGCTAATCGATATGTTTGAGCCAGATGACATGATTGGTCTTGCGCTTGAAGAAGATGCTAGCGCTCGTCTACTGACTCAAGCAGCAACCAAGACCGAAGGCCAAGCACAGTGGCAACTCAAAAAAAGCCCGTTGACTGAAGCTGATTTTGATGGTGTGCCTGAACAATGGACGGTACTGGTACAGAATTTGGAACAGTGGTCACCAGAGCTGGGTCAATTATGGCAAGCATTTGACTTTGTACCGCAGTGGCAGCGTGACGATATCATGGTCTCTTATGCGCCAAAAGGCGGTTCAGTCGGCAAGCATTATGATGACTATGATGTGTTTTTGGCACAAGGCTATGGCTCTAGACGTTGGCAGTTGGGCAAGTTCTGTGATGACCAGACAGAATTCGTCGCTGATGAGCCGCTGCGCTTGTTTGATGATATGGGCGAGATTATATTTGATGAGATATTAGAAGCGGGCGATGTGCTGTACGTACCACCAAAATTATCGCATTTCGGTGTCGCACAGGATGATTGTCTGACGTTCTCATTTGGCTGTCGTCGTCCCAACTTGATGCAAATCATCGATAATATGGCTGATATCGCAACCAATGACAGTAGTTTATTTATCCCAATGCTACTACCGCAACCGCTACAGAACTCAGGTGAATTGCAAGCGGATAGTATCCAAGCGATCAAAGCGCAGCTACTACAAATGCTACAATCTGATCGCGGTGATGACATGATTCACCAAGCAGTATCAGAAGTCGTAAGCAAGCGCCAATATGATGCGCTGATGCCAGAAGAGACTTTAGATACAAATGAGCTAATGCAAGCCTTATCAGAAGGCGCAACACTGCAAGCCGATTATAGTAATCGCTTACTCTATAGCCAGACCAGTGATGGCACCGTGCTATATGCCAATGGCCAACGTATCGATGGGCTAGATGATGCGTCGATAGCGGTATTGGTACGCTTGGCCAATGGAGAGCAATTACAACATCATGATGTCACGGATATCGATGCAGATGATTTAAGCGAATGGTTAGAGAATGGCTGGATATGGGTTGATATTGCTGAATAACCCTCCGCCATCAAATCTCAATTGGAAAACATAAAAAACCGCTATCTGATTTATCATCAGATAGCGGTTTTTCTTAAGTATTTTTGCTGGACTTGGTAGTGATTTAAACACCATTTATTTCGAATAAAATGAAACAGCACATAAATCACCTATAGCTAAGAGCGTATAAGATTGATACGAGCAACCAATTTCTTGGTTTAACCTCTTACCAATCCATACAAGCATTCACTATATAATCGGCATAAAACCGATACTAGTTACCAAGCCTAAGTACCAAGCTCAAGTAAGCTTGCATTACCACCGATAGCCGTGGTATTGATGGTTTTAACACGCTCGGTGACAAAACGATGCAGATAATCAGGCGTTAGCATCTCTGACAAGCCTTCCATATCCGTCACGCTAATAACCTGCGTCAAAATACCATCAGTCTTAGCCAGTTCTTGACTGATTGTCTGTGCATCAGCTCGGCTACCAGACACAGCCACTTGTGCAAGACGATCGATATGCAACAAAGTAATGGTCTGTGAGTCATTAGCAACGCTCAGTACATCTTCGCTGATACCAGTGTCATAAAGCACCTTTGCTGCTTCAACACACATCTCATCTTGGCTTGGGCAATGCAATATGACTTCATTGCCTGTCAATAATGCTGCCACCAGCTGGCCTAGTACGGCCATTGCACGGGCAGACTCACCGCCCACCACCATCGTCTTACCGCGACCAGTGACGTACAAGTCGTTTGACTCGCCAGTGGCACCAACCATACGATGCATCTCATCCAAGCTTGGTGCTGCACTCAATAGATGATTGAATAAGCGCTTGGCCTTGTTGGCATCACCCGTTAGCAGCGCCAGCTTTGGAATGGCTGCTTGTAGATAGGTGGCACGGTTTACCGCGCCCAGTAATCTCCAAGACTCACAGACCTGTGCATGATTTTTTTTGAATTCAGTCGCCATGATGCTACTCCTTATGCAAGTTCTGTTTGAA
The DNA here is from genome assembly GCF_016106655.1 of Psychrobacter sp. NG27. Lineage (NCBI taxonomy): Bacteria > Pseudomonadati > Pseudomonadota > Gammaproteobacteria > Moraxellales > Moraxellaceae > Psychrobacter > Psychrobacter sp. NG27. Next base: position 332,453 of record NZ_JADGIN010000001.1, read on the forward strand.
TGGTGGTTTGGGCTTGGCTATTGCTAGCCTCGATATCAGTCGCTGGTTCTGAGACTAGCTGCATGAGGCGCGATACATAGTGCGGGCCACCCGCTTTAGGACCAGTACCAGACAGACCACAGCCACCAAATGGCTGGACGTTGACCACAGCACCAATCTGGTTACGGTTAATATAGGTATTACCGACAAATGCGCGGCGCTCGATGTTTTCAGTGGTGGTTTCGATACGACTGTGGATACCCAAAGTCAAACCAAAACCTGTCGCATTAATCGCATCAATTAGCTTGTTCAAATCACGAGCTTGGTAACGCAGTACATGCAAAATCGGGCCAAAGTGCTCACCACCGATGACATCGATGCTTTTGACTTCGATCGCCGTTGGCAATACAAACGTAGACTGATCTTGGCTCACGACCGAGGTTGAGCTCATTGGCGTTTGTGCCAGAATCGTCGCGGTTGGCTCGGCTTCCATACGCGCGATATGTGCCTCTAGACCTTGCTTGGCATCCGCATCAATCACTGGGCCCACATCGGTGGCAGCATAAAGAGGATTACCAACAGACAATTCTGCCATGTTACCTTGTAGTAGCTCGATCAAATCATCTGCCATCTCTTCCTGCACACACAAGATACGGCAAGCTGAACAACGTTGACCTGCTGACCCAAACGCTGATAATACGGCGTCTCTAACAACCTGCTCTGGCAATGCCGTTGAATCAACGATCATCGCGTTCTGACCACCCGTTTCTGCGATAAATACTGGCAGCTCACCACTGGTTTGGGCATGGTCGTTTAGGCTTTGATTGATACGCTGCGCGGTTTGAGTAGAACCTGTAAAGATCACACCTGCGATGTTGTCAGCTGCCGTCAATGCGCCGCCTACGTCACCTGCACCAGTGACTAATTGCAGGGCCGCTGCTGGAATACCCGCTTGATACATTAATTGTGCACCAAAATGAGCGATCAAACTGGTTTGTTCAGCAGGTTTGGCCACTACCGTATTACCTGCAGCCAGTGCCGCCACGATTTGACCAGTGTAGATTGCCAATGGGAAGTTCCATGGACTGATACAGACAAAAGTACCACGTGCTTTATAGACTTGACGGGCTTGTTTACCAGATAAATCAGTAAACTCATAAGCAGTCGCCTCTAAACGCTCAGCTTCGTCTGCATAAAAACGACAGAAATCAACCGCTTCTTTGATCTCATCAATACCATCTTGCAGAGTCTTACCCGCTTCGACTTGGCACAATGCCATCAATTCAGCATAGTTCTCTTCGTATAAATCTGCAATCTTGCGCAATATCTCAGCACGCTTCGCAGCTGATACATTTTGCCACTCATTTTGACCGGCAACAGCAGCATCGATAGCTTGGCGAGCCAATTGAGCGTTGGCGTATTTGACTTCACCAGCGCTGACTTCATGGTTCCAAGGTGCACGTACTGTCTGAGCATCCAGCTGATGCGTTGTGCCATCTACTTCGTAATCATTAACAGCTTTGCCATTGATGATAGGTGTCGCTGACCAAGACTTGTCTAAGTAGCTATCGATAGCTGCTGTAAACGGAGCCCACTGCGAGTCAATAAAGATATTAGGACCAAAGCTGGCACGACGTTCACCATAGATTTCCGATGGTAATGGGATATCTGGGTTGTTCAACGTGGCATTGGCTAGTAGCTTGTCATATGGATGCACAGTCAGCTTATCGATTGGATAAGACTTGTCTAATAACTGATGGACAAACGAGCTGTTTGCGCCGTTCTCAAGCAAACGACGTACCAAGTACGGTAGCAAGTCTTTATGCGCGCCTACTGGTGCATAGATACGTACTGGAATCTGATAAGCATCTAAAATATGGTCGTAAAGTGCATCACCCATACCATGCAAACGCTGGAACTCAAAGTCTCTATGCGCGCTCATCGTAATGATTGAGGCAAGTGTGTGAGCATTATGCGTCGCAAACTGTGGCCAGATTAGCCCGCGCAAATGATCTGATAATAAGAAACGCGCGCAAGCAAGATAAGCGGTATCCGTGCCTTCTTTACGAGTCCACACAGGATAACCTGATAGACCTTTTTGCTGAGCAAGCTTGATCTCTGTATCCCAATAAGCGCCTTTTACCAAGCGTACTGGGATGCGATCGCCCACTTCAGTTGAGAGACGAGCCAACCAAGCGAGGACTGCGATAGCGCGCTTAGAGTAACCCTGTACAACGATACCCAAACCATCCCAGCCAGCCGTCAAGTTATCACGGTATAAAGACTCAAACAGTTTTAGAGAAATCTCAAGACGATCCGCTTCTTCTGCATCAATACTCAGATCAACATTGACCTCACGTGCCGCTTCAATGAGCAACATGCAGCGTTGACGCAGCAGTCCCATGACTTGCGTTTCTTGCGTGGCTTCATAGCGAGGATGCAGTGCTGATAATTTGATAGATACTGATGGCTTTGGCATGCCGTCTTTGACTTTAATGCTCGCAGTGGCTTTGATGGCATGCAGATAGTCGTTGAAGTATTTTTCAGCATCTCTGTGCGTGATGGCCGCTTCACCTAGCATATCAAATGAGTAGGTGTAACCTCTGTTACGATACGGCTGGCTGTTCTTATTGGCGTCTTCAATGGTTTCGCCCAATACGAACTGATGACCCATGATGCGCATGGCTTTTTGCATCGCACTACGAATGACAGGCTCGCCCATCTTTTTGGTCATACGGTCTAAGAAGCCTGACGCTGTCGTGCTGCTATCAATGCTCACGACGCGGCCCGTCATCATCATGCCCCAAGTAGAAGCATTGACCATAAAGCCATTGTCATTTTTGATGTGCTTTTTCCAATCAGCCACACTCATTTTGTCATGAATCAAGGCATCAGCCGTATAGTTGTCTGGCACACGAATCAAGGCTTCTGCCAAGCTCATGAGCAAGATACCTTCTTGGGTATCAAGGCTATACTCAAGCAACAATGAATCGACCATTTTGACGGCTTTGCCATCATTACGCACGTGCTCGACCAATTTACGCGTTTGCTCAGCAGCAGCATCGCGCTCTTCATCGCTAGGTTTGGCAAGTGGTAACAGCTCAGACAACCAACGCACTTCATCCACACTATATAGCGGTGAAATACGGGTATGTAGCGCTTCTAATGACTGAGTAAGATATGCCGGCTTCAGCAAATCAACAGCGGAAAACAAGATAGGCTCTTGCGGGGTAAACTGATCTACTGGGTTCATAATAACTCCATAACTATCGTTTAAAAACCATAATAAATGGTGCTTTAGGAAGTCTGATCGTCCTGTATAACTGCTCATAACCGCTATTAGATAATAGGGGTTATTAACGGATATTCACAGCAATAATCAAAAGACCAAACGGCGCCATCACAAAACTAAAAATCCAGCAGAGGCTGGAGACGGTTAAGTAGGTCGTTCGACTGTTAAACGGGCTACGTTAACAATACAAAGGCAACAACATAAAGCTAAGCGGCATTAGTGCCTTCTTCTTGTCAGTAGTGAAAGGAGTATGATGGTCAGATACCAGTTTATCGAAACGACATACGGTCGCTTTAATAAGCACAAATCTATCATCTTAGGTGACGCTAATTCACTGTAAGAAAAACCTCTACGGCGTTGATTGAGGTGATGCGCTTAACTCGGCTATAATATCATGAAAAAAAATTTCAAACTAACGATTTTTCTCATTTTTATCAATAAATAACTCTTTAAATAACAATAGCTTATGCCGTAATTAATGATCATGACGCTTTGGTTACGTTTTTTTGTTTACTATTGCCGATTGATTGTAATGCCAGTACGCAGCTCTAATGTCAAAATATTAGTCTACATAACTGAGGTCAAGCACCTGCAATTGATGTCAGTGAGAGGGGACACAGGGCTGTTTGACGTGGGTCTAAGAACATGACGTAGGGCTGGCACCCTGTCACTTTGTAGATGGGGTTAGCGTCCTGCTGTCTGCCAAGTGCTTTATCTATAGTGCATCATTTTTAGCAAACGATGCACTATCAAAGAAAACCCCCCTTTATCAATCAATGATAAAGGGGGGTTTTCGTTAATACATCAGCATTCAGGCACGACTAAGTAAATCGAGACCGTTGTCAGTATGCTATAAGAAGACAATCTTAACCAATAAGATAATCGTCAAAAGCCACACAGCAATGCTGATATCAGCAAACTTGCCCGCAACGACTTTTACGGCAGTGAAGGTGATAAAACCCAATGCAATGCCATCAGCGATAGAGTATGTGAGCGGTGTGAATAGCAATACGACGACTACGGGTGCCGCTTCTGTTAGATCGCTCCATTCGATGTCTTTTAGCGTGCCCATCATCAGTACGGCCACATAAAAAATCGCGCCTGCTGTCGCATAAGCTGGAATCATACCTGCCAATGGAGAGAAGAAAATACTGAGTAAGAATAACACCCCAACCGTCACTGCCATGAGGCCTGTACGGCCGCCTGAGGCGATTCCAGAGATACTTTCGATATAACTGGTTGTCGATGACGTACCGAGCAATGAACCTGCGACCGTTGCAGTAGAATCTGCCAATAGCGCCTTGCCCATGTTAGGAATGTTGCCATCTTTGTCGATCAATTTGGCTTGGCTAGTAGTGGCAATCAATGTACCCGCAGTATCGAATAAATCCACAAACAAGAACGCAAAGATCACACTGATCATACCCACATCGAATGCGCCCGCGATATCAAGCTGCATCAGCGTCGGTGCGATAGAAGGCGGTGCCGATACGATACCAGTGAACTGTGTATAGCCCATAAGTAAGCTAATCAAAGCGACAAGCAGAATACCAATAGTGACGGCACCTGGGACTCTTTTGTAAGACAAGCCGATAATGACCACAAATCCCAATGAAGCCATGGCAGGACCAAACGAGGTCATGTCACCAAGGCCAACTAAGGTTGCATCATGATTGACGATAATACCGGCGCTTTGTAGCGCGATAAACGCCAAAAATGCACCAATACCAGCCACCACGCCATGTTTGAGAGAGGTTGGAATGGCATTGATGATGGCTTCACGAATCTTGAACAGGCTCAATAATACAAAGATACAACCAGACAGAAATACCGCACCGAGCGCGGTCTGCCAAGCATAGCCCATACCTAAAACGACGCCATAGGTAAAAAAGGCGTTGAGCCCCATTCCTGGTGCTAACGCCACTGGTAGTCGGGCATAAATACCCATAATAAAACACCCTACCGCGGCCGCAAGACAAGTTGCAACAAACACAGCACCTTTGTCCATACCTGCGTCTGCTAAGACGTTAGGGTTAACAAAGATAATATAAGCCATCGTTAAGAACGTGGTTATACCAGCGATTATTTCTGTTTTGATCGTGGTGTTTTCACCATTAATCCCAAAATAGCGTTCAATTGCATTCATAAGTGTCGCCCCCGACGGCTAATAAAAAGTCGCCACTACTTAAAATCAACTATCATTTCAACAAGAAAAAGGCCCTGTTAAAACAAGAATAATGTAGTAACAAAGCGTAACATATTAGACGAGTTATCTTACAAACTCAATCGCTGATAATGCCTCATTCATACAAAATTACAATTCGAGAGGACACTGGCATGACCAGTAAAGGTCTATACAAATCTACCTTTACTTGCCTTATTCTGGGTAAATGCACTCATGGGCAGCACTGATGTAACGCATGCTTGCTGTCATTACATTAGGCCATTAATATTTAGGCGGTCATACTTTCTATTGGTTTGTCACATTAATAATGACCTTTGCTTCATTTAGAAGTAAACTAGGGGGTTATTATGTCGATGATTCACTGAGCGTCTTTGTTATCAAATGGCCTTTTATGAGACAGGGCTTTGATTATAAGACAAGGCATTGAGTTTTTGATAAAGCGCCTCTGGTAAGCATTGATACTGGTAGCGAGTGAGTTTTTTTGAGATTTGTCTGATTTGGATGTCATGGTGTCATCCAGCTGTTGTCAATTATCCGTGAGTCTATTACATGCCTGAATCATTAAATATTGTCGATCTTATTACCCAAGCCAGCCTATTGGTACAAATCGTCATGGCACTATTGCTACTGGCCTCCTTACTCAGTTGGGTGATTATCTTCCGTATGAGTGCGCGTCTCGGTACGGCCAAAAACTTTGATCAGCAATTTGAGACGTGGTTTTGGTCAGGTGAAGACTTGGCAAAACTCTACCAAGGCATTCAAGGCTCACCTGATCGTCAGGGGCTGGAGCAGATATTTTATGTGGGGTTTTCAGAATACCTCAGAATGCATAAGAAACGTCAACCAAAAGATGACATCATCGATGGTGTTGAGCGTAAGTTGCGTGTTGGGCTTGGGCGTCAGCAGCAGTTACTAGAGTCAGGACTGACGACGCTGGCGAGTATCGGTTCAGTCGCGCCTTATGTCGGATTGTTTGGTACGGTCTGGGGCATTATGAATGCGTTTTTGGGACTGTCACAAACTGAGCAAGCCACCCTCGCCTCGGTCGCACCTGGTATTGCGGAGGCGCTGATTGCCACTGCCATGGGTCTGTTTGCCGCCATTCCTGCTGTATTGGCGTATAACCATTTCACCGCAAAATCAAGCAGCCTCTATGATTCACGTGCTCTGTTCTGTGATGAGATGACAGGCATGCTACAGCGTGAAACCAGTGTACAAGCGCCTGTTAGCCCTCAGTCTACTGTCAATCAGGTGAATGGGCTATGAAACCAAACCCCTATCGCCGTGAGAAAAAAGCACTAAATGCTGAGATGAATGTCGTGCCTTACATTGACGTCATGCTGGTGCTATTGGTGATATTTATGGTAACCGCGCCGATGCTGATTACAGGCGTCGATGTGGATTTGCCAAAAGAGCAAACCAACACCATGAATCAAAATCAGCTGCCGGTGATTGTCTCGTTGACAGAAAAAGGGGAGACTTTTATCAGTTATGAAGACAATGTCGATGTGCCAGTTAGTGAGCCTGAGCTGATTAACACGTTGTCTAATCTACAGTCTCAAAGCAGTAATACAGGCTCAGAACCCGTACAAGTGATGATCAATGCGGACCAAAACAATCAATACGGTGCCATCATGACTCTTATGGCAACCTTGCAGCAAGCAGGTATTGAAAAAGTAGGATTATTGACGGGTGCGCCGCTACCTACGCCATCACGTCCATAGTCATACGCTTAGCAAGCAGGTCATACCCTATTGTTCAATGCGACAAATTAGCCAAACCGACGAACCAGTCAGTTCGATAAATCACGTTCATGAGTGTCCATACCATGCATAATGCGCCCGCCGTCTATATACCCACTGAACCTGAGAGCAACGGGCTGACATGGCCTACGTTACTCAGTCTGCTGGCACACGGTCTGATAATTGGGCTACTGGTTTATAACTACCAAACCACAGACACCGAGATGACTGGTAGCATCGAGACGGTCATGGTCTCCCCCGAACAGCTCGCTGACATGCAAGGGCAGATACTGGCGAATCAGGCAGCTGCTAGTGCCATGCAAGCAGAGAGTAGCAGCGAATCGTCTAGTACCATGCCATCAGAGACCTCTGGCAGTAGCAGCGGTGAAAGCTCAACTCAGCCCAACTCTCAGCGTGTCCCAGTGTTTACGAAATCCAATGAGGTGGCCAGTGAGCCTGTGCTCATGAGCAAAGATCATCATCAGCGGTTACAAGAGCAAAACCAAGAATATGAGAATAAAATGGCTGAATGGGCAGCCCAGTTAGATGAGTCTGCCATGGATGAACTTGATCAAGTCGATCAAAGCAAAAGAGAGCAACTCATAGAAGAACAAAAACGTCTCGGTGAGTTTCGCCAAAAACAAAACAACCCACCTAAAATAAAGCGCCCCACAGCCAACGATCGCAATATAGAGATTGATACCAGTGGCGCGGGCAATGCAGGCAAAACCTTCAGCCTATCAGATGGACAGTCAACTATCTCTGGTGATACGTCAACCTCTAGTACGTCCAAGGGCAGTAGCCGTTCGGCATCAAGTGGTAGCCGCGGTGCCAGCAATAATGAGATCATCAGCTTGGTCAAACGTAACTATACACCGCCAACCGCAGCGAAAGGCTCGACCCAGCGCACGACATTGACGATCACAGTCAATGCCAATGGTGATGTGGTGAATGTGACGGCCTCTGGATCTGACAGCGCCGTCAATGAAGCGGCAAGACAAGCGGTATTGAACACAGGCAGCCTGCCCATTGATGCTGATGACCCTAAATACCCTACTTTTACCATACAGTTTAAGGGCAGCAATTAATCAGTTGCTAGCGCCTTGTATTATTGATAACGTGGCGTTAAGCGGCTTGTATCACATCGGTTTTTCTCCTTTACATGCCAGCCTCATCGACTATAAAAACGATCAAATACTAACATGCATATATACTAATTTTAGGAGCTCCATTCACTCATGCGCACTCATAAGAAACTCCTGGTCTCTCTACTTGCTAGCACCGCCGCATTACTCGTATCCCCAAACTTGCTCGCGGCCCCTGTCGTTTTAGAGCTGGACTACGATATTCCAGTCCAAAAGAACCAAGTCGCGTTTGTCGCGTTTGCTGGTGATACTGTGTTGTCACCTGTGATATTAAATGATTTGAGCAAAACAGAGTTAACAGTGACCAATACCGACTTGCCGCAGCAGCCGCACAGTAGTAATGAGCTGGCAGGCACATTACCAGTGTGGCAAAGCATGGGTATCCCTTATTTGGTTGTCGGTAGTACGCGTACCAATCGTGGTAAAATAGTCACCGATTATGAAGTCATTGACGTAAAATCTGGTCGCGTGATACAGGGCAAACAAAGCCTAACTGCTGATAACAACCGCGAAAGCATGCGTTATGCCGGTCACGTCATCGCTGACAAAGTCTACGAGCTGATTACTGGGATTCCAGGTGATTTCTCAGGGCGTATTGCTTATATCGAGGAAACGGGTACTGGCAAACAAAAAGTATCTCGTCTAAAAGTGATGGATGCTGATGGCGAAAACGCAAAAACCATCACTGAAGTAGCAGGCTCTATTTTCTCACCAGCATGGTCACCAGACGGCAACCGTATCGCCTATTCGGTACAACGTGAACAATCTTATCCTATCATCTATGTTCAAAACGTCAGTGGTGGCGGTGCAACCGTATTGACCCCTTTTGCGGGCAGTAACTTAAGTCCCTCATTCTCTCCTGATGGTAGCAAAATACTGTTCTCCAGTAGCTATGAAGGCAGTGCCGATATCTATGAGATGAGTGCCAGCGGCGGCACACCTAGAAGACTCACCAATTTACCAAGCAGTGAAGTGCAGCCAAGCTATGCGCCCGATGGTAAGTCGTTTGTGTACGTCAGTGATAGAACGGGATTTAACAAACCACAAGTCTATCGCTATGAGTTCGGCTCAGGACGCACGACTAAAGTATCAAACGGTGGCTATGCGACCAGTCCGCAGTTCAGTAGTGACGGCACACAAATCGCCTTTTTGAGTGGACGCTCAGCCGCCATTATGAACAGTAACGGCGCTGTGACGACCAACCTTGGCAATACTGGTATCGATGAAGCACCAAGCTTTTCACCCAATGGTAAGCGTGTGGTCTATGCGTCAACCCAAGGCGGTAAAGGCATACTGACCATCAAATCACTCAATGGTGGCGAGGCATTCGGTAAATCAGGACAAGGTATTATTCGCTCACCTGTCTGGTCATCAAGCCCAAAATAACGCTTTAAGTTTATTCAAAGCAACTTGTCTGTCTTTGGACAAATGGTCAATTTATTCTTGATAACTTAAAAATCAGAAACACAAAAAAGCCCCAACCATAACGACTATGGTTGGGGCTTTTTTGTGTTGGTAGATCATCACCGTAGAAGCGATGACGCCTGCTTTTGACAAACGATATCTACCCTCTTAAACGTGGTTTACTTGTGCTCTGTCATTCTTTTTATTGCGCAACAAACCCGTAAACTTACTAGTACCAAAAAAAACATTGCAATAACTTGCATTTTACCTATACCCTAAATAGAGCTGACTAATTGGTCAGGTTATTTAGATGTTAACCAACAAAGATAGATTATTTTATTGGCCAGTATCCAGTCAGATGCGCACCCCCTATTGTTTACATCGATAAAAAAAAATCAAGGATTGGGTTTTACCCACTATCGCGTGATTTACGACGTTGTCTGATCGTGACAGTTGAGCGGGTGCTAAGCAGTTAGCTTAGGAGGAGACCACCATGAGTGAAAACGTTCCAGCAAATACCGATTTATTGTATAGACTACATGACCGCCCCACCCCTATCAAAGCATTTTTAGGTGCCATACAGCACGTATTGGCAGCTTTCGTTGGCATTATTACCCCTTCATTAATCATAGGCGGCACATTAGGTCTGGGAGAGCACATACCTTACCTTCTCAGCATGTCATTGATTGTATCTGGCGTTGCAACCTTTATTCAAACTCGAAAAATAGGGCCTGTCGGCTCTGGCCTTATGGCACTACAAGGGACCAGTTTCGGGTTTTTAGCGGCCGTACTGGCGGCTGGATTTGTGGTAAAAAACCGTGGCGGCGGTCCTGAAGAGATTTTATCGGTTATCTTTGGGGTCTCATTTCTCGGCGCATTTGTTGAGATATTTTTGAGTCAATTTATCACCAAACTCAAATCATTTATGAGCCCTATTGTGACAGGCTGCGTGATTGTCACGATTGGTTTGTCCTTAACAAAGGTAGGCCTCACTGACTTGGCAGGCGGGTTTGGTGCGGAAGATTTTGGTAGTATTCCAAACTTACTGTTGGGCGGTGGCGTACTAGTGAGCGTGGTGCTGATTAGTATTATTAATAATAAAGTCATTCGCTCAAGCGCCATCTTTATCGGTTTGATGCTCGGGCTTATCGCTGCGGTATTTATGGGTCGCATTGATTTTTCACTGGTTTCTGAGGCGGCTTTTTTTACGGTGCCAACCCCGTTTAAATACGGTTTTGGTTTTGATTGGCAGGCTTTTATCCCCATTGCTTTTATGTACATCATTACCAGTATTGAAACCTCAGGTGATTTGACGGCCACTTCCATGATTTCGGGGGAACCTATCAAAGGCCCTCTCTATGAAAAACGCATCAAAGGCGGCGTGTTGGGCGATGGTGTCAATTCTCTGATTGCAGCCGTATTCAATACTTTCCCTGTGACGACTTTTAGCCAAAATAATGGCGTGATTCAAATGACGGGTATTGCCAGCCGCTATGTTGGTTTCTATGTTGGTGGCATCCTGTGCCTGATGGGGCTGTTTCCTGTCCTTGGTGCTATTTTCACGCAATTACCTAAGCCTGTCGTTGGTGGCGTCACGCTACTCATGTTTGCAACTGTGGCAACTGCCGGTATTCGTATCCTATCTACCGTCGATTTCACCCATCGTAATGTCTTGATCATTGCCACCTCATTGGGTCTGGCGACAGGTATTGCATTCGTTCCTAATGTACTCTCACAAACGCCGCAGTTTTTCCAAAACATCTTTGGTTCAGCAGTAACGATGTCAGGGATCGTAGCGATCACGCTTGATATGGTTTTACCCAAAAACTACGGTGCTGAATTTGATACTGCAGAACAGCACGCTGAAGATGACTTGACGCCAGCCCGTGAAGTCGCTTAACACTGAATATCTAGCAGCGTTTATCAGTATTTAAAAGCAAGCGAGGCGCAATAGCATCAACCTATGCGCCGCGCTTATTATAGTCAATCCTCTATAAAAGAATGACAGCGTTAACCTCATTTGAGGTATCACAGTTACATCTGCGTTCGGTTGCCTTGACTATCTTTTAAACTGAATCAACTATAGCACGTAGATTCTGTCATCATTCAAGGCCACAGCCTTTTAGAATAAAAGGCACTAGAAAGTCTGCCGCACGTGCTTCATCTTCTGCGTCATACGCTGTCTTATCCATTAATCCAACGATTTCAATCTCAAATTCAGCATAACGTTGGGTAGTCGCCCAAATCAAAATCAGTAGTTGGAGAGGGTCAGTAATCCCAATTTTGCCTTGCTTGTGCCACTCTTTCATTACTTGCGCTTTATCGTTGACCCAATCTTTCATGGTCGTCGACATAAACTCATGCAAGTGCGGCGCGCCGCCAATCACTTCAATAGCAAACAGCTTATGACGACTAGGGTTAACGAAGGCTTGATGAAGCTTGGTACGGACAAATTTCTCAATGACTGTTCTTGGATCGCTATCCACTGTCATGGTCACCAAGCCTTCATTCCATTCTTGAATGATCGAGCGCAACACAGCCATATAGAGATTCTTTTTGTTTTTAAAATAATAGTGAACATTGGCTTTGGGCAACCCTGCTCTATCGGCAATGCCCTGCATCGTCGCGCCGCGATAGCTTTGGAGCACAAATTCCTCTTCGGCCGCGGCCAGTATCAACGCTTGATTATATGCACGCGTGTCTTGTTGACTACGGTGCGAGGGCGTCTCAGCCGTAAGCATGTCTTCTTTCTGATTATTTTGTGTCATAGCAGTGGTATCTCACTCCGAGTGGCAGGGTCGACAACATAGTCGCTACATTCCTTGGTCCATTCATGGTTAAGTAAACAGATTTTCGCAACATACTGTACCCAATAAAAATATTTCTTATAAAACAGTTGACCAATTAGTCAGGTTTTAGCAGAATGGTAGCTATAAAGCAATCACATTACCATTCAAACGAGATTGGTCTGTCAGTTTTGTCGCTAAAATATCAGTGTTTCCTCAGCCAGTCTGTTTTGTATTGTCAGGTCATTATCAGCAGAAAGCTTACCAGTCGACGTCGAGTACCACTGACATTGTTACGTTGACCAAAGAAATATAAGACAAAAGACGAAAACCCTATGCAGCTATTAACACCTGTGATGCTGCTGTCAAGTTTATGCGAATAACCGCAAGGTATAAACCACTACTAACGATTTATTTCCCAATACACATAATGGGTTGTCATATTAAAAAAGGAGGTCATCGTGAGCTTAACCTTAGCGCAATTTAATGATTTATCTCAGGAAGTAGCTGTTGCCCAGCTTTTAATCTGCTGTACCAGTAGTGCTTGGGCTGACAAACTGGCTAACGCTCGTCCTTTTATAGACATTGATGCCCTCTTAGCAAGTAGCGATGCTATCTGGCATGAGCTGCAAACTGATGATGCCAATTTACTAGAAGCGTTTGATGGACATCCGCAAATCGGCAATGTGGCATCTCTAAAAGAAAAATATCGCAACACGCAAAGTAGCGCCACACACGAGCAATCTGGCGCTAACGATGCAGCAGATGACGTACTCGAAGCACTTGCCAAAGGCAATCAAGACTACCTTGATAAATTTGGTTTTATTTTCATTGTTTTTGCGACAGGCAAAAGCGCACAGCAAATGCTTGATCTGCTGCTAGCACGCCTGCCAAATGATCGTACTACAGAGCTTGCCAATGCAGCTGCTGAACAGAATAAAATTACGCGTTTACGTTTAGATAAACTATTGAGTAATGTTTGATTCTTACGATGCTCGACTTACAGAACGCGCGAGCAGCGTCACCCTATTTACGTCTTTACTGAATACAAAGGAAGCCTCATGTCTGCCACCCTATCATCACATATCTTAGACACTCATCTTGGCAAACCTGCCGCTGATGTCGCCGTTACCTTACACCGCGTACAAGACAACGGTGCCGCCACATTACTAGCGCATGGTACAACCAATAGCGATGGCCGTGTCACACCAGACGCTTGGCAGTTTGATACAGCCATCGATAGCACAGAGCGTCAGCTAGATACCGGACGCTATACCGTAACGTTCGATACTCAGTCTTATTTTGATGCTCAGCAGCTGACAGCATTTTATCCGCAAGTGGTCATCGACTTTGTGGTAAACGATGCCAGTCATTATCACGTGCCGCTCCTACTTAGTGCACACGGTTATAGTACTTATCGCGGCTCGTAACATGCTGTATTTTTAGTGCGCATTTTTATCATAAAAATACAAATATAACCGTGCTGACGTCACGAGCATATCGAGTACTTGAATGATACTCAGCAAAAATCGTTGCCCGTTATCAGCACAGCTTATCAATACATCCCATTAAAGACATTACCAAGATATTCTATTAAGACATCGTATATTAAAGGACATTTACCGCATGGGCGCCTATCTTCTTGAATGGTTAAGTTTGTTTTTCCGCTGGTTCCATGTTATCGCTGGAGTCGCATGGATTGGTGCATCGTTTTATTTTGTGTGGCTAGATTTAAGCCTACGCAAACCGCCCCAGTGGAAAACAGACAAAGGTATCTCAGGTGATCTTTGGGCGGTACATGGCGGCGGGTTTTATGAGATTGCCAAATACAAACTCGAACCAGAAGAGATGCCAAAGACGCTACATTGGTTTAAATGGGAAGCTTATACCACTTGGCTGACGGGTGCGGCGATGATGTCTATCGTCTATTATGCCAATGCAACTGCCTACCTGATCGACCCAAGCAAAGTACCTTTTACTAGTATCGGTGCCATCGCCACCAGCTTGCTTTTCTTGTTTGGTAGTTACTTCATTTATGAAGTTATCGTGCGCAGTCATTTGGGTAAAAACGCGTTTATCTTTAGTACGCTGATCTTTATCTTACTGGTCATCGCAAGCTGGGGTTCTTATCAGCTGTTTAGTGATCGTGCTTCATTTATACATATCGGTGCTATCTTGGGCACGGTGATGGTAGGTAATGTATTCTTCGGTATTATGCCAGCTCAGCGTGCACTCGTTGACTGTGTGCGGCGTGGCGAAAAACCGGGTAAAGAAGTGGCTGAATTGGCATTACAAGCTAAGAACCGCTCACTGATGAATAACTACTTTACCCTACCGCTCATCTTTACCATGATCAGCAACCATTACCCAATGATGTATGCTCATGAGCAAGGCTGGTTGGTATTGGTCTTCGTCGGCATCATTACCGCAACTGCCCGTCATTACTTTAACCAAAAGCATTTGGGTCATAAAAAACCACGTTTCTTGGTCATCCCAGCCATAATGACAGTACTATTGATTATCTGGATGCGACCTGAGCCGATTGAGCCAGCACCTGCAATGCCAGCTACTGCCGCAGTAATGCCTACAACGACTGATAGCACGCCGCCAGCTACAAGCGCAACTACTGATAAAGGCACCACTGATACTGTGACTAATGCTAATACCAATTCTAATAACAGTGTGAATAATGATGCAGCTACTGCTGAAGCGGTACCCGTGAGCGCGTCAGCAGATGACACCATGATGGATGTCGTACATACGCGCTGTAGCACCTGTCATGCGGTGCAGCCAACGCAACAAGGCTTTGTCGCGCCGCCAGCCGGTATCATTTTGCAGACACCAGAAGACCTAAAAATACATAAAGCGAAAATCGTCACTGCGGTACAAACTGGCTATATGCCGCTTGGTAATATTACTCAGCTAACTGATGCAGAGCGTCAGCAGCTCGTGGCATACGCATCGTCACTGTAATTATAACTGGTGAACAGACCGCGCTACTTTATAGGAACATGAATGATGACTCGAAAAATTACCAGTGATTTTGATCAAAGCACGTACCCCCGCGATCTAAAAGGCTATGCTGGCAACCCACCAAAAGCAAACTGGCTAGGCGGGGCAAAGATTGCGGTACAGTTTGTGCTAAACATCGAAGAAGGGGCAGAAAACAGCGTCATGCATGGCGATGGACAATCAGAGCGCTTTTTATCAGATATCTTAGGCACGCCCTCGTTTAACAACCGCCACCAGTCTATTGAATCTGCATTCGAATACGGTAGCCGTGTCGGCGTGTGGCGTGTGTTGGATGTATTCAAAGAGTATGGCGTGCCAATCACCACGTTTACCTGTGCTGCCGCTGCTGAAAAAACGCCACATATCATCGAGCGTGTGTTAGAAGATGGTCATGAGATTGCCAGTCATGGTCTACGCTGGATTACCTATCAGGACATGTACCGTGAGACTGAGCGCGAACACATTCGCTGTGCCACCCAAATATTTGAACGTATGCTCGGCAGACAGCCTCTAGGCTGGTACACAGGACGTGATAGCCCAAATACTCGTGAACTGGTTGCCGAGCAAGGCGGCTATACTTATGACTCTGACTCGTACGGTGATGAGCTGCCCTACTGGCTCAATGTAAAGGTTCAAGAGGGCAATGTTCAAGAGAGCAAAGTCATCACGCGTAAGCCGCATTTGGTCATACCTTATAGCCTCGAGACCAACGATATGCGTTTTTCTTCAAGTCCAGGGTTTACTCATGCAGAGCCGTTTTATCAGTATCTCAAAGACAGCTTTGACACCTTGTATGAAGAAGGCGCGCACACCCCGAAAATGCTGACGATTGGTTTGCACTGCCGCATTATCGGACGTGCAGGACGCATCAAAGCGTTAAAGCAGTTTTTGCAATATATCACCAATAAACCTGACGTATGGATATGCCGCCGCGATGATATCGCCAAACACTGGTACGAAAATCATCCTGCCACGCCAGACAATACTGCTAACTGGATGTAAGTTAGGCTATCGTCCTAGTATCCGTTCTACTTAGCTGAGCGAATGCGAATTATCAAAGATGAATAAATAAGATAGCCACCACACTATAAACACACACTATTATTAAAAAGGAATCATTGTGAGTCAAAATACTTCAGAAGTTGGACAAATTATCTCCGCAAACAATCTACCTGATACCCTGCCAGCTTTCACCAAAAAATCAAACGTCGCCGACAGTCGTTTGGGCGCAAAATCGCTATTCGCCACCGATGATTTCTTTGCGGATAAAAGCCGTATTCTAAATCCTGATACGCCTATCTTTGTGGTTGGTAAGTTCGATGACAACGGTAAGTGGATGGATGGATGGGAAACTCGTCGTAAGCGCCACCTAGGATATGACTATTTAGTGATTCAACTGGCGCGCCCAACCAAAATTGCTGGTCTTGATATTGATACCAGCCACTTTACAGGTAACTTCCCATCTTCTGCCAGTGTCGATGCCTTGTACGCGCCAGAGCTGCTACAGCAAGATGAAACTGAGCTTGCCAGTCTAAGCAAAGAGGACTGGGACGGTAAAAATTGGCAGGCACTAGTAGGTATGACCCCATTGCAAGGTCACAATCATGAGCTTATCGAGATTGATCATGGGCAAACCGTGACCCATATTCGTTTAAACATTTATCCAGATGGTGGCGTTGCCCGACTACGTGTCTATGGTGATATTCAACTTGATGCCAGCCTAAATACACAAGGCGAGACGCTTGACTTGGCAGGCGCATTAAATGGTGGTCGTGCGATTGCCAGTAACGACGCACACTTTGGTGCTGCTAGTAACTTACTACTACCAACTAAAGCGCCTAACATGGGTGATGGTTGGGAGACTCGTCGTCGCCGTGAGCCAGGCAATGACTGGTGCATCATCGCGCTAGGTCAAGCAGGTATCGTTGACGCTATCGAGATAGATACTGCTCACTTTAAAGGTAATTATCCTGATAAAGTCTCGATCCAAGCCGTCTACTCACCGAATACACCAGAGCAAACTTTAGTGACTCAGAGTATGTTTTGGGAGACCTTGCTTGAGCCGCAAAAAACCAATGCTGACGACGTTCATCACTTTGGCAAAGACAAGCTTCAACTTAATAAACCCATTACTCATATTCGGGTCAATATCTTCCCAGATGGCGGCATCAGCCGTGTACGCGTGTATGGCAAAATTGCTGAGGCTAATACTGGTACTGGTACTAACACTGATAGCAAAGAGGCAAAATAATGAGTGTCACTCTAACGGCTAAGCCTTTAACCAAAGCAAATTTTGCACCTTATGGCTCGGTCATCGAGCGCTATAATCTTGATGAGCAAACCGCTAACAATACTTATGAGATCAATAACGGCTATGCGGTTCGCCATCATGCGCTTGCTGAAAGCAAGCTTGATGGTGGTGCAGTTGGCATGAGTATCTTTCGAGCTAAGAAACGTGAGAACCCTATTGTGCTTTCGGTCATGGAATATCATCCGCTTGGGACGCAGGCATTTGTATCTATGGAGGGTCAAGATTATATTGTCGTCGTCGCTAAAGCTGGCGTACCGCCACAGTCAGCTAATGATCTAGCAGTGTTTTATGCAAAATCTAATCAAGGCGTACAGTACGATGCCAATGTCTGGCATCACCCTCTACTCGCTCTTGGGCGTGAAAGTGATTTTTTGGTCGTTGACCGTATCAATGGTGAGGGTAACAACTGTCATGAGATGGATATCACGGACTGGCAAGTGTCTATCGCGTTAGAACACGAACGCAGTTAACTGAATAGAAAATAGTAGCATCCAATACGTACGAACTTAAAGCCAGCTAACCTCTATTAGCTGGCTTTTTTATATCCATTTGTTTTCCAAATAATATGCCTATCAATTGATTAAAACCAGTCAGACGACCCAATTTGGGGCATACAGATACCTATTTTGGTGCCTCTATAGCACCTCTGACGCTTGAAAAAGCGTTGTTCTCTATATCCATTTACATATACGAAAGTTGGCTTTCGCATTTGAGAAGTATCAAGGGCTATTTTGCTTACTTTGTACCAAAATCAATAGATAACTGCCCTAAAATTCAAGAAACGCTGAGGTTGATAGCAGCACAAATGGTTTGTGGCATGGTTCTTGAATACTCTTTAGTAGTGGGCACTCAAATACTATTAACCAACCATTATTCAGAAAAACACGCATTAAGAGTATGTTTACTAACCAGCAATCATAATTTTTGGTAAAAGATAAAATCCCATTGTTATAAATGATCGATGATGCAGTTTTAGGATAACCAACAATCAATTTTATATGAAGGAGTCATATTTTGCATTCTAATTTACTCACGAGCCTCCCTAGTCATACCAACCCATCCAACCAAAAGCTGTCTTATCTTAGACCACTGTCTATGGCGGCCGTTGCTATCGCGGCTTTAGGGAGTATGTCTAGCATTCAGGCGAAGACCTTTTTTACCGATACGAGTGTCTCCGTACTTTACGGCGGTGATTATGACCTCGTAGAAGATGGAGAGCTGACGACTGTTACATTAGAACATGTCTCTGCGCACGACTGGGGTGGCGTGTTTTTCTTTGTCGATCGAAATCAAGGTGCTGATGATATTGAAAATAATAGATTTAGAGAAACTTATGGCGAGCTGTCTCCTACATTCAAAATAGCTACTTTCGATGACAGTTTTATCAAACAGGTTAATTTAGCCGCCACCTATGAATTTGGTTCAAACAGTACTGGCTTTGACCAAGATAACTATCTGGTTGGTATTGGTGCAGATTTAAATGTCCCTATTCCAGGGACGACGTTTGCTTCCGCGACGCTATATCATGCCTTTAATGACAATACGGACGATGATCAACAAATCACCTTAACCTATGGTTGGGAGCGCAATAATTTTGTCGTGGATGGCTTTATCGATTATTCATTCAATAACGATGACATTGAAGACAATATTCATATCAATCCTCAAATTAAGTACAATATACAAGACGTACTCGGTATTGATAATCGCTTAGAGGTCGGTATGGAGTATAGCTATTGGAAAAATAAATACGGTGTTGATGGCGTAAATCAAAGTGCCCCTAGTGCATTGGTAAAATTCCATTTTTAATATCTAATAGAAACTCTATTGGCAGCAAAAAACCCTTGTTCCTATATAGTAGGAACAAGGGTTTATTTTTTTATATCTGAAAGAAATCTAACGCGTTATTGATTGAGGTACAGCACTGATATGCTTGTATCTCAATCCTATGAGACATTGCTGCGATATCGACTCACGCCTGCGATTATGGTCTCCTCAATCACTCTATCATCACCCAGCATCATCAGCACAAACAGCTGCTCTTCAAGTGTCTTAGTCTGCGCCATACGCCGCTCAAGCAATGCCGTTGCATTCATATCGATGACTACAAAATCCGCTTCTTTATTTGGCATAAAGTTACCAATCTTATTGTCCAACAATATCGACTGGGCATTACCCAAAGTAATTTGATATAACCCTTGATGAGCGGATAGTTGATTACTTTGTAGTTGTTGGATTTTATACGCTTCTGACAGAGTCGTCAGCATCGACAGACTTGTCCCTGCTCCAACGTCAGTGGCGATACTGACACCGGTATAACTTAACGTCTTGGGTAAATCAAATAGTCCACTACCCAAAAACAGATTCGACGTTGGACAATGTGATATTTGTGTGCCAGTCGCGCGAAGACGCTCATACTCCGATGTTTCAAGATGAATACCATGCGCCAAAGTCGTACGTCGACCCAGTAATCCCATCGTATCATAGACATCGAGATAGCCTTTATGATTGGGATACAATTGTTTTACAAAGGCAATTTCATCATGATTTTCTGCTAGATGCGTCTGCAGATAAACTCTCTCGTAACTGGCATACAGCTCACCTGCCATTTGTAGTTGCTTGGGTGTCGAAGTAATAGCAAAGCGCGGGGTAATCGCCACATGTTGGCGGCCGCGCTCATGCCAATTATCAATGATGTTTTGGGTATCTCGAATGCCCTGCTCAGCAGGTACACACAAATTATCAGGCGCATTTTGATCCATCAAGACATTACCCGTGATCATACGAGTGTTGAGCTTGTGACTTTCCGTAAAAAATGCGTTCACTGATTCAGGATGACTGGTAGAAAACACCATGGCGCTCGTTGTACCATTAGCAAGCAATTGGTTTAAGAAGAACTGCGCCGTATCATGTGCTACTTTTGGATCGCCAAAATTGGCCTCAGTGACGAAAGTATAATTGTTAAGCCAGTCAAGTAATTGCTCACCGTAAGCAGCAATCATATCTATTTGCGGATAATGTACATGAGTGTCAATAAAGCCTGGCATGATAAGTTTGTCGCGATAATCATGTACTTTAACTACTAACTGCTCTACTTGCTCAGAGGTATTAGTATATTTCGCTAATATTGTCTCGTTATGCCCATACTCTACAATGCACCCTGTCACATCATCTACGACAAGCGCACCATCAGCGATATATTCAGGATAAACCTGTACACCTTCAATCACTGGTAGCAACGTAATGTCTCGTTCCACAGCTAATGTCTGTGAATGATCAGAGGTTGTACGCTCAGTACGATCGCTTTCGGTCAAGTAGTGCAGCAGTCGAGCTTGATAAATATGTAGGGTCATTTGAGGGTCTCACATGGCTTGATGTTACTGAGCGTTTTAATAATTTAATGGAAAGTGACAAGTTTGTATTGAGTCCATAGAAATTTCAGAGAGCAGCCTGATGATACTGCTGCAACAGTTGTGCCACGATAGAAACTGCCACCGCCATCGGCTCTTTCCCACCAACTTGCAATCCAATTGGCATAACCAACTGATTGACCAGTTGCTCACTATAGCCACGCTGAATCAAACGATCTCTAAAACGCTTAGCCTTAGTTGCCGAGCTAATACAGCCTATGTAAGGTTCTGAGATATCTGAGCATTTATCACGAGATGAGCTAGTGTCAGAAATAGTATCTAATGCTGCCCGCACTAGCTCAAAATCAACACTATGGTCATGAGTCATAACCAGAATAAAACGCTGTCCACCCTGTTCGATAAATGGGCGTACAAAATCTACAGGCTCATCATCGATATGCGGACGGATATGCGCTGGTAAGTTATAAAGTTTGGATTTGCTTAATGCTGATTGTGGTTCTGCAGTTTGATTGTGTAGTTCTGAATTTTGATAACTAGTATCTATTTGACCAAGTTTATGAATGCTTGTTTTATCAACTAAATAACGCTCAAACATCTCTGGGCGACTGTCTACCCAATCTACCTGACAAGGCAACTCAGCGAGGATGGTCATTAGCGCTGATGCTACATGCCCTGCCCCAAACACTAGCACTGACATCGGCGGCGTTACGTTGAAGCATTCGAACATAACGGTGACACTACCCCCGCAACACTGCGCCAACTTTGCACCCAATGGGTAGTGCTTGGTATAGACAGCATCACGGCGCACTGCTTTAGAAGGTACTGACGCGCTTTCACTGTCAGTTTCAGAAACCTTTGGTTTGACTTCTTTTGATACCGTTGCCGCTATTTCACCATTCAATAGCTGCCGTGCCGTATTGACAACGTCGTGTTCTAGCCCGCCGCCACCCAAGGTGTCTACGATGCCATCTTGCGTGATGATCATCTTTGCCTGTAGCGCTCGAGGAGCAGATCCATTTACGGCTACGACTGTCGCCAACACGTGAGCGATGCCGCGCTGCTGATATCGCGCTAGACCTTCGTACCAAACGACTGGCAGTGTTAACGACTCATTCACTGTGCGCAGGACCTCTTGCCCCTGCTACATTTGGATGCTCTATCGCATTAGGCTGGTCATCAATTTTTTTACCTTCGACTTCCGCTGGGTTAATATCTTTAGCATGACGCACGTCTTGCGGCATTACCTTATCGTTGTAAAGGTCGCTATTTTCTTCTGCGCCTTTGACTAAACTATCAACCGTATCTGTATCTGCTTCAGTTGTTAAATCCCATGGCGTGCCTTGCATGCGCATCACTGCTTTTAAAACCGCTTCTGGCGTCGCAGGCATGGTCAGCTCTGGATTCTTCTTATATTCACCAAGGCTTGCGACTGCATTATTGAGTGCACACCACACGCTGGCTGCCAACATAAATGGCGGCTCACCAACGGCTTTAGAGTTATAAATAGTTTGTTCTTCGTTTTTGCGATCGTACAATTTGACATTCCACTGCTTAGGCAAATCATGCGCGGTTGGAATTTTATAGTTGGCAGGACTGTCAGATGCGAGCTTACCTTTGTCATTCCAGATCAGCTCTTCTGCTGTGAGCCAACCCATACCTTGCACAAAGCCACCTTCAATCTGACCAATGTCAATGGCAGGGTTAATCGACTGTCCTGCATCATGTAATACATCACAGCGCAGCACTTTGTACTCACCTGTCAGCGTATCAATCTCAACCTCAGCACAGGCAGCACCTAATGCAAAGTAGAAGAACGGACGACCCCATGCTTTAGAGCGATCATAAAATATCTTAGGCGTTTTATAGTAGCCAGTAGACGATAGACTGATGCGATTCTGATATGACAGTTGGATCATCTCAGCAAAAGTCAGCGTTTCTTTATCACCGATATAAACATGGTTCTTTTCAAAACGTATGTCTTCTTGCGCTACTTCGAAATGCTCAGCAGCAAATTCAAGTATACGCGCTTTTATACTTAAACAAGCATTTTGCGCTGCCTTACCATTAATATCTGTCCCTGATGATGCTGCAGTTGGTGAAGTATTAGGCACTTTATCCGTACGTGTCGCTGATACTTTGACTGTATCCAAATCAACGTCAAATTCATTGGCAACAATCTGGGCGATTTTGATATACAGCCCCTGCCCCATCTCCGTCCCACCATGATTGAGATGGATACTGCCATCGGTATAGATATGTACCAATGCACCCGCCTGATTGAGCGTTTGCACCGTAAATGAGATGCCAAACTTCACTGGCGTTAGAGCAAGACCCAAACGTTTATCACTGCCTTCAGCAGCAGCTTGTTTATTGGCTTGTATGATTTGCTGACGGCGATTGTCATAATCGCAATCATCTGCCAGTTTGGTCATGATGGTGGCCAAATCGAAATGCTCAATAGTCTGACCGTAATGAGTGCTTTGACCATCTTGATATAAGTTCGCTAAGCGCACTTGCAGCGGATCTTGCCCCAATGTATAGGCAATATGATCCATCATATATTCAGCCGTCATCAGACCTTGTGGTCCGCCAAACCCTCGATAGGCAGTGTTAGATACCGTATGCGTCTTGCAGCGATGCCCTGCCACATGAGCAGCTGGATAATAATAGGCATTATCACAATGGAACATCGCTCTATCGACGATGGCATCAGACAAATCTGGTGCATAACCACACAAGCCAGCCAATTGCATATCGACGCCCAATATACGCCCAGACTCATCTAAACCAACTTCGTAACGATTGGCAAACTCATGGCGCTTACCAGTTACTACCATGTCATCTTGGCGATCTAGACGCATACTGACAGGAACGTTATGACGCTTGGCGATGATACCGCATAGGCATGCCCATGCAGCAGCTTGCGTTTCTTTACCACCAAAGCCGCCGCCCATACGGCGCACGACAGTGTTGACCGCATTGAAAGGCAGATCCGTCACTTCGGCAACGAGCTGCTGCACTTCGCTTGGATGCTGTGAAGACGTGTACACTTCTAGCCCGCCATCATCACAAGGCACTACATAAGACACTTGTCCTTCAAGATAAAAGTGCTCTTGCCCGCGCATATGAATATGACCTTCAATGCGAATTGGTGCGTTCTCAAGCGCAGTCGCCGCGTCACCACGCTTCATAAAATGACTCGGACGTACAAAAAATTCTTGCTCTAGTGCTTTATCAATACTAAGCACCGCTGGCAATGGCTCATATTCTACCACTGCCTTGGTGGCAGCTTTTTTGGCAGCGCGATGACTGGTCGCCACCACCACAAATAGCGTCTGACCCACATACTCTGTAATTTCGTCCACCATCAGTGGCTCACCATCAAATACCGCACCGATATCTGTCTGCGCAGGCAAATCTTTGAAGCTTAAAACGTCTACAACCCCATTAGCCTCTCTGACAGCACTCAAATCCATGCTCAATACACGTGCATGAGCGTGACTACTTTTGCCCACTGCCAGATGGAATGTGCCTTGTGGTTTTGCAATATCATCCACATAGGTCGCCGTCCCCATGACATGGCTGATCGCACTATCATGCTTGGCCGAGGTGCCGATTTTGTTTTTTGGCGGACGCACGCGACGGATACTATAACTGTCAAATAAGGACGAATGATGGCTCATAGTGGGTCTCTTTTATTAATACGCTTTTATTAATGCTCTTTGTTATTTTTGGCAAATATAACTATTAGATAGCGCTGATAAATGGCTCTGACAATCAGGCGCTCTCAGTCTGCATGTTTTTTACCAACTGCTTACCGCACTTCACCACCAAACGCTGTACTACATGTGAGCGATATTCACGGCTCGCTCTGACATCAGTCAGTGGAGTAACATCGGCAGACAAGGTTTGTACTGCCTGCTCAAAGCTGGCGACCGAGGCCGTTTGCCCGATAAGCGCTTGCTGACACTTTGTAGCTAATAGTGGTATTGCAGCCATTCCGCCGAGCCCAAGCTTGGCATTCTTTATAGTCTTACCATCTGCTGATACATCAATTCGCGCCGCCAATAGGCACGCTGAAATATCATCCTCATAACGTTTGCTAATCTTATGAATAAATAAGTGCTGATTGCCCTTCATTAGAGGAATGTGGATGGCGACAACATAACTGCCTGCTTGCAGTTTGGTCTTTTTATAATCTAAGAAAAATTCTGATAACGGTATGATTTCATCCGTATAAATAGTGTCGCTATTATCTGAATCATTACCTGACTTTTCAAAATTAGACGCGCAATGACGCAGATGAATAGACGCATCTAACGCCAATAAAATCGGTGGCAAGTCACCAATCGGCGACGCGTTGGCTATATTGCCGCCGATGGTGCCCATATTACGGATTTGCGGAGAGGCAATACGCTCAAATACTTGCGCAAAGCTTGGAAAATATTGCTCAAGCACAGGCAACATCTGTTGATAGCTCATGCCAGCACCTAGTACTAGTGTTTGGCTAGGAGCTTGCTCGTTATTCGAGTCTTTATTGCTTGAGTCAGACTTTGCGTCAAGTAGTGACCATGACTTTAAGGCCTCAACACCTGAAAGCTGGATAATGACCTCGTGATCAACCAAATTCTGGGTTACACTCAATCCCAAATCCGTACCGCCTGCCCAAATCGTTGCCTGTGGATTGGCTGCTAATACTTGATTAAGCTCATCTAGTGACTTGGGCATATATAACTGTCGCCCAGCATCACTGATTGCAGGTGCAATATCATTCGACTCTGCATTTTTTAATTTAGTTTCAGCTGGCGCATTTGTAGATACTGCTGACTCTTTTGTACTTGCCATAGCATCTGTTGCGAGACTGATCGTCAGGTCTTTCACCGCTGACTGCTCTGCTTCTCTCTGCTGACCGATATCGCTCATCAGTAGACCAGCTTCGATAATTGGCCTGTAGCCTGTGCAGCGACATAGGTTGCCAGATATTGACGCAACCACTTCATCATAGCTCAACTGCTTAGCATCGCTCTGACTTGAAGCCTCTTGACTTGTCTGCATACGATTGTTTTCGTAAACGCAAGCAAGCGACATCACAAACCCAGGTGTACAAAAACCGCACTGTGATCCGTGACATTCAACCATGGCTTGCTGTGCTGGATGCAGCAGAGCACGTTCTGGATGATGCTCAGGATTATCCGCTAGATAAGAGGCCGTCATCAGATGATGGCCATCCATGAGCGACACCAACGTAATGCAAGAGTTAATCGTATAGAACGGTGGTGTCACATTTTTTTCGTCGCCATTTCCATCATTAAGCACTTGCTGGCTAGCGTTAGGCAAGCGCTGAACCATCACAGTACAGGCACCGCAATCACCACTGCCGCAGCCTTCCTTGGTATCCGTTTGGCCTTCATGCAATCGTAGATACTCAAGCACCGTCGTATTAGGGTTAAGCTGGGTTAGCTCGTGGCGTTTCCCATTTAAGTAAAAACTAATCATAGCAAGACTCGGCTAAAATAAAATAATGAAGATAAGCATTAAGCTTAAGGACTTTGACGGCTTAGAGACTGAACGTAAGTATGTGATTGACATCATACTGTAACCGTTCACGTATTTTGCACGCTCTAAAGTGTTTGTGGTTTTATTCTCTCCCACACTCTCAGTATGCAAGAGAACATAAAGCAGTGCACTTCTTTATATAAGATAAATAGGTTACCAATAGCAATAATCGTCAGATGTTTTTGTTAGAAAACCACTACCAGATAATACTTGACTATTTGGTCAGCTTTCAACATATTATCACTATTCTTATTTACAATACAACCCACTAAAGTGCATGCCGATATCAATAAATAATGGACACTTGGTCAAGAATTCGCTAATAGTAGGAAATTAGACAAACCTCGATAGTGATAGTAAAGACACAGACATGAGGAATATCTTTTATCATGACATATACGTTCAATAAATTTGAATCAAATTTATCAATAGTAAAAAGGTATATGCCACTTTTTGAAAAACCAATCGCATATCCACTCTCATATATAGTTTATCAATGAAAAATTTATATATAATAGCAAAGGCTTGTCGTCTACTAGCACGGGCACATATATAATGTTTTTAAAATCGCTTTTGAGAGTCTACTATGAAGTCATTAGCCTTGGGCTATCTACTAGCAATGATGCTTCTGCTGACAGGTTGCCAATCCTTTCAGTTCGTTGACAACCCTATACCAGTCACCTCCGCTCCTGCAAAACTTGTGGCTCAATAAAAACGGCACAAAAAAAAGCAGACATCGACGATGTCTGCTTTCCTGTTTTATTGACCTGTGAGCTTTAGCTGTTTTTAGCGTTTAGTGTCCGCTGGCTGATGCTTGATAATCGTCTTCGCCAGATGATCACCGAACCAAATAGCAGTATCGATATCTCCTACCCCTGGCGTCTCTTCAGGCGGGCCATCGAGTGATTGAGTCATCAACCCCAAGAAGCTCGATAAGCGGTTCAAATCATGGGGTTCATGACCTGTCGGCATGAGCGGCAGACCAATCCAGTTCATACCGTGTTGCATGGCATAGAGAGAAATCTGTTGTAACACGGCAAGCTTATCACCACTCAATCCCCCTGAGTTAGCAAACGCAGCTGCCCACTTGCCTTCCCATTTACGATGGTACCAGCGCTTAGATGTCTCATCCATAAATGTCTTAAATTCAGCAGTCACGCTACCCATATATACTGCACTACCAAATACCAGCAAATCCGCCTGATCCAAATAATCCCAATCAACATCATGAACATCGACTGCCTTAGCTTGCACTTCTGGCAATTGCTGATGCGCACCTTGTACAATCGCTTCAGCAACACGTTTTGTATGACCATAATTACTATGAAAAATGACCGCAATTGATACATTAGGCACGTTATCAGTAAAGGTGGATGTGTCTGGTGATTTAGCAGGTGTATTCATACATACTCTAATAATGGATAATTGGTTGGATAATAAATCTATAACAGGTTTGATGACTCACGAGGGGCCACAGCATACAAACGAATAAATATACGCGTTGGTTTATATGCGATGAACTTTATTAAATTCAAGCCTATTGTATCAGACGTCCGTTTCTTTTTAAGCTATTTGTTAAAGTCTGCCTAATAAGCTTCCATAGACTCTTAATCTATATTACATAAAAAAGCAGGCCATACTAGCGGATAAAGCGGTGTAAACAATACTCTAGTAATTTATATATTTATAACTATCAACTATCTAGGCAGTTATCAACATCAATAATATGAATAGCAGATCTTTTATTCCATATTTTCATATACTAATTCTAATTTTTCTAATATTTGTAGGTTTACATTAATGGCAATAGGATTAAGATATCACCCTTCCTACTCCTCAACCAAATGAATAGAATTAATCAAAACACCGTTTTCAATTCTGGAAATCTGCGCAAACATACCAACATAAATTCTTATAAAAATGATATCTGATAACATCATCGGATAAGGAAGCTATTACCTTGACTACTCTCGTCCAACCTGTAAACGATACAAAAGATCCTATCATTAGAGATGATCTCGTTTTAAATGCGCCTCAGAAACCTTTGATTATGGGAGGCGGCATCGTCGGATTGATTGTGCTTATGTATCTACTAGCCACTCAACATATCTCTCAATCACTATTACTTGGGATTGGTCTATTATTAGGCTACACCCTTTTCCATGCCCGCTTTGGCTTTACGTCTGCTTTTAGACGTATGATGGCAGTAGGTAACGGTCAGGCAATGCGATCACACATGCTGATGCTCGCAGTTGCTGTCACGTTATTTGCGCCAATCCTTGCTTATGGCACGACGCTGTTTGGTGGTCCTGTCGCAGGCTATGTCGCACCATTAGGAGTCAGTTTGGTCGTCGGTGCGTTTGTATTTGGCATCGGCATGCAACTTGGTGGCGGCTGCGCCTCTGGTACGCTCTATGCGGTAGGCGGTGGACGTTCTGTTATGTTCATTACCTTTATTTTCTTCATAGTGGGCGCCACAATTGGCGCTTATCACCTACCATTCTGGACGGAAGAAATGCCCGCTTATGCGCCTTTCTCTTTAGCAACTTCTACAGGTCTCGGTTATACAGGTGCATGGCTACTGTCGCTTGCGATATTTGGTATTATCGCATGGGTGACGTTAGTCGTTGAGAAAAAAAGAAACGCACCTAAAATGGCGCCTGTACCTTCTGAGTCTGGTTGGAAACGAATCTTTCGTGGTTCTTGGCCGCTATTTGCTGCCGCAATCGTCTTGGCTTTACTTAACGGTCTGACATTACTCACACGTGGACAACCATGGGGCATTACATCGGCATTTACATTATGGGGCTCTAAAATTGCGAGCGGCTTTGGCATGGATGTGGCCAGCTGGGGCTACTGGCAAGGGGCTAATGCAGCAGCGCTTGAGGCATCTATATTTGCAGATTCAACCACTGTATTGAATATCGGCATCATCATTGGCGCATTTATCGCCTCTGCTGCTGGTGGCTTGTTCAAATTCACTAAGATTACTGCAGGTAACTTTGCCGCATCAGTTATCGGCGGATTGATGATGGGATATGGTGCTCGTCTAGCGTTCGGCTGTAATATCGGGGCTTACTTTGGTGGCATCGCTTCTTTTAGCTTACATGGTTATATTTGGGGCATACTAGCAATGGCAGGAACTTTCTTGGCACTGTATTTACGTCCTTTATTTGGCTTATCAGTGCCAAAGTCTAGCGACTCCGTGTGTTAATACAGACCTCATGTTAATGCAGATTTAGCACTCAAATAAAAAAACAGCAGAATAATCTACTGTTTTTTTATTGTGAACAGCTTTTTTATCAATAATCATTAGAAATTTTTTAGCGACGTACGATAACCAGCGCCATTCGACCTGTTGCCGGCTGCTGCATATGGGTTTGACGGCGATACGAGTAATAGTGAGCATCTGCGTAACTACAGACTACCGGCAAGTCTTTCATAACGGTAACCCCAGCAGCTTCTAACTGCATACCAGCAAGCTTTGGTAAATCCAACTTTATCTTGTCATCATTAGACGATATAGAAAATAGCGACACAAAATCATCGATATGTTTATCTGACAACGTTTGGTTCGTTATACACCCAGCCAACAACTTATCGCGAACGTCTGTATTTACTTCATAATTTTCCTGACTAATACAAACTCCTATCCAAGCTTGAATAGGGCTTGAATCGGTAAAGCGATTAACAGTCTCTTTTATCACACCACAGGCCAATCCTTGCCAGCCTGCATGAATCGCTGCAATCTTACCACTGGTTGGCTGATATAAGACGATCGGCACACAGTCTGCCGTCATGATTGCCAATCCGCGACCATTTTGCTGACTGACTATCGCATCGGCGGCCATGGGTGCCATATTCAGCGCTGTCGCATCGACATCATGAATTTGCTTACCATGCACTTGACTGACCCAATGCAAGCTATTGATGGCGTGACGCTGATCAGTGAGATCATCTGCCAGCTGCTCATTGAGAGCCGTCAGCAGACGCATACGATTGTCTAGTACTTTTGTGGCATTATCATGGACATGTAGACCCAGATTTAGCTCACCGTAGTTTGACTGACCTTCGTAACCTGTACGTTGGTTTTGGGCAGCAGGTTCGTCGACATCATTATGGGCAAAGGCAGCCGTTTGAAAAATCGCCACCTCATCAAGTTGTGCCAGCATGGTCATAGGAACGCGATTTGTCATGTTTATCATGGCTGATTTACCCTTTTAGCGCACTGTCGCTCATATACTGTCACGTAGCGCACTGTCGCTTAACATATTGTCACTTAGTATATGTTTACCCTCAAAACAGTACGACTGTATCAGCAGTATTTATTTATTCGTCATCATAGCCGTCACTGAGCACGGCTATCAATTGCTCCATGTCTTCAGGTAGCGGCGTGGTCACCTCAACATCTTCTCCGGTCATTGGATGCACAAAACCCAAGGTATAAGCATGCAATGCCTGACGCGGAAAATTATTAATCGCTTGGCGCTGCGCCTCTGTCAGTCCTGCACGCAATTGACGACGACCACCATAGACACGATCACCCACCAATGGATAAGTAATATGACTCAGATGCACACGAATCTGATGTGTACGACCCGTCTCTAACCCTACATCGAGTAGACAGTAGTTGCCATTGAGCGGTGTGACATTCAATAGATGCGTGACCGCCTCGCGCCCTGCTGTCATGACTGTCATTTTGGTACGCTGAGTACGATGTCGGCCGATTGGTGCATCGATGCGGCGATGGCGCATTAAGCTTGCTTTGTCACCTGCCACCACACATTTATAATGACGGTAAACAGATTTGTCTTTTAGCTGCTCCATCAATGCCATTTGTGCAGGTTTGGTTTTACCAATGAGTAGTAATCCAGAGGTGTCTTTGTCAATACGGTGTACCAAACCTGCACGCGGCAAATGATGCTGCTGCGGATAATGGTAAAGCAAGGCATTGACCAAAGTACCGGTCTGATTACCAGCGCCAGGGTGCACGACCATACCAACAGGCTTGTTGATGACCAGAACTTCATCATCTTCATAGACCACATCGATGTCTATATTCTCTGGTTGATCTTCGCTATGCTGCTGCAAGGTCGTCGATAGCTGCAACACATCCTCTGCTTTAACACGGACTTTGGGCTTTTGCACACTGCCGTTATAGAGCAAGCTACCGTCCGTGATCCAGCCTTGTAGCTGTACTCGGGAAAAATCTGCAAACGCCAGTGAAGCAACCTTATCAATGCGCAGACCAGACTGATCTTCTGTGACAATGTGCGTCATATCCACAATCACCGGTACGGCTTGACCAGCTACCGAGGGTTCATCATCGTCGTCGCTGTCATCATCATCGTCAATACTGTCATCATCAATGTCGCCATCGTCAATACCATGACTGTCTTCATCGAGCATGTCATCATTATCCTGCACATCATCGTGCAGTTGCTCATCAGTCATTGTCTGGTTATCAGGTAATTCATTATCATTTAAAACGTTATTTGGCATTGGTGGCTCTTGTGCTGATGAATCAGTATCTCGCGATTGATTCAGTGATAAGTTGATGGTCATGGCATTATTATTTATAACAAATGTATCTATGGCAAATCTATGTCTTACAGTCTATATCTTATAAAGTCACGACACGGTTGGTGAAATGACGGTAGAGATAACAGTATAAAATCGGCTGGCTATTTTTTGAGAGATTGCTAGTAGCTATAGGCAATTAAAAGCAAAAAGGCAGAGGCCGTACCGCTATAGTGTACCATGCCCCGCGTCCAAGCCCTATAGAAGCTGTTCGCTATCTACTAGATTTCGGATGTCGCCTACCTTACTGAGCGGTGCAGGTTAACTCTCTAGAACATGACATTGCTGTAATTTACTGTATATTTGTCCATGCTGATGACATTCTATATCGCTCACGCGAAATGCTCATGTTAAACTGCCTACACAATCAACACCTATCAAATGAATCTAGCCATCGAAACAACGTAGATAGAGAATAGATGGTGAAAAAATAGACGGCGGCACTGTTATTCTATAAAGTATAGCCATGTTTTGCTGTATGCTATGCCACTATATTTATATTGCAGCATCGCGGCGTTATATTTTACTATTGTTGTTATTTATCGACAATATAAATCATCTAAACTCTTTGATGACGATTGCATACGATGTGTTGCAAGCTTTTATATAAGCCCTATTTATATAACACTCATGTATCAGACACAGAGGTGTCCGTCACATGCGTTATAACAAGAACTGCATTCAATAAAAGCTGTATTGATTAAAAGATCGCTTTATTAGCATGCTCAATAACACGCTCATGGCTGGTGTCATGATATCATTTTTACCATTAACCTTTTATATAGCATGATAGCGCTGCTGCTATTATGCCTCTTGTGTCGGAGAAGAAGTATGCAAGCTGTTGGCAATACGTTTATCAAACTGTCCTCAATCACGTTACTGGCGCTTAGTGTCAACTTAGTTGGTTGTCAGACTTTTAAAAACCTGACAGGCGCTAAAGATGTTGAGGCAGTAGAAACTGCTGAAAAGTCAGAGCAGGCTTACTATACAGATGCGATTACTCAGATTGACAAAGGTCGCTATATTCAAAGTGTGGAAGAGTTGACCAATCTGCGTACCTTTTATCCGACTGGACAATACGCTGAGCAAGCATTGCTTGATATGATGTATGCACAGTATCAGATCGACAAGTACGAAGCTGCAGCAGCAAGTGCTGAACAATTTATTCGTCTGTACCCATCTAACCCACAAGTCAGCTACGCCTACTATGTGCGCGGTGTGGCCAATATGGAAGGCTCATCTGAGGGCTTAAAACTATTTAAATTAAACCAAGCAGAGCGTGATACCGCTTACTTGCGTATTGCCTTTGCCAATTTCCAAGAGCTGGTAAACAAATATCCAAACAGCCCTTATACACCAGATGCGGCTCAGCGCATGACCTTTATCTATAATCAGTTCGCTGAGAGCGAGATGAGTGCCGCCAACTGGTACATCGAGCGTGAAGCGTATGTCGCTGCTGTGAACCGTGCCAAATGGGTATTTCAGTATTACCCACTGAGTGAGTCTATTCCAGATGCCATCGCTGTCCTAGCCTATAGCAACGAAAAACTTGGCCTGACAGATTTGGCGAATGAATATAAGACCCTGCTGCAAATCAACTATCCAAAAATGCTAACCAGCAATGGCAGCGTGAAGCTTAGCACCAAACGTGATCGCACTTGGCTCAACAAACTTACCTTTGGCAAGCTTGGTCGCTCAGGTATGGAAGACACATCTGTTGCGACAGGCGAGTATAATGGCGCGACCAAGACACAGCTGATTCGTAACGCCAATCAATTGAGATTGCCTAGCGCTAACGCGCCAGTAGCTAATACATCGCCTGCACGTAATGATACAGGTCTCAATATCGGTCTAGGGTTGCCTGAAGCATCCGCTGAACGTATCGATAGTCAGTCAAGCACTGGTTCTGCTGCACGAGAAGCCAACGTCGATCCACAAAATACCAATCCAACGCGCCGTACCACATTGCCTATCGAAAACGCTATTGATATCGATAACAACTGATCCACTTAAGCGACGAGATGTCCGCTAACACCGTCTATAGATATCAAAAATAAGGCCAACGCTACGTTGGCCTTATTTTTCTAGCGGTACGCGTTAACGCTGCCACACTATAATCGACCTATGGTAAACTGTTTTTTGTATGAGCATTCCTAACCATATCCTTGAACAACTTAATAGCCAAGCTGATCTTGTCAGCATCATTGGCAAACATACGACGCTCAAAAGAGCAGGGAGCGAGTTTAAAGGCTGCTGTCCTTTTCATGGTGAAAAATCGCCCTCTTTTTATGTCAATCCACAAAAAAATATCTACCACTGCTTCGGCTGTAGTGTGGGCGGCAATGCCATCAGTTTTCTGCGTGATTATGAAAGTCTGACTTTTATAGAAGCGGTCAATGAGCTATCGAACCAAACTGGCATTGAGGTGCCAAAAGAAGAACGTCAAAACGTCAGCTATCAGCGCAGTGCGCCTAAACCTATTGCACCGCCGATGGCAGCCAAACCCGCTATCAGTGTTAAACCTCCTACCCAAACCCGTCGAGAGCCGAGCGCTGGCACAGCATCAGATAGTCAAGTTCCTCATTACAACACTGATCACAGCTCCGATCAAAGCACCGATCAGAGCGTTAATGGCTATGCTGATAGCTACGACAGTCAGCCGCACTATGATGACAGCAGCAATAGCTATGACGATTATCCACCACTAGATGCCTACGACTCCGCCCCTTATCCCACTAATGGTTATGATGCAGAGTATCAAAGCGATACGAGTTATCCTCCAACGTGGATAACGGATGGCAATGAGAGCACCAGTCTACAAGGCATAGACAGCAGCGCAGATACAGATGGCAACCTATACGAGCTGCTAGAACAAATTCAGCAGTTTTATCAGCACAGTTTGACGACCCATCCTCATGCTATGCAGTACTTTTTATCGCGCGGTATCACAGAAGACATTTTTGATACCTTTGGCCTTGGCTATGCGCCATTCGGGTGGCAGCATCTTGAGCATCAATTTCCTCAAGATATCGAAGGTCTAAAGGCATTAGGTCTGGTGCGGCAGTCAGAGTCTGGACGCGATTATGACCTATTACGGGATCGAGTTATTTTTCCGATTCGAGACAACCAAGGCCGTACGATTGGTTTTGGTGGTCGAGCGCTTGATGACGAGGTAAAGCCCAAGTACATCAACTCCTCAGATTCTCCCGTTTTTCACAAGCAGCATGTGCTCTATGGCTACTATGAATCCCGCCAGCAACGTGCCAACGACTGGCTAGTGGTCGAAGGCTACATGGATGTCATCGCGCTTTATCAAGCGGGTATCTATGGGGCCATTGCCTCGATGGGCACCGCCATCAATGAGAGCCAAATTTCACGATTGCTCACTCTCAATCCGACGCTCACATTGAGTTTCGATGGTGATAGTGCCGGACAAAAAGCCGCTTGGCGTACCCTAGAAGTAGCGCTACCCGTGCTGGCCGATGACAAAGAGCTGCGGTTTCTGACCCTACCCAATAATCATGACCCTGACACTTTTATCAAGAGTCAGGGCAGCGATGCTATGCGTGAGCAAATCACCAATGCCATGCCATTGTCACAGTATATTTTTGCATACTTAAGTGAGCGTTATGATTTGAGCCTGGCTGAGGGTAAAGCCAAGCTCATGTCGCAAGTGCGCTCATTGACCACGGCCTTACCTAAAGGCAGTAGCTTTCGCTATTTGCTGAACAATGATGTGTATCAAAAGCTTGGCGGCAAACGCAGCCAAAACGTCGAAGCCAAAGATGCGTTGCTAGATTTTGATGGTGACATGACCATTAGCCAGCAGTTACAGCTGTGCTTTTTGTTTCAGCCGCGGGCATTGATTGATGATCCTATTGATTATATTTGGCGACAATCAGGTCTTACCAGCTTAAAATTGCCTGCTCATATCCAGAAAAAAGCCGCAAGCGATGCATTGCGAGCCGTTGCATGGGAAGATTTGCAAGATGTGGCACTATTGGACGTCGTCACTACTATTAAGCGGTGCATAAAACATCTGCCAACAGACGCCAATGCAGCCGCACATTTTGTATTATCAAACCTTAATCCAACGAACCAAGCGACCTTAAGTAACAGTTGGGGTGGATTCTATAGGGCATTAACGGCGAGAAATGTTTTAAGCCTTGATGATTTAATAGAAGAATTGGTCAGCTCTCTGCTCGAACGTAATATAAAAAAGAAGATGCAAGAGTTGATAAAAAACCCTGACCATATCAAACAAGCAATCGTGCGTATGCAAGCGCAGCATTTAAGTAACTGGCTACGGGCACAACATGCCGAACGCTCATCGCAGATGGTCACTGTTCAGTCTTAGGGTCTGTTTGATATTCAAATATTAGGGCTGCTGATCGCTAAAATTGCACTAAACTAGGCGCAAGTCGACGATAATGTCGAGACCTTAGTTAGGCTTGCAACAACGTTTGGGGTGATTTTAGCATCAGCCTTTCAGGGCAGTGCTATTTTTTGCCAATATATGGCGAAATTGTCTAACCTAGAATGACTAGGCATCGAAAATTTCACTGCATATTGTCTAAAAAATAGTGACTGCCAGCACCACATTTGAATATTAAACAGACCCTGGTTTCTAGTGTTATAAGTAACAATAAAGTAGCGACCCTTTAAAAGTATGGCGACTGCCCCCACTACTAGTGATTATGCCCAGTAGCACGAGCATTATCAAAACCTACCGTACTAACAAGAATGTCAAACATTCCACTGATAGAAAATAATCAGTAAAAAATGGTCGGTAGATAGGACTGCCTCGTGCTTGACGACTGTGGTCTGTGTTAAACTGTGTCGCTGTATATTGACAGCACTGCTTGGTGAATGATTGTGAGCATGCATCGTTAAGCACAAATTTGACGTATTATTTTTATGGTTTTTTAATTTTTAGCTGTTTTTCAGCATTGTTATTGTAGTGTTTTGAGCCTTTATTCATATCCACTCATTTTTGATATTACTGACGACCTCTACGCCACATTTTGATCAATCGATTGATAAGATCAACGCACCCAGCCAGCGATAGCGAGTCACGATATAAAAATGTCCGATGCAAGTAAGCGAGTATTTATGAACGATAAGTCAGTTTCTAAGTCCACATCTCAACTGGCCACCTTAATCCAAATGGGCAAAGAGCAAGGGTATTTAACCTATGCTGAGGTGAATGACCAGCTGCCCGACTCTATTACCGAAAGCGATCAGATCGAAGATATTGTGCAAATGCTGACCGACGTCGGTATCAAAATCTTTGAATCAGCGCCAGATGCCGATGACATCTTGATGAACGATGATTCAAGTGATGATGACATGGCAGCAGACGAGGCAGCGGCAGTACTTGCCTCTGTTGAGACTGAGCCTGGCCGCACCACTGACCCTGTGCGTATGTATATGCGTGAGATGGGTACGGTTGATCTACTGACCCGTGAGGGTGAGATTGCCATTGCCAAGCGTATCGAAGAAGGTATTCGTGACGTACAGCATGCGATGTCTTACTGGCCCGGTACGGTACAGTTCGTCTTGGACGAATACCAAAAAGTACAAGATGGCGAAAAAAAGCTGTCTGATGTCATCACAGGTTTCTTAGACCCTGAAACCGAAGCGGACAAAATCGCGGCCCAAGAAGCAAAAGAAGCAGCGAAAGAAGAGCGTGAGCGCATTAAAGAAGAAAAAGAAAACCCACCGGTCATCAAGCAAAAAGCCAAAGCTGCTGCATTAGATGATGATGACGAAGACGACGAAAATGATGATGAAGAGGCTGAAGAAGAAACCAGCGGTCTCGATCCAGAAGAAGTACGTCTGCGTCTAGAAGAGATTGAGAACCTGTTTATCAAAGCCAAACAAGCCTTGATCGACTATGGCCGTGGTAGTGTACAAGCGGATACTGCTTATGCCCTACTCGCTGAACGCTTTATGATGCTGAAGCTAAACAATCGCCTATCAGACCAAGTCATGGCCATCATGCATGACGTCTATGACGATGTGCGTAAGCAAGAGCGTCAAATCATGCGTTTGGTCATTCGCCGTGGTCGCATGCCGCGCGAAGAGTTCCGTAAGACCTTCCCTAGTAATGAAACCAACGTTGATTGGTTGATTGAGCGTATCAAAGGCAAGCCCGCCTTTGCTGGCACGCTAGAAAAAGTCACTGATGATGTTATTTTACTTCAACGTCGCATCCGTGATTATGAGCAGCAGCTCGACATGAAAATCCACGATATGAAAGACGTGGCACGTCGTATGGCCATTGGTGAAGCAAAAGCTCGCCGTGCTAAGAAAGAGATGGTTGAGGCTAACTTACGTCTGGTTATCTCTATTGCTAAAAAGTATACCAACCGTGGCCTACAGTTCTTGGATCTGATCCAAGAAGGTAACATTGGTCTGATGAAAGCAGTTGATAAGTTTGAATATCGCCGTGGTTATAAATTCTCGACTTATGCCACTTGGTGGATTCGTCAGGCGATTACCCGCTCTATCGCTGACCAAGCACGTACCATCCGTATCCCTGTGCATATGATTGAGACGATCAACAAGATCAACCGTGTCTCACGTCAGTTGCTACAAGAGATGGGCCGTGAGCCAACGCCTGAGGAATTAGGCGAACGCTTAGAGATGGACGAAGTCAAAGTCCGTAAAGTGCTTAAGATTGCCAAAGAGCCTATCTCTATGGAAACCCCGATCGGTGATGATGAAGACTCACACCTAGGAGATTTCATCGAAGATGGTACGATCTCAAGCCCTGTTGATGATGCGACGGCTGCTGGTCTACAAGAAGCTACTCGTGATGTACTAGGCAACCTGACTGAGCGTGAAGCACGTGTCCTAAAAATGCGTTTCGGTATCGATATGCCGACGGATCATACGCTAGAAGAAGTCGGTAAGCAGTTCGATGTAACGCGTGAGCGTATTCGTCAGATTGAGGCAAAAGCCCTACGTAAATTGCGTCATCCATCACGTTCTGAGCACTTGCGCTCTTTCCTTGAAAATGACTAATATCAAAGTAAGTTAAGTACTAATAAAAGAGCCGAGTTTATCTCGGCTTTTTTGTGCCTGTGATTTTGTGCAGTTGATAACACAGATGAGACTTGGAGCATAATGTTAATCATCAGACTTGAAACAACACTATAAAACATATATGATTCGTATACACTTCATATACTGGATAAAAATGGGTATCGTAAAAATAGATGACACGCTGCATGAAGAAATTCGTAAAGCCAGTACCGTCATGGTGCGCTCAATCAATGCACAAGCGGAATACTGGATAAAGATAGGTATGTTGGCTGAAGCCAATCCGCACCTATCTTACACCGATATCATTAGCGAACAGTTGAAACAAGCCGATGTCAATATAAGGAATCTCGTTGATGGCTGATATCACGTTAAAAACACTTGAAGAAATAGCCATCATGCGCGAGTCTGGTAGACTTTTGGCATCGGTCTTCGCTTACCTAGATACACGTATTATCGCGGGTATCTCCACCATGACTATCAATGACTTGGCAGAGCGCTATATCATTGATGTGCTCGAATCACGACCTGCTAGCAAAGGTCAATACGGCTACCAATACGTACTCAACACATCGGTAAACCAAGTGGTGTGTCATGGTGTGCCCTCACCCACGCAAATGCTAAAATCGGGCGATATCATCAACGTAGACATCACGTTAGAAAAAGACGGCTTTATTGCCGACTCCAGTAAAATGTATATGATTGGCGACGTTATGCCTTTAGCGAAACGACTTGTTGATGCCACTTATGAGGCCATGTGGGCAGGCATCCGCACGGTCAAGCCAGGAGCCACGCTTGGTGATGTCGGACACGCTATTCAAAGTCACGCCGAGCAGCAGGGCTATTCTGTCGTTCGCGAGTACTGCGGGCATGGTATCGGCCGTGAGATGCATGAGCAGCCTGAAGTGTTACATTATGGTCGCGCAGGTACAGGCTTGGTGTTAGAAGCAGGCATGACCTTTACCATCGAGCCAATGATTAACCAAGGTAAGGCCAAAGTAAAAACGAAAAAAGATGGCTGGACGGTAGTGACTGCGGACAAAAAACTCTCTGCTCAATGGGAACACACTATTGCGGTGACCAATGATGGTTATGAAGTGTTGACGCTACGTGAAGAAGAGATTGTATAAGAAAATTTAGGAATGCTCCTTGATGGTACTTCAAAAGTTAAATAGAGTGTCCTATAGTCCTCATTGTCATACCAACATGGGTTTGTAAGTCACTATTTCTTTGAACCCTATTTTCTTTGACCTCTATAAAGCCATTTGAGCACCCACTTAACTCATCATATACCGCGTCAAAAACATCTTTTTCTATTGCCCCTGTTTGATATTCTACATCGTCAAGCAGCTTATCCGCAGGTGTAGATGCTATCCGATACTTGGCTATCAATTCCATAACCTCCTTCCTTGAGATGTTTTTTATCATAATTCCCCTTTTTTGCACTTAATTACAGACTCTGCTTTTGCTAGCGAAAAAACAATCTTTACAGATCTCGATTTTATATTAGAATCACACCCTACATATCGTCGTGTATTGACATACTTTAGCGCTAGGAAAACCCATGATTGTCCGGCAAACCCCAAACGCACTGAAAATATTTTTTACCCTGCGCGGCTCAATCATTCCAAAAATCTATCCGCAAATTTTAATGATTACTCTGCTGAGCACCTTGATCACGATTATTCAGCACTGGGTTCCTGACTCCTTTCCTTACTATGGGATGGCGACTTTTACCTTGCTTGGGATTGCTTTATCATTGTTTCTTGGATTTCGGAATAATGCCAGCTATCAGCGTTGGTGGGAGGCTCGAGGGATTTGGGGTCAATTGGTCTATGATTCTCGTAGCCTAACGCGCCAAATGCTGTCTTTTGTAGAGGATGACACTGCGACTGGGCGTGATACTCAGCGAACGATGGTATATCTCACCATTGCTTTTGCACATGCTGTGCGCCATAGGCTACGTGGGTCGTCACCTTGGGAGGATATTGAGCCTTTTATCGCCCCCACACATCATGACCGTATGCGCCAAGCGAAAAACGTACCTGACTATATCATGCGCCTTATGGGCAAGCATCTCGGCGACATTCGGCGGCAGCGGCTGGTGTCGGAGCAAGTCATACAAAACATGGACGAGCGCCTGACCTCTATGACCATTGTATTGGCTGCCTGCGAGCGCATTCACAATACACCGCTGCCGTTTGCTTATAT
Organism: Psychrobacter sp. NG27; assembly: GCF_016106655.1. NCBI lineage: Bacteria > Pseudomonadati > Pseudomonadota > Gammaproteobacteria > Moraxellales > Moraxellaceae > Psychrobacter > Psychrobacter sp. NG27. Next base: position 374,074 of record NZ_JADGIN010000001.1, read on the forward strand.
GCTGCTGGTACATCGCACCACCTACCTGTATTGCCTCATGTTGCCTTTTGGCTTGGTGGCATCGCTCGGTTGGGCGACTCCGTTGATTTGTGCCGTGATTGCTTATACCTTTTTTGGATTGGATGCGCTTAGCGAAGAGCTAGAAGAGCCTTTTGGCTTGGCAGCGAATCAGTTGCCACTGACCGCACTGTCACGCACTATCGAGATCAATCTACGAGAGGCGCTAGGAGAGACAGATATTCCACCTGATATCTCACCTACCAATGGCTATTTGCCGTAATGGTTTATGTGGCTTTTGGACATGCAGCCATGATGTAATAAAGATACAGTAGTGCGATAGGACAGACTAAATACAGACCTAACTTGAATAATCACCCATAGACCACTATAAACAGTGCATATATTCTCTACTTAATATAGCCATTCCACTATAAAAGTATGACAGCGTTAACCTCGTTTGAAGTATCACAGTTACATCTACATTCGGTTGCCTTGTACTACTTTTAAATTGAATCGACTATAGCTTGACTGATTTAAATGCCACTTACGACCATACTGAGCCTGTCTCAGATTTTTGCGTTATGATTTTGGCATTATTCAAGCGCATGTTTTACTGATTTAATGTCTAACCAGAGATTTCTTAATTATTTATTGCTTATTACTTATTAACTTTTTCTTATTTATCTATAAAAGCGAGGCACACATCATGAGTGATGATTCAAAAGACACTGATAATCAAAACACTAATCAAAGCGCCAAAGAAGTTACCATGACGGACATGACACCTAATGAAGGCGTCTTAAAAGGTAAAAGAACAGACATCCAAAATCCAGATCTTTGGGATTTTCCGATGAACTATCCGCTCAGCATCATTGGTCACGAAGGCGAGCATGAGGGCTTGCTTAATGAAGTAAAGCTGATCCTCGGTAGTCAGTTCCCTGATTTTGATTTGGCCTCTATAGAAGTTAAGCCATCTAAAACGGGTCGCTTTCATTCAGTACGCGTCAATTTATACCTCACAGACGCCGAACAAGTGAATACACTTTACGCGTCACTAGACAATGCCAAAACAGTTCGCATGGTCGTATAAACAGGTAATGAGTGTTTAGAAAAAAACAAGCCCTTTTCCGTCCAAATCGTCACTCATATGGGTGGCGATTTTTTGTGGTTTGGTGTACAATCTGCGCCCGCATTATTGCCGGTATGTTCCCTATTATCTGCCAACAATAACCGACAAAATAAAAATCAAACCGTCACGATATTTTTACAAAAAATTTATGATGAGCGCATTTGCGTCTAACCCTTATCCCATCGTCCTTTGCCAAAATTTGGACTGTCTACAACCTTGTAGCAACATAGTTTTATTCTAAAATCAATATAGTATTTTGAAAATTTTCCCGCTATATTGTGCCTACCAATTAACAAACACGCTATATGTAGTACTCAGTGATTTTAATCATCACTACGAGTATCGGGTATTTTTTGCCTAAAAAAAGAGCAGCTAACGCCAGCAGTTACTATGTTTAGATAGCGTGTTTAGATAAGCAGTACGATAAAAAACGTTGAGCGGGCTTTACCGCTCTACGAATAATATAAGCAACCAAAAATAGAGGCCAGCATGACACATATCGACAAAATCAAAGTGACCAAACGTGACGGACGATTAGAACTTATTGATTTGGATAAAATTCATAAGGTAATCGAATGGGCCGCTCACGGCTTGGACAATGTGTCTGTGTCACAAGTTGAGCTAAAATCGCACATCCAGTTTTATGAAGGCATCAAAACTCGTGATATCCACGAGACGATCATCAAGTCTGCTGCTGATCTTATCTCTGAAACCACGCCTGATTATCAATATCTAGCGGCGCGTTTGGCTATTTTCCATCTACGTAAGATTGCTTACAACAAATTCACGCCTCCGCATCTGTATGATCATGTCAAAACGCTAACTGATGCTGGCAAATATGATGAGCATATCCTAGCTGACTATAGCCGTGCTGAATTTGACGAGTTAGAAGAGTACCTTGATCACTGGCGCGATATGAATCTTGCGTATGCCGCTGTTGAGCAAATGGCAGGCAAATACCTCGTCCAAGACCGCGTCAGCAAAACCGTCTTTGAAAGCCCTCAGTTCTTGTACATGCTGGTTGGTATGTGCTTGTTCAGCCGTTATGAGAAGTCAGAGCGTATGAACTATGTGAAGCGCTTCTATGATGCGACCTCACAATTCAAAATCTCACTACCAACGCCTATCATGTCTGGTGTGCGTACGCCATCGCGTCAGTTTAGCTCGTGCGTATTGATTGAATGTGGTGATAGCCTAGACTCAATCAACGCGACCACCAGCGCCATCGTACGCTATGTGTCACAGCGTGCTGGTATCGGCATCAACGCAGGTCGTATCCGCGCCCTTGGTAGCCCTATCCGTGGCGGCGAAGCACAGCACACTGGTTGTATCCCATTCTATAAATTGTTCCAAACTGCTGTTAAATGCTGCTCACAAGGCGGCGTCCGTGGCGGTGCAGCGACTCTATTTTACCCACTGTGGCATTTAGAAGTTGAGTCGTTACTGGTACTGAAAAACAACCGCGGCGTCGAAGACAACCGTGTCCGTCATATGGATTACGGCGTACAGTTAAATAAAACGATGTACACTCGCCTCATCAAAGGTCAAGACATCTCGCTATTCTCACCAGGTGATACGCCTGGCTTGTATGATGCGTTCTTTGAAGATCAAGACAAATTCGAAGAGTTATACACCAAGTACGAAAATGACCCTGCTATTCGTAGCCGTCAAATCCCAGCAGCAGACTTGTTCAGTCTAATGATGCAAGAGCGCGCCAGTACGGGTCGTATCTATATCCAAAACGTCGATCATTGCAACACGCATAGCCCATTTGACGCGACGGTTGCGCCGATTCGCCAGTCAAACCTATGCATGGAAATTGCGCTACCGACCAAGCCACTTGATAACATCAATGACGAAGAGGGCGAAATCGCCCTATGTACGCTATCAGCGGTCAACTTGGGTAAAGTCGAAAACGTCAGCGACATCGAAGAGCCAGCCGAGCTAATCGTCCGTGCGCTTGATGCCCTGCTCGATTATCAAGACTATCCAGTAAAAGCCGCTCAAAACGGCAGCATGCGTCGCCGTACGCTCGGTGTGGGCGTGATTAACTATGCTTATTACCTTGCCAAGAATGGCGTACGCTATTCAGACGACAGCGCGCTTGGTCTAACCCATCAAACGTTTGAAGCATTGCAATTCTATCTCTTGAAAGCGTCAAACAAATTGGCAAAAGAGCAAGGCGCGTGCCCTGCGTTCAATGAGACGACGTACTCACAAGGTATCTTGCCGATTGATACGTACAAAGCTGACTTGGATAAAATCTGCCAAGAGCCGCTACATCTCGATTGGGAGACGCTACGTGGCGAGATCACGGAGCACGGTCTACGCAACTCTACCCTAACCGCCTTGATGCCGTCTGAGACTTCTAGTCAGATCGCCAACGCGACCAACGGTATCGAGCCACCGCGCGGTCTGGTCTCTATCAAAGCGTCAAAAGACGGTATCTTAAAACAGGTCGTGCCTGAGATTACGACGCTAAAGGATCAGTACGAGCTACTGTGGCAAATGCCAAACAATGACGGTTACCTAAAGCTGGTCGCCGTCATGCAGAAGTTCGTCGATCAAAGTATCTCTGCCAACACCAATTACGATCCAGTTCGTTATGCTGGTGGCCGTGTGCCGATGAAGATATTGCTAAAAGACTTGCTAAACGCTTATAAAATGGGTGTGAAGACGTTGTACTACCATAACACTCGTGATGGTGCGAACGATGCCCAAGCGGATATGGAAGATGATTGTGCTGGCGGTGCGTGTAAGATCTAGGTTTGCAAGAGATATTCTTTAAATAGAATTTCTGGTGGATGGCGTGTTTGGCTTTTGGGTTAAGCTCGTCATCTACCACTAATATATAGTTGAAAGGTTTTAAAATTTGTTTGGTACTACAAGTAATAGGCAATAAAAATGGCAAAGACGATTTCTCATCTTTGCCATTGGAGATATTAAATATTGGCGTATTTAATATCAGGGAGTTAAGACTATTGACTTCCACAAGTGGTAAGAAAATAAAGTAGTACTCCACATACAGGCTGCTATTCTAATTTAAAACTTATCCCTTGTCCAAAGAAACCGTGAAGTGATAGTCACAAATGTTTCAGCTCAGGAGTAATGAGCATGGAAAAATATCGTGATATCGATGGTAACTCTGGTATAAGCACATATGAGGTCGGTGACGATTTCATAATTGTGTGTTTTAAGAAAGGTGGTATGTATCTGTATAACTATTCTATAACTGGTTCTAATCATGTTAACGAAATGATAGAGCTAGCTAGGATGGGAGATGGACTTAACAGATACATAAACTTAAACATTGAACACGCTAGTGCTAGAAAAATAGCATAGGTGTTTAGTCTGACCTCCATGGTTTAGTGTTAGGGTGTTTCGACACCTTGGCACTATTAAGTATAAGTTGCTAAGAGGGATAGGAATTTGAATATTTCAGTTAGTAAAAAGCATTTTTTGAGAATTACTACTTGGGATGATATTTATAAAATGAGTGGATATACTGACTCATTAGATCCTAAGAAGGAGAAATTAAAGCAAGTTATTAATAAATATGAACTTCCAAACAAGGGTAGATGCGGTTTATCAAATTGTCGCACACCTCATAATATCGGATGTATTGTTGAAACTGAATCTGGTAGGTTGACTAATTTAGGAAATGACTGTGGCAAGAAGTATTTTGGAGAAAACTTTACGTCCTTGAGTAACAAACTTAGTAAAGAGATTGATTACTCAAACAAAATCGAGAATATAAAATTAGCTAAATTGAATATTGCTGAAAACTATAGAAAGTTAAATGAAATAGAAGCTGATTGGAAAAAGATTGAAAGCCTTTATAGAACTATAAAATCTGAAGGTCTTGATGGGCTATATGACAAGTTAGAACAAATGAAGCATAGTAAGAGTTCCATTATTGCAATACAGCGTAGAGCTACAAAAACTGAGATTGAACTTGAAGAGGTTAGAACAGGAAAAAATGTTCAAAGTCCTTTTTATGTTGCTGAGGGTTTAGGTAATTTGAAGGGTCTAAGCTATCTTATTGATAGAGTTAAAATTAAGGCTATTCTTCAAAGCAACGATGTAATTCTTGAAAGCTTAAATAAGTTTGATGAAAGTAATACGACCTTTAAAGATCTCAATAAAATGATCAAAGATATTGAAAGTTTACAAGATAGTATTCGTGAAGCTTATAGTATTATATTAGAAGGTTTCAAATTATTTGAATCAGATAATATGAAACAATTTACGCCTTTGATAAGTAGTAAAAGGCATAGAAAATTAAAAAGGTTTTTAAATTGTTGCTTTAAGAGCTAACAAGCTTAAGTTGGATGGAGCCTGCAACACCTAACGATTAGATAGATATTAGTTGTAAGGTGCGCGAGGCACACCCTACAAATTACATGTGAAGAGATTAAATAATAAGACCTAATTTTTGTGCTAAAATTAGCCCTATATTTAGAGCATAATATTAGCGGAGAATGAGTCATGCAACCCATATTTGCCACACAGACAGCCAGTATCTCAGAATTAAAGGCCAACCCATCGGCACTGATCAAACAGTCAGACGGTGAGTCCATTGCTATCTTAAACCACAATAAACCCGTGGCTTACTTAGTCTCGACAGACGTCTTTGAGCGCATGATGGAAGCGATGGACGACATGGCATTAAGCCAAACCGTTAGCGCACGATTGAATGATGGGCAGATACCGATAAAGGTAACGTTGGATGACTTATAATCTTGAGTTTCATCCTTTGGCATTAAAAGAGTGGAAAAAGATAGCACCAAATATTCAGCAGCAGTTTAAGAAAAAATTACAGCAGCGATTGTCAAACCCTCATGTACCTGCGTCAAAACTATCGGGACATACCGATACTTATAAAATCAAACTACGCACCGTAGGCTATCGTCTGGTATATACCGTAAAAGATGATGTGGTGGTGGTTTATGTATTGGCAGTTGGCAAAAGAGAAAACAATAAAGTATATGACAATCTTGCGACGCGCCAGCCATGATGAAGCTAAGACATTGACACAGTTATCATAAAAGGCGTCCAGCGCTATCAAAGAAATATAGAAACACACAAACAATAAAAACGACGGAGGTCATGTGCAATATACCGCAATCATCAAAGACGGTGGTTTGTTTATCCCAAACGTATTTTCAGACCTAAACGATGGTGGCTCGCATATCGTACAAGTGGAAGTCGACATGGCAGATGTCCGTGAGCAATTGGACATAAGTGCCGACGCCAAGACAGACACCGTAACATCAGTCAAAAAACCACTGAAAAGACAGCTAAAAAAAGACACGCAAAAGCCATCGGCTAAGCAAACCCCTAAGCCCTCATCGAAGCAACCACTCGATATGGATTTGGACACGCTGCGCCAGAGTGCAGTCGATGAACTAGAAGGACTGGACGATAGTGAGCTGAGTGAAATATTCAAAGCTTATATGAACGATGGACAAGCATCGTCACAGATATCACTAGAGAACTTATAGCAAAATCCACCACACCGTTTTGCAAACACGTTTAAAGCAATATTATCCCTATTTAAATAATAACCGTATCCATTATAAAGGCAGTCTCATGACTTACTCGATTTTTTCTCAAACGCCAAACAATGCGCTAACAGAGCCGATGTTCTTTGGTCAGCCCGTCAACGTGGCACGCTATGACCAACAAAAGCACCCTATCTTTGAGCAATTGATAGAAAAGCAGCTGTCGTTCTTTTGGCGTCCAGAAGAAGTCGATGTGTCAAAAGACCGCATCGATTTTAGCAACCTATCATCGCATGAGCAGCACATATTTTTGAGTAACCTCAAATACCAGACCCTACTCGACTCTATCCAAGGTCGTAGCCCAAACGTGGTGCTATTGCCATTGGTGTCTATCCCTGAGCTAGAGACATGGATTGAGACATGGTCGTTCTCTGAGACCATTCACTCGCGCAGCTATACGCATATCATTCGTAACATCGTCAATGATCCAAACATTATCTTTGATGACATTATGCAAAACGAGCATATCTTAGGCCGTGCCTCTGATATCGCCCAGTACTATGATGAGCTGTACCGCAACTCACAGCTATATAGCTTGTATGGTCCGGGTACGCACAACATCAATGGCACACAAGTCACTGTTGACCTAAAATCTCTCAAAAAGCAGATGTATCTGTGCATCATGGCGGTCAACGTCTTAGAAGCCATTCGTTTCTATGTGTCGTTTGCTTGCTCATTCGCCTTTGCTGAGCGTAAATTGATGGAAGGTAATGCCAAAATCATCAAGCTAATCGCTCGTGATGAAGCGCTGCATTTGACTGGTACGCAGCACATGCTTAACCTCATGCGCAATGGTCGTGACGATCCTGAAATGGTCGAGATTGCTGCAGAGTGTTTCGATGAAAGCGTTGAGATCTTCCGCAAGGCTGCCGAGCAAGAAAAAGAATGGGCAGGCTATCTGTTCAAAGATGGTTCGATGATTGGTCTGAACAAAGACATTCTGTGCCAATATATCGAATTCATCACCAACTTGCGTATGGAAGCGGTGGGCTTACCGTCAGTATTCCCGAAATCGAAATCAAATCCGATTCCGTGGATCAATACGTGGTTGTCATCTGATAATGTGCAAGTCGCGCCGCAAGAGACCGAAATCAGCTCGTACTTGGTCGGTCAGATTGATTCTGATTTGTCAGACAGCGACTTTGATGACTTTGAACTGTAATAATTTTACGCTTTAATAGTACTTTAGGCGTTAGTAGTGTTTTACGTTTCAATGGCGGTAGGATATAGCAGCAGGATAGCCAAATCCAAATAGGATGAATTATGACGTGGGTAATGACCAGTAAGCAGCAGTTTTACTTGCATGACGATGAGAGTCTGCTCGATGGACTGCTGCGCACCGGACATGAGGTTAATTATCAATGCCGCGAGGGTTACTGCGGCAGTTGCCGAGTCAAGCGGATTGCCAGCTCACACACCATTGATTATCCGTTTGAGCCACTCGCGATGATTGACGAGGATGAGATACTGCCCTGCTGTTGCCGTGTGCGAGGGGTCGTTTATATCAATCATGAGCCAATCGCTAAGTCGTAGCAGATTTATGAATAGAAGATACTAACTGCCCGATAAACCAGCCCCAATAAAAAGCGCGCCCCTTTATGTAAAGGGGCGCGCTTTTTTATGCTATAAGCTAAATGAATGTGCTGTCCTATAAATACATTATAAGTCAGCACATAGTTGTAAGAATAACCTACGACTTACTGCGTTGCAGCATCTTGTTCAAACAGTTTCATAAGCTCCTCACGCATACGGTCACGCTCTGCCTTTGACATCATGGGCGTCTCTTCATCACCGTGAATGTTTGGCTGCTCTATTCCACCTTCTTCCATGCCACCCATGTTGTCATCTTGCAACACCACTGGTTGCACAATCGGCTCTTGGGCTGGACGCTCCTCAAGTAAAATACTGACTTGAGCATTCTTACCTTTGCGCAGTATTTGAGCATTAAGCGTGGTATCTGGTGCCTTACGAGCGACATATTGAATCAAGGTGTTGGCATCTGTCATCTCGACATCATCGATGGTCAAAATAATATCACCAACGCGTAAACCACTCTTGGCCGCAGGGCTTTGATCGATGACGTTTAGCACTTCTACGCCTGTTGAGGTCTCAAGCTGAGTAGGATCACGTAGCTGCGACTGAATCTCGATACCTAGCCAGCCTCGACTGACACGGCCATCTTTGATCAAGGCGTTCATAACTTGCTCTACGATAGCCGTAGGAATGGCAAAGCCAATACCCATCGAGCCACCAGAGCGCGAGAATATAACGGTGTTGATACCGACCAATTCACCACGAGCATCCACAAGCGCCCCGCCTGAGTTACCGGGGTTGATCGCAGCATCTGTTTGAATGAAGTCTTCAAATTTATTGACCCCAAGTCCCGTACGGCCTGTCGCTGAGATAATCCCTTGGGTCACTGTTTGACCGACACCAAATGGATTGCCAATCGCTAGCGCCAAGTCTCCGACACGAATAGGATTTTCGCGGAAGCCAAGTGGCGTTAGTCCTGTCATATCAACCTTAATAACGGCTAGATCGCTATCAGGGTCAGTACCGATGACTTTAGCGCGGCTTTTGCGGCCATCGTTAAATGCGACGGTAATCTCAGCTGCTTTTTCGATCACATGGGCATTGGTCACGATGTAACCGTCTTCTGAGACGATGACACCAGACCCTAAGTTGGTTGAGTCTTGATCTTGTGCAGGCCCGCTATGATTTTCAAAAAACCGGCGCAGCACAGGGTCATCCATATAAGGATGCTCTGCCATAGTCTGCGTGGTATAGATATTCACCACCGACTGTGATGCCCGTGCCACCGCATTATGATAAGAAGAGATCGGTGCTGGCGTATCTGCCACCGGCTCTGACGCTTGTTGATCAGCTGCTGAGGTTCTCGGCGGCTCCCATGTGGCCTGCGATGTCGACTTCATACTCGTGAACAACCAGATAAACGCTGCCAATACTAATAGCAGTAAGACCCATGGCAACCATTTTAATAAAGACGCCTTGTTATTGGTGTTCTGGGATGACGACATATAAAACCTCTATAAATTTAATGCAAACGGACAGTAGAAAACAGAGTGAGATGCCTACAATTTCTCAGATATTATTGCTTGGTTAGCGATTGATGACCCGCTAGGCAGACTCACATGTATAAATTATAACCGCAATGCCGTGAAATAGTAACGTATCGTGTACCATTTCAGTTATCCATCTTCTCTACTCTTTTACAGCAGCATGTTAAAATAACTGCTATAAAAATATGCCTTAAAGAGCGATTGATTATTTTTTCTCTTAAGTGACTGTACAGACCTCTCATAATAATAAGGAAATCTAATGAATGAGAACCCTATGACATCTGCATCTTCGAACAAAAGCATCAGCACGCAAGCATTGACGCAATTTTGTGATGACTACTTATCAGCCAGTGCCTTTAAAGACTATGCACCAAATGGCCTACAAGTTGATGGTGGACGACCTATCCAACGTATCGTGACAGGGGTAACAGCTTGTGAGGCATTGATTGATGCCGCCATCGCTGACAATGCCGATGTGATTATGGTACATCATGGGTATTTTTGGAAAGGTGAGCCTGCCCCGCTGACTGGTATGAAAGGTCAGCGTGTCCGCAAATTGATGCAACATGGTATCTCGATGATTGGCTATCACTTACCGCTGGATGCACATCCTGTCGTTGGCAACAATGCCATGCTCGCTGAGATGCTAGATCTGACCGTCACTGGTGCACTCTATCCTAATGAGTCACATCCTGTTGGCAATATTGCTACTTGCACACCGCAAAGCGCAGATGCTCTGATAGCAAAAATCAGCCAAGCGCTAGGGCGCACGCCACTCCATATCTCAGCTGAGTATCATGAGGATGCTCGTACCAAAACAAGCGATAGATTGATAGAACGTGTTGGCATCTGTACGGGCGGCGCGCAAGACATGATTGAGCAGGCAGCCATCATGGGCTGTGATGCGTTTATCTCTGGTGAGATATCTGAGCGCACCACCCATATCGCGCGTGAGCTTGGTATTGATTATTTTGCTTGTGGACATCACGCGACCGAGCGTGGCGGTATTCAAGCGCTCGGTGAGATAGTTGCCAGTGAATTTGGACTGCCTGTGACATTTATTGATATTCATAATCCAGCGTAAAACAGTCGAGCTGTCTCGGTTTTACAGCATCGGTTTTAAAGGAAACATGCTGCGGCAGGAGGACTGAACAAGCCAATAGCAACGATTGCCATAAACTCATAATGATTCAAATCTGACTTGGCTCTTATTTAGAGTCATATAGTATAGGTTGTAATATCACATATAAAACGGTCAAACAATTCACCGTTCGTATCTCTATTGTTAAGTTTTATCGATTTTTTCTTAACTATACTTGAATAATACAAACAGTGACCTCATATTGATAGTTGTAAGAATGAATGTTTTGTCATGAAACTTCCCATTATTATAGCTTCCGGTTATGTCTCCAAAACACTGTTGGTAGATGATTAGATTTTTATCGTGCTAAATAAACGATGAATTTTAAGCGTCTGCTGTCTTAATACTGTGTCTGCACGCTATATATTGCAGACAGAGTGTTGTGTATTTTAGAGTCGCAGTGATGATCTTGTATCGCTCAATTGATAAATAAATTTGTTATCTAACAATTGTGATTATGATACTCGACCTCATTGCTGGACAAAGAATGTTGATACTGAGTTTTCTATTATCAGTAATACAGAGTATTGCTTTTTATCAATGTTAGCAAAGTGACAGCATCTGATTATATTTGCCTGAGTGGCAAATATGATACCAGTGCTTTATGCTATGTTTTTGTCTCAATAACTTACTCATGACCTTACCTATGTTTAATATATAGGTTTTTTCTACTTGCCATATTGAGTCATCGATGAGGGAATCATCCGATCCATATCCTTCATGTTGTCGTGTGTGTATTTTTTAGGATGCTGTCCTAAAGGATGCTTTGAGCCATCGCTTTTGACATTCGCATGCTTCACTTATGATTGGCTAGTAGATTAAACATACCACTAACTCTTTGAGCTAACCCTTAGAGAGAGTACCCTAGTGGCCCTATCATTAAACAAGATAAAATGGCACTTATCCTATTAAGAAGTGTCGTTTTATCTGAAATGCAATATCACTATATGTCCTATGATTGGCATATATTCGTATGCGTTTTGCGGTAAGAAGGATGGCTAAAATCAGGAGACATCCATGCAGCGTATTACTTATCGTGTAAAAGTATCTGCGCAAGGGGCCAAACGCCGTATTTCTTATTTACTGCGTCCATCTAAACGCCTACTGAACACCAAAAGTAACATCGTTTCATCCGTTACCCCTATTGCGTCTAATCGTTTTGCCAGAACCAAGAAGCTGGCACAAATATCTAGTATTGCCCTACTCTCTTTGCCCGCTGAGAGTCTGACGACCGTTAACACTTCAATACCAGCCTATGACAATGTCATGCTGGAGAATACCTTGACCATCGCTGCGGTGCCTGGCGATAGCACTTACTTTGCGACTGATGGTTTCCAGCATGGGTTTGGCTTTGATTTGGTACGTACTTATGCCGACGAGCTGGGTGTCGATATCAATCTAAAAGCTTATGCTAGTGAAGAAGCGGCGCTAAAAGCACTGAGATCAGGCAATGCTGACATGGCGTTGACCACTGCCAGCACCAAGCTAAAAAGCCAGCTGAATTTATCTTCCGTCAACGTCAGCTGCGGCTATGATGCCAGCCTGACCAAAAATGGCCTGCATCCAAAGGTTAGCTGGACGTTTAGCTCGTCAAATGACCCACTATCAAAAAAAGCCAGTTACTTCTTGTGTGATAGCATTAAATTGCAGAACACACAAAAGCTAGCCGCGTTCTACAATCAAAACTTGCTAAAAGATGCCTATAGTCAGGACCACTTCCAAAAAACACTAACAGAAAAACTGCCAGACTATCAGTCATCCTTTGAAGAGCAAGCACGCAATTACAATCATGATTGGGAGCTGTTGGTTGCTATGGGCTATCAAGAATCTCATCTTGATGCAGATGCCGTGTCTCCAACAGGTGTACGTGGCCTCATGATGCTGACCAACAATACCGCCAAAGCCATGGGCGTCTCAGACCGTGTCGATCCGTATCAAAGCATCGGAGGCGGTGCACGTTATCTAGAGCAGATGAAAGCAGATTTTGCTGATGTACCTAAAACTGATCGTATTTGGTTTGCGCTTGCTGGTTATAATATGGGCCCAAATGCGGTCAAAAGTATCCAGCGCAAATTACGCGCCCAAGGCATCGATGATAAAAGCTGGGCAAATATCTATGCCTATCTCGCTGATAACAGAGCGTCTAATAGTCGCTATGGACAAGCGATGCATTATGTGAGTAATATCAGAAGCTATCTTGAGACGATTAAAACCCAGACTGTCTAATCTACAGCTATTATTAGATTTTTGAGAACTGAGTTTTTAGACACAAAAAAGCTGCTCTTAATAAGAGCAGCTTTTTTGTGTGGTACGATTTTATTAAACACGTTTAAAACCATGTGTTAAAACATTGGAACGATATCTAGTTAGATATTATTCCAGTAATTCACTTCTTATTAGCGATTAGGGACAGTCAGACGCTGACCACGTTGCAGCATAGTATTAGCAGCGATATCATTCATGTCAGCCAACTCTTGCGTCGATACGCCATATTTACGTGCGAGACCAATTAAGCTATCACCTGAACCAACCGTATAACTTACCGTTGCTTTTGGTACTTTAAGGGTCTGTCCACGCTGCAATTGCGCATTGGTCGCCAAGTCATTTGTCGCAGCCAAGTCCTCTACAGAGACCCCAAATTGACGAGCCAGCGCAATCAAACCATCGCCGGATTTGACTTTATAGCTCTCAGTGTTGCCAAGCTTGGTACCACTACTCGCTGTGCTACTAGTTTTACTACTGCTAGTAGAGCCGCTGCTCTGATTACTAGGGGCACTTGTAGCGCTACCATTAGCAGGAATGGTAATGGTACGGCCCAGTATTAGATTGGAATTGGTATTCAAGTTATTTGCTGATGCCAAATCACTTAGTCCGATATTGTAACGTTTGGCCACACCAGTGAGCGTATCGCCTGATTGGACTTTATAGCTGACTGCCTTATCATTCAACTGACGATCGACCAGCTCTTTAGAAGCAGGCACTTTGATCGTCTGTCCACGTTGCAAGCGAGCTTTAGCATCAAAGTTACTGTTTACAGCAGCCAATTCGGCGGCGCTAACACCCACACTATTAGCAATACCAATCAAGGTATCGCCTGATTGGACTTTATAATTGGTGGTTGCCACTGAGCTTGAGCTACTACTAGAGCTAGAGCTGCTGCTTGGCGCAGAAAAGTCTGCGGTCGCAGGCACTTTAAGCGTTTGACCCACATATAACGAGCCTGTGGTACTCATGTTATTAAGACTGGCTAACGTATCCGTCGACACGCCGAACTGACGAGCAAGCGCAATCAGTCCATCACCTGCCTTCACTTTATAGTTTTTAGTCGCCGTTGATGATTTTTTTGGCTTAGTAGCAGGTGCAGCAGGTGTCGTCGCTGGCGCAGTCACTTTACCTGGTACTAGCCATAGCTTCTGACCTCTCAGCAAGTCAGCGCGGCTACTGAGATTGTTATAAGTAGCAAGCTGTGTGACCGATAAGCCAAAGCGATTGGCAGTACCGATAAGCGTATCACCACCTTGTACCACATAGCTCTCAGGCTGCGTGGCCGCGGTGTTACTAGCCGTACTTAACGGCTCAATATTTTTTGCATTATATAGATACAATGTGCTACCTGATAGCAGATTTGCACTGGCGTCTATTTGGTTCCATTCTGCAATATCGCGCCAATTCACACCAGCACGACTGGCGATGTTTGATAGCGTGTCACCACGATTGACCGTATAAGTCGTACGCGCGCCCTGTGGTTTTGGTTTACTGACTGAGGTTTTTGCAAAGCTGAGTTTTTTCTCAGCACCACTGGCTTCTAGGATTGACTGCTGTGTCTGCACGGCTGACAAGTTGATGTTACCATCCGCATTAATGACATTGGTCTCAGACGTACTGGTACGAATTTGATTGGCAATAAAGTCGCGCTCTTCTTTGCTCAGTGGTGGCTCTTGAACGATGGTGTTGTTCTGAGTAATCTGAGCGGAAGTCGTCGGCAGACTGTTACTACTCTTGAACTCAGCATTGATCTTTTTGGTCTCTGCAGCGCTCAATGGTGGCTCAGTACGCGTCGTCGTATTGCCATATGATGAACTGCTGGTTAATGTAACTGACGGCGAGATATAGCTGGTCGTCTGCTGAGGTACGCTTGCACTGGCCGCATAATCCGCCAATGCACTACCATTAGATGGGAGTGACGACGAGGTATATGGCTTATTGTTGTAGCTTGGGGTCGTTGTCGCTGGAGTGCTTGTATTACTAGCTGCCAATACATTACCTGTGCCATTGCCTCTTAGTAAGCTCAGTTTGGCATCGGTATTGACACTGACATCGTTAGGAATAATGACACGCTGCGGGCCTGATGAGTCGATACGGCCTGAGGTGAGAGCAGTATTGAGTCTTTGAAGCTCATCATACTCCACTCCTGTGAGCTGAGACACTTCAGATAAGCTAACGCCGTAATTGACCGGCACACTACGGAAATGCTGACGGTTGGCGATGGCTGGCAAGTACACACCGTACTGTTCTGGCTTGGCCACGATCTCAGCCACTGCCAAGAAACGTGGCACATAGTTCATCGTTTCAGTAGGCAATTGCAACGACCAATAATCTGTCGGCAAGCCACGTGCTGCATTGGCATCGATAGCTTTTTGCACACGTCCAGGACCAGCATTATAAGCGGCTAGAGCCAGCTCCCAGCTTCCAAACTGATTGTGTAATGCCGTCAAAAAATCATAAGCGGCACGTGTTGACTCGATAACATCGCGGCGACCATCATAGGTACTGCTTTGGTTCAGACCATATATGCGTCCCGTACTTGGAATAAACTGCCACAAACCTGCTGCTGCCGCACTACTCGTGCCACTTGGATCGTACGAGCTCTCAATCACTGGCAACAATGCCAGCTCCGTTGGAATATTACGGCGCTCTGCCTCTCGTACCGTATGGTATATATAACGACTGGCACGTGCAGTCAGGCGATTCAAATAGTCCTGTCTGCTGGTGAACCAGCTCTTTTGACCTTCAATACGCTGATTATAAACTGGCTGGCCGCCATTCATACGATAGCCAGCACGTAAACGATTCCATAAGTCACCATACTGCTGGATGGCGAGCTGGTTGCCCTCCACCATTGCCATATCACTGGCTTCTAGCAAATCTGCCAACTCATCCAAACTTTCTGCATCCAAATACGCAGTAGAATAATCTGTGCTAGTGGCTGGCGCAGCGGAAGGTTTGGTAACGACAGCTGAGCTAGTCTTCGCACCAGTATTTTTTACCGTTGACGTATTACTACACGCACTAATGAGCAAAGTTGAGACCGCAAGCGTCAATGGCAACGCAATAAATGAACGAGAGTGTGATAGCACAGTAGACATGATATGGAAAGTTTCCTAACGACGAAAGTTGATAAGATAAAACTGACAGCTAGTATAGTATGCAATGTGAAACAAAAACTAGCCTAACCTAAAAGATAATGCCAATAAATCAGAGAGTCATGGATATAAGTATCAACGTATTGATAAAACCTCTGACTACAATCAGCAAAATTGAGCCACGCTAACATCAGTATTAGCCATCTTAAGATAATTAAATCGTGTCAATGTACTCACTGATGATAAGCCGTCGCTAATTTATCGCCACTTGTGACACAGCTCGTAACAGAACCGCATTACCCGTAGACAAGGTGAGCGTTACTCGAGAGGTCGTCACAAATGAGACTTGCTGACCGTTTTTGACCCAGCTCTCATTTGTCGTGACACTGGCCTTTGCCTGTGAACCCGTAATAACGATATTGTCCACAGAGATATCATAGCGGTAGTTAGACGTATCATTCCAGCTGTTTTGAAGCAACTTTAAGTAAGCGTCTTTATCCAAGCTAGTAGACTTGCCCTTTCGAGACAATGAAATAAGTGCATCATCGGACACCAAGCGCGAGACTTGATTGACATTTTGGCTATTCGCTGATGACTTCATCGCAGCTGCGTAATTTTGCACCAGAGCTTCGGTCATGTCGGCCGCTTGTGCACTGATACTAACGGTGCTGGCCACTGCTATTATGGCAGTGATGCTGGCGCCTTTTATCAATAGAGCTAATAACCCATTTTCCCATAATCGTTTCATAATGATCCTTAGCGATGCTATTTTCGTCACTGTCATATATAAACAGTGAACGACTTTATATCATTGTGTGACTTGTCGCGTTAAGTTTAGAGCCTGTCCTGATTTAATAGTAAGAATAAAAATCAGAGCACACCCTAATTGTTTATCAAAATAAAGGTATTCATATAATAGGCTGAGCCTATCATCCAATTCTCACAGCCATGTGACACCCTGTGTGATTATTGCGAACATCAACACGACAGAATCCAATCCAGTTTATGCTCGATTAATCACTATATCATTGATTGAAGAGTAGAATATGTTCACTACAGTCAGTATTAGCCATCGATAAGTTTGATGCCACTTTAGCTTGTATCGCCTTACTTGAATCGTTCTGTCTTAGTATCAGCATCTTCGGGCAGCTCATCATCACTGAGCTTCATACCCAAACGCTCAACTCTTCTGTCCATCATTTGCCTTGCCAGTGCCTGCATGTCTTCGACGCGATCTATCTCATCGACAATTTCTAGACCTAATAACGTTTCGAACACATCTTCTAAAGTGACTAAGCCTTTGACTTCGCCATACTCCCCCACAGTCACTGCAATATGAATGCGGTTTTTTAGCATAAGCTCCAACAAGTCAAACAGCTTCATTTTGGAGAATACAAAGGTAATGTCCCGTTTGAACTGTGTCAAAGGCTTGTGCATCGCATGGTTGACTTTGGCCAGCAGCATATCGGTCTTTAGAACAAACCCCGTAATGTTGTCCAAATCGCCATCATAGATTGGTAATCGAGAGAACGTCAGTTTTGGACGATCAACCAATAACTCAGCAACGGTTTTGTTTTCTTCGAACGCCAATATCACTGAACGCGGCGTCATGATGTCTTCGACTTTTATGGCGCCAAATGCCAATAAATTACGAATGATACGTGACTCTAATGGATCGATTTGCCCTGACTCTTCACCGATACTCGCCAATGCTGCAAACTCGCGACGACTAAAGGCCTGTGGCTCTTTGCCGCGTACTAGCAACTTGGTTAACTTTTCTGATACCCAAATCAATGGATATAGCAGTAAAATAATACCTCGCACAAAATAGGCGACCATGCCACCTAGTTGGCGCCAGTATATGGTTCCGAGCGTTTTTGGCATGATTTCTGACAAAAACAAAATAGCCAGTGTCATAATCGCAGAAAAGAGTCCAAACCATGCACTACCAAATACAATCGTCGCCTGTGCACCAGCACCGATAGACCCTAGCGTATGCGCCACCGTATTCAACGTTAAAATCGCGGCTAACGACTGATCGATATTATCGACCTTTAATCGTTTAAGCATACTGGCTTTTTTGGGATTGGTTTCTTGGATATCAGCAATATAAGACGGTGTCATGCTAAGTAGTGCAGCTTCTGCCAACGAACAAATAAATGAGATACCAATGGCTATCAATACAAAAAAGATAAGCAGTAAAATGCTACTTGCACTTGGATCAGCCAATGCTTCAGCGGCAAAAGCTGGATATGGCAATAACAGCATCACCATCAGCGCTGATAATCCAGCCATTGGCTTAGCATCATTAAGACGCTCTAAATAGCGCGGTGTCGGAGGAGGTTTAGCAGACGCGTCGTTACTATGAGCGCGCGGACGACGTAAACGAGGTACAAACATAAAAGAGGTGGACAAGTTAGGTAACCTAAAAAGATAAGAGGGAAATAGTATAATAATCAAACCCTAATGATAGCAATACCATATATAGTATTTACTCGCTGTCATTAATAGTTATTCAAAGCCAATTTAGTAGTGCCGCAAAGCGATACCAAGCCTTTGCAGACTGCTTACTAAGTATAGGCAATTATTGCCATTTGATAGTAGCATTGATGATGCCTTTTCACAATAAGTCCCTGTTTTTAAGTCTTTATCTTTTGGTGTGCCTTATTTTTACAAACCTGTTCCGCCGTATTAAAATGTATATGACAGTTGATTACGGCGCTGATAGGGTATCCGTATAACGTAATCTGAGACTGACAGCACGTATTTTTTCACTCTACCATCCATTCTATGATAACGACGTATCCTTAAAATAGGATGATGACAGGCATTAGCTGATAGATAGTCTTGCCCAATAGTGCATCACTCCATCAAGAAAAACACGCTCGGCCTATGATTAACAGTTACCAAGTCTGGGATTTTTTGTTACTATGCGTCTAATTTTATTATTATCCATGACTTACTGAGAGATATTATGTTCTTATTCATTCAAGCAGCTCATGCTGCCGAAACTGCTGGTGCTGCCTCATTATTCGGTCAGATTTTACTGCCTGTTGCCTTTTTTGCGATTTTTTACTTTTTGGTTATTCGCCCGCAATCTAAGCGTACCAAAGAGCATCGTGCGATGGTCAACGCTTTAAAAGTTGGCAGCGAGATTATTTTTGCTGGTGGCTTAATGGGTCGTATTAAAGACATCGAAGGCGACTATGCAGTTGTGAGCCTAAACAACAATACTGATGTAAAAGTACAACGTGCGTCTGTTATCTCAGTATTGCCTGCTGGCACGATCGAAAGCGTATAATTATTACTGGTTTTTGATAGGTAATGATTTGATGGTCGTATCACTAAAGAGTGTCACGATTAAAAAATGACCGTATATTGCTTACGGTCATTTTTCGCTATTAAAGCAATGACGTCGAGCTACCACACTATTGAATATGCTATTTTTGTTAGGTGTGTTGATAATATTTTTGGTGACTCAATAAAGAGACATCTGTATTATTTGCTTTACTGCTCTACCTACTATCATCGCGGATGATCGCAATGGTGCATGATAACGACTGCCAAACTGGCACTCGACCGTTGCTATCGCTAACTTCCCATCTGCTAACTTGTGGCCTATTCGCCAGTCGTTTATCAACTTAAAGAAGTGATTATGCAATATCCCGCTTGGAAATACTTACTGATTGCCGCCGTGCTCATCATTGCCGGTCTATATGCTGCCCCTAACCTCTATCCTGACGAACCTGCCGTACAGATTACCAGTGCAGCAGCAGGTACGCAGTTGTCTGAAAGCATCCTGACCCAATCTCAGGATTTGCTCAAAGAGGCAGGTCTAGACAATCATGATGGGACGTTTGAGGGCAACAGTGCCCTAGTACGTCTTGACAATCCAGTCGATCAGCTAAAAGCGCAAGAAGTGCTACGTAAAAATTTGGGTGAGGACTATGTGGTCGCACTCAACTTAGCACAGACCACCCCGCAATGGCTACGTGATATCGGTGCAAGACCGATGAAACTGGGTCTGGATTTGCGCGGCGGTGTCCGTTTTGTACTCGAAGTCGATATGGACAAGGCGCTCGAACAGCGTTTGACCAGTGCCAGTCGTGATATGCGACGTGAGCTACGCGCTGAACGAGTAGCAATTAAAGGTATCAAGACCGAAAATCAAGGTGTGGT
Source organism: Psychrobacter sp. NG27 (assembly GCF_016106655.1). Taxonomy (NCBI): domain Bacteria; kingdom Pseudomonadati; phylum Pseudomonadota; class Gammaproteobacteria; order Moraxellales; family Moraxellaceae; genus Psychrobacter; species Psychrobacter sp. NG27. Next base: position 394,530 of record NZ_JADGIN010000001.1, read on the forward strand.
GTTGCATTTTGCGGATACTGATACTCGTAACCGTGCACAAAATATTTTGCAAGGTACGATGAGTGCTACCTTTAATTTGCAATCGTCTATTGACGATCAAGGTCCTGCTCTGGTTTTAGCGTACAACGATGCAACCATTGATGAAATCAACAGCTACGCGGTCAATCAGAACTTGACCACGTTACGCAATCGTATTGCAGAGCTGGGTGTGACTGAGGCACTCGTACAGTCGCAAGGCGCTAGCCGTATCGTGGTCGAGCTGCCTGGTGTACAAGATACTGCTGAAGCCAAACGTGTCCTTGGGCGTACTGCAAACCTTGAGTTTCGTATGGTGGCAGAAGACGCCGATAGCTATACAGGCGGCATACCTCCTGCAGGTACTGAAGCGTTCCCATTTGAAACGCTTGATGGTGCACCAGTCTTACTAGAGCGCCAAGCAATCGTCACAGGTGATAAAGTCACCAATGCACAGACCGGCGTTGATGAAAGCGGTATGCCAGAAGTCAGCATTACGCTAGATAGTGCTGGTGGTAAACTCATGCAAAACGCCACTCGTACCGCAGTTGGCAAACAGATGGCCGTACTGTTCATCGAAAACAAGCAAAGAATCACTTATGAAGAAGATGCAGCCACTGGCGAGACGACCGAAGTGCGTACGCCTTATGCTGAGACAAAAGTGATCAACCGCGCTAACATTCAAGCGGTACTGGGCTCATCATTCCGTATTACGGGTCTAGACAGCAGTGCTGAAGCCGCTGAGCTTGCTCTGCTGTTACGTTCAGGCGCGCTTGCTGCACCGATGTATTTTGTAGAAGAGCGTACCATTGGCCCATCACTAGGCCAAGAAAACATCGATAAAGGCTTATTCTCTACACAGGTCGGGTATCTTTTAGTCTTTGCGTTTATGATTATCTTCTATCGCCTGTTTGGTGTCATTGCCAACATCGCCCTAGCGGTTAACGTGATCATCATCATCTCTATTATGTCGATTTTGGGTTCATCACTTACCTTGCCAGGTATTGCTGGTATTGTATTGACCATCGGTATGGCAGTTGATGCCAACGTTCTAATCTTTGAGCGAATACGAGAAGAGATTGCAAATGGTGTCCGGCCAAAGTCCGCCATCGTGGCAGGTTTTGATCGAGCATTTAGTAGTATTTTCGATGCCAACATCACAACTCTATTGGTCGCATTTATCTTATTTGCGATTGGTACAGGTCCGATTAAAGGCTTTGCGATTACGCTAGCTATTGGTATTGTCAGCTCATTGTTCACCGCTATTTTGGTGACACGTGCACTGATACAAATTGCTTATGGTAAGCGTAAATCCATCAAACGTCTGAGCATCGGTTAGGAGAACACTATGGCAATCGATAAAAACAAGCCTTTAGAACAGCAAAACACCCCAGATCGAAATGGTTCAGGTGGCTCAAACAGTGACACGGCAAGTACAAGCACGCGTCGCCGCAATAAACCACGCCGTGATGGTAAAGGTAGCAATACCAAGACCAATAACCCAACGACCGCAAACTCTGCTAAAAGCAGCAGTCGTCGCGGTGGTAAGGACCAAGCTAATAAAGACAGCCAAGCATTATCGACTGCGGTAAATCCTGAGATAGTGTCAAGTGATGCTACCGATGATGCTGCAGCCATTGCTGAGGGCGGTATCAAAGCCCTTGGCGATAAGCGTATCATTCCGTTTATGAAGATAGAAAAGCCGATGGCATTACTATCTTTATTTATGGTCATTGCTAGTATCATTGCTATCGCTGTCAACGGCTTGAACTTAGGTCTTGATTTTACGGGTGGTGTGTCTGCAGATGTGCGCTATGAGCAGCCTGTCGAACAAGTGGCTGTGGTACAAGCACTTGCTGACAATGGATTCGATGATGCAGTAGTACAGTATTTAGGAACACGAGAAGAGCTGTTGGTACGTCTGCCACCGCAGTCAGACAATGTCGATGGCCTCAGCACTAGCCTGACTCAGGCACTTGCCTTACCAAGTAACACTGCTGCGATCAGTAACGTCAATATCATTGGTAGTCAGGTTGGTAACGAAGTTTACCTAAACTCTGTCATGTCGCTGGTATTGGCATTGGTCTGTATGCTTGGCTATGTTGCCCTGCGTTTCCAGTTCAAATTGTCCCTTGGCGCCGTATTGTCGCTCTTTCATGATGCTATCGTGACCATTGGTATCTTTGCCTTATTTGGCTTCCCTTTCGACTTAACCGTCTTGGCCGCTATTTTGGCACTGGTTGGTTATTCTATCAATGATACCATTGTTGTTTATGACCGTATCCGCGAAAACTTTCGCCGTGTTCGTGGTATTACACCAGAACAGACGATTGATTTGTCGCTGACCGAAACCCTACGCCGTACCATTATGACCATCTCAACCGTGTTATTGGTTGTGTTGGCTATGCTATTCTTAGGCGGTGATGGATTATACTGGTTCTCAGTGGCACTATTTATTGGCTTAATTGCGGGTACTTACTCATCGACTTATATCGCAAGCTCGATTCCATTACGTATGGGTCTATCGCGCGATGACTTTATTGTCAAAGTAAAACCAGAGTTCGAAGAAGAAATCGTTACCTTTAATGACCCAAAAATGTTTGAGCAAGATAACGTCTAATAGGTTAGATGATGCACTGATATAGCGCATTACGATGCTTAGAATATTTATTTAGCAAGTTTAGTTGATTCAGTTTAAAAGAGGTACGAGGCAACCGAACGCAGATGTATATGTGATACTTCAAATAAGGTTAACGCGGTAACTCTTTTATAGAGGATTGACTATAGTAATGATGTTTGAATAAAGGCACCTGACTCATGCATAGTGAGTCTAGGTGCTTTTGTCTTTATAGCTATTTTGTCTCATATATTCGATGGGTTGCAGCTCGGCTTTACCTACACTCAAAAAACAGACTGCCCCCTTTATCGCCTACGTATCAACGAGCCCCCAATGTCAGCTAACACGTCAACGTCTAACGCCATGCCACCTATTAACACAAGCTATAAGCGTATTGTTGCGATTGCGCTGCCTGTATTATTGGCTAATTTGGCCATGCCATTACAAAGCGTCATTGATACAGCGATTGTGGGCAATATGAATGAGACGGCCAAACTGGCTGGCATGGGTTTGGCCATACAATTGCTGTCATTATTACTGGTTAGCTTTAACTTCTTGCAGTATGCCTCATCTGGACTTGCTGCACAGGCATTAGGACAGCTAGCTGGTAATACTGACGGTACATCAGTAGTATCAGCGCCCACGCCTTTATTGTCTATTTTACAACGCGCCTTATTATTGGCATTTATCATTGGGACAGTGCTACTACTAGCAAAGCCGTGGTTGATTGACATTGGCCTGCAAGCATTGTCAGCCAATCCCGACAGTGGCACCGCTGCAAAGACTTATTTGGATGTACGCTTTTGGGGCGTGATCGCTGAGCTAATGAACTTTGCGTTTATTGGCTGGTTTGCCGGACAAGGCAAGACGCGTTACATGCTCTATCAACAGGGCTTTATCGCTGTACTCAATATCGTGTTGACCCTGTTTTTTGTCTTTGGTATGCAAATGGATTTGGTGGGTGTGGCACTGGGTACAACCCTAGCCTTTTGGGCAGGTGTACTACTGGCACTCTGGTTAAGCCGTCAGCATTTAGGCCTATCTTGGACAGCATTGTTTAAAGCCGATCGACAGTATTTCACGAAAGATAAAATGCTTAGGCTATTCTCTTTAAACAAAGACATCTTTGTTCGTACGCTTATATTGACTGTGAGCTTTGCTTGGATCACTCGACTCGCGGCACAAAGTGGCGATGTCATATTGGCCGCCAACGCAATTTTACTGCAAGTATTAAGCATCTCTGCCTTTGCCCTTGATGGTGTTGCTGTGTCTGCTGAAACCTTAAGTGGTCAGGCAGCAGGACGACGTGATTGGCCGCGCTTTCGTACTATTGTAAGGCGTACTGGCGTCGTCAGTTACGGCCTTGCCATCATGTTGAGCATTATCTGGTGGCTTGCAATGCCAACTTATCTAGCATTTATGACCAATATCGAGCCGGTCTTTACTCTCGCCTATGAGTATCATCTTTATGCAGTGCTGTTACCTATTGTCGGCGTTGGCGCGTATTGGCTCGATGGTGTGTTTTTTGGTCTGACGGCTGGCAGCGTGATTAGAAATGCGGCGCTGATACTGGCTACTATCTTCTTCCCGCTGAGCTGGCTGCTGTATCAGCAATGGGATATGACGGGTATTTGGCTCAGTGTCTGGTGTCTATTGCTATTAAGGCTCATCATTTTGGGCGGGTTTTTATATCGCGGTCATCGATCAGGTAGCTATCAAAGACTATAACCAAAAGCATCATTTTTTATGATTATTAGAGCGTGTCCTCATTAAACCCATATCTTTATAAAATATCGCAAAAATATAGGATGTCCTGTGACAACTCATTCAAATGAAATAGGCACTCAGCCAGCATTTAGCTATCGCTGGGCTGAGGGCTTTAAAAAAAGCCTACCCGTAGCGATGGGCTATTTACCTGCTGGTATTGCCTTTGGTGTACTGGCTCAAGTCGCCGGCATCCCTATATGGGCCACGATTATGCTTAGTATCGTGTTATATGCTGGCGCGGCGCAATATGCTTGTCTGCCGATGCTGAGTGCGGGCTTACCAATCGGCAATATCGCAACCAATATTGCAGCGATTAATTTGCGTCACGTATTTTATGGTATGCCGCTGTTGCAATACTTACCAAAAAATAAACTGGCCAAAACGTATTGTCTGTTTGCCCTGACTGATGAGACATTCTCGGTAATGACCAGCTTGCCTAATGAGTCACGACGAGCACTGATACTCCCTATCAGCTTGTTTAACCAAAGCTGGTGGGTCATTGCGAGTACGGTGGGCGTAATCATCGGTAGTACGCTCAGTGACTTAGTACCAAATTTAGATTTTGCATTGGTCTGTTTGTTTGCGATATTGGCTTATGAGCAGTTTCAAAGTATCAAACGCTATTTCCCAATTGGCATCGCTATCATTGGCTTAGTCGTCGCCTCTTTATTTACCAGCGATTGGTTGCTATTGGTCGCCATTACCATCTGCATGCTGATGATATTGGCACGTGGGTTGTGGGTAGAACGGTATAAGGCAGGAGCAAATCATGAGTAGCAGTTATCTTATTTTCGCCACTTTTTCGATGGCCGCAGTGACTTTTATCACACGTGCCTTGCCTTCCTTGATACCTAGAAAGGTGCTAGATACGCCGTGGCTGCACCGATTGAATGAGAGCTTGCCGTTATCGGTCATGGTATTGCTCATTTTTACGAGCCTAACCTATTCAGGTGTATCGACAGATATTGCCCTAAATAATACAGAGCTACATTTATTAATGGCACAAGTTGGGGCGCTTTGCTTGGTACTATTGGTATACCATGTCAGCCGTCAGCTCTTGGTCAGTATGATTGTGGGCATTGCCGCCATCAATGGGCTGTTTTGGTTATTTAGCCAGCTGTTGGGTTAAGAATATTTTGAGCTGATACTATTTTTTAGCGGTAGTTTAAGCACAAAAAAGCTGGATTCTATAAAGAATCCAGCTTTTTTTATACTTAAGGCCTAGCTAAAAATAATGGCTTAAGTTCAGCTTAAAGCTCCTCAACACCCATCATGTCAACTGGGGTATCGGCCACTATTTGTACGCCTTTTTTACCTGTTTTGGCAGTGTCGTTACGCTGCTCTTGCAAGTGATCAAGATACGCTTCATTGATCTGTCCGGTGATATAACAACCATTGAATACCGCACAATCAAAGCCTTCAACTTTGCTGTGCTTGGTGTCTTTTACCGCATCGATCAAATCATCCAAGTCTTGGAAGATCAAACGATCAGCACCGATAATCTCACGCACTTCTTCGACACTGTTGCCTGACGCAATCAGCTCAGTACGTACAGGCATATCAATGCCATATACATTCGGGAACTTGACAGGTGGCGATGCACTTGCAAAGAATACTTTGTTTGCGCCAGCATCACGCGCCATCTGAATGATTTCATGACACGTCGTACCACGGACGATTGAGTCATCAACCAACAGTACATTTTTGCCTTTGAACTCTAGTGGAACGGCGCTGAGCTTTTGGCGAACCGACTTTTTGCGCTGCTGCTGACCTGGCATAATAAACGTACGACCGATGTAGCGGTTTTTCATAAATCCTTCACGGTACTTGACATTCATTTTGAGCGCCAGCTCCATCGCTGAGGTACGTGAGGTATCTGGAATCGGAATAACCACATCGATATCATGATCCTCACCCCATTCAGCAAGGATTTTATCTGCCAGTTTTTCACCCATGCGGAGGCGTGATTTATAGACTGAGATATTGTCCATAATAGAGTCTGGACGAGCAAAATACACATACTCAAAGATACAAGGCGTATATTCTTTTTGCTCGACACACTGATGCGTGTGCAGCTTATGGTTCAAATCAATAAAGATTGCTTCACCTGGTCTGACATCACGAACGATAGTGAAGCCTGACCCTGTCAATGCCACTGACTCTGATGCCACCATATATTCAGTGCCGCCATTCGGTGCCATACGCTTACCAAAGATAAGGGGACGGATACCGTTTGGATCACGGAATGCTAGCAGGCCATGGCCAGTAATCAAAGCAACTACGCCATAAGCGCCTTCACAACGTTTATACACGGCTTTGACCGCTTCAAAGATATCATCAGCCGTTGGATGCGTCTTGCCCAGATTCTGCATCTCATGTGCCAGTACGTTCAATAGTACTTCAGAATCTGAATCTGTATTTAGATGGCGACGATCTTCGATATACAAAGACTTGGCCAAGCTCTCAGCATTGGTCAAGTTACCATTATGTGCAAGGGTAATGCCATAAGGCGAGTTGACATAAAATGGTTGAGCTTCAGCGCTGCTTGAAGTACCCGCTGTTGGATAACGAACGTGACCGATACCGAATTTACCAACCAGTTTCATCATATGACGATTCATAAACACGTCACGCACCATGCCATTTTCTTTACGTAGATAGAGTCGTCCATCTTGCAAAGTGACAATACCCGCTGCATCTTGCCCGCGATGCTGTAGCATCGTCAAACCGTCATAAAGTATCTGATTGACTGGCTCGTGAGCTGCAACTCCAATGACTCCACACATAATAGCTATATCCTATTTTGACTCATACATTAGTACGACAATAACGGCAAACTTAACGGCAGTATATTACTAAAACCACTCGTCATCGCCCGCCGCTAACCTGATGATTTTGTAAAAAATTTAACGAGAATTTTTGGTAATCTGTTTTGGATAATTAATGACACACGCAAATATTTAGAAGTATTAAAAGAATTAAAAATAGGGAGAACTACGATTGATTGACTTGATTCCAAGCCATACCCAATACATCTGATACCAAGGCCTTGCCCATCGGTGCATAAGGAAGCAGCTCAGGTGCTAGTACTGAGGTCTGCCACTGTGGCATCTGTACCAATAATGGCGCACTAACACTCAGCACAACCAAGACCATAAGTACGTTTTTGGCAGCACCCAGTACGCCGCCAGCCATTTTATCTAAGACGCCCAAACGTAGCGTCTTGAGTACACCTGAAAACACAAAAGCCACTAGGTGCATGATAGCCAATATGGCAATCACCACTAATAAGAACGCCATGGCCATTTGTAATACAGGGTTTTGTACGATACCAGTCAGTTGCGGTGACACCACGCCTGCGAGCCTAGTAGCCGCAATGAGGGCTATAAACCACCCTACCAAGCCTATCGCTGTTTTAATCAGTCCGACCTGAAAGCCGCGCCACAAGCCAATCAAGACCACAATAGCAATCACAATATCTAAACCACTCATATGCTATGACCCATCATTTTATTCATATGGTTAGCTCTCCATGGCGTCATAATAGCCACCGATTGCTTGGATACAAGACTGTACCAGCCCAGGGCCTCTGTATATGAGCCCTGTATAAAGCTGTACCATGTCCGCGCCTGCTTCGATTTTTTTGACCGCTTTGGCACCGCTATCGATACCGCCCACACCTATCAAAGCAACTTTACCATCTAGCTGATCAGAGAACTGTTGTAAAATTTGGGTACTAATATGGCTCACTGGTCGACCTGATAGACCGCCCATCTGATCGCCATCACGTAAATCTTCAACGCCCACACGGCTCAAGGTTGTATTGGTCGCAATCAAACCATCAATCTCAAAATCTATCAGCTGCTGTGAGATATAATCCACTTGCAGAGGCTCTAAATCAGGAGCAACTTTAAGCACCAGTGGCACATAAAAACCATATTCAGTGGCCAGTTGACTGTGACGGTTTTTGATGGTGTCCATCAAACGAGTTAGGGCCTCGCCGCTTTGCAAATCACGTAAATTCTTAGTATTCGGCGATGAGATATTGACCGTAATATATGAGGCATGCGGATAGGCGCGCTCTAAACAATAGACGTAATCATCGGCAGCTTGCTCGACTGGCGTATCGGCGTTTTTGCCAATATTGATACCGATATTGCCTTTATACTTGCAGCGTTTGACATTGTCGATCAGATAATCGATGCCTTCATTATTAAATCCCATACGATTGATAATCGCATCTGCTTGTTTGATTCTGAACAATCTTGGCTTATCGTTGCCTACTTGCGGTCTTGGTGTCACTGTCCCTACTTCGATAAAACCAAAGCCTAGCTCTGCGAGTGCATCGATATAGTCACCGTTTTTGTCCAACCCTGCCGCCAAACCAACGGGATTAGCAAACTGCAATCCCATGCAATCCGTGGGTTGCATCGACTGACCATATGCCAAGCCTAGCACACGCGCTTTGTGCGCTTTATCCAATAAAGACAGCGTCATCTCATGGGCGTGCTCGGGATCCAGATTAAACAAAAAAGGACGAAGTAAGGCATAAGACATAGTAATGACAGACCCTGCTCGAAAAAAGTGAATGAATAATGCGAATGAAATCAGGCGCAGCGATTATATCAGCTTAACAGAAATAAGAGCAAAGTTTCATGCGGTAAATTTCTATATTCGCACTGTAGTAAATACAGATTAACCGCTATCAGGGCACAGGACGACCATCGGTCAGCGCAATCCAACCACGTATGATGCGGTATAAGTGCCAGATAAAGGTAAAGGTCATAATAAGTAAACCCACCCCTGCCAACAATACCGAACCGATAGCAATATTACCACTATCAGCCAGCATGCCAACGCCAAAGCCACCAAATGCAAAGGTAATGATAATAATACCAACGATGAACCAAACAATACTGTACCAAAAAGTCTTAATCTGCCAATCAAAGTGCGTGGCCAGCCAGGTTCCATCAGCATCGTGACGTTTGGCATAGTTCATGACAATCGGCACAATCCACAGTAGACCTGCCGTAAAGTAACTGATCACATATAAGAAATAAGTGATGTGATTATAAGTAGTCAAAGAACGCTGCGTATCGTTTCTCAGTCTGTCACTCATTGTATGGGTTTTTCCTTACAGGTAAGTATTTGTGCTCATTAATCACTATAGGTAGAGGCAGTTTAGTGATGTGACTGCTGGTCGGATTGGCTATCGAGCGATTGTTTATGGTTTTATGTATTTGGCTAATACACATTTAATGGTGCTAGATGAGTTGCTTTTCAATGATACCAAGGATAAAGCCCTAGGGCGTGTCATCAATTAGCACATTAATGCATTTAGTGGCCTTAAAATGGCTAAATTTTGCTAAACATCGTCAGTAATTTTGTCAATATGTTCATATTAACGGCAATTTCTTCCTTGTTTATCTACAATTTTTCTCATTTTAAGACTCACAATCTAATTGATGACACGCCCTAGTTTGAAATCAAACACAAAATGCGATGGCATAAAAATGACTGAGAGTTAAGCATCTGTCTGACGCATTCTATAAAGCGACTGTCGCCTGTACCTGAATAGATTTGTTGGTTGCATCCTGCTGCATAGACAATTGCGTGAACTGCCAACCTTGTTGCTCAAGTTTGCCAAGTGCCGTACTGACCACTGCTTGGCTCGGATGCGTAAAGCTCAATTGTACTGAATCACCAGCTGCAACCACTTGAGCATTTGCAATGCCAGAACCACTCAACAACGCGTTAATACGACTGGCAGGTGGCATATCAGCCTCTCCATCAACCGTAGTAGCCGCACTCGATATCTTATTATCGATATTACCTGCTTGAGCACGTAACCAGAAATAATCTGCTACTTGTTCCTGATAGTCGCGTTTACTGTCAGTGGCTGCTTGATGAACACTATAACCACCGTAGCCACCGATAAACAATAGTAAAAATACTGACAATACAGCCAACGCCAACTGATCACGTGCAGGCAGCCGATGCCAACGCGTCGCCAATCCATTTTGATAACTGCTCACACGCTCTGAAAATGCATGCGCTTTAATACTGGTTGTAGAGACAGCTGCACTGCGTTTGGGTCGGCGCTGTAATCGTTTCATGTTTTGACCTTTATTACCAATACCTTGATGAATTATGACGCATTGTTTGTCACAGCATTGCTTGTCACAACATTGTTTTCTACAACATTGACAGTAACTTGACCGCTAAATTGACCTTGCTCAGTGCTATTAACTTGCTCTAATTTGGTACTTAATCCTTGCTCGACAAGCGCACTTGCAAACTTATCAAGACTGTCACGATCTGGCGCAGTTAACGTAAAGCTGAGCGCTGAGGGCTGCATGACTAATGCTTGCGCACGCAACGAAGACTGTTTAATCAGTGGTGATATCCGTGATAGTACTGCCATATGTGCAGCCGCTGCTTGGCTATCACTGCGCAATTTTGGTTGCAGCTGTACTTGCAGCTTGGTGCGTGTGCTCAGTGGCTCGTCTGCAAACCAAGATTGATACTGCGCTGCAATTTCAGTCTTAGTCGCAGCACTCGCTGCGTTGTATTGATACCACTGTACGCCATCGGTTGCCATTTGTAGCACTAAGGCAGATAGCGCCACCATCATCGCAACCCGCAGATACGGTGACAGTTGTGAGTCAGTTGATTTAACAAAGAAATTGAGCGCATGACGTTCGGGATTGTCGACTGGCTTGGGCGTCGTGGCCAATGTCGTGAGTAAAAGCTGATGATCTGCAACAAGTGCGGCTGTTTGCGCCACAAAACTTATTGGCATTGATGGGTTTAAAGGATCCTCTGCAGCCTCAATAGCTGGCAATATCAGCACTTCACTCAAGTAAGAAAACCGCTCGAATATCAATGGCAAATAACTAACGGCCATACCCTGACGCCATGATTGGCGCAATAGTATGGTGTACTCATCTTGATAAAGGGTTACTTGCTGACCTGCACCCTCTTCTGGCGGCGGCAGCAATAAAAAGTCTGGAAGCAGCGCAGCGATATGTAAGCCAACCAGCTCGGCACTTTGCTGCCATGCCTCAATGTCACTTTGCGCCAGTGCATATAGTTGCGTATCATCCGCATGATTCAATTGACGAATAGACAGCTGCTCAACAGGCGTCAATGACGTCTCTTCAAACAAATACTGCTTACCAGTATTACCCAATTGTTTGAGTTGGGCAATATTGAGCTCAGTATCCACTTGCAGTCCGTGGCTTGAAGGAAAATACAAACAAAGCGTTTTTTGGCCATTGGATTTATAGTTACCATAAATGGTTTGCAGCTGTTGCCACCCATCAACCGTTTGCCATTGCTGTATATCTTCGTGCCAGACAGCTAGTGGACTATGCTGCGCTCTTAACCAAACATGTAACACTAAGCGTGTCCTCAATTATTGCGGCGGTTATAAAATATGTTATGAAGCAATACTGTCGTCAAGAAATAATTAGAAAATTTTGCATACTCAGCAAAGCGCTCAGTTTTTATAACTGCTTTTCAGATCAGTCACTTCCGAATCGCTCAAATCTAATCAGTAAACCTATCAACCAGTCTAGTAAGGCTGATCAGGCACAAAACGATCAACTTCAGTTGCCATGCCAGTCATCACAAAATCCATCTCAAACACTCTCGCTTCTGCCAGCGAGAACGACTCGGGATAATCACCTGTGAGCAGTCCGGCGATATAAGCCACGATAGACATATGACAGACCACGACCAGACACTCAGCTTCAATATTGCCAATATCTATCAGCGCTTGACGGGCATCATCAGAGGGTGTGATATTGTCTTGTATTGATGAAGGCACGGTTGGTACAAGCGATTGCAGCACAGCTAGGGTTTGCTGTGCCCGAGTATAAGGGCTGACCACAAAATAATCCGGACTATAATGAGTGGTGAGATACGCTGCCGTTTGCGCGGCTTGCTGCTGACCAAAACTTGTCAACTGACGCGCACTATCTGGTCGCGTCTCATCTTCTGCTTGACCATGACGTACTAATATAATTTTCATAACCTTCCTTGGCACGCTGAGTTAGACGGTCTCTGAATACTATCTCTTACTAATATGTTTTACTTATCAGCATCACTGTTCTTATTCTTGGCACCACTATTAGAGGTTTTCATGTGAGCCGTCAGCGCCGCATTGCTATGATCGTGCGCCATCACAAACTCAACATCACTACGGAAACCGGCTTCCATCAGATGTAATGCAACGCCCAGTGCGGCCTTGTCTTCATAAATCACGGCATAAAGCGCATGGGTGATCGGCATATAGATACCAGCCTTGGTCGCTTTTTCATGTACTTGCTGAATAGTATTGACCCCTTCAGCAGTTTGGCCAAGCTTTTTGACCGCTGCATCAATACTCATACCGCGACCGAGCATGTTGCCGATACGATAGTTACGACTCAACTCTGAGCTACAAGTAGCGTATAAATCTCCTACGCCAGACAGGCCTAAGAACGTGAGCGGGTTGGCTCCCTCTTCAACGCCGAAACGACTCATTTCTGCCAACGCACGTGTCAGTATCATCGCTTTGGTATTTTCGCCTACTTCATAAGCTGCTGCCATACCCATAGCAATTGCATAGATATTTTTGAGAGCGCCACCAAGCTCGACACCTTTGACGTCGTCGCTCGCAAATACTCTAAAGAAGGCACTGTGCAGTGCTGCTTGCACCGCGTGACGCAGAGGCTCAGACTCACTAGCAATCACGGTCGCAGATGGCATATTTTTCATGATTTCAATGGCCAAGTTTGGCCCTGACATGACACCGAAATTCACTTCTGGCAACACTTCTTTGATAATATCACTCATCATCGCAAAGGTGTCTTTTTCCATACCTTTAGTTAATGAGACAATAGACTGCCCACTGATAAAAGGGGCAATATTTTTTAGGGTCTCTCGGAATGCCAGACCTGGTACAGCAATGAAGATGATGTCTTTGTCTTTGACTGATGCGGCCAAATCGTGGCTGTATTTCAAGCGATCATCCAGCTTGTAGCCAGGCAAATACTTCTTATTGGTTTGGGTTTTTGCCATCGCCTTAACGGTACGCTTGTTTCGTACCCACAGCGTGGTATCACAGCCATTACGAGCGGCCAAGTTTGCCATTGCCGTACCGAAGCTGCCGCCGCCCAAAAATACCAAACGCAGCTTAGTAGGGTTACTATGAATCTCTGCCATACCTTTCGCCACTGCTGACTCTACTGCACTAGGGTTCAGTTTTTTGCGGCCGATACCTGATTTTGTTGCCCGCTCAAGGATACCTGCCAGCATACCGTTTTGTTTTTCAGATGTGTTTTTGACCACTTCCTTGTTATCGCTGTCATTGTCTTTTTTACTATTGTTAGGACTTGTCATGTTCTTTTATCCATGTTGACTGACGTATTATCAATAAAACCCATCGTAACCAATATTTGGTGCTAAATGCTTAATTCTATCGTATCCAGCCTACTCGTATAGGCAAAATTATTTTAAAAGCTTTTGACCAAAAGACTGGGCTTGGTCAAATCATGACTCGAAGCGTACCAATGGCTCGATATCTATAGGTTTGCGTTTGGATTCATCTTTTGGACTGGTGCCAGTATAAACAAAAGCGGTCACATAATCATCTGGGCCCACATTGAAATAATCTTTTACTGCAGGCTCATTACAGAGCAATCCAGTACGCCATACGGTACTGAATCCTTGAGCCTTCAAAGCCAAGATTAGATTTTGTACTGCAGCGCCCGCACTTAGCATTTGCTCAAAAGGCGGCACTTTTTTGTGTTCCTGCATTTGAGTCACAACTGTTATGATTAGAGGCGCTCGTAACGGCATATTTTGAGTTTTCTGTATGGTTTTCTCAGACAACTCCTCTCCATCCCTTACTGCTTGCTCCTGAGCTGCTTTGAGCAATGCTTGACCTAACTCATGACGTGCCGCGCCTTGCGTCACAATAAAACGCCATGGGGTCAGTTTTTTATGATCTGGCGCAGTCGTCGCACATTCAATAGCAGATTCAATTTGTGCACGTGTGGGCGCAGGCATATCCAGATTACCCATACTGCGTCTTGAGTTAATCCAGCCAATCAGCTCATCACTGGTAGAGGATATGTCATTTGCTGCTACGTTTTTAACTGAGAGTTTTTTGTCATCTATTTCTTGGTTGTTTTCGTCTATGACTGTCATTCTCTATCCTTATTTATCGTTATCTCTTACTATTTTTTGCTAATAACTTTTAACATTGTCAGCTACGCTGCATCTTCAACGCGGTGATCAGATCGCAGATAGTCCTCTGATTGCATCTCAAGCAAACGTGAGCGAGTACGCTCAATCTCAAAGGCCAGTTTTTCTCCTTGATACAAGTCCAAAATCGACTGCTCTGCTCGCACAAGCAGTTTGACACGGCGATCGTAAAACTCATCAACCAGATAAATAAAACGGCGCGTTGGATCACGTAGGTCATCATCTAGCGCTGGTACTGAATCCACTAACACCGTACTGAACTGCTTGGCAAGTTCGATAAAATCAGCAGCTGAGCGCGGTGCCATACATAGATGACGGAAATCGCAAAACAAGATATCTTCGGTACGAGCGTTAATTTTGACCTCACGGCCGTTGATAGTAATGGGCTCTTTACTGATTTTTTGGTTATTTGATAGGCTAGCAAAACGGTTGGCCAACCAATGGTAGTTGGCTTTAGTCAGGGGCGATTCATATAACTCTGCTTGCTGCAAGACACGCAGACGATAATCAATACCAGAGTCAATATTCATCACGGCAGTGTGACTTTCAACTTCCGCAATAGCTGGCATAAAACGGTCACGATGCAGGCCGTCTTTGTACAGCCCAGATGGCTCAATGTTTGATGTGGCGACCAAAGTAATACCGCGCTCAAACAACATGGTAAACAGATCACCCAGTATCATGGCATCAGAGACGTTAGAGACAAAAAACTCATCAAAGCAGATAATAACCGCTTCTTTATAGATGATATCAGCCACTTTTTCAAGCGGATTACTTTCGCCTTGTAGCTTGTTTAGCTCTTTATGAACGCGCTGCATAAAGTGATGAAAGTGCAGACGCATCTTACGCTCAATGGTCAATGAGTCATAGAACATGTCCATCATCCACGTTTTGCCGCGCCCTACGCCGCCCCACATATATAAACCCATTGGTGCCACCGGTTTAGACTTTAAAAAGCCAAAAAAGCCTTTCTTTTGCGGTGCGCTATTAATGAGCTGATGATATATCTCATCAAGACAACTCATGGCCTGAAATTGCTGCTCATCTCGAGTAAATTCATCGGTACTGACGGCTTTCTCGTAACGTTGCAATGGAGATAAACTCATAATACGACTCATCGTTGGATTAAATAAATGTCAAAATAGTGGAACAATTTAGCACGGTGCTGGTGCTACCAAGCAAGCCATGCTAAACCATATCAAAACGAAAACTATGAAGCTGAGCTAGGTAACAAACAAATTAGCTGTCTTGTCCAAAGCTATGCTTTTCCAATAAACCTTTCAGCTCTGATAGACGGCCATGAAAAAAGTGACCCGCGCCATCCACAACGCTTACCTCAATACCTAAGCGATCAGCAAATGCTTGCATATTGTCAGGTTCGATCACCTCATCCGCATTGCCATAAATCTCAAAGGTCTTATCAACGGGCAAGCTGATATCACTGCTGTCATTTTTTTCGACTGACGGGGCGATAAGGGCGATTTTTGATATCTCAAAATCACTCACTCCCCATATATGTGAGGCCTCCAGCACTTGCTCAGCCACGCGTGCCGTGACATAACCACCAAAAGAAAAACCACCAAGCCAGAGCTTGCGGGCATTGGTTTGCTCGGTGATCCATTGTAGCACGGTCATTGCGTCGACCACTTCACCTTCGGCATAGTCATGCTCGCCTGTCGACTGGCCAACACCGCGAAAGTTAAAGCGTACCACATGCATGCCATTATCACGGGCAAAACGATACATGGTCGTGACCACTTTATTATTCATCGTCCCATCAAACAACGGATTGGGATGACACAGCAGCGCTACTGTATCTGTATTTAGGTCGTTAGGATTGTCTTGTTGCCATAGTGCGTCGACCTCGAGCACACCAGCAGGAGCAGGAATCAATTGCATAAAATTACTTATTAATAAAAATGGAAGTTAGTAAAAAACGAATGGCTCAATTATCCTAGATATGAGGTATATTTCAAGTAGTTTGCTGTGTACGGCTGCGACTTGTTTTATTTTAGACTCATACTATTTATCGATAGATGTGCGATGTTACTTGTTTTGGAATGTATCATGCAGAAATGTGTCATGCATAATAGCATTCACTGGCAATGCCACTGTAATACAGCACACAATAACCGTCTAGACACTTAATACGTAGATAGGCTATCTTCATGAGACTTGCTTATCACTGCTATCGTTTTGCGTGAGAAATAGGTTCTGTTTATAAACTTTAGGAATTATTTATGAATATTTTCAATAAAACTGTTGGTTTGACCACCACGTTAGCGGCTGTACTCGTATTGAGTGCCTGCCAGAGCACACCTTCATCACCAGTGATTCAACGTGCCAACTCTATCTATGAGACAACAGGCATCGCCGAGACTAAAGTTAAAGCGCAGCAAAATGCGATAGATAGCGCGCAAAAAACTTGTCGAAGTAAGCAAGTGATCATCGTCGATGACAATGTCAAGTATAATGGCATCTTAAATGAAAGTACTGGCCGTATGGTTGGTCAAGTAGGTGCTGTCGTTGGCTCGATATTTGGCACGGGAACACCAGACTTATCACGCGATGATGATTATGAATATACCATTAACTTCCGCTGCCAATAGGCCGATAAATAGCGAACTGATTTTCCCTATACGCTAACTGTCTATAGATAAAACCAAGCTTAAGATCCAATCACTAATATCAAATGACATACAATATCCACTAAGCAAGTAGCCAACAAACTGCGATATAGATAATATATCAATCAAAGCTTGTTGGCATCGCTTTTTGTGTGCTCTCTTTTACGTTAAACTACTTCTATTGTATTTAACATGCTCTCATCAGCCTTTACGTCTTACTTATCTTTGGTCTTTTATCATGCGCAAACCCAATCTTTCAAGCACCAAACAAGCCAAAGTATTAACGCCTGCCAAAGATTTGGCGACTTTAGAGGCCGAACTCGCTGAGCAAGAAAACAATCTTGAAGTGAATTTAGAGGATACCGTCCTACGCCTGAGTGACTATCTCTCAGCAGTTGAGATGGTCATTAAACAAACCTTTGATCATAGAGTATGGGTCAAAGCAGAAATCCGTAATCTATCGAGTAAAGGCGGTCACTACTATTTTGAGTTGGCCGAAAAAGACGATGATGGCAAAGTGGTCGCCAGCTGCCGTGGTAATCTATGGCGCTTTAAAGCGGCCCGTGTCTTAGCCAAGTTCGAGCGGGCAACGGGTATGCCACTTGAGCGTGACTTGACCGTACTACTCAAAGTATCGGCAGGATTTCATGCTCAGTATGGTTTCTCCATTACGATTGAAGACATCGATCCGAGCTATACGCTAGGCGACTTGGCACGGCAATATGCAGAAATGGTCGACCGCTTAACAGGCGAAGGCCTATTACATCTCAATCAGCAGCTACCTGCGCCATTTGACATCGAGCATGTGCTGGTTATCGCTCCCGAAAAGGCGGCTGGATTGGGAGATTTTCAAGCGGATGCGGATCGCTTAGCCAGTATAGGTGCATGTCACTTCCACTACCATCATGCGACTTTTCAAGGCAATCATGCACCAAGCGAAATCCGCCAAGCCATCGTCAGTGCTCAGCAGCAGTTTTATGAGACGTATCAGCACCTGCCGGATCTATTGGTCATTATTCGCGGTGGCGGTGCGGTTGGGGACTTGGCTTATCTTAATGATTATGAGCTGGCAGCGTTGGTTGCTGAGCAGCCTATTCCTGTCTGGGTAGGTGTGGGTCATGAGCGTGACAAAGTGATTTTAGACGAGGTGGCACATACAAGTTTTGATACGCCATCAAAAGTAATCGCCGCCATTAGCAGCCACTTAGCCCAGCTCATCGCTCAGACGCTGCAATACCAAGCGCAAATCAAGCAAGCGGCTCAGCGCCAATTAAATACTGCCGAGCAACAAACTGCGCGCCAGTTGAGTCAAATACAATCACAAACTATCGGGCAACTGACTGCTCTACAAAAAGACAGTGATTATGCATGGCGTAGTATTCAGCAAAGCGCCCAGCGACAAGTCAAACAAGCAGCCAGAGTGACCACTGAGCACTATCAGCAAACGCAAACCTTGGCTCAGCGGCAATTAACGGTAGCCTCTATAGCTGGCAAAAATAACCAAACAACCATCATGCATAGCGCGCAGCAGCAGCTGATACAAGCGCAGCGCGATAGCGAACATCTACGCGATATCGTGCTATTACATCGCCCTTCCCGCGTGCTCAAGCAAGGCTACACCATGCTAACGGATGCCAAGGACAAGCAAACGCTCACTAGTAGTACCCAACTCTATCCCGAGCAAACTGTTCACATCATTTTAAAAGATGGGAATGCAACAGCACAGATTGTTAATGTCAATACGGATAAGAAAGCGACGGAAACCTCAGATATTCCAACTTAACCACATAATAATATCTAACGATTACTGATTTACTTACCTTTAAAAATTAGGAAATTCTATGACTACCACAACTCGCCGACGCAAAAAAGCCGCCCCAAAAACCTTTAAGGCGGCTTACGATATTCTAAAAACCAATGCCGCTGAATTGCAGCAACAAGACGAGCCTGATATCGACAACCTAATGACCACGGTCGAAGAGTCTATTGCCGCTTATCGAGTTTGCGAGACCCGTATCAACGCCGTACAACAAGCATTAGACGCCGCCTTTGCCGAAGAAAAATCTACTAGCAGCATTGATAGTTAAATAAAAACCTGCCACTAGATAGCAGCTAATTAGTCAAACCAAGCTCATTTGGGCTCTGCCTTTCGTTTAATCAGGCTCATCCACCTCAAACACTTGGCGAAGATAGGCAAGATAGGTGTCGTTATTGATCATGGTCTTGCCGGGGCTATCAGACAGCTTAGCCACTGGCTGACCATTACACTCCACCAATTTCAGCACGATATTGATCGGCGTGATACCCATATCGTTGGTGAGGTTGGTACCAATACCGAAACTGGTTCTGATTCGATCCTTAAAGTACTGATGCAGCTCCCATGCTTTTTCTAGATTTAGCCCATCGCTAAAGGTCAGAATCTTGGTCTTTGGGTCTATCTTGAGCTTTTCATAATGAGCAATCGCCTTATCACCCCAAACATAGGGGTCACCGCTGTCATGGCGCAATCCATCAAAGAGCTTGGCAAAATATAAATCAAAATCACGTAAGAACGCATCCATCCCAACCACATCTGTCAGCGCAATGCCCAAGTCGCCGCGGTACTCATGCACCCATGACTCCAGCGCGGCCTTTTGTGAGTCACGCAAACGCACATCTAGCGCCTGAAATGCCTGCATAAACTCATGCGCCATCGTGCCTATCGGTGTCATTCCAAGCTGCTTAGCCAAATAGACGTTGGATGTGCCACTCACAATTTTTGGTTCGGCTTTATATAATGTCTCGACCACATGGGCCTGCCAGCGTCTGCTAAATCGTCTACGCGTACCAAAATCTGCCACGATAAATGGCGGTTTGTCTTGGCCATTTTTTTTCTGCTCGCCAGCATATTGATGCAGCAACGCCACTTTTTCATCAAGGCGATGCTGACCTTCAGCAATCACGCTCTCACTGGAGAGTGCATTAAAATAAAGCTCGTTAACGATGGCCAGTACAAATACTTCAAAGAACATCGCCTGAATCATCGGTCCTTCGATATCGATAGATAAGCGGCCTTTGTCATCCGTACTGACCGTGATAAAACGGCGCTTTAGCTTAAACAGTTCCAGATAGTCGACAAAATCTGAGCGAATAAAACGTAAACTGCGCAGGTATTCTAGCTCATCTGGCAAAAATCGTAGCTCGCACAGGCTGTCTATTTGCTGCTCTAAATCCTGCTGAATATCCGCCAGTGGGTATGATGTGTCCTTATTATTACGGCAGCGAAAACGATAGACGCCATGTGTTTGCGGGAACTGGTGTAGCATGGCTTGTAGCATGGTAAATTTGTACAAATCATTATCAAGCAATGAGGTAATAATAGGTGCATAGGTAACGGTCATGCTATGGCCTTAAAAAGTGCAAAAGTAAAAAATAGATGTCACCTGATAGACTAAGCGACTTTATATATGGATAACAAATAAGACAAACCCAAAAATAATAAGGCGTCGATAAACCGTTAAGTATAACGAAGTTTGAGGTTTATTTCAGAGTTCGCACGTGATTGACACAAAATAGCATCTCAATAAGAACAGCAAATAGTCTATACCTAGTAGGGCTTAACCTCATTCAGTAAAACATGATCTACTCATCGGTTTCCCACTACTGAACAATGCCAATTATGCCTTTATGCTCATAAACTGCTCGACATAATGGTCTGCAGGCTGATGACGCAGCTCATGTGCCGTACCTGTTTGGATCAAACGACCGCCATTTAAAATACTAATGCGCTGACCTACTTTGACTGCTTCATCAATATCATGAGTGATGAAAACAATGGTTTTGTTTAGACGCTCTTGTAGTGCTAACAGTTGCTCTTGTAGTTGGGTGCGAATGAGCGGATCAAGGGCGGAGAATGCTTCATCCATCAATAATATCGGGTTGTCTGTTGCTAGTGCACGCGCCAGCCCAACACGTTGCTGCATACCACCAGACAGCTCATCCGGATAACTACCCTCTACATTTGATAGCCCCACCTCATTCAGCCAATGTCTTGCCGTTTCATGACGCTCGCTAACACTCATTTTACGCACACGTAGACCATAGGCGACATTTTGTATGACGGTCATATGCGGCACCAAACCAAAATGCTGAAAGACCATACTGATCGATTGCTGACGATAGTGCTGCAACTGTTTGTCATTCAGCGCTAAAATATTGATAGCATTGGTGGCAGTAGTCATGGCTGGCTTATCAGTGGATATATGGGGAGAATCATTCGCGTCGATGTCTGTCTTATTACCAGATTTATTGCCAGCTTTGACGTTAGTATTGTTAGCGGTATCTACCCATATCTCTCCACTGGTTGGATCAATCAAACGATTAATATGGCGTACTAGCGTAGATTTTCCAGAGCCTGACAGCCCCATTATACAATGTACTTCACCCGCCTCGATGTCCAGATTGATGTCATAAAGACCCACCGAATAACCCGTTTTTGCTTTTACCTCGATGCTATCCATACCGTCAGCCAATAGTGCCAATGCAGACTGCGCTTGCGTGCGAGTGGCATTATAAATCTTACTGATATTTTTTAGCTGGATATGGCTCATTATGACTCTCACTGTTTAGGTGGATTTTATTATTATAACTTTACGTGGTCACCGCTAAACAAATCTTACCCAATCGGATGTTTGCCCGCTTGAATGGTTTTTTGACGAGCACGCTTGCCTTGACCAAACGCTTGAGTGATACGGTCAATAATAATGGCAACGATGACGATGGCTGTACCCGCTTGTAGTCCTTGACCGATATTGAGGGTTTGAATGGATTGCAACACATCTTCACCCAGACCGGGGGCACCAATCATCGAGGCCAGTACCACCATAGAGAGCGACATCATTACCGCTTGATTAACACCCGCCATGATACTGGGCAATGCCTGTGGCAATTTAATCCAGATAAGCAGCTGCATATGAGTGCTACCAAATGAGCGACCCGCCTCTACCATCTCATGATTGACTTGCGTGATTCCCAACATCGTGAGGCGAATCAGTGGTGGCAAGGCATAAATAATCGTGGCAAATAGCGCAGGCACTTTGCCAATGCCAAACAGCATGAGCACGGGTATCAGATATACAAAGCTTGGCATGGTCTGCATGACATCCAGTACAGGCGTCACCACTTTGCGCAGCAGCTGGCTACTTGACATCGCAATACCAATAGGAATACCCATCACGATGGTGACCAGCACCGAGACGATGAGCAATGCCAATGTATCAATCAATGCGCCCCATAAGCCAAATGCTCCAATCAAAAACAATCCTGCACCGCATGCCAGCGCAAACCAAATCTTGCGGACACCAAACCAGCCAAGCACAGTTACAAATGCAATAATCAGCCAAGGCGGGATAGCGGTTAACAACCGCTCAATAGGTAGTAATAAATACGTGAGTGCCATGGTACTAATTGCCCGAAACACCCCTCCATAATTCTGAACAACACTTGATAAGGCGTTATTGAGTGGAGTCTCAAGTGACCATAAAGGAAAGCTTGATGAGCGCGCTGATGGATCAAGGCGCGAGGTGGCGGCATCAGCTGTCATAGTACCTGCCGAGTCCAGACCCAATTTAGCGGCAAGATTGATAGCCGCTTCATCGGTCAACCATCCTTGCCAAACGTTTGGATTCTCACGCAAGAATACCAACGCTTGCTCATCACCGCTACGTTTGCTCTCACTCATATCTAAGATAGCGCCGTTCAGCTCATCAGAGGTGAATTGCACCTTTTCAAAAACATCGACCAGCTCGGGATTGGTGTCAATAAATGGCGTAGAGACTGCGATACCTAAGGGTGATACCGGAAAACCTGATACACAATCCATTGTACCATCAGCAAGCAGTAGGTCTTGCCAACACGCATCTTTATGCGCCGGAAACTCTAAGGCGGCAAAGTCATACTTCGCCATCAGACCCGTGGGCTGCCAGTAGTAAAACAACAGTGGTTTATGCTGTTCAAAAGCGGAGGCGATTTCGGCGTCGAGCGCAGCACCCGTACCAGGATGGGCGTTATTAAAGATACTGTCCAGACCTGTGGTTTTGAGCAACCGCGTGTTAAAAATCTCACACGTCCAACCAGAGGGACAGTTCATGAAACGTGATCTATTTGGATCTTCAGGGTCTTTAAACAGCTCAGCATATTTTGGCAAATCTTGATAGCGACGCAGACCTGGGTTTTCCTCTAGCACATAACGGGGGACATACCACCCTTGGGTCGCCCCGCCTTTTAGCGTATCTCCAATGACAGCCACTTTGTTTTGTTCAATCGCTTGCTCCATGATAGGAGAACGCCCGATCCACTGCTCGCCAATCACCTGAATGTCATTTTGTGACAGCGCAGTATCCAATGCAGGCCCTGCTCCGGGTACCTCCTCAATCGTACAGCCATAGCCATCTTCAACGATATATTTGAGCACGCCCGAGATGAACTGACCACTCTCCCATGTCAGTGCCCCAAATTTGATGGGTGAGTCACAAGCCGCTGATGCCGATACAGGCAGCAGCAACGCACTCATGCACAGTAAACTTAAAGCAATCCATTGGCGCATGCGCTGTCCTATTTTTTGTTTTATATCGCATAAGAGGCTGGTTCACACAGTAAGTTTCAACATAGATCCTACGATGTCATATCCATCGATGATATCTCTAGCTTATTCAAAGATTACTTACTGTTGTTTAGACTTACTACAAAGTGTAGCGATTTATCAGAGTCATGACAAATGCTTATTTGTCAGTTATGACAGTAGATAACAGCCTTATCATGAGAATAAAAAACTGACCATAATAACGTCTCACTTTGACATAGCATCCGATACGCAATATCGTAGGCAAAAAAATAGCACTTATAGGCATAAGTGCTATCGATTACGTTATTGCTGATACTAACTTAGTGACTAATCCTAGAACTGTTGACAGTCATATGCTCATAAACCGCTGATTGTAAGTCCGATATCGTTCAACAGCTATTTTAAAAACAGCGCCATGGCCTTTTTAAACAGTCCACCATAAGGCGGTAATAAGAGGTTCAGGCCGTTTAGCTTAGACTGGACAAACACTGGCTTCATATGACTTAAACGCTCAAATCCATCCTTACCATGGTAAACACCGGTACCTGATTCACCGACACCACCAAACGGTAAATCATGCTGAGCCACATGTATCAAAACCTCATTGATACATAGACCACCCGAGACCGTGTTGTTACGCACTTTTTCGATACCACCATAGTTATCACCGAAAATGTATAAAGCTAATGGTCGTGGACGTGCATTCACAAACGCAATCGCGTCATCAAGTGTCTCATAATGCATGAGCGGCAAAATCGGTGCAAAAATCTCGTTTTGCATTACATCGCTATCAGGAGCAGGATCACGTACAATCACTGGCGGCATCAGGCGTGTCTCTATGTCTGATTCAACCGCTGTGAGGGCATGTACTTCCTCAGCTGATAATGCATCTAGGTAGCCTTTGACCCGTTTGAACTGCTCACCATTAATGATGCGCGAGTAATCAGGGTTGCTTTCAATATTAGGATAGTGCTTTGTCATCCACTCTGTTGCTAAGTGAATAAACTGCTCGTGATATTGGCGCGGAATTAATACATAGTCAGGGGCAATACAGGTTTGACCAGCATTCAGTGTTTTGCCCATCATCACACGATTGACCACAGACTCTAGATTGGCGTCGTCTAATACGATCACTGGTGACTTACCACCTAACTCTAGCGTCACGGGTGTTAGGTTCGGCGCAGCAGCTGCCATGACTTTCTTGCCTACCGCAGTAGAGCCTGTATATAATAAGTGGTCAAACGGCAACTCACTAAAGGCGGCCGCAATATCGACCTCGCCCAATACCACACATATCATATCTGGCGAAAAATAACGCGCTATCGCATCAGCGAATGTTTGAGCAAACTGCGGCGCGGCTTCACTCATTTTTACCATGATGCGGTTGCCTGCGGTGAGTGCATCAATCATCGGTCCAATGGCCAAAAACAGTGGATAGTTCCAAGGAACCATGATACCGACTACCCCTAGTGGCTGTGGTTGAATCTCATTATGGGCTGGCATGTATAAGGCAGAAATAGGCGCACGGTGCGGCTTCATCCATTTTTTGCCGTGTTTTTTGGCATGACTGATGCCTGTAAAACTAGGAAACAGCTCAGCAAACTGAGTCTCTGACTGGCTACGATAGCCAAAATCTGCGCTGATCGCTGTGGCAAAACTCTCTTGGTTATCGCTGAGCATGATCTCTAAGTTATCGAGCTGGTTTTCACGCGTTTGCCAATCGTTTATCGGCTGCGTACGGCTCAGTGCTTGCAAGCGCGAGAACTGCGCTTTCATCTCATCAATCGTCGTGGCGGTACTTAGGGCTTCGGGCAAACGTGCAAGGCTTGTACCGGTTAACGCCTGATCATGGATCTGTTGATTGCTGTCTGTCATTTGTTCTTCCTTGTCGTATTTATTGGCATCAATTGGGTATATTAGAGTGTGCGATTTTTTGGCATATCCTGACCCTAGAGTAGGAGCCTATCTTAAAAGGTCGCGTCCTACTCAGATTCCATTCATCATACTTTAATGTAGCGCATCACCCGCGCAATGAACAGCATCTTTGGTCGACTGCTGCGTCTGTGCTCGTGAAGGCTTCACCAGTTATATCAGGTCATTATATATTAGGGCGTGTTATAGGATATGTACTACCCACTATATAGCTTTGGCCAGTAAACCGAACGATGCTTTAGGCCATAATTTGAGCAATAGTTTTGAGTGATAGGCGTCAAAACTGCTACACTGCCTATTAGTAGTATTTATCTTTATCTCTATATTTAATAACAATAAGACAGACACCCTTATGCAAAATGCCACACAGCCGCTTAATGATATGCTGATCAGTAAATCCCTATCAGCAGCCGACTATAACCCGACTCACGATGCAATGCTTGAGCGTACGCTTGAGCGTATTGCCTTAAAAAAAGAGCAAGGTGTACGCACACCTGATGAATTATGGATTGTCGATCATAATGACGTTTACACACTTGGGCAAGCAGGCAAAGAAGAGCACATATTACAGCGCACTAATACCCCTATTATCAAGACTGATCGCGGTGGTCAAGTCACATGGCATGGACACGGGCAACTGGTGCTTTACTGGTTGTTTGATTTGAATAGTCTCAAATGGAGCGTGCGCAATCTAGTCTCTCATGCCGAACAAGCCATCGAGGATGTCATTAACGAGTGCTTATATAGCAAGCCTCTATCTGACAGTGCTCATTTCAGTGCCCATGCTCGTCGTGATGCGCCAGGGGTTTACTTGTATGCAGATATCCCTGAATCAGATAGCAATACCGATACACAAACCAACGACACACCTGTTGATGATAAAATCATGCTAGGCAAGATGGCCTCTCTAGGCTTTAAGATCAAGCATGGCTTTAGCTATCATGGTATTGCAATCAATCTAAATTGTGATTTGGCCGCTTTTAACGCCATCAATCCTTGCGGTTATGCAGGGATGCAAATGCTGCGCTTGTCTGATTTTGTGGCGATGCAAAAAGCGCCAAGTAAACAAAACACTCAACAGATAAGCAACGCGTTAAGCTATGAGCAAGTGACTCAGAAGCTGATTGATAATATTGCCAAACGTCATGCTGGACTGATTGAGTTACGAGCACTCGCACCCCAATAAATGCTCTGAGTCCATTTTTGCATAATCTCTTGCGCGCTTAGACTAAGCATTATGAGAAAATTTGCATCAAACTTGCTATAATCGCATGCAGTACAAATCGGGTGCTACAGTTCTTTTGCTAGTCTCCCAGCTCAACACTTTTACTATCATTTATTATTCAAACACTTAAAACAAAAGAAAATTGGAGTATTTTATGGCAGATTTTAATAAAATTCTAGACGCAGGCGACGTAGATGGCGGCATCATCAACGTAGTAGTAGAAATTCCAGCTGGTAGCAGTCACAAAATCGAATGGAATCGTGAGCTTGCAGTATTTGAGCTTGATCGTATTGATCCACAGATTTTTGCTAAGCCTTGTAACTATGGCTTTATCCCACAAACACTTGACGAAGATGGTGATGAGCTAGATGTGTTGTTGCTTACTGAGCAACCATTACCGACAGGCATTTTCTTAAAAGCCAAAGTAATCGGCGTCATGAAGTTCGTTGATGACGGCGAAGTAGATGACAAAATCGTTGTCGTACCTGCTGATGACCGTGACACAGGCAATGCTTACAACAGCCTAGCTGATCTACCAAAGCAGCTCATCAACCAATTAGAGTACCATTTTAGCCATTACAAAGACCTGAAAAAACCAGGTAGCACAGTGGTTGAGTCTTGGGATGATGTTGCAGAAGCTAAAGAAGTGATTAAAAAATCTATCCAACGTTGGAAAGATCTATAATTTATCAAAGGTTGGCAGAAATGCTGATAAGATAGATATTAAAATACCGCAGTCATGATTATGATTGCGGTATTTTTTTGCTTGAATTTTTCTGATATAAAACAGTTATAATGAATAACCATACTATCTAGCTAATAGGCTAATTATCTACTCACACCTTTATGCTGTCATAAGGACAATCATGTTTAACTCTGACTCCAGCTCAAAACCAGTCAATGCAAAGCTGCCAAAAGCGGTCATGATGATGATCGAAAAAAACAACTTGGTCATGGCGATCAAAACATTGGCTGAAGATGAAAACATCAGCATGGATGATGCCAAAGATAGGATCGATGCTTATGAGACGGCGCTAAAAGTAAAACAACAGCAGAAGCTTACGACTATCGCCAACAAACAGGGGATTCCTAACGAAGCCATCAGTTTTGATAGAGCGCCTACGGCAGAGCCGCCACAGCCACTGGTCAAGAACCGTGTCAAAACCACCGAGCAGAGCCAAGGATTTAAGCGCTTACAAGCTGGGGTTGACAGTCAGCTCAACGACTTGGGTTATAAAAAGCCACTGCTCCCTTTTTGGCTCAAACGATTGCTCGTCATCGCTGTCGTAATGATAGGGTTATTTTTCATACTACGCAGTGTGTTTGGCTAAATGACAGAGGTGAAATCGATGTATCTACTGCAAAATTTCACCCACATTATTATTAGCCGTCGAGCGTGACTATTCAAATTGAGCTATGCTGAAGAAACCGTAGAGATGAATTTGGTAAACTAACCACTCGATGATGAGTATACCATGACTAAGAAAATCAGAACTTATAGTACAGAGTTCAAAGCAGAAGCCGTTAAGAATATAGCGGACAATAACGGCAACATCTCAGCTGCTGCAAGGCAACTTGGCATTGCGATGCAAACGTTATCCAACTGGCAGAACAA
Organism: Psychrobacter sp. NG27; assembly: GCF_016106655.1. Taxonomy (NCBI): domain Bacteria; kingdom Pseudomonadati; phylum Pseudomonadota; class Gammaproteobacteria; order Moraxellales; family Moraxellaceae; genus Psychrobacter; species Psychrobacter sp. NG27. The sequence continues at coordinate 423,183 of NZ_JADGIN010000001.1, forward strand.
GGCCAATCAAGGCAAGCTTTTGGGAACTGAGCTTATGGCAGCTATTTAGGAAATAAAGCAGCTCAAGCGGCAGCTTAAAGTAGCTGAAGAGCAACGAGAGATCCTAAATCCTAAATGAGGAGGAATAAAGCGATGTACTACTTGGCCCCGACGCAAGATGAGAGCTATGCGCGAATGAGGCCACGGCGTACTTTGCAAAGCACAGTTAGTCAGGTACGCCTTTATGGAAGCTAACCAGCATCTTTTTGGTATTACCTGCATGTGCCGTGTATTAAACGTAAAACCCTTAAGCTATAGTAAGTCCTTTATAAATAAGATACAGTGCTTTTAAAATAAATGACACGGCAGAATAATACATGACCTATTCAGCAGACTTTCGAGCTTATGAGATGAAATGATAGATATGGGAGTAACCTATAGCCCTCAAAATAGAACCATAAATTGTCTATTAGACTATGGCGTGTCATCAATTAAGCCAAACAATAGAAGAAACCAGATGAATCGCACTCAGGAAGTGACTGGCTAAATTATCATAGCAAGTAGCAATCGCACGGTACTGCTTAAACTTAGCAAAGCAGCTCTCGATCAGATTCCATGCTTTATAAAGCTCTTTATCAAAGTCTCTTGGCTGTATTCGTTCATACTTAGATGCTATGAAGGCATTGCTTTATACCGCTTTAATTCGTTCAATGACGCGGGCATCAACATCATAATAAGCTCTATCGGCCAAGTTTGACTAATACTGACATTGAGTAATTCATCTGAGCCATACAGATCATGAGCTGCGCCACTTGTTAGATAAAAGCCAGTAGGATTTCCTAATGCATCTGTTCGAGTATCTATTTTAGTTGTCAGTCTACTTTTGCTGAGTCCAATGGCTTGATCCCTTTTTTTCCAGCACTATGCTGATGGACTTTAACAAGGCATATTCATCATCTGATTGTTCGGATAGCTGATTAAAAACCTGCTCCCATTTGTCATCACGTAGGGCATGTCGTCTTGTCAAAGGAGTTGAACTCAGGCTGCTATATATAGAATTAGTATAGCTTATCCTAAAACAACTGTTCTGATGGGTGCCACGCCCTAAATATCGGTATCACGCTCTGAAAAATGCCTATTAAGACGTCGATATCTTAGCAAGCTTCTTCTAAAGTTAGCGTTTATAACTTTATATCTTCGCTGCTTATTACCAGTAAATCGACTCATTGTAGCTTCTCCCTCTGCACAAATACCATGCTTTGTAATAACTAGCCTCACAGTTTTAAATAATATTTGAACATCTAACCACATCGATTGATTATAAACGTACCAAATATCAAGTTTAAAGCGTTTTTCCCAACTGATGTTATTACGACCATTGATTTGAGCATAACCAGTGATTCCTGGTTTAACTAAGTGCCTCTTAAACTGCTCTTTATTATATAATGGTAAATACTCCATCAGCTGAGGTCGCGGGCCTACTATACTCATTTCACCTCTGAGTACATTCCATAGTTGAGGTAATTCATCAAGACTACTCGCTCGAAGTTGCTTACCAAAATCTGTAAGACGATACTCATCAGGCAAGAGATTACCTTCAGAATCTCTATCATCACTCATTGTCCGAAATTTAATAATCTCAAATGTTTTACCATCAAGACCAGACCGAGCTTGACGAAATAACACAGGTGCTCGAAAATTCTTCCTAACTTTGTATGCCACCAATATACAAATAGGCAACATTAAAATTAAGGCCATTAGAGCAACACTAACATCGAATATCCTCTTAAGCATTTTTAAACCTCCTATGTAGAGCAGTTCACGATATACCAAGACCCATAATGCTTTTCTTATATATAATAAATTTTAAATATATAAATTCTTATAAACGAATATATTAGATAAAGTAGCGTCCAAGATAAAAATAATTAGACTTTGTATTTCCTGAAACGATGATTAAGAGATATATTTCGATATAAAAAACTAACCTAAACCCATCTCCACTATCATATGAGCGTTTACCTTTTTAACGTCATACTTATCTACCGCAATACCTCTAGAGGCCGACCCCATTTGCTCATAAAGATTGGGATGCTCTATGAAATGACGCATAGCATCTGCTAACTCATCAACAGATTGAACAGGAACTAAATAACCATTTATACCATTGGTCACCGGCTCCTTACACCCAGGAGCATCCGTCGTAATAATAGCTCGTCCCATTGACATGGCCTCTAACACAGAACGTGATGTGCCCTCGCGATAAGACGGCAATACATAGACTGAACTAGCCGCTATGGCAGGACGAACGTCTCTAAGCTGACCCCAATAGATGATGTCGCCATCTGCTATCCATTGATCTAACTGTGCTTGCTCAATGGCTGCTGGGTTTTCATCTATCGAACCTACTAGATGAAATTCGGCATCAGAGTATTCTCTCTTTATCTGTTTGGCTGCTTCAACATATTCCACTATTCCTTTATCTTTGAGCAGTCTAGCAATCAACAAAAAGGATGGCTTGACGCCCCCTGACGCATTCCTAGGTAATGGAAACACATTAAAGTCATTTAAATCCACCCCTGAGCCGTTCACCACTACTGTTGGAATAATTGGCTGAACTATATTTAGTTTTTTTAATAAATTTAAGTCATCGTTATTTTGAAAAAACACCTTAGAAGACTTTGCTAATGCTTGTTGGTAAAGCGCATGTACAAATTTTTGAAAAGTATTACGCTTGTTGGTTTCTTCTACTTGCTGGAAGGTATAACCTAGTCCTGATATCAACACAAAACGATAGGGTACTCTGGCCAGCCATGCTGCTAATGTTCCATACACCACAGGCTTGACAGTGTAAGAGAGTACATATTCTGGTTTAATTCTATTTAATATCTGATAACTATGAAAAAAGGTTTTTATATCTTTAACTGGGTTGGTTCCGGTTCTTTGCATAGCAATCTGATGAACATGATATCCACGATCTATAAGCTCTTTATAGTCTGCGATATATTTCTCTAAATCAGGAGAAACGACATGTATCTCATATCCTAATTGAGCAATGGACTCCAAAAGCTTGCCTCTAAAATTCAATACATGAGGCAAATAATTAGAAAATATTAGAAACCTTTTTCTCTTAGGCATAATTTTTCAGCTTAGTTATTTAAATCGTATAAAGAGGATACCTATGAATAAACTAAAACCACCTATAGTATATTTATATATTCACATATATAAATATACTATAGGTGGTTTTCATAACAATTACAATAGAAAGACATAAATAATTTATATTTACACTTTTGAGAGATGTGGTTAAGAGTTTTTACTGATTGATTTTAGGAAGTGAGTTCAGCTTTGGAAGTTCTTTATCAGGCAATAATGTGCGAATTTCGCAGTCAGCACATACGAACAGTACATATATCATAACGAATGGATATCTATAACGAACAGCTGTCCCATAGTTAAATACAACTAAGCCATATACAGACATGGATAAAGCCATAAATAATAACCAAAATGCAAGCTTGTCAGGACTTTTCATCAAAGCTTTACGTGTTATCAGAAACAAAATAACAAGTACGAATAAGTTTTCAAATGACTGAATCAAAGGTAAGAAGCCGCTCGCTTCCCATACAAATGGTTTAGATAAAAAGTAAAGGCCTGATGTCAAACCTTCAACAACAAAATCTCCCACTCCAGAAATAAGACTAATCTTATCAGCCTCTCCTCCATCCTCTGCAAACATTGCCAATCTAAACTCATTAATGATAGGAATAGCTATAGGAGCAGACAGAAGCAATCCAGCTAGGCTTATCAGGCTAATTGTCACGGCTTTAGCTAGTCCCATACCTTTTTTGGCCACATTGAAAGTAAAATACATCAATACAATAGGACCTAAAATAAAAAAGTTCTGGAATTTAATTAAGTACAAAGGAATAATAAATAAAATACTTTTGAAGATCTTCGACTCACGTGCATAGACAACAGTTAGCACCATAAAAAATAGAATTAGAGTTTCTCGCAAGCTTAGAGCCGTGTATAGAGCCACGCTTGGAAACAACAGATAAAACCATATTGATACTTTTGTAAAAATGTTTTTGACATACAAAATGAAGAACAAAACGATATAGAGAAAAGTATTATAGAATCCTAAACTAATAGGAGAAACAGGAGCTGGAAATGGTAATAATGAGAGCAGAGCACTAGATTGAAATACGTTGTCGCCACCTGTGAATGCTTCAATAAAACCCATTTCTCCAGATCTGATTGCATTGACTCCGAGCCAGTATCTAAACTGGTCTGGCATATAAGACGTACTGAACAAAAAATCATTTAAGAAAAATGGAATTAGACAATGTAACCCCAATACTATTTGATAGTTAGATGGAACTCTAAACTTGTAGCCGACAGTAACAATTAGCAACAAGCATATCAGCAGACTAGGTAACTCAAAAAGTCTGATACCCAAAAATCCATACGTATAAATCCAACTTAGGTCTGACATTAGTTTGTCTCTATATTTTTAATAAAAATCAAAATTACATGTCTGTTTTGGCTACTATCAAGGGACTATTATGATTGGCATCTTGGGCCATTATTCTAATTTAACCTACTGGCTTTGTACGGCTATGTTTTGAAAAGTGTCTTGCTGATTGTAGTCTAATATTTGTATATATCCAAAAAAGAAAATATAATTATACTTTTGTTGTCCATATACATCATTGTGTCTCAAGCCAGGCTTGGAACATTAATATATTCCATAGTTGATCTTGATGATTATATTTACCACTCAGGTGTTCTGTCCACATCATACGTATGGGTGCTGGATAAAAATAACCTTGCTCTAATAACAGCTTTTTATCTAATAATGCTTCAGCCCAATCCCGTAATGAACCACGTAACCAATCGTGTAAAGGTAGGCTAAACCCCATTTTAGGCCGTTCAATTAATTGGCGAGGAACATGACGAAATAGTACCTGCTTCAGCAACCATTTACCTTCCCCATTACGTATTTTGTAATCCAATGGCATTTTCCAGGCTAATTCAACAATACGATGATCTAGCATCGGCACTCGCGTTTCTAGACTATTAGCCATAGCAGCGCGATCAACCTTTACCAAAATATCATCAGCCATATAAGTCTGTGCATCCATAGCCATCATCGCATGTTGGAAGCTATCTGTTTTCGGCCAACAATTTATGTCACTTATCAAAGTACTAGGTTCTTTTGCACCTATGACTAACTTCTCAGGCTGCTGCCAATGACTCGTCAATGACTGGTAAAACTCCTGCTCACTATCAATATTTAGCACACTTGCTAGCTTGTGAGCCTTATCACCAGGAGCACTCAACCTTAAGCGCTCAGGAATAATAGGATTGAATTTTTTAAAAATATTATCCCAACTATTTGGCGCTAAAGTAGTCAGCATACCCGAGGCGAAGCGCCTCATTGGTCTAGGCAATTTACGATTTTTATTCCAAACTTGCTGAGCCATCAGGTAACGATTGTAGCCTCCAAATAGCTCATCACCCCCATCACCACTTAAGGCAACCGTCACATGCTCACTTGCTAACTGACTAACTAAAAAGGTCGGGATTTGTGAGCTATCTGAAAATGGCTCACAGTATATAGACGATAATTTCGGTATCACTGATAAAGCATCTTTAGGGGTTATATAAAGCTCAGTATGTTCGGTACCGATGTGCTTAGCCACAGCTTTTGCATGCGTTGCCTCGTTATATGCCTCATTCTCAAAACCAATAGTAAAAGTTTTAATTGGCCGCTCGCGCTGTGCTTGCATTAATGCAACTACTGTACTGCTATCTATACCACCGCTTAGAAAAGCACCAAGTGGAACGTCTGATTGCATTTGACTGCCAATACTCTCTACAAGTGCTGACTCTAAAATATCAACTGCTTGCTCTGGACTGCCAGTAAAAGGATCCTCTAGCCCTGTTTCAACTACGGTATTAAAACTCCAATAGGCCTTGGGTATCGCTATTTTAGCTGTTTCCAATTCTGCTAAAGGTAATTGCAACCAATAACCAGGTCGCAACTTTTTAATGCCTTGATAAATACTATAAGGAGCAGGGATACAGTTGTGACGCAAAAGTAAAGTAATTGAATCACGATCAATGTCTGCTTTGAACATAGGGTGTGCTTTCAAAGCTTTTAATTCAGAACTAAAGAATAAACTATCCTCTTGCCAACCCCAATATAAAGGTTTTTCACCCATCCTATCCTTAGCTAGAGTCAGTAGTTTTGTTTGCTTATCCCATAGAGCAATGGCAAACATACCTACCATAGCTTGTAGTGTTTTCTCGATACCCCAAGCTACGAAACAAGCGAGCATGGTTTCGGTATCTGAATGACCTTTCCATTCGAGTAAGAAACCTTCTTGATTAAGCTGTTGACGTAGTTGCAGATGGTTATATATCTCACCATTAAATACAACCACGTATCGTCCACAATTAGAATGCATAGGCTGTGCACCTGCAGGCGACAGCTCTAGAATGGCTAAACGTCTATGACCAAGCGCCAATCCCATAGTCTCATCTAACCAACTATCACCAGCATCCGGACCTCTATGATAAAGAGCATCATTCATCTTTAGTATTGCAGTAGTAGCAGAGTAACTACTAGCATGTACATTAAAAAAACCATTTAAACCACACATAGCTACCTCTGTATTTCGCTTGAGAAAGGAGTTTTCAAATCATGTATAGGTGCTGAATACAAATGTATCCACTTTTGTACAGCGGCCGGTAATGAGTAGTGCTTTATGACTCTCTGACGAGCCTTAGCACCTATTTGTAAACATTCATCATCACTTAAGTTCAAAGCCAGTTCAAGTGTAGCAGCAAGCTTACGAGAGTCTTTGGGAGGAACCAAAAAACCTGCATCACCTACTACCTCTTTTACGCCACCACAATCGGTAGCAACCACGACTCGATTACAAGCCATCGCTTCAGCGACTACTAACCCAAAACCTTCCCAAGCTGAAGATAGCGTAAAAACATCTGCCGCAGACATTAACGATGGAATGTCTGTCCTAAGTCCAAGAAAGGCGACTTTATTATTCAGGCCAAGTGAGTTCGCATATTCCTTTAGCTCACTAAGTGGAGGCCCGTCTCCAACTATTGCTAGCTTAATATTTCGAAATTTAGGAGAAATATGTGATATGGCTGATAAAAGATTAGGATAATCTTTGGAATTATCTAGCCTACCAACCGCTAAAATCAGTTTTTCATAATTATAAATGCCCAACTCTTTACGAATCTTAATTCTTTCACTCTTTAAATAAGTAAATTCAGTGGTAGATATACCATTATGTATTGTCAGTATACGTCCAGGCTTCATAGCTCTATACTTAAGGAATGTGTCAACTGCTTCATAACTAACGTTGGTAGACATATCCGTTAGCGTATCAGTTAAGCGATAAGCTAACATTCTAAAATGGCCTTCTTCATTAGAGTTATGGGCACTGCTAATTAGTCTAGGTATATTTGTTGATAGGCGCATGGTACGACAAAGTATATTGGCATGTACTAAATGACTGTGTACTACATCAGGCTTGAATTGATCAATCAATTTACGCAACTTCAGGTAGCCACCTGTTAGACTAAGGAACGATTTGACTTCTAAATTTATTATTCTTACGCTTTTGTTTTTTGGAACAACCAATGCCTCACCTGTCAAATAAGCGATATTTACCTCGTGGCCCATATCCATAAGTTGGTCCGCTAGCGTTGTCACTACCTTTTCGGCACCTCCCATACCTAAGCTGGTTATAACCATCAAAATTTTCATTTCGCTTACCTTATAGAGCTATTTATTTAGAGTTTTCACATCTATGTTGGCATTACTTAGGAATGTACTCTTACTGATTATCTCAATATTTAGTATAAAAAAAGTACATACTCAATTAAAAAACGCTTACTCGTTTTGATACATTTTTTATTATATAAATAATCCGAAATTCGTGAGAATACAAGCTTCATGACATTAGAAATTCATATCAGTATTTTTACTCATTAATCAACGAATCAATTATTTAATATTATCTATATGCTAATAACCACGTAATACTGATATGAATTTTTTCGCGCGTGCCGCTCTTACAGATTATGCTAAAAGCCCATCGCAGTAGCACTGTCATAATTTTAAATTAAATTGACTACACTATCGTAATTTCAAAACGTACAATAACTTTTGCATCCACATACTGGTATGTTGCTTCCGAGTCGAATAATGATTAACAGCGGAATGCCCAAAACAAACTCCGTCAGAAACGGGCCGACGCAGGTTAACTTTATAGTCCACCAATAATTGCTCAGCGTCCAAAAAATCTGAATTTGACCATGCAATATTTGCAGCTTTCCTGCTCTCATTACGATCACTTATCCTCTGCTCAATCTGTGCAACTGCTCTAAAAGGAAAGTGATATAATTTAATACGCTCATAAAAACTAGGTCTCACTCCTGAGAAACCATTATCATTGAAGCTCTTCCACTTTATATGACTTGTGTTGCGAAAGAATCTGGTTTCTGCCCAATCTAAAGGAATATAATATTTATAGCTTTTAGGATCAATCAAAGATACATCCGAACTAAGTCCTATAAACTCAGTCGCATTCGTACTAACTCGGCCATAAGATGCTGGAATATTTTTCAAGAAATTTCGTGGGTCTTCAATATATACCTCATCAGCATCTACAACTGCCCACCAATCTGGATCTTTGAAGTTTTTAGAGGTTTTAGCGTAATGATAACCAATACTTTTGAAGCCTTCTTGATATGGAACTCTTAATGTTCCAAGGATAACCACATTAGGCCCAAAGCTACCTAGAATTTTTTGAGTTTCGTCTGTGCTATTGTTATCGATTACAAAAAGAACACTGCACCACTCAAGAATTTTAGGAAGAGTCTCTATAAGAATGTCAGCCTCATTTTTAACACACATTAATCCATATATTGTAGGGATAGGTAAAGATTTCATAGCTTCTCCAAATTAAAGGTTGGAATGCAGTTATTCCTTATATACGTCAAACAATAAACCTGATTTATATTCTTCTGAGTTTTTTGCTAGATTCTATCTAGCAAAGAGTGAGCTATATGACCCGACAATACTATAAAAACAATTTAATGGATTTACTAATTAAAAAGCTGTTTCATTCCACTAAGAATACCACCAAGCACTTTTTCTTCGCTGAATATTTTAGCCTTATTAATACACGCTGATGAGTAAGTATCAGCACTGTCAATTACAGAAAGAATGGTTTTTCTAAATTCAACTGATTCTATCTGTTCTGGTTCAAAAGAGATTCCTGTAGGGTCACCGAATCCATCTACAAACTCAGCGCAAAACCCCGCACTTTTGGTGGTGATGGCAGGTACACCACGAGCGTGAGCCTCAAGAAGTGTAGTAGCAAATCCTTCATGATGACTAGTAATGGCAAAACATTTGATACTGTCATAGATGCTGGGTAGATCTTTTCTATCTGCCCAATCACGTAGTTCAATAGATTGCTGCAGACCCGCTATTTCAATTGCTTTGACTATATCAGTATACTCTTCCCCTCGGCCTAGTATTAGTGCTTTGAGAGGTTCAGTCCTATCCTCATTTAGCAGTCCAACAAGTTTTATGAATAAAGGTATGTTTTTTTGCTTAGAAAGCCTAGATATGATTGCTAAATCATATTCTTTTCCCGTTTGGGATTCATCAAAGAACCATGGTGATATAAAATTACCGACGAACTCCACATTAACGGGAAAAACATCTATATTTTCTTTATTAACGCTAAATATTTTATTACAAAAGTAACTAGACAGCCTTAGTGAATGATACTCTGACGCACTATGACCGAGTCCAGCCTCATTCTTTTTCTGTAAATATAAATGTAGAAGAGATACTACTTTAAAGCCTTGTAGCCTATATATTGGCGCCAACCAGAGTGAAGACAAATCATTAAGAACAATTATTTTAACCCCAAGACTCTTCATTTTCTTTGCAAAACTCAAGGAGTTGAAAAGTCGTCTGTTTTTTGAAGCTACCGAACTCATAGCGATAGTAGGACAGTTAAACGTATCTGGTTCCGAGGTAGCGATAGCAGTAGAGAAACCTTTTTCATTCATATATCGGCAAAGGTTCTCTATATAAATTTGGCCTCCCCCCCAAATATTTTCGCTTGGAGAATATATACATATCATAATACATTCCTTTTAACGTGAAACGCTAGAATTCATAGGTAGCTGATAAGGTTAACCTAAATAGATAATTCAAATAAAAAATCGAAATTTTTAGAAAGTCATGCTTTTAATTGCGTGTTTTTTCATTGAGCAATATTATAGCTGTAAGGTGCTTCTATACTAAACAAGAGTAACTTTAAATCCAGACTCTATACTCATCTCAGATATATTGGGTGTTATCTTTGATTCCTGTGGCAGGATAACTGTCACTTCCTGACAAATATGTCCAATATTTAGCATTACTGAACTTAAGTTACCACCAATTAATATAATAGAGCTATCTTTTGCATCTTCTAGAATAGCCTCTTCAGCTATTTGCCCCTTTTTATCTAGGGTTTTGGCTCCGATTTTAAGTAATCTTGTTTCTCGTGGATGAGCAACGTACGCACTAAACTTCCAGTTTTTTAAAAAACACTCTAGTTTCATTATTTCGTTATCGCTCATAATCTCTTCAAAAGGCGTTCCTATAAAATAAGTTTTGGTTGCATTATTTTTTTTATAGGAAGATCTTTTTAGCTTATCTAAAAAAACTAATTTACTAGAGTCGACTATATTTTCATAACCATCGTACATAGTATAATGTCTATCAATCAAACTCTTGACCTGACTTAATGATAGCGCATTCAATAGAAATCTATAGAAACTATCCCTTATGCTTTTACTCTCTTGAAAATATGAATAAGAGCTTTTAGTATCTATATTACTAGTACCGTCATCAAATGTTATTAATCTACAGTTACGATTTGACCTTATCAAAGAAGTAATATAAAAACTATCGATACTTGCACAAAGAATAATGTCGTATTGACAGTACTTATACCAAGATCTAGAACGGAGCTTAAAAGTAATAAGTGATAGAATATTAATCCTCTGCGGTAAAACAAAGATATATTCAGACTTGTTAGCCTTAAGAGCTAATTTTTTGTAGTAATGAATATCTTCTATAGAGTTATTGTGCGTAAAATAAATCAAGTCAAAATTATCAATTTCTTCTTTTTCTAGCACTCTTTCTGCTAGCCATGCCTGAAATGGAGTTCTTATAATCAGTAAATTATTCATATTATTCTAATTTTTATATTTTTTGATCTAAATGTGACTAGTAGTTACAGGGTGATTCATTAACGCTTTTTTAGTAAGCTTTTTACCTATAACTTCATGTAGATATTTTGGTGCCAATCCAAATCCAGGACGTACACTGCGTATAGAATCTTCAGTGATGGTGTCGCCTTCTTCCATATCTTTTACAAAATACAATGAGCGCCGAAACTTAGTGTTGGTTTTTTCACTGGCTTTTCGGCCGTAATCTATCTGCCCAAGCGCCTGCCAAGCTGTTTTGGTATCACGGCATAAGGCGGCCAAATCTGTAGGCTCTAATGAAAAACTGTCATCAGGTCCGCCACCATTACGATCGAGGGTAAAGTGCTTCTCTATAATAGAGGCCCCAAGGGCAACACCAGTAATTGCTGTAGTGTTATCAAGAGTGTGATCAGATAAACCTGTGACCAACCCAAACCGCTCTATCATATCTGCAATAGTACGCAGGTTATAATCTGCAGCAGGCGCTGGGTAACCACTGACACAGTGCAAAATAGCAAGCTCCTTGCAGCCGCCTACACGCGCAGCATCTATCGCTTCTTCTATCTCCTCAGCACTGGCCATACCAGTAGATATAATCATCGGTTTGCCAGTGCTAGCAACATACTTAATCAATGCTAAATCAATGGCTTCAAAAGAAGCTATTTTATACGCAGGTGCCCCTAGATCCTCGAGTAGATCTACAGCGGTGCTGTCAAAAGGGGAGCTAAATATTGTAATACCTAACTGACGAGCATAATCGAACAGTGGCTTATGCCAGTCCCAAGGTGTATGAGCCCACTCATACAAATCGTATAATGTGCGCCCAGCCCATAAACCATCTGAAATTTGAAAATCCGGTAAGTCTGACTTTAAAGTAATTGTATCAGGCCTGTACGTTTGCATTTTAATGGCGTTAGCACCGGCGCGTTTGGCCTCTTCTATAATACGCATAGCTACATCAAGTTGGCCATTATGGTTTGCTGACATCTCGGCGATGATATAAGGAGGTTGGTTACAACCTATGATACGACCATCAATATGAATGTTATTTGTCATTTTCCTTCTCCAGAATAATCTTATATCTCTTTCCATACAGCTCTATATATGCAGGAAATCGTTCAGGATCACAGATTCGAATTTTATCAAACTGACTCTCAATACTTTTAAATGGATTAATTGCACTATCATTTGGTGTCCGCCTTGGATAATACGTCGGTTCTATATTTGGATCTTGTGGCTTAGGTGAGACAATCTTGAAGTTACTAACCGCAAAATCTATCAACTCAATTTCTTTTTCAAATAACTGAACATTAATTTCATTCCATAATGCATGTTTGGGCACTTGAAAATTTAATTTTTTCCATATTTTGCCGCTATCGACTTTATTACTAGCTTCTAACAGTGTCAGAACCACCTCTTCCTTACCCTCTATAATGCTCCATATATGAGGGCTCCAGCCCCTACCTTTAGGTAAATCACTGGCATGAAGTACTAGGCAGCTAATATAACCCTTACGATCTTGGCTATTTATAATCTCTGTACAGGAAATGAGAAATAATATGTCACCTCCGGACAGATCCTTTTTCTGACGCACTAGCTCTATCTCATGTTTGCAATTGTTCTTTTTTATCCATGCACATAGATAGTCATTAACGGGGTGTCTAGGATTACTACATAAGAAGCTGATTTTCATAGCCTTTCCTTTAGAGCTATTGGAGTAAAATCTGAGATAACCGTGTTGCTCCTACTCCATAAGTAACCGCGCTCGCTACCCTACTAATCTCTCTCATTTCAGGTACGACTGAAGCTATACATTGTCCAAGCGCTAATGGCTCAGCTTCTAGCTTATTTACATTAAAGATCAGTGCAGCTCCTACATCTTCTAATACGTTAGCAATATCCCGTTGGTTATCTGCTAAAACCAATATAATGGTCGGCAGTCCCAAACAGCATCGCTCCCATGATGTTGCCCCTGCGGCTCCGATAGCCAAATCACTATTGGCCATTATCTCAGCCATATTATCTACCCCTACCTTTACTACCGTAAGCCACTGCATTATTGCGGCTTGTTGTTTTACCAATTCGATCCATGGTGATGTCGAACCCATAACGATGGTAATTGAACAGTGATCAGGTAGAGATTTAGTTTGCAGTACTTTCAGGATTTTGGTTGTAATATTATCCTTATCAACCCCACCTAAATTAATCAAAATACTTGCCAATTTATTATGCTGACGCTGCTTTAAGCTGTAGCTCCGCCACTCTGCAAATTCAGGCCTGAGTAACGCATAGTTAGATCCGCATAGTAATTCACAATCTTCATTAATATAGGCAGCATAGTCTTGCGGATTACGACCAAAGTTTTGGTCAAGTAAGAGGTCACAATCATGCTTTCGATCTGCCAAATCATCGATAACCATTAACTTTTTGCAATATAGATGCAGTCTTTTTTCCCAGCTCTCATCTAACGCGTAATGGTCAACGATTAACCAATCAGGTTGTATTGCCTGTACTATTGAACAGCTTAGCTCCGCATCTCTATGTTGTGTAGTAGCCAACCAATCAGCATGAACAAGTTGAGTATCTTGTAGTTCATTCGTTGAATAACTCTCTAAAGGGAGGACATAAACTTGATAGCCACGCTGCCGTAAAACCTCGATTAAATTCCCATCATGCTGACGACATATAAAAAAACTCTCAGCTCCTTGCCTAGATAGCTCATCAGCTAAAGTCAAGCAACGCATCACGTGACCGGTACCTATCTGAATAGAAGCATCACAACGAAAGACGATTTTGTATAATTTTGATGTCATAACGAATAGTCACTGGCTAGTAGTAATGCATTTGCAATTTTTAAATCCTCATAGTTGTCTATATCCATTGCACTCTTTAAAGATATAGGCTCAAACGTATGATTTGGTGAGTAAAATGTTTGATGAGTTACTAAGGCTTTCACTGTAGATATCCAGATAGCACCCGTTGGACAGTAAAGCTTGGGCAAATCTTGTGAGCGCTTAGTCAATGTTTCAGAGAAAAGCTGTGTAGGTCTACCTATGTCATTAATAGTCGCCGCCCACCACGGATTCATCCATCCATATTCAAAGCAACTGATCTGAGCGGTGCGACCCTCTGTTTCAAATACCGACACCAATTTTTTTATGTCGTCACTGGTACGCAATGGACAGTTGGCCATCAGTTGAACCACCACGTTGTACTCTTCTTGCCAATAGTCTATAGCCTGATGCAAAGCACATATAGTTGCTGCGCTTACCGTAGAATAATCATCAGTGCAATTAGTGCGCAGAAAAGGTACTTCAGCACCAGCGTTTATGGCTACCTCAGCTATCATTGAATCATCGGTAGACACCAAGATTCGATCAAACAATTTAGATTCTTTCGCCGCTTTAATCGTCCATGCAATCATCGGCAGACCATTAAAATCGGTTATGTTTTTTTTCGGGATTCGCTTCGAACCGCCGCGAGCAGGAATAATGGCTATTCTACGTTTCACCATAATGTCCACCCGCCATCAGCCTGAATGGTTTGACCATTGATTGCTTTACAGTTCTCCGAAACTAGAAAATCTAGAGGCCCTATGAGATCAGACTCGGATAGCATACGACCACTTGGAGTAAGCTTTGCATATCTGGCTTCAAAACTATCATTGACGCGCCCTTTGACACCGCCATAGGCAATACAATTAACCCTTATATTGAAATCAGAAAAACGTACAGCCAGCTCCTTTGTTAAATGTATCAATGCTGCTTTGGCAACACTGTATTGAATAGGCGACTGTCTTGGATAATCCTCATATAAAGCAGGGTTGGCAGCGACGACCCCATACTGAGAGCCTATATTAGTGATTGTCCTTATCTCATTTGGCTGAGTATTGAATAGCCCTATTGATAGCTCATAAGGTACGATGACATCCATCAAATACTCTGCTAAAAAATCTTTACGGCTTGTCTGCCCTAATGAGTCTGTTTGCAAAAAATCCAAACTACGCGCATTATTTACCAAGTGATTAATGGTATAGCCAGAGTTTTGAATTTGCTTAATGATGTCGTGTATTGCTTGTGGCTTAGTAAAATCAACTATCAGCGGAATCAAACGATGGTCACTACCCATCTTTTTTATCAGCTTATCGGCATTATCTTGAGAGGTCGTCGTAAATAACACCTGCCAGCCCTTAATTGCAAAGTGCTTGACAAATTGCCTGCCAAATTTACCTGTACCACCAGTAATCAAGATAGTCTCTTTCATTGGCAACCTCTTTCAAGCAACTGAACGACCCTTGTATTAAACGCTTTGTCTGACATTACCTTTTTTTCTTGTATACCGTATATAAAAGCCTGCAAAGCAGTCTTAAAAGCTGAGAATGAATCTGTAAATGTAAAGTCTTTCCAGCTATTCGTACCACATACTCTAATCGAGATTGAAGACTGCCCATTACCAAGCGCAAAAAAGTTAGTCTGTATACCACTTTCCCAGCGAACCATTAGGCTACCCGAGCCATCACTTCCATGAGAGGCAGGAGCAGTCATTTCGACTAGCTTGTCACCCTCAGAGAGCATGTTTAGCACAGGCTCAATAATATGAACGGCATATTTACACCATGATTTTGGGGTAAATGCGGTGATCTGTTTAATAGGTCCCAGACTTTGCCTATCCGCCGTATTCAGGGCTAACTGCTTGCTATATCTGAGCGCTGAACAGGTGAAAATCTGACCTGAATATTGTTCTAGTGCATATAATCTATCTAAATCACTAATTGATAGTGCAATAGGTTTGTCTATATAAATAGGAATGCCTTGACGTAAGAATGGTTCGGCATACTGCAAATGATTATAAGCATCATCACGCGCCAACAGAACGGCATCTACTTGCCCAATCATATCTGTATAACAGGTCACGACGTGCTCGATTTTTGTGGCTTTAGCAATGTGCCGAGAAAGTACTATATCTTGCGTCCAAATAGCAGTAACTCTTGCCTCTTTGATTTGACTCGCGGGCCATCGTTGCTGCTCTAAATAACGTGGTATGACAGGATAGCCACATTTTTCCATTTCTACCGAATCATAACCATTGAAGATAGCGCTCCATGAATAAGGATGCCCATTACCTTCAGATGAGCCAATTACTCCCAATTTTAATGTCATAGCTGCCACCTCGACGGATTAATCAAACCTTCATCTACTGATTGCAAAAAGTCAGGCATGTCAGCGGTAGGCGTATCAATTGCAACCATTATTTGTTTCAGCTGCCAAATATCATCTACTCCGACTATGACCTTATCGATATCACTATGTTGGTTAAGATAGCTTAGGCAGGCTTGCAAAGGAGAGAGGCTTTGTTGATTTAACCACTGATGGTACTGTTTAATTAATGGTGCCCATGGAGCAAAATATACTGGTATCTTTTCACTTGGCATCAGCAAAAGACCTTGCAAAAATGCTGATCTAATATGAATAGTTACGCCTTTTTTCTTCAAATTTTTAAGCATTCCTGTACTCTCCATGCGCCTATCAAATATATTCATAGGCGCTTGAATAACATCAAAATCAAACCTCTTAATAAGCTCGGATAATTCATCAGGGCCATAAACAGAAACTCCAATCTGATTCACCATGCCTTGCTCTTTGAGTTTTAATATCGACTTATATATCTTTTCTCCGTTTGCCTCTAGCAACTGGGCCGGTCTATGTAATAACAAGTCGTTCAATTTGTCAGTTTTTAAGCGCTTTAATGAAGATACTATTTGTTCTAGTACCCATTCTTCTACGTTTAGACACTCAGATGGCACTGCCGGTAACTTACTTACTATCTCGAATTTTGCAAGGTCATGCAGACCTAAGACTTGTTCGCTGTCACCATAAGCAATAGCGGTATCGAGCATCGTTATGTTAAATGCGCTGGCTATTTTAAGTAATTGCTCAACCATGTCGCCTGGCACTTTATCTGCCACATTGGCTAGACCATATTTCAGTCCGAATTGCGCCGTTCCTAGCGCAAGCTTGTGACTATGCGCTAGGATATTCATGATTTTTTACTCAATATGTTTCTCAGCGTTGCGCATACCGTGTCTTGCTGCTCCTCAGTCATCGCTGGATACATAGGTATACTTATTGCTTCTTTGTAATACTGTTCTGCTTGGGGAAATTGACCAGACTCAAACCCCATCTGTTGGTAATAAGGCTGCATATGTACAGGAATGTAATGCAAATTTACTAAAATCCCTGCAGCGCGCATAGCGTTAAATACATCGAGATGGGTCTTATGGATTTTTTCTAATTGAAGACGAATAACATATAAATGCCTAGCTGAATAACTCTCGGGGTGTCGCCAGGGTAAGGTGATTGGTAGATCGTGAAGTAGATTGTCATAGCGAGACGCTAGCTCGTTACGCTTGATAACAAACTTTTCTAACCGTTGCATTTGTGATAGCCCAAGAGCGGCTTGCAACTCTGTCATTCGATAGTTAAAGCCCAATGCAATTTGCTGATAATACCAAGGGCCATCCATAGTTTGCGTCATCAACTTTTCATCACGCGTAATACCATGACTGCGCAGTAGCAACATTTTGTCTGCTAGATCTGCCCTATTAGTCACGGCAGCGCCACCTTCAGCACTAGTAACTATCTTGACCGGATGAAAACTAAATATAGTGATGTCGCTATAGCGGCTATTACCGATAGATGCATCTTGATATTTACCACCGATAGCATGTGAGGCATCTTCAATAATTTTAAAACCATACTTTTTAGCCAACTCATGGATCGCTTGCATATCACATGACTGACCACTGAAATGCACAGGGATCACTATTTTGGGTAGCTTTCCTACCTTTTCGGCTGCAATAAGCTTTTTCTCTAATTGTTTCGCGCAAAGATTATAAGTGCGAGGATCGATATCAACAAAATCAACGTTGGCACCGCAATACAGAGCACAATTTGCTGAAGCGACAAAAGTATTTGGTGTTGTCCAAAGCCAATCATCATTGCCTAACCCTAAAGCCAAACAAGCGATATGTAATGCCGATGTCGCACTATTAACAGCAACAGCATACTTAGCATCACACGCATCTATAATGGCCTCTTCAAATGCAGGAACTTGAGGGCCCTGGGTCAAAAAATCTGATTTAAGAACCTCAACAACAGCATTAATATCTTGCTGATTGATGTCTTGGCGGCCATAGGGAATCATTTAGACGCTCCCTATTTTTTCGTAGTTTCTCTCCAGCCAATCTTGTAGATCGTCATCAGACATCCACTCTGAATTGCTGTCACTGGCATAAACAAAACCTTGAGGTACTTTTTTGCCATTTTTGATTCGTTTTGGACATGCTGCCCAGTTATTGATCATCGGCAAGATTTTGAAATGCTCAGGATACTCATAGGTATAACAAGCGTCTTCGCTACTGATCATTTGTTCATGCAGCTTCTCACCTGGACGAATACCTATAATTTTCTGCTTGGCTTCTGGGGCAAGCACTCTGGCTAGATCTGTCATCTTAATAGAAGGTATTTTTTTGACGTAAATTTCACCACCGATCATATCTTCGAACGCATGCCAAACTAACTTAACGCCATCTTCTAGTGAAATCATAAAGCGCGTCATACGGTCATCGGTGATTGGCAATACGCCCGTATCTTTGATAGATATGAAAAAAGGAATGACTGATCCACGCGAGCCCATGACATTTCCGTAACGTACTACTGAAAACTTAGTTCCTTGCTCTCCAGAATAAGAGTTACTAGCCACAAATAGTTTATCAGAAGCAAGTTTAGTAGCACCATATAGATTGATTGGACTACTGGCTTTATCAGTAGATAGCGCCACTACACCCTTTACGCCTTTATCAATACAAGCATCTATTAGGTTCATTGCTCCATTAATATTGGTTTTTATACATTCAAAAGGGTTATATTCAGCGGTAGGCACAATTTTAGTGGCGGCAGCATGAACAACATAGTCAACTCCGTCCAGTGCGCGATATAAACGTTCTTTGTCACGGACATTACCGATGAAGAAGCGAACTCTATCATCCCCTACGAATTTTTTCGCCATGTCCCATTGCTTCATCTCATCACGTGAAAAGATGATAATTTTTTTAGGGTTATATTTCTCTAAGGTCATCGGTACGAAAGTATTGCCGAATGAACCTGTACCGCCAGTGATAAGAATAGTGCTATCTTTCAACATGTAAAGTCCCTCTACCAGTTGCAAGCCAACCTAAATATTGTTCAGTAATATACACTGCAACAAACTTAACAAAACTATAGCACATCTTAATATAGTAAATACAGTATATATATATTTAAAAAACAAAATATTTAAAAACAACTACCAGAAAGTTTATTCTAAAGTTGGATAAATACTATAGCTCAATTAAAAAAAAGCAGTATTGCGCTAAATATATTTACTATCATATACTTAGCGCAATACTGCTTTTTTACCTATAAGAATTTATAACTTTACCTATTTCAAAAATACATAGAATGAGATATAAAAAATACGAAGTCTAGTATAGATTAAACACTATCTGGATTAGCATAGACGTCAGAAGAGTAAGGCTGAATAGTCATAGCTTTCCTCATTACTCAAAATCAAGTCAACACTTATCAATAATTCTTCAGATTTCAGCTTGTTTATAGTATCTTGAAGCTCCCATAATGGGGCATTTATTCTTTCTGCTATTTCTAAAGTTGTACTTATTCCATCACAGTAAGCTAGAAAGTTCATCATATTCTTAATCACGGAGCTACTGTCTTTGGTACCTATTGTTGGGTGCAAGCCTCTCTTTCCAAGTTGTGGTTCACATAAAACATTCGTGGTAAGCGTTTCATTTGCTTCAAGGCATTCAATCGATCTCTTTAATACCTCATAACTACCGCGCAGACCAGTAGAGGTTACTAGACTTAAGTCATCTAACGAAGTGTGATATTCTGGATAGCAACCATATTTCGTTCTCATGATTGAACATACAGGCAGATCTATGCCTTTACTACAATACTGCCTCTCATCACTCCCCCTGTCTAAAAAAGAATAACTGATAAACGCCGGATGAGTATGGGTTAAGACATGTACTGCCACTTGATCCGCTAGAGTATCGCCAATTCTGGAAGGCAAGTATGAATAAGCTCTATCATCACCTACACAGGTAATATTAAACCCGGCAATAATGTTTTGTTTCATCGCTTGATGATGACGACTGAGATAGGTTATTGAACCAATCGTTTCAGGGATTATGACAATCCGATAGGTATATTTTCTAGATGGCAAACTTAGAAGCCACTTTGCCAAAAATACCGTTACCACTGGACCTGATAGCTCATTATTTGCCATTGAGGGATGACATAAATAACTGGATAGAAAGACTTCCTCTTCTGTTTCACCTGGGATGATCAACTCACCATAGGTTAGGCTTCCTTCCTGTAAATCACTATCTATATATACCCTATAAGTACCTGGCTTGAGTGAGTCCCTTTCACTTTGAGTAATACAAAAACCCCATCTTTCTTGATAGTATGAGGTTATATAAGGTATAGCATTCGGTTGCTCTGGTAATGAATACAGGTGCTCTTGCAATTCTTCAAGCGATATTTCTTGATTTACGGGTATAGAGTAGCCAACCACATGAAGGTTGGAAGTTTGAAAATCACATATCTTCTTGCCATCAGGAGTAATGATATAAGCGTCTCTAATATTCCATTCTTCTGGGACTTCCCAATCAAAACACTTGGTACCAGTTGCAACCTCAAAAACATTCAAATCATTCAATTGCATATCGTTTTTTAGAATACTTAAGGACTCTCGAAAACCTATTCCAGTGATACTACGACATATGGGAAAAAGCTTTTCGCAAAGCTTGTGCATTGCTATACCAATATCTTCCATTACTTGGTTCTCCTTTGGTCTAAACGAGAATCTCCCTTACTTTATCTGAACTTTAAACCGCTTGTGTGAAGTACTGGAGCTCTAACTCATAAAAGCTTACTTACTACGATTATGCTGTACGGTATTTTTTTTGTAAAGAAATAAATTCATTATTTCGCATATATGCAATAATGGTAGTTACAAGGTAATGAACCGACCAAGAACTGGAATTGTGGGAACCGTAATATTTAGAGACAATATTACAGTAAAATGAAAAACTCATATTTTCGAAATTAAAGAACGCGTGGCTGGCATCCTGACTGAAGCATTAAACTACTATCTTTCTACGTGGCCAGACATCTAAGCCTTCACTACCAAGTTTGATTCTAAAGTTTTTTTAGAATAGCTCAGTGCTTTAGATTTATGACTAACATGTTTAGACTCATGTCATATCTAATGTTTATTCAGGTTGCTTATTTATCAATCTTTTAAATTTCAATGAAACATGACGAGCTGATAATAATACAGCTGGATGTAATCTAGCAGCAGAGCCTAAAAGATGCATGTTTAAACTACTAGGTTTTAAACGTAAAGCATAAAGGCTCCTAATTTCTTCTATATTTTTATCATATACGGACTGCCGCATTGCAGAATACAACCTGGAATTAATATATGTTACAACATCCTGTCTTTTAAGAATATGAGACTGCTGATTTGCAACTGCGAGTAAATAGCTGACTGAAGGTGAAAGGTCCTTGAGTCTTTGAATCATAGGTCCTGCAGGTTGGCTAACCCTTGAGAGCTCTTCCATAACTCCACCAGTATCTCTGTAGTAACAGCAAGTGATACGATTAGACTTTGCGACAGAATATCTCAATGCTACTCTAGCCCAATACTCCAAATCTGTACCCGCTCTAAAATTACTGAAACCTCCAACCTCTTCAAAAACCTCTTTCTTGATGGCTACAGATGTAGAGTTAATAATACCTATATCTTTGGCCGCTTCTATAAAGTAGTTAATGACTCTGATGTTAGCATCCAGATTATTATCTATATTTACTTTCTTAGAACTATCACTAGTCTCAATGCAACTAGTAGAAACCATTGCTACTTTATCAAACCTATTAATGATATTACTTATTTCTCTTAAATGATCAGGTAGCCATGCATCATCAGCATCGAGGAAGGCTACCCAATGGTTACTTGCAGCCAAAACGCCAGAGTTCCTAGCCGGCCCCTCACCTTGATTGTCTTGTCTAATAACGCGAACTCTATCATCTTCTATATTTTCGACTAATTCTGCGCTTCTATCAGTAGACCCATCATCAACTACTATCAGCTCAAACTGCTCATATGTTTGATTTAGCACACTATCGACAGCACGACATATATATTTTTCTTTATTGTATAGGGGTATGACCACACTAAACATATCGATATCCTTATCGCTAAATTAAGATTGGTGTGCATCCTGATTTTTTGCTAAGCTCGTAAAGCTCATTACTTCCTACACCGTCTCTAGGAAACAAGACAATTCTGCTCTCACAAAAAGACTCTAGGTTGAGCATCACGCTACTGAACCAGCCTACAAGCCTGATACGTTTGTCCCCGGCATCTGCAATAATAGCATCCTCTGCGATACGTCCATGTTTACTTAAGATTGGCACACCAATATCAAGCATATTGCGCTCTCTGGGATGAGCCACATAAGCATCTATATATTGTGTTTTAACAAAATTTTCTAGCCTTAAGATTTGCGCTGCACTCATCACCTCTTCAAAAGGAGCTCCTATAAAATAGGTCTTGATATCATCTGATTTATTGTTTGTGGTATTTTCCCAGCCTTTTAGAAAAAACAGCCTTTCATTTTCTACAATATTTTTATTTTTAGCATAAACAGTATAGTGACGAGTTATTCTTTTCTTTATAGTCTTAAGAGTAGGAGAACCAATTAGAATCCTATAAATATTAGATCGCCTTGAGACTTCATTAGAAAATATTCCATTAGTCACAATGTTAGCTAAACCATCATCAAATGTAATCAATTTTGCTTTTTTGTGTTTATTGATTAAAAAATTTGGTACAAGTGCATTTATACTTGCATACATAACAGTATCGTAATATTTCGAAGAGTAACCTCTTGTTTTTAAGAGAAATATGATTTGCGAAAATATATCAAAACGTCGCGGACGAACGTAAATGTAATCTGATTTCTTAGAAATCAAAGATAATTGTTCATAGTAATATTGATCTTCTTCTGAGTCATTCTGTGTAAAATAAATAACATCCAGACTTTTAATCTGCTCTTTTTCTAAGACTTTTTGTGCCAACCAAGCTTGAAAAGGAGTCCTCACCATAAGTAGTGTACTCAACTTAAAATCTCCACAATAATAAGGTTTTATATGCTGTACTTACGAACCACTACTTATTGACTACTGATAAAATATTCTGCTAACTCAAAATCATCTTGAGTATCGATATCTATAGAGGCCTTTCTGTCCATTATATAAGCGTGCGTTCCACTACTATATATATTAGCTAAATGCCCCACATAACTTTTATCTAAAATATAGATAGCACCATTTAGTCTATAATATGCTTCTAACTCCTGCGTTCTCTTAGTGTCTTTGGGATCAATAAAGCCATCCATGCAACCATCTGCGCCTAATTTATTACAAAACTGAATAGGATGCTCTAAATCACAGACTGACACCACTGCTTTTGCAGACTTATCCATCATAAGCTCAAAGGCTTGTGCTATATCGGCGGCTGTCCTTAAAGGTGATGTTGGCTGAAGAATAGTGACGATTGAAACTGCTTGCTCATACTTATTTTCTATCCAATCTACCATGTGTGTTACTACATCGTTAGTCGTTGCATGATCAGTGGAAATCTCTGTTGGTCTCAAAAAAGGTACGCTCGCGCCGAACGCTTTAGATATATTTGCAATTTCTTCATCATCTGTACTTACTAATACATGATCAAATATATCGCTCTGGATAGCAGCCTCAATTGTCCAAGCAATCATAGGCTTTCCTGCTAAATCCTTTATATTTTTACCTGGCAGCCGTTTGCTGCCACCGCGAGCAGGGATAATGGCAATAATCATTATACCAACCCTTTAATATCATTCTGTGCCTTGTGATAATCGGCTAGCTGTCCGATATCTAGCCAATAGTCATAACTGGTATATATACCAACTCTATAGTCTTGTTCCATTCGATCTGCCAACAATGTTGGCAAGTCTAACTTTGAATTCTTTGCTACAGAAGACACACATTCGGGACTCAAAACATAAATACCCGTGTTGATATTATAATGATACGTTGGCTTCTCAATCATGCTAGTGATTAAGCTACCTTGGCTCTCCACCACACCAAAAGAAATTTTGTACTCTAGCTCACGTACGCACATAGTAGCGTCAAACTGGTGAGACTCATGATGCTCTAATAACTGCTTAAAATCTACTTTTGTTAATACATCACCATTCATCATGACTAAAGGCAGTTTAGGGAGTTCTTTTGGAAGTAAGCCTAAAGCTCCTCCAGTCCCTAATGGTGACTCCTCATGTATATAGGTGATACTGACATTCCACTTGCTTCCATCACCGAAGTGTTCATGAATGACTTCTGGCATATAGTGAGTAGAGATATAAAAATTATGAAAACCGAACATAATAAACCGATTGATAAGATGCTCGAGCATAGGCTTGTCGCCAACACTAAGCATTGGCTTGGGGCAATAATCTGTAAGAGGGCGTAATCGAGTACCAAAACCACCAGCCATAATAAACACAGGGTTATCAACTTTTCTAGGTTGTAGAAGCTGATGTAACGTCTCTAGACCTACTAGAATGTTATTATGGTCAACAATAGGAAGTGCTAATAAATCATATTTATCCATTAGCGCGATACGCTGCTGCCTGGTATGGGTTTGTTTTGCGACAAACGGATTCTTATTCATCACATGAGACACGGAATCAGTCATGTTACATGCCAATAGAAGCCCTCGACGAATATCACCATCTGTCAAAGTGCCCAGCAGTTTATTGTCATCATCGCACACAGTAGCAATACGTAATGCAGTTTCATCTAGTATACGCATTGCATCACGAATACTTGATTTAGACGTCAATATCACATCTGTCCAGTTACTCATTGGCCATTTCTCCTATCGTAAGATTCGATTGCGTGCAGGTACTATTACTTGTCTCTCCTCTATATTACGGATTACCGTACATCCCGCCCCTACAATAGCTTGATGACCAATTTTTATACTTTGTATGACGTTTGCTCCAGTGCCTATATGTACTCTGTCGCCTGTAACAACCCCACCGCTCAATGTTGCGTTTGGCGCAATATGATTATGCGGCCCAATCAGACAATCATGTTCTACAATTGCCCCACTATTAATCAAAGAATTAACTCCAATAATAGCGTTAGTCTGAATAACTACACCGTGCATAATTTGCACACTTTCTGCAATTTTAGCGCTTCTAGATATGATTGCATGGGGAGAAATTACTGATGCAAATCTATATCTACGACTCAAAAAGTAGTTGAATAGACTATAATGTATATCATTACCCGGTATCAAACCAATACCATTCACTAGCTCAACTTCATCAAACGAATAGGCCTCTAATAAGCTATCGTCACTAGTTAAATGACTCAAACCTTTCAAAGGGCTGCTCTCGTTAATAGGCTCTGGGGACACAACAGCTACAATCTCTCTACCTTCATTTAAAAGTATTTCGGCAAGAACAGATGCATGCCCACCTGAACCCAGAATAACTATAGGTTTAGGCATTTATTAGGTCTCCTTCCGCATAATCTTGCTGAGATACTCTACCCAACTGTGACCAATAAGATGAAGGAGACAAACCTGCACCGGGCCGTTTGATGGTCAAATTACTTTCATTAAATACATCACCTGCTTTAATGTGCTTAGCAGCTACTAAACTCTTGCGTGCAATCGATTTGTTCTTCATTTCAGAGGGCTGAGGGCCTTTGATACCATTACCCAATGCTCTCTCTACATCTCGGATTGCTCTTACCATAGCTCCTAACTCATCAGGTTCTAATGACGCTTTATGATCAGGGCCTTGCATCGACTTATCTAAAGTAAAGTGTTTCTCAATCAATTGAGCACCTAATGCAGTTGCCGCTATAGGAATAGTAATACCAGCACTGTGGTCAGAGTAGCCTGTGGTCAGCTTAAATGCGGACTCTAGTGTCGTCATAGCATTGAGATTTATTTCATCTATAGGCGCTGGGTACTCAGTAGTACAATGTAATAGGGTTACTTTGCGTTTAAGTGCGTTTTGTCCTGCTGCACTATTATATGCCTCTAAAAAAGCTTGTTCACTAGGTTCTGAATGATGCTTATTGGTAAGACCAAATGCAATAACTGCCAATGCGGACTCAATTTCAGCTAAACTTGCCATCCCTGTCGATACAATTAAGTCACAGCCTGTCGCCGCATGCTCTAACACAAAAGGAGCATTGGTCAACTCGCCTGATGGAATCTTCAGTGTTTTTAATTCTAAATCATTTACCAAGAACGCTAAGCTTTCTTTATCAAAAGCGGTAGATAAGAATTCGATACCAAGGTTCTGACAATATGCGACTAATAACTTATGTAAATCATAATTAAGCTCGAGGCGACTAAGCATGTCAAATTGTGATTCGGTCATACCAGAATTTTGCTTTTGATACTCAGCCTGCTGAGCATCTTTTGTTACTAAGTTTTTTGCTTTGAATGTTTGAAACTTTACAACATCAGCACCAGCAGCGTGAGCTGCATCAATTAGTTTGTATGCTAAGTCCTCACGACCATTGTGATTGACACCAGCTTCAGCTATTATTTTTACCATGGTCCAATACCTTTTTAAATGTCATGAAATCTTTTCATACTCGATAAATCGGTAGAAATGAGGATATCTAAGATAGCTTTGCTCGCTTGCCCTTTACCATAGGGATTCACCACTTGTCCATAGTCGCCTTTTATTGCTTCACTGATAGCCTTCGAGATGCTATCAGTGTTAGGAGCACAAGATATGACGCTTTCGGCAACTAACCGTCCAAGCTGTCGTTCACCTATATTAACTGTAGGGACTTTAAATGAAGGTACTTCTATAATCCCACTAGACGAGTTTCCTATTACAGCCACACTATGTTTCACTGCACTCAAATAACGCAATTGACCTAACGAGGGTATGGCTAAAGCTCGGCTCGGTTGGTTTGAAGCATAGCCTTCTAGCAAAGGTATTATCTCTCTACCACCATCATCAGCGTTTGGATAAGTCAATATAACCTGAAAATCTGGAAACTCATCAATGGCATCTAATAGACTTAAGAAAGTCTCTTTAGCTCGCTCTGAAGCCAACGTTACTGGATGATAAGTGACCAGAAAATACGGCTGCTTGAGTCTGAAATCCAAAGATTCACCTAATTCCTCAATGGACATTAATTCACTACGTTCCAAATGATCAAGTCCTACTGCTCCAACATTAAATACTCTTGCCGGCGACTCACCTAATTGAATAACACGACTTCTATGTGCTTCAGCGGAAGTAAAATGCAAGAAGCTAAGTTTGGTAATACAGTGTCGTATGGCATCATCGTAGGCACCTTCCGTGATTTCACCACCATGAATATGTGCTATAGGAATACGTAAAACCATGGCTGCTTGAGCTACTGCTAGTGCTTCAAAACGGTCACCTAAAACAACTAATACATCAGGCTGCATACGCTCTAAAGCATCTGCAAAACCTATAACACCTAATCCGATGCTCTTAGCTGTGCCTACACCGGTATTCGAGGAAAGCAACATTTCAACCTTCTCGGTAATAACAAAGCCGTCAGCCTCAATCTGCTGATACGTCATGCCAAACTCAGGTGACAAATGCATGGCTGACACAAGTAACTGTAACTCTAAATTAGGGTTTATTTGAATGTCTTTCAATAACCAATATAATAAGCCATATTCTGCTCGTGTTCCTGTAAATACGGCAACCTTTCTCATATCAAACTCCTACCGCCGAGCTAGGCAAATTAACCAGCCTAGCCTCAGCCCATTCAGACTTTATGGGCCTACCTCGTAACGAGTTAGGAAACATAGGCAACTGTATCTGCATTTTTTCTCACATTTTCCCATCGAGATACTTACCTGTTTCTTTGTGACCAAAATCAGGAATCATTTTAAAAAACAGCTCAACAATATCTTTTTTGTCCCAAGCAAGGCTGGCTTGCATTGATCGAATAGTATCCTCAAACTCTGACAGTAAGTCAGTATCAAAAACCGCATCGTTCTTAATAATACCCAAACTATTAAAACGCTGCAGATCAAGCGTTTCTGACTCCGTGAAAAACTCTTCAAAATCCTTTTCGCCCGTAGTGTCACTGTCTGTAAATAAGCACGGCCACTTACCCTGTTCAGGCAGAGTTTTTACCAACTCTCGGGCTTCGTCTTCACTACGGCATAAAACAGGCTTAAGCCCTTTCTGCTCCAGATATTTAACAGCAATATCAGCAAATGAAATCAGATGCAAACTCTCACTAAGCTTAGGAAAGAAAATATCGCGATTTTTACCAAATATACATGACATCAAACATAGCTCGCCTGATTCTTGAGGTGTAACAAAATACCGCTTAATATCATTGGGAGCTACGATGGGCTGACGTTTCTCTAAACGCTGATTAAAGCTGTGTAATAGTGAGCCATCAGAGAAAGCTACATTGGCAAAGCGAGCAGTAGATATATTGATATCTAAGCTACGACGCATCAAAAACATTTCCATAATACGCTTTGAAGCCCCCATCATATTTACTGGATTGGCGGCTTTATCTGTAGATACACAAAAGTATTTTTTTACGCCACTTTTGATAGACTGTTGTAGCGTTTTATCAGTGT
Source organism: Psychrobacter sp. NG27 (assembly GCF_016106655.1). Classification (NCBI taxonomy): domain Bacteria; kingdom Pseudomonadati; phylum Pseudomonadota; class Gammaproteobacteria; order Moraxellales; family Moraxellaceae; genus Psychrobacter; species Psychrobacter sp. NG27. The sequence goes on from NZ_JADGIN010000001.1 coordinate 452,274, forward strand.
TAAAAATATTAACATCGATCATCCGCATTAGGGTATAGGGATCTTTTTCGCTGCGCACGTGTTTTAAAGCGGACAGATTAAGCACATAATCAAAATAACCATCTGCTTTTATCAAAGCATCATATTCGGTAGAACCTATATCTAATGCGAAAGTTTGGAAGTCACCATTGATATAGCCAAATGAGCTACGGATATCACGAACCAGTTCTGCTAAGTTATTTTCACTGATATCTACTACATGTAGTTTTTTTGGATTGCGTTTAAATATTTCTCTGGTAACTGCTTGGCCAATTGAGCCTGCACCGCCTAGCACTAGAAATCTAGAGTTGGATACGATATCGTTTAGGGCTTGTTGTTTATTTTGAATGTCAGTAGTAAAAAGCTCTTTTTCTCTACCAATTAGTTTTAAGATTGAGTTCATAAATAACTACTCTTTATTGGTTGCAATACTAGTAGCGTTAGGCGTGTTTCGCCATTTCCTTAAATTTTAGATTACGTACTATTAGATCCTGATAAGTGCCACTATCTATGATTTTTCCGTGTTCCATGAAATAGATATGATCGCACTCCTCTACTGTCTTTAAACGGTGAGCAATCATGATAATAGTTTTTTTGCCACTGAACTCATGGATAGCGTCCATGACTATCTTTTCAGTAATACCATCTAGGGCACTGGTTGCTTCGTCGAATACTAACACCTCGGCCTCATTATAGAGTGCGCGTGCAATACCAATACGCTGACGTTGACCACCTGACAACTGTACACCGCGCTCACCTACTTTGGTATTGATACCCTCTGGTAATTGCTCGACCAACTCATTTAGGTTGGCTAAGGTCAACGCTTTATCTACTTGCTCTAAGCTGATGTCTCTTGCGGGGATGCCGAAAGCAATGTTTTCAGCGATGGAGCCTTCACTTAAAAAGATACTTTGCGGTACAAATCCCAATAAGTCTTGCCATGCGCGTTTGTTATTTGAATTGATTCGAACATCATCGACATATAGGCTACCCTGCTGCGGGGTCAGCAAACCAAGCAATAAGTCTATCAAGGTAGACTTGCCAGAGCCTGATGAGCCGACCAAACCAATAACGCTATTGACAGGAATACTCATACTGACACCGTCTACTGCCGCTCTATCTTTATTAGGATAACTAAATTCTATATCGTTTAGCACAATACTCTTATTAAGACTTATCACTGTAGGCATCAAAGCCTTAGTAGTCGCCTTTTGATTTTCAAATGAGCGTTCCAAGTCATCTTTTACAGCCTCAAAGGCAGAAATATTTCCTTTGATTTGAGAGACACTAGAATAAATTTGCTGTAAAGCGGGTAACAGTTTAAATGCTGCTAGCGCATAAACTGCTAAAATAGGCAGAACTTCTCCCAAATTACCTGAGTGCACCTTAATCAGCACTAGTACCAGTGAAATCATCGCGCCAAATGCTATTAACTCTATAAAATAGCGAGGCACTTGACTAATGGCTGTATTGGTTCCTAGAGCGCGGGCAAACAATTTACCACTATCATGAAACCGCTCTATAAAATCGTGGCTACGATTTAGCAGTAAGACGTCCTTTATACCACCAAAGCCTTCATTCATTAACCTAAAACGTCTAGTAGAAATATCAGAAAGTTGTCGACCGTTTTTTTCTAACTCTCTTCGTACTAATCTATATAACAAAAAGTACGCTAGCGAGAATATAAACAAACCTAATATTGCGATGAGTGGGTCGTAAATTACGATACTAATCGATATAAACAGCGCTAAGACAAGCTTTGCATTCATCTGTACTAATGGCTGTATAATTCCACCACTTATTCGTGCAGCTTCGGTTGAAACCTGCTTGGTCAGCTGTGCACTACTACCACTAGCATGAAACTGCCAGCTTTGCTGCATATAGTAGGCATAGAGGCGATCTGCAATCTCCGTGCCTATCTGAGCACCAAAGATAGATAGTTTCCAAATTGTAAACGTAGAAATAATGGTAGAAAATGTCAGCATCATTAAGACGATCACACCCGTATAAAACAGGAAATCCATCGGGTTGTCGATACCAGACAGCTGATACAATTGCGCAAAAACGCTATTGGTCTCTAGTATGCTAATATCACCAACTAAAGCCATAAAGGGCGCTATAGAAGCAATCCCTAATAGCTCTGTAAACGCCATAATAACAACCAGCACTTGCAATATATAAAACTGTTTTAACTGTTTGTCGGTCAGTAGCACAAAGAGCTGTTTGATTACTTTCAACATAACTTATTCAACTATATTAAGTTCAATATAAAAAGATACAGCGGGACTGGGATCAATTTTTTGCAGCCTCTGTCAGCTTAGGCATAGTACGACAGAAACATTTATACCAGTCTTGTATCATAACGTCACGTCTCTATTTTATTTCGTATCAACTATCATATTGATTTAATATCTGCACCATATTACCGATTGTCAGCATAGGCGTAGCGATAATGATAGCTATATTTACTCATGATACCTTGCTGTACATCGTTGAGAATAATGCCATCTACTTGGATATCAGATTCATACATTTGTTTAACGGCATAGATTAACTGTCTTTCCATTGAAGCATCGTATCTGGTTACCATGAATACTTTGTCTGCATACTGAGCTAACACCATCGCATCTGAAGCGGCCAATAATGGCGGTGAATCGATGATAATATAGTCGTACTGAGACTTTAATCCTGCTAACAAAGCAGCAAACTTTTCGCTGATTAGTAGTGATTCAGGATCACTTGGATGTTTTCCGCGTGGCATAAAATCAATATGCTCCATACCACTAGGGTAAATAAGATTTTCTATACTAAAATCGGAAACATCATTAATTATTTGAGTATCGGTACTATTGTTAAGTTGCAAACTGCTATCGTCTAGTAACAGATAATCTGCTAAGCCCTCATATTGACTCATACCAAAAACTTTGTGCAGCTCACCCATACGCATATCCGCATCTATAAGCAAAACTTTTTTGTTCAGCTGAGCAAAGACTTCTGCCAAGTTAGCAGAGATAAACGATTTGCCAACGCCTGGGCTTTCACCCGTTAACAAAAGCACTTTTGCTTTTTGGCTATCCGAAATCACCGTTGGCATACTCAATATAATTTTAGTTCGAAGACTTTTGATCGCTTCATAACTCAAACTACTATTATCAACATGGGCCAGCATACGAGGTGCTGCTTTTTTGTTAGTACTTAATCTTGATAATACAGCAGAGCGTGGAATTGTGGCGATGACTGGCACTCCTGTCTTAGACTCAATACGTTCAGGGTTTTTAACGAGATTTCTAAGTAGGTGCATAATGAATACTAATAAAATACCTAGTAGAGCACCTGCTAGGGTGGCCAACATCATTATCAATTGTTTTTTGGGGGTGATAGTTCTATTGGTGTTGATAGGCAAATCAATGATACGGGCGTCGCTGACCTCACCTGCTCTGACAATTTTTAGCTGTTCATAGTTTTTAAGGATATTGAGATAGATCTCTCTATCGATATTTACATCCCCAGAAAGTGTCAAAAACTCTCTCTGTACTTCTGGTAGCTCATTGATAGTATTATCAATTTGCTGCTTTCTAGTATTCAGTACTCTAAGTTGTTCGTTTATCTGGATGACCAAAGGATGATCATTGGTATAGTAAGTGGTTAGCTCTGCTCTTTTTAGCTTAAGCTCACTAATTTGTGTATCAATTCCCGCATTTTCACTAAGCAATATTGATGCTTCTTGTGCCACGTCAATGGTGCCAGAATTCTCACGAAATTTATTGAATATTGCTTCTGATGCTTTGAGTTTTTGTTTTAATTCTGGAATTTGCTTTTTCATAAACTCAATGGTTTTGATAGTTTGTTCCGAGCCACGTGTTTGGTTCTGTGCACTATAAGACAGTACAATATGTTCTAATATTAGGCTGACTTGCTTTTGATTTAGACCTAACAAAGACAGTTCGATGATACCAGTCTTTGCGCCTTTTTCCACTACTGATAAGGCACTATTAATAGAGTCCGTGGTAATTTGCAGTGATTGTTTGGTAATATCAATAGGATGTTCACCAGTAGGTAGATCATTGACCCTAATTTCAATGAGACCGCTCTTACCTGTGAAACGATGCGCTTTGTTCAACTGTCCGTTAAACTTCTCACTGCTAGTACTCAAGACAAAGCCTGTCTTAGTTCTTAATAAAACAAAGGGTTTATCTAGATACTCTTCTGACACATTAAACTGATTAACTTGTACTCGACCATCACTCGTCTCGAGTACAACGCCATCAGCAGTATTCATTTGCACGTTCGTTTGGTTGTTTTTTATTCTATCTATTTTATTAACTGCCGGATCATTCAATCTAATACCTAGATGAAGCAAATCCACCACTGGCTCTAAGACCATGCGGGATCTTATTAACTCAATCTGTGCCTGCACTGAACTATCCTCAGGTGGCAATAGCTCTGCTATATTCGATCCTAGACCTGATAAGTTTTGGGAGGTTTCGTCAATTTGAATCAGTGCATCTGATTTAAAGGTAGGATTTTCGTAGCGAACATATAACACACCTATTATTAAACCCAAAATTGCAAACAGAGCAATGATCTTCCAGCCGCGTAGTAATACTAAAAGCAGACCCAGTAGACCATTGTCTTTGTCATCAGTATTGTGTCTAGATAAATCCTTTGAATTGTTATCCATAACTATGTTATCCGTAACTATGTCTTCATCAATTAGTATTAGTCAGTCAGCTTATTTTTTTAGTCCATTATTCAAAGCTCGCGATAATATTATCAAACGCCATAATCATTATCGCTTAAAAATCTGAGATTGATCTGATCGCAGAAGTTGATGGTAAAAGAGCACTGATCACACGGTTCCAACGAGTTAAGCCCGTAGGATCAACGTAAATAATGTCATTGGCTTGCATCTCAAAGCGATTTGCCAATGCTAAGCCTGTAATAGTCTGCATATCGGCATAATAGATATTGGTATAATTATATTTTGAGTTATCACGGACAATATATACTTTGGCAGCATTGGCTGTGATCGCATTGAGACCACTTGATTCACCCAGTACGTGTGATAAGCTAAGACCCTGCTCAGGTATAGCGACTGGTGCAATTCGACCAAACTCTCCCAAGACGTAGACTTTATTACGGCTTTGACTATTAACATGAATGGAATCACCATCTTGTATATAGACTTGGTTGGCAGATAGACCCATCTGCCTTAATGATTGCAACCCTAAGTTATAATTTTTACCTCGGCGATTTAATACAATATTATTTGAATCTCCTGTCATAGTTGCTCCCCCTGCGATAGACAAAGCACTGTATAATGTGACCGGTGCATCAGCAATAGGGAACTCGCCAGACTTAGCAACCTCGCCATCGATAAAGAATTTTCTACTAAGATAATTGGTGATTTTGACTTGTGGGTCTGAGTATTTGAGGTAGCGTTGCAACCTACGTTGTAATACTGCAGTGAACTGCGGCACACTCATGCCACTCGCCTTCAGACGTCCTATCAATGGAAACTGAATAAAGCCTTGCTGATCAACAGTAATACTTGATGTTGATGCACTGATATTTGGATAGTCAGTGAGCACTATACTCATGATGTCTCCTGCTTCAATACGATAACTTATTGCTCTTGACGCTTTGACAAAGTTATATAGCTCATTGTCGAGTACTGGAGCTTGTTTAGCTGGCAAGGTCGATACATCTAATGGCTGAACATTAAAGGTAATACCATTTTCTGCGACAAAGGCACCACTAGGCGGTAGGTTGCCCGCCTGTAATCCAGAATTAATACTGCTGCAACCAGATGTAACCGTGAGGAGCACTAAGCACGCTATCGTCGATAATTGAGATGAATATTCGCCCATAGTAAACCCCTTGTAAGCTACATCTATAAGTAACAGCTGTTAGCGATACCGTAATTTTCATAATGTAGGTCTATTACGAACCCATTAAATAACTACATTACAAACAAGAAACGTCTTAGTAATAATACGAGTTATAATCTAGTGAACATTTATCAACGAGTTAACGATCATACATACGCTTAATCGAATTCAAATATTCGCATAAACTTATATATTTATATACTATCCAACAACAATTAGCAACAAAAGTTATGCATTACTTACATCAACTGATACGGTTGTATAAAAAGCGGCGTAGAGCAGTTATATGATCAACTTTTAGGTAATTAGCATGGTGGTTAATTTTGTGGCAGTGTAGGATTTGATGAAACAGTAATTGGCAGGATTGATTAGTAGCGATACTCAATCATTTTCTACAAATTTCTAGACAATATGGAGACCATCCTAGATTTGTATTGGTTAACTAACTTAGGACAGCTGAACCGCCCCGGGATTGTCGGAGACTCAACATTCTGAGAGAATACGACAATGAAAAGACAAACCTACACTCCTGAGATTAAAGAACGCGCCGTTCGTACGTTGATCGAAGCAGCAAACGACTATCCCTCCACAGGGTCAGCCATCCAAGCCATTGCCCCTAAGATTGGCCGTACGCCTGAAACCCTACGACCATGGCATAAAAAACACATCGATCAAACTATTCCTGCCTCAGTACAAGCGCAAAGCGACAAAGAACGCATCAAAGAGCTTAAGCAAGCTAATGAAATCATCAGAAAGGCTGCGGTTTTTTTCGCCCAGGCGGAGACGGGCCGTCCACCCAAGTAATGATCAGTTTTATTGACAATAACAGAGCTAAGTATGGGGTCGAGCTGATCTGTAGAGTCTTACCGATTGCCCCGTCAATTTATTATCGTGCTCAAGACTTAAGCGACAACCCACACAAGCGTTCACTACGCAGTCAGCATGACGACTCTTACATCGGTGAGATTAAACATATTTGGCAGGTCAGCAAATGCCGTTATGGTGTGCGTAAAGTGTAGCAGCAGATGAAAGCTGATGGGTTAAAGGTTGCTTGTTGTACCATAGAGCGCTTAATGAAACAGCATGGCCTACAAGGTGTCTGGCGCGGTAAGGGTAAAATAACAACTCACAGCCATGATGATCAAAAGCGTGCTGATGACTTGGTTAATCGTAACTTTAGCGCTCATCGCCCTAACCAGCTCTGGGTGGCAGACTTTACTTATATCAAGACGATAAGCGGCTGGGTGTATACCGCTTTTATTATTGATGTGTTTGCTCGCGCTATTGTGGGCTAGAAAGTCTCTAATCGCATGAACACCGATATGGTGATGGCAGCATTAAATCAGGCGATAACAGATAGGAATAATCCTAAAGATGTGATTCATCATAGCGATAGAGGCGTTCAGTATTTATCCATTCGTTATACTGATAAGATGGCTGATTCTGGTATCATTGCATCTGTTGGCACAACAGGCGATTCATACGACAATGCATTGGCTGAAACGGTCAATGGGCTTTACAAGTCTGAGGTGATTCATTATTTAAAGCAGAACTGGACTGGTGTGAACGATGTTGAACTGGCAACCCTTGAATTGGTAGATTGGTTCAATAAAACACGACTGCATAGTACGATTGGTTATGTGTCACCTTTTGATTTTGAAAAGCGGTATTATGATAATTTAACCCTGTCAGGCATCGCTGCCTGACTCAAGTAAATCACTCTCCGATAAAGTCGGGGCGGTTCAGTTGTTGTTCGAACTGAAGACATGCACTAGCCAAAACGCTGTTGCAAGTAAGCATTGATATCATTAGATTCATACATCCATTGGACGTCGTCGTCTTTTTGAATACGTAGACAAGGCACTTTTATCCGCCCACCGTTCTCAGCAAGCTCATTGCGAAACTGCTCATTGTTTTTTGCATCTCGAAGCTCAACAGGCACATTCAATTTATGAATTTGACGACGTACTTTGACGCAAAAAGGACACGATTGAAATTGATATAAGGATAGATCTTCACCAGCCTTATTAACAAGAGCTTGTTCTTCTTCAGTACGTTTCATGGCATTACCTTGTGTCATAAAACTGATACCCGCAATAATTCGTCCTAGACCTTCTCGTAGCAATTTAATTAACATTCTTACCTCTTCAAAATATCTTTTATGGATTCTTTAACACTCAGAGAATGAGTGCTTAGTGTATATTTGTATGGTGTTCAGATTTTTCGATATGCAAAGCTTAATTATTGATCTCGTTGAGCATAGAGGTCGAGATGATTAGGCCATGGCAAACTCATTCTACTATAGTTGATTCAGTTTAAAAGAGATATAAGGCAACCGAGTGCAGATGTATACGTGATACTTCAAGCGAGGTTAACGCTGTCACTCTTTTATAGAGGATTGACTATACACTCCCAGTCGCCTTGGTTAGCATCGTAAATGAGGCATCTATTTTAAGGTACTAAAAATATAATCCTAAAGCATCTAACAATCTGGTCGTTCTAGTCATCAGATAGCTACAAAGCATCGCTATTCTACCCATTCATATAAATATTAATACCTTAAGAGATAATAAAAAAGGATGCCGTAGCATCCTTTTTTATTACTCAAAGCGCATAAAACCCGAACTTTAGTGATGCTCACCCGGAAGGATTCTGGCGAAGGCACGCTGAGCAAGGTTTGGCTTCTTATCGGTAGTCAGTCCAGCGCGGGTACTTGGGAAAATACGATAGCCAATTGATTGGATACCGACGTTAAATGCTGGCACCAGTGAATACGTGGCCGATGCAAATTTACCCATATTACTGGCAATACTATTGGGCTTATCGACGATGGCTCTTGCGACCATCAACGCGGCTTCATCAGGCATTAACGCAGGCATGTAGCGGTATAGCTTGGTTGGGGCAATCATAGGCGTGCGAACCAATGGCATAAAGATATTGGTAATCGTCACATTGTCCCCTTTTACTTCGGCAGCTAAGCAACGACTAAAAGCATCCAACGCTGATTTCGATGCGACATAAGCCGCAAAGCGCGGACTGTTCGCTAATACACCAATCGAGGATATGTTGACAATTTGACCTGTCTGACGTTCAATCATCGTCGGCAAAAACCCAAGAACAATTTTAACAGCGCCAAAGTAATTGATATCCATCGTACGCTCAAAATCATGGAAACGATCAACCGACTCATGAACTGAACGACGAATCGAGCGACCAGCGTTATTAACCAAGACATCAACATGGCCAAAATCTGTCAAAATTTGCTTACTGACTTTTTCAATATCATCCATATTGGTCAAATCACAAGGGTAATAATTGGCTTTGCCACCAAGTATCTCAATGCTTTCTGTTACTGTTTTTAGCTTATCCTCAGTACGTGCCAATAAGATAACATGTGCACCGCACTCACTTAATAAAAAAGCCGTACGTTCTCCAATACCACTTGAAGCCCCTGTAATAATAATATTCTTACCTTTTACTGCTTTAGTTATTGCTTTTTTCGAGGGATTTGCCATAAAAGTTCCTTTTTTTTGTCCTATGCCAATGAATATTCGTTTATAGCATAGCAAAAAAATATCACACAAAGTGAACAAAACACCAGTAACTGGTAGTTAATTTGATGGCTTTAGAGGTTTGCAGCCGTATCTAATCATATAATAATAGTGATGCTACTTATGATGCTTTTGCTAGCTAATACCGAGGAGAATATACTTTGATAGAAACGTTGACCCACTATGTCGATTTAATTGCCAAGATAATTGAAGTAATTGGCGTACTGATTATGTTTTTTGGACTGTTCTTTGCTTTTTATAGGGCATTTCGGCTATCGGGTGGCCTCAATCATAATACGTACGTAGAAATCAGGCAGACCATTGGCAAGTCTATTCTATTAGGACTAGAGGTGCTAATCGCTGCTGATATTGTGGCTACTGTCGTGACAGAGCCGTCGCTACGCAGCGTATTAGTATTAGGTATTATCGTCCTTATTCGAACCTTTTTGAGCTTGTCACTACAGGTTGAGTTAGAAGGCCGATTCCCTTGGCAAAGTAAAAAAATTGCCTCTGAAACAGATACTGTAGCGGTAGAAAAAACCTAGCAATGGTCGAATAGGCTTTGGCGCATCAACTGAGCGTTCAGCTCGTATAGTCGAACCACTCTTAAAGTGTTACGGCGTTAGACTCGCTCAGCCTTGTACCATTTTTAACATTGATTGACTATACTACTCATGCGCCTGCAAAAAAGTCTCAACCACTCGGAACTGTCCTGCGGTACTCTCTTCTCCATACATCGCTTGCCTAAAGGCATTGGAGTTAGGAATACCTGTCGTATACCAAGCAATATGCTTGCGGGCGATGCGGCAGCCAGAGTATTCACCATAAAAGCCATATAACTCTTGCAAATGCGCCAGCACGATCTCTTTTATCTCGCTCACACTAGGTGCCTCTAGAGTCTCACCAGTACGCAAAAAGTGCTCAATATCACGAAATATCCAAGGCTGACCTTGGGCCGCTCGTCCAATCATTACTGCATCGCATCCCGTCAACTCATAGACACGCTGGGCTTTTTGCGCGCTATCGATATCACCATTGGCAATGACAGGAATACTGATGCTTTCTTTGACTTCGCGTATGAGCTCGTAACGCGCCTCGCCAGTATACATATCCTCACGCGTACGCCCATGAATGGCAATCGCGGCAATGCCTGCTTGCTCTGCCCGCTTGGCCACTCGCAAGATATTTTCACGGCCATTTTCAAAACCCAGTCGTGTCTTTAAGGTGACTGGTGCATTGACCGCATTGACGGTTACATCGAGCAAACGCGCGACTAAGTCTTCGTCTTGTAGCAATGCAGAGCCTGCCAGCTTACGGCAGACTTTTTTGGCGGGGCAGCCCATATTAATATCGATAATCTGTGCACCATTATCAATTTGATAACGAGCGGCTTGAGCCAATTTATCCGGTTCAGCCCCTGCTATCTGCGCAGAGATAGGCGCAATTTCATTATCAAAATTGGCACGGTATAAGGATTTTTTACGTGCATAAAGCGCCGTATCAGCGATGATCATCTCACTGACCGCATGACCTGCGCCAAATGACTTGCACAGTCGACGAAAAGGATTGTCTGTTACCCCTGCCATCGGAGCGACCATCAGACGGTTTTCAATTGTCAGACCACCGATGTTTAATGGTTGCAATAATGGATGATCAGACACTGGCGAATGCGCAGGTAAAATAGAAGAATCGATAGACATAAAAAAAACGGCTTGATTTGTAAGGAAAACAAGCCGTTATTCTAAGCATTCATGAATATATTGCAAGCTATTAAGGTGAATCGGTTGCATGATTAATACTCATTTTTAATACATTCACTGCATTATTTATCGAGCACACTGCCCTGCTCTAGCGTGATGTCTTCATCATGCTCTTGCATACGCCACGGTAGACTATCAGGCGACACATTGAGGAAATGCAGGTACTTTTCGAACTGATCAATGATATCGTTAATCACCGATTCAGACTGATAGCCATACAAGTCGTACGTCTGGCCACCACGGCGTAGATACACCTCAGCACGGTGATGGTGCTCTTGTGGCAAGGTATCTGCGCTGTCTTCTGTATAGTAATCGGGCGCATCATGCTCAGATAAGCGCACCTCATACCAAAACTCAACGTCGTCGCCACGTTGCAATTCAAGCACTGCACGGTTATTGACCGCGTCATAATTGACCTCAGTCGTCCAGCCAGTTTCTGCAAATTTAGATGATACTTCCATCATCGACGGCATAATCACTTCTTTAATATAACTAAGCACCTTGCCACGCGTCGGTTTATCGGTCATATAGTCGATACGCTCGCGCCAGGCTGATGGCTTGAGTAGATGTGGCGGCAGTTTGTTGTTTTGACCAAGGCTCTGATTACGATGCCCTTCGATACGCAACGCACGCCACATACCAAACATTGAAATAAGAATAATAACTGCAAACGGTAGCGCACTAACGATGGCTGCCGTTTGAAGCGCCGTTAGGCCGCCTGCAATCAATAGTACAGCGGCAACAGCACCTTCGGTCACCACCCAAAAGCTGCGCTGCCACCACGGCGTATCACTGCGACCACCAGCCGCTAGCGAATCAATCACTAATGAGCCAGAATCTGACGATGTCACAAAAAAGGTAATAATCAATAAAATGGTCAATGACGACACAAATTCAGTAAATGGTAGGTTTTCTAATAATTTAAACAAGGCAATCGCTTGGTTGTCCTGTACATCACCGATTAGCGAGGTATAACCATCAACCATAATCATATGTAGCGCGGTATCACCAAACACGGCAAACCAAAAGAACGTAAAGAAGGTTGGTACAAGCATCACACCCAATACAAACTCACGAATGGTGCGGCCACGGCTAATCTTAGCAATAAATAGACCTACAAAAGGTGCCCATGCAATCGTCCATGCAAAGATAAACAATGTCCAGCTACCGATCCAATCACTGTTCTCATACGCTTGCAAACTAAAGGTACGCTCGACAATATTACCCAAATAACTGCCCGTATTTTCCATAAAGGCATTCAGAATAAATATGGTCGGGCCCACAATAAACACAAACAACATCAGCGCTGTCGCCAATACCATATTTAAGATAGACAAGCGTTTTACGCCTTTATCCATTCCTGCCAATACCGATACCAGTGCCGCGGCTGTCACCAATGCAATGGCAATCACCTGTACGGTCGTATTCACTGGGATAATATCTGGCAACAGATAATTGAGTCCCGCATTGATTTGCGATACCGACAAACCTAGACTGGTGGCAATACCGAACATCGTACCTAATATGGCAAACACATCGACCGTATGCCCAATAGGGCCATAAATTCTGTCACCGATAATCGGATATAGCGTCGAACGTATGGATAGTGGCAGACCATGACGAAACGCAAAATAGGCTAGTGATAAACCAACTACTCCATAAATCGCCCAAATATGAAAACCCCAGTGGAAATACGCAATTTGCATCGCCTCTTTTGCGGCTGCAATGGTTTGCGGCTGGGAGAGTGGTGGACTGGCGAAATGCATGACTGGTTCTGCTACCCCAAAGAACAGTAGCGCAATCCCGTAACCTGCCGAGAACAGCATGGCAAACCATTCGAGGAACTTGTACTCCGCCTCCGCATGATCAGGGCCCAGCTTAATACTCCCATAGGACGAAAATGCCAGTACAATGATGAACATCAAAAACAATGCTACTGCTAGCATATAAAACCAACCGAACGTCTCGGTCGTGAAGGCAAGCACATCACTGAATAGCGCACCAGCTGCTTCAGGATTGATCGCAGTACCGATGACCAACAACAACATAATAACCGCTGCAGGTACAAAGACTGGCAATAAAATAGTAGAACGAGGTAACTTGCTCATGAAAAATGGTTTCCTCAGAAGTTAGCTCTGCCTTTTTTAGAATGATTTATTAGGGCGTGTCCTCATTTTAAAAATGGTGATAAAAATGAGATAAATCGCAGTCAAACAAGGAAAATAGCGCAGATAATATCGAGATATTAGTCAGCTATTTGACGACATTTGGCAAGATTTAGCCATTTCTAACCCATTTAGATAACTATCGATTGGATTGAGGACACGCCCTAGTAAAGACAAAGCTGGAATGTAAGATGGTTAGTAAATAAGCATCATATCTATCACACTCCTTTCAAAAACCCTAGGCAAGCGTTCAACTTGTAACATGACTTTAACGATTGTTACATGACTATTACCAAGAAAACGAAAAAGGCAGCTTGTTAGCTGCCTTCTTATCTTATATGTGCTATTAGGTTAACGATTTATGATCAAAATCTATAAATTGATATAGATGTCAAAACCATAAAGCATTGTACTCGCATTATTCAGCATCAATCACTGCCGCCAACTGCTTAGCCAAATTGGCCAACTGCTCTTGGTCAGCCATCACAGCGGCATGACGTCCTAGCTCATGGATACTGCTAGGAATCAGATGTATATGATAATGAAACACAGTCTGCCCTGCCTGCGCGCCATTCAATTGCATTTGAATAATTCCTTCTCGCGCAAACACTTGGCGCTGGGCTTGCATAATTTTCTTAGATGTCATCAAAACAGCAGCAGCATATTCAGGCGCAAGATCTGCCAAGTCAGCCGTCTTTTGCTTAGGTATGACCAATACATGGCCTTCTGCTTGCGGCATGATATCCATAAAGGCAAGCGTATGCTCGTCTTCATAGACTTTGTGATAAGGAATGTCACCATCTAGCATTTTGGCAAAAATATTATTATTGTCATAAGCAGTCTGTTGATTAATGTCAGTCATTATTTTTCCTTTAATAATTTTATTGTTAGTGAGCTTTTTAATTAGCATAGTTGATTCAGTTTAAAACAGAGTCAAGGCAACCAAGTGCAGAGGTAACTGTGATACTTCAAGCAAGATTAACGCTGTCACTCTTTTATAGAGGACTGACTATAGCTATCAAAGATAGATAAAAGCGTCTGTCATATAGTGGATGAAATGCAACGTTAGTACAAGTCACTATCACCATTATCGTTGAGAAAATCAAGCTGCATACTCACTATCGCAGCTCACCAATTTATTAGCGGGGCGCACCCTTAAAATGTTATATTAACCCTCTATTTTAATAACATGATGTTTATGGACTCGCCTACCTTGACGACTCAATCAGATGACAGTTACGCTCATTCCACACTCAATGACACGCCATCAATCTCTGTATCCGATGACACTGTGCCCATGAGCGATGCGCAGCAAACCAATGCGAATAATGGCGTGCAAACCCTTGCAGCCAATACCATTATTCTAGCAGACGCCTTAACTGACAAAACCATCGCTTGGCGGATTCATAACTGTAAAATCAGTAAAAAAACCATTACGCAAGACTTGCCGCTACTGTTTTTATATCACTACGACAGTCTAGATGAGGCCATTAAACAAACGCATCCACTGACACCTGCGCTATTAGCACAGTTCAATACCCCCATGACAGCACAAGCCGCTGCCAAGCTCATAGGAATTGATGCTGCACTACTCGCTAGTCCTTGGCATGTGAAAATTATCGGTTCATTGGTCGTCTTTAGTGAGGCTCTACAGCTAGCGGTACGTCTACATTGGACCAACACAGGCAAAGAGACACAGCAGATTTATACCAAAGATGAGGCAGATGCACTGACAAGCGCCTTAAAAGAGTGGCAGTTTTTTGGCCGTGTAGATATCCTCTATAAAAACAACAAACTGCCTTTGGTCAGTATTGATGAGCAGCGCACCAGTGCTAAGTCAATTCTACCGCTTGACGCGAGTAGCGACTATCAGCTTTTACCTGCAGCACATGCATTAATCGTTATCGCCAAACTAGAAGCCGACAAAACCACTCTGCCTTGGTTTGAAAATGCCATATTAGAGCGTTTAGAGTAGCACTTTGTCGCTCTATTCTTTATCATGGTTGGCGGCCGATTTTGGGGCACTCATAGCCAATGGTATGGTAGCCATTTAGTATTATTCACTAGTCCTCACGCATCATAAAAAGCACACTATCAATATCACAGCTGAGGCTAAACATTTTAACAAACCTCGCCTATTTGTAAGGAATATCACATGGATTATCGCTCAAAAACCTCTACTGGTGGTCGTAATATGGCAGGCGCTCGCGCATTATGGCGTGCAACTGGCATGACTGACGGCGACTTTGGCAAGCCAATTATTGCCATTGCCAACTCATTTACCCAGTTCGTACCCGGCCATGTGCATCTAAAAGACTTGGGACAACTGGTCGCTCGCGAGATTGAAAAATCGGGCGGCGTGGCCAAAGAGTTCAACACTATTGCGGTCGATGATGGTATTGCCATGGGTCATAGCGGTATGTTGTACTCGCTACCTAGCCGCGACCTCATTGCTGACTCTGTTGAATATATGGTCAATGCTCACTGCGCAGATGCGCTAGTGTGTATCTCTAACTGCGATAAAATCACGCCAGGTATGTTGATGGCTGCTATGCGCCTGAATATCCCAGTAGTGTTTATTTCAGGTGGCCCAATGGAAGCCGGTAAAATCTTAGCCAGTACCGTTGGTAAGAGCCACAATACCGATGGCAGTGATAGTAGTGCGATTCGTAAGCTTGATCTTGTCGATGCCATGATGGACGCTGCTGACGACAGCATTAGCGATGAAGATGTGGCCGCTATCGAAGCCTCAGCTTGTCCAACTTGTGGTTCATGTTCTGGTATGTTTACTGCCAACTCGATGAACTGCTTAACCGAAGCTTTAGGCTTGGCACTACCGGGTAATGGTTCACTACTAGCCACTCACTCACTACGCCGTGAGCTATTCTTAGAGGCAGGTCGCACCATTGTGTCATTGGCTAAACGTCGCTATGAGCAAGATGATGATTCAGTCTTACCACGCTCAATCGCGAGCAAAGCGGCTTTTGAAAACGCTATGACCTTAGATATCGCCATGGGCGGCTCGACCAATACTATTTTGCATCTGTTAGCCGCTGCTAATGAAGCAGAAATCGACTTTAAAATGCATGATATTGACCGCTTAAGCCGCGGTGTGCCATGCCTAGCAAAAGTGGCACCTGCATCACAGAAATACCATATGGAAGATGTGCATCGTGCTGGTGGTGTCTTTGCGTTATTGGCTGAGCTTGATCGTGCAGGCTTACTCAGCACTGACGTACCGACTATTCATAGCGCGACGATGAAAGAAGCGATTGATAAGTGGGATATCATGAACGCTGATAACCTTGAGGCGCGCGCACGCTTCCTTGCAGCACCTGGTGGCGTACGTACCACTGAAGCGTTTTCACAATCAAAAGAATGGTCAAATCTCGACGTCAACCGTGAATCAGGCTGTATCCGTAGTGCCCAACATGCCTATTCAGCAGATGGTGGCTTAGCCGTACTATATGGCAATATTGCCGAGCGTGGTTGTGTGGTCAAAACCGCAGGTGTGGATGACAGTATCTTAGTATTCACTGGTCGCGCGCGTCTATTTGAGTCACAAGATGACGCAGTTGCCGCAGTATTGGCTGATGAGATCGTGGCAGGTGATGTGGTCATCATCCGCTATGAAGGCCCTAAAGGTGGCCCTGGTATGCAAGAAATGCTTTACCCTACGACTTACCTCAAGTCTAAAGGCTTGGGTAAAGAATGTGCCCTACTCACTGATGGTCGTTTCTCTGGTGGTACCTCAGGCTTATCAATCGGTCATGCTAGCCCAGAAGCGGCTGAAGGCGGTGCAATTGGTCTGGTTGAAGAAGGCGATACCATCCATATCGACATTCCGAACCGCACTATCAACATGCAAGTCAGCGATGCCGATTTGGCGGCGCGCCGCGAAGCGATGGAAGCACGTGGACGTGATGCGTGGAAACCGGTCAGCCGTGAGCGTTATGTCACCCCTGCTCTACGTGCCTATGCTGCCATGACCACCAGTGCCGATACGGGTGCGATCCGTGATGTGAGCCAAGTAGAACGCTAAAACGTGTGCACTGTGATAAATAAACTATCTTAAAACACATCAATCTAAAGACCCATGAAAAGCCTGTATATCTTATGCAGGCTTTTTTTTCACCAAAAAACAACGCAGTAGACGTTTTGATAACGATTTTTTGCGGTAATTGATTTTTTTTGGCGTCATGATAAAGGCTAAAGCTAAATACCCTCTCAACCATACAAAAACGTGTATCAGCCCTATGATTGAAAACTACAACTTATTCTTATTAATTTGCGGGTTTGCCTTTTTATTAGGGGCACTGTTTCCTATTGTCTTTAAGCGCACCTCAATCTCACTGCCTATGCTGCAAGTCAGCTTTGGTTTGATGATGGGTTACTGGTGGACGTCATTGTCTTTTTTAGATCCCTTAAGTAATGGCTTAATCATCGAAAAGCTGACTGAGATTGTCGTATTGGTCTCACTCGTTGGTGCTGGTATAAAAATCGACACTGAGCTGTCTTGGAAATTATGGCGACCCACGGTCAGGCTACTACTCATCACCATGCCGATTGGTATCTTTGCGATGGCGGTTTTAGGCTATTATGCGTTTGGTTTGAGCTTGGGCGCTGCTATCTTACTGGGTGCGGTCTTAGCACCTACCGATCCCGTCTTAGCGTCTAGCATTCAAGTGGGCCCTCCTAATACAGGAGGCGAAGACACACCGCGCTTTACTCTCACATCAGAAGCAGGATTGAATGATGGTCTGGCTTTTCCATTCGTTTACTTAGCGATTAAAATTGCCGAGGCGTTTAGTGAGGGTAAAGTCTTTACCTATGAGATGCTCTGGTCATGGTTTACTCATGATGTCCTGTGGAAAATTGGCGCAGGTGTGGTGGTTGGTATTGTGGTTGGAAAGGTACTGGCCAAGCTGGTGTTTTCTAAATACACTCGTGATACCACCATCTCACAAGGCTACGTGGTTATCGCCTTAACCCTCTTGGCTTATGGGGTAGCGGAGTATGTACACAGTTATGGGTTCATCGCTGTTTTTGTCGCGGCTTTTGCGTTTCGACGCTCAGAATGTGAGCATACTTATCATGAAAAACTACATGACTTTGCCGAGCAATCTGAAGGCTTGCTAATGTCATTGGTATTGGTGATTTTTGGTATGTTTATCGGTCAAGGCTTGCAGTCTGATATTGAGCTGACATGGCGCGTCTATATCGTGAGTTTTACGTTTTTGTTACTCATCCGTCCGATTGGTGGGTTTATTGCGCTATCAGGGCTGAACCTTCCCCGTACCGAAAAATACGCCATCTCAGCACTGGGTATTCGCGGTATTGGGACGTTGTATTATTTATCTTACGCGCTAAACCAAGGATTCTTCGGTGATGAAGACGCACTCAAACTGTGGATTGTCTGCTCAATTGTGATTTTAACCTCAATCTTTATTCATGGTCTGAGTGCCACTAAGTTACTTAAAATGACGCCAAATAAGCCGCATTAACGAAAAATGCGGCTTATTTGTTGTAAATCAGCGCTATATCATAAAGTAAGAGTTTCCGTAAAACTCGATTTAGAGTACGTCATCTACCAATGATAAGACTGCTTCTGTCAGCGCAAACTGACGAACGTCGTTGAGCATGGTGGTGTCAAAGTTATGAATAAAAGCAAAGGACAATTGACGCTCAGGGTCACACCACGCGACCGAACCATTGTATCCCATATGGCCAAACCCTGATGAGATGGCACTTTCATTCTTTGTGCTTTCGTTCTTAGCGCTTTCATTATAAACGCTGTCGATCATATGGTTCTGATTATTATTCTGATTGTCACATACGCTAAATAATTTATGGTAACCCAATCGCCATTGCATCTGTGAAGGCATAACCGCATCCAAACCCACCACTTTCGATGTCAATAACTGCTCAAAGATTGCTTGATTAATCAGCGTTTGACCACGCCATTTACCGCCATTTGCCAGCATGGCATAGATAGTAGCCAAAGCTTGCGCTGATGCCACCCCGTTGGCCGCTGGAATGACCGCTTGCAATGTGTCGTCGCTATAATAATCAATTGGTGACGTGCCTGCGGGTATGAGTGCCGCTTTATAGTTTCTCAGATTTAACATACTCGTATCAAGATAGAGACGATTGATAGCAGCGGTGTCTAGCATTGGCTTTGAATCACCAGCATTTTCTCTATCGACACCACCATTAATACTATCAGCGTTCTCGACATTGGCGTCATTTCGATCATCTAACATCTTTTGTTGCCAGCTCGCATAGCTAGGGAGACTGGCGTAGGTGTGCAGCGTGTCTTTTGAGTCAGCTTTTAACGTAGGTTTATGACGTCTTTGACTGGGCTGTGAGGTAGGCTCATCTGCGCCTTCAAAGTTTTTGGTCAGCTGTGCCACTTGATCTACCTTGCTTTTCGGCACACCAAAGTAACAACTGTCTGCAATGCCCAAAGGCTCTGTCAAATAATGACGCAGTGCCTCAGCAAGTGATAGTTCAGTGGCCGCTTCTATAACACCGCCCAGTACCCAGCCGTAAACCAATGCGCTGTAAGCGCTAGCATACGAGGCTGCGTTTTCTGGCGGTGTGACAGGCATCGCGGCAACCTTATCTAACATCACATTCCAGTTCAGCAATGTGTCGCTGTCCGCATCAATGCTCTGAATAGAATATAAGTTAGCTTGATGCGACATCACATGGCGTAAGGTAATTTTCTCTTTGCCCTGTGCTGCAAATGCTGGCCAGTAATGAGCAATAGGCACATCATAGTCGAGCAATGCTTGAGAGGCTAGCACATGTACCAGCGTGGCCAATACCCCTTTACCGGTTGAGAAGTTAATCGCCAACGTATCAGGCTGCCACGACATATCAGGACGCGCCATGCCTGTGCTCGCTTGTGCAATACATGCTCCTGCCTGATACACGACCACCGCACCCCCTGCTGGCGCATCATCCAGTTGTAAGTCAGTCAGCAGTTGCTGCAAACGTGATTGTAAAATGCTATCCGTAGCAGTATTTACGTTTTTTTCACTGTGTCCCGTCATTATTATCTTACTCCCGTTTTAGATTATTTTAATTTTGAGACCTACCTGATATGCAAGCTTGATGCACCAATACAAATAAGCAGCTAGCCAATAAAAAAGGCCACCCATCGGTCGCCTTTTCCTTACTCAAGCATGACGATATCTTATCGTGATGCTAATATTTAGCTTAGTATTAACCTTTCATACAACGCAAATACTTAACGTGGTACGAGCAAACGATTATGAACTTCTTGTTCAAGTTTGGTCAGACCATGGCTACGACCGCGCTCCATAGCCGTATCCATCTTGCGTCCACGCAGCCATCCTGCTCGTAGCGCAATGGCAGCCCCTACTCGATTTCCAGACCCACAGTGCATAGCGATCTTTTTGCTATGGTGCTGACGCAAAATATTATCAAATGCCAATATTTTGAGCTGCTTTAACTCTGCCGCGCCATTGATAGGTAAATGCTCATAGTGCATACCTGCACGCGATACCGCTGCTGACTCATCAAAGCCCAGCTCATCATCAGGCTGTAAATTGATAATAATCTCAACCCCAGCCTGCGCCAGTGCCGACACTTTTTCATCATCTAGCGCACCGCATACAATGGTATTGGCATCAGGACGGAAATACGGCTCGAGAATCACAGCCAAATCAACACCATTGTCAGTATTAGTATCAGTGTCAACATCACTAGCACTGCTGACACTGCCTTCTTTACTGCTTGAGGTATCGTTGGCAGCTAGAGTATTCGTTGCGACTGATTGATCTGTCTGGTCTGTGTTTGTTTGATGGTCTGGTAAGGTCATAGGGCTTTGTGCAGTCATAATGATAAATACATTC
Source organism: Psychrobacter sp. NG27 (assembly GCF_016106655.1). NCBI lineage: Bacteria > Pseudomonadati > Pseudomonadota > Gammaproteobacteria > Moraxellales > Moraxellaceae > Psychrobacter > Psychrobacter sp. NG27. The sequence goes on from NZ_JADGIN010000001.1 coordinate 473,542, forward strand.
GTTAGAAATGGTCATTGAATAAAAAGATAGCGGTTACTTGCTATCTGTCTCTAATTTCATAACACCAGCCAAATGCGGCTTATTATTCTTTGAGCTGTATAGCCCAAATTCACAGGTGTCTTCTGCATTGGTAAGCTGTGCGACTGGCTCAGCAATCAGCTCTACTTCAGCTGGTAAAAAGATAGGCAATTTGAATGAGACATCGACAGTATAAGCATCAGGTAGATCACCCATTAGGGCAAGACACTTGGCTTTTGACCACATACCATGCGCAATCGCTTTAGGGAAACCAAAAGCACGTGCTGATAATGGGTGCAAATGAATCAAGTTAAAATCCCCTGACACAAAAGCATAACGGCGACCGATGTCTTCTGGTACTTCAAAGATACTGTGTACCCCAGCTTCGTCAACTTCTGGTTTGACCACAGCTGGGCGCGGCGTGCTTTTTTTGTCTTTGCTACTGGCAGGCTTTTTGCTACGTGACAGATATGTCGATGTGCCTTCCCAAATCACCTCGTCTTCTGATTTGACGATGGTGATAAAATCAAATTGCTGACCTTGAGCGTGATCGCGCAAATTATCGAACGTGACCGACAATGCTACTGTTTCACGCTCTCCGATCGGACGGTACTGCGTCACGCTGTTGTCAACGTGTACCAAACCCAACATCGCAAACGGGAATGGTTCTTTGACCATCATATTCATCTGTAGCGTCTGTGACAATACTGAAAAGTAAGTCGCTGGTACTTTACCGTCATCAGCGAACCCACAGATCTTACGATAATCGTCTAAATTGTCTTGATCGATATGCAAATCGTCTACGTAATAAGTAGCTTGTGGCAACTCGTCTCTGCTGACCTTTCCACTGTTTCCGATAGGCAGCAAGCTTTTGACGATATTGGCATAAGTGGTGTGCGCTTTTGGCAACGCATCATAATGTTTGTCTGACATAAATAGATCCTAAGTGTGGCTTGAACAAGTTTTTAACGTATATAGAGACATTCTACAGTCATTGACTAAAGCCTACTATTAAATCATCCAATAAGCATCAAATTTCATCAACCTCATGAGTATATCTATCAGCAAAAAACCGTTTGGCTATTGATTCTTGTATTTTTATCATAAAAAAGCCACCCGTGGGCAGCTTTGTTACTCTTCATTAGCAATTATCTGGTGAGCATAGCTCTAGCCTCTATGTATCAGCCTTATATGCTCAACCGTAAATCAATATTATGCGCCAAGCAAGCTTTGACCACAAACACGTACTATATTGCCGTTTAGGCCACCAGAAGCAGGTGACGCAAGCCATGCGATGGTTTCAGCCACATCGACTGGTAAGCCGCCTTGGCTCATTGAGTTCATACGGCGGCCCGCTTCACGGATAGCAAACGGAATGGCTTCTGTCATTTGCGTTTCGATAAATCCTGGAGCAACTGCGTTGATGGTCATGCCTTTTGCATTATCTTCTAACTGCTTCGCAGTCGCATTAACCAAACCGATCACGCCTGCTTTAGACGTGGCATAGTTGGTTTGACCCATGTTGCCTGCAATACCTGAGATAGACGATACGCATACGATACGTGCGCTGTCTTTTAGCACGTCGTTGTCAAGCATATAACGGTTCAATCTGGCAATACTGCCCAAATTAATGTCGATAACCATGTCCCACTTTTTCTCATCCATGTTTGCCAATGTTTTGTCACGCGTCACGCCAGCATTATGAATCACAGCATCAAGGCCACCACGTTTTTCAGCCGCTTCTGCAACCTCTTTACCAGCATCAGCACTGGTGATATCAACGGTCAATACAGAACCGCTGATTTCACTGGCCACCTTTTGTAGGTCTGCTTGCTGCTGCGGTACATCAAGGCAAATCACATGCGCCCCTTCACGCGCCAATACGCGAGCGATTGCTTCACCAATACCGCGGCTAGCACCGGTTACTAGCATGGTTTTGCCGCCCAAAGGCTGGTTCCAATCTACGTCAACTGAATCGCCTTTGCTGACGCGAACGACCTGTCCTGAAACATAAGCTGAGCGTGCTGAGGTAAAAAAGCGCAACGTTGAATCTAGGTTTTGCTCAGCACCAGTCTCAACATAGACTAGCTGGGCGGTCACACCGCGCTTGAACTCTTTGCCAACTGACTTTACAAACCCTTCAAGCGAACGCTGAGCCATGGCAGTTTCGATATCAGTGATGCTCTCAGGCGTACGACCAACAATAATCACACGGCCAGACTTCTCGACACGGCGTGCAACCGTATGAAAGAATTCATAAACTTCTTTTAGTTGTTCGGCATTGACGATATTGCTGGCATCAAACAATAAAACCTTGAACTTGTCATCACCGCCTGTGTTGGCTTTTGCTTCAACGCCTGCATCCGCTAGGGCATCAGTCATATCATCGCCGCTGTTCACATACACTTCAGCATGGACATCTGACAAGATGCGCGCAATAGACTGGCTCACGCTGGCGTCATCACCATTAGCACGGCCAACCAACACGCTACCACGTACCAAACGCTCACCGCTTTCAAAACGATCAAGCGTGGTCGGCATTGGCAAACCTAGATTTTTAGCTACTTTTTTGCCAAGAGAAGACTGAACAAAATCACCATAACGGTCTGACATAATATAATCCTTATAATTAATGGTTAAAATAATAAATAGAAAATGCGATGGGCGTATTATATAGGCTCATCGTTATTATCATTATTGATATTTAGTAAATCGCTCTAAAACTTGCCTAACTATACACTGACCTCATAAACAAGTCCAAAAACAGACAATGTCTACAACAATCTGTAAACAACTCAGTATACAAGACGGCCACTTTTTCTCACGTTAAAGAACACTATAACATGTTAAAATCCGACTAATAAGTTATGACATATCCTATAATTGATAACAATATATTATCAAACATAGAATTGTGCAATGCTAATATTTCTTACTAGTCAGTCTATCAAAGCGATGAATAATGGTTATGAATTTATTATTGACCTGATACAAGCGTCACATCGTTTGCTAAAGATATACATTAACTGAATAAAAACACCTTATGATAAGCATCTATGTCACATAATAAATGATAATATTTATTGATTAAGACAAGTTGCCTATTTTTTAACTTTTTTTCTACACATACTTTTTAAGGATAATACTATGAGTAATAAAAACAATCATCCAGACAGTCCTGTTGTTGAAAGCACTGTTGTTAAAGCGACTAGTACCAAAGCGGACAATACCAAAAAAGAAACCGCTGCTAAAGAAAGCACTGTTAAAGAAACTGCCAGCAAAAAAGTAGCTGATGATAAAGTAGATGCGCCTGCTGCCAAAAAGCCTACCGCTAAAAAAGCCAGCCAAGCAAAGCCTGCATCAGGCCTAAACCGTGTGGCCATCATCGGTGGTAACCGTATTCCATTTGCACGCTCAAACGGTCCGTATGCTGACGTCAGCAACACAGACATGCTAACGGCTGCTTTAGATGGTTTGGTTGAGCGTTACAACCTACAAGGTGAGACACTAGGTGAAGTGGTATCTGGCGCTGTCATGAAACTGAGCCGCGATATCAACCTAACTCGTGAAGCAACATTGAACACAGCATTGAACCCGCACACGCCAACTTATGACATCTCACAAGCTTGTGGTACTGGCTTACAAGCGACCTTTGCCTCTGCAAACAAGATTGCACTTGGTCTTATCGATTCAGCCATCACTGGCGGTGTAGACACGACCTCTGATGCGCCTATCGCAGTTGGCGATGGCCTACGTAAAGTACTTATCAAACTGGGTGCCGCAAAAGACAACAAGCAACGCCTAAAAGCGTTGATGGGTCTAAACCCAAAAGACTTGATTGATTCACCGCAAAATGGCGAGCCACGCACGGGTTTATCAATGGGTGAGCACCAAGCGATCACGACGCTTGAGTGGAACATCAGCCGCGAAGCACAAGATGAGCTTGCGTTCAATAGTCATCAAAACCTAACACGTGCTTATGATGAAGGTTTCTTTGACGACTTAATCACGCCGTACAAAGGTCTGACTCGTGACAACAACTTGCGCCCAGACACAACCTTAGAAAAACTGGCTAAACTCAGACCTGTATTTGGCAAAAAGAATGCCAATCCAACGATGACTGCTGCCAACTCTACACCGCTAACTGACGGTGCTTCTTGTGTGCTATTGGGTACGGATGAGTGGGCAAAAGAGCATGGTCTAAAACCGCTTGCCTATATCGTGCATCAAGAAACGGCTGCGGTTGACTTCATTGGTAAATCTGGCACGACTGAAGGCCTGCTAATGGCACCAGCGTATGCCGTACCGCGTATGCTTGAACGTGCTGGTCTGACGCTACAAGATTTTGACTTTTATGAGATTCATGAAGCCTTTGCTTCACAAGTATTGTCAACACTTGCGTCGTGGGAAGATGAGAAATTCTGCGAAGAGCGCCTAGGATTAGAGGCACCACTAGGATCTATCGATCGTAGCAAACTAAACGTTAATGGCTCATCATTGGCTGCAGGTCATCCGTTTGCTGCTACTGGTGGTCGTATCTTAGCCACTGCTGCCAAACTACTCGATCAAAAAGGCTCAGGCCGTGCACTCATCTCTATCTGCGCAGCAGGTGGTCAAGGTGTGACTTGTATTCTAGAAAAATAATCTGGATTGTATGTAGTCTAAAAAGAGAGATACGCTGACTTATTATTTTAATCAGCATCTGTCTGTAAAAATGCCCTTTAATTAACTTAAAGGGCATTTTTTATTGCCCGTATTTTGTTATTATAAAAGTGAACGAGGGAGCACCATCTTACAAAATCCAATATGCCAAACAAAGGTAATATTTATGGGTAAGACAAAATATTTATTAGAAAAGCTGAGGGAAGTCATTTTTGGTTCTGAGAAATTTGTGATGACAGAACCGCGTACAACGGCTGACTTTGAATCTTTAGCGACTAAAGAGCATGTGGATCAATATAATCGAGAACAATCCATTCTTTTAGAGCGTATCGAAAAAGAAGTTCTGGATGATGAGTTACGTCGAAAAATGCACCAAGATTTAATCGATACCTATGATGAAGAGCTTGAGAATGAAATAGATGACTGTGCACGTGATTTTCGTTTTGATGGACGCGAGATGAGCGAACAAGAAAAACTAGACAGACGAACATATTTTCACGAATTGGTACGACTACAACGAGAGCTCATAAAGCTACAAGACTGGGTCGTTGATCGCGGTGAGCGCATTGTTGTTATCTTTGAGGGGCGTGATTCTGCTGGTAAGGGTGGCGCTATTAAACGCATCACTCAGCGTTTGAACCCCAGAGTTTGCCGTGTTGCCGCATTACCCGCTCCCACGGAACGTGAGCAGACGCAGTGGTATTTTCAGCGTTATGTCGCTCACTTGCCAGCAGCTGGCGAGATTGTATTGTTTGACCGCAGTTGGTATAACCGCGGCGGTGTTGAGCATGTGATGGGCTTCTGTACAGAAGCACAGTATGAAGAGTTTTTTCAATCGGTACCAGAGTTTGAGCGTATGCTGGTACGCTCAGGCATTCGCTTAGTAAAATACTGGTTTTCTATTACTGATGATGAGCAACATGCACGATTTATGAGCCGAATATATGATCCGCTTAAGCAGTGGAAACTCTCGCCAATGGACTTGCAGTCGCGCCGACGCTGGGAAGACTACACCAAAGCCAAAGAAACCATGTTTGAGCGCACTCATATTCCTGAAGCACCGTGGTGGGTGGTCGAGGGCAACAATAAAAAACGTGCTAGGCTGAACTGTATAGCCCATTTGCTCGAACAAATCCCGTATAAAGAAGTGCCTCGTGACGAGGTTGAATTACCCAATCGCAAACGCGATGATGAATATTACCGCGAACCTATCCCAAATGATATGTATGTGCCGCCGCGTTATTAGAACGCTTTCACATTCCGCCAGTTTGTTGATATAGTCAAAGAAATCTAAAACAGCTACAAGGTAGCCTACCGCAGATTGTACATATAGTACCTCTAGGGAGGGTAACACCGTAGCGGTTTAGTAGTTCACTGACTATACTTCTACTAAAAAGCAGCCTTATATCAAGTATAAGGCTGCTTTTTTATGGCGATATTTATTTAAAACTGATTATATAGTCGGTTCAATATAATCTGGATACAAGGAAGGCGAGTGAAAGTACTACAACTTGTAGACTAAGCAAGCCTGACACCGTATCCAATTTCTAGAGGATTGAATATAGCAGTGGGTAAAAATATCGATAGTTATACAGACTACATCGTATAAGTCGATTGTAAGCTATCAATTTTACCTGCCAGTAGCCGCTCAACCTCGTTCTTTATTCTGAGTCCCGCAATATCAGTGCCGATTTGGACGGCAAACCCTGCTGGTCGACCGCCCTGCGCTTTAGAGTTGATCCAAACCACCTTGCCGTTCATAGGTAGGCGTTCACTTGAGTTAGGAAGTGTGATCGCAATGAATACCTCATTGCCAAGTTTTTGCGGTTGGTCGGAAGGCACAAATAGAGCGCCATTAGTCACAAAAGACAAATAGCTGGCATACAGCATCTCGATATTTTCAATATGACAGGTCAAAATCCCGCCACGTCCTGGCATTGCCATAGTTAGCTTCCTTGATTAAGTGGGTCTACTATATTTTATGAATTATTAAGCTTGTCAGGCATTTATACCATGTAAATCAAAGCATTTACGAACAGCTACGCATGATTTATTATTATCATATAGTCAGTTCAATATAATTTCGATACAAGGAAACCGAGTGCAAGTTATACATTAGTATGCTTAGCGAGGATGACGATGTAGCGGATTTATATAGACTTGACTATACCACGCTATAAATAAGCCAACTCTTGCATTAGCTTATCATAGGCAAATTTTTCTTGCACATTTTGTTGTAGGGCAATTTTGGTCTGCTGTAAGCTAGTGGCAAACGTCTCAAGAGCACTGTTTATAGGTTGATAAGAAGCCAAAATTTCAGACAGACTCATGTCTTTTTGTAGTTCATCTAGCCCCAGACAAACGCGGCGTATATCCAATAGCATCAGCTCAGACAATTGAATAAATGCCTTGATATCTAACTGGTTTTGCCAATAGTCACTGGCTGCAATGCTGCTGCGCTTGCCGCTACGTAATGCTTGCCACGTCGTCAGCCAGAGTGCACGTTTACTGTACCATGGTGTCTGCGCTAAAGCGATTGCCGCCAGTGGTGCACCATTGCTCAGCTGTATAAGCTGATGGATCGCCGAATCGCCCACTGCTTCGCGATTGATTGTTGATCCAAGCGCCTGCGTCACATAATCAGCGGCGATAGATGACTCAATGCTCTGTAATGCCAACTGCTGTACCCGGCTTTTAATGGTTGGTAATAGCTGAGCTGGGCTATCACTAATCAGGAACAAATGTACTTGCGACTGCGGCTCTTCTAATGTTTTGAGTAGGGCATTAGCAGCAGCAATGGTCATTTGTTCTGCATGATCTAACACACAGATGCGCATGCCTTGCCCGCCTTGATAAATAAAAGGCTGTAAAGCGCGAATATCATCTATCTTAGTCTTTAGAGCCGTATTACTGGTTGTTTTGGCAGCCTTCTTGTCTTTTGTGGTGCTGCTTGGTTTTTCTTTAGTAGTGCTGTCTTCTGCACGCATGGGCATGCTGATGAGAGGCAATACCTGCAAGCTTGGATGCGTGCCTGATTTGAGCCATTGGCAGCTTTCACATATACCGCAAGCACCAGATAGATGCGCTTGACGCTCGCGGCACAGTAGCCACGCGACCAATCTCCATACAAAAGCGCGCTTACCCATACCTTGCATACCAGCCGCTAGTAACGCGTGGGGTATCGACTGCTGCGATGCCAACACTCGCTTTGTCATCTGTGACCACAATCCCTGCTGCCAAGGCAAAAGCGGAGCAAAATACACAGTATCAGAAATCTCTGGTGCGTGGGTACTTCCTGTCAGATCATTCATAGTGAGGGCTCTATCAGATGGGATTGGTTAAGACACAGCTCGAAAACGATGTGCTAGATAGCTATCAAACTTGATTAAAGCGAAGCCATATCGTCAATCAGCTAAGATCAAAGTCAGCCAAACTCATCGCATTTAAGCGATCCAAATCTTCTTGTGTGTCGACACCTGCAGGCAATTGGCAGGCCGCAACGGCAATGGCAATATGCTCAGCGTTTTCTAAAACACGCAGCTGCTCTAGACTTTCCATGATTTCTAGTGGCGTTTGTGGCCAATGCACAAACTGCTCCAACAGACTGACTCTATACGCGTATAACCCTAGATGACGATAGGCATTTTTTGGGGCTGATGTTTGCAGCTCGTTTGCCAATGCAACATCACGGTCACAAGGAATCGGCGCTCGGCTAAAATACAGCGCACGCTGCCGATTATTGGCCTGCTGACTGACCACTTTTACCACAGAAGGTCGCACGAATGTCTCATAGTCCTCGATAGGCTCACACAGCGTCGCCATCACACTGTCTTCGTCAGCTACCAACAGTGCCTGCACCTGTTCTAATAATAAAGGCGGTACGAGTGGTTCATCCCCTTGCATATTGACAACGATATCATTACTGGCCCAACCTTTGATGGCGGCAACTTCTGCCAAGCGATCTGTACCTGAAGCGTGCTCGCTACTGGTCATCACCACATCAAACCCCGCCTCTGTACATACTTTAGCAATACGTTCGTCATCGGTTGCAATACACAAGTCATCAGCGAAATCCGCAGCCTGTGCTTTTTCGGCCACCCACAGTATCATCGGCTTACCATGTATCTGTAGTAATGGTTTGCCAGGCAGACGAGTACTTTTAAAGCGTGCAGGAATAACAATATGGGTTTTGGCAGATGTGGTGACAGGCGACATGGTTTGTTCCTATAAATTTTTTGGCAATGTAAAGTATTAGTGGTTATCTATCACGTAGTTTTCATACGGATATCAGTATCAGACTGAATACCTAGTGTCTTGAGTTGCTCGTCTAAATTGTCATAACAGCTATCGGATAATATAGCTGTGACCGGCAACACCCACAGTCTACTGACCAGCTCTATATACTCATCACTTAGGACTTGCGCTGCTATATACGCTGATAGTAATGCTCTTATTTTGACCGCATCTTTACTCGTGACCACAATCGGATAGTCAGAGTACTGTAATAGCTCAGCCAAGCTAAAATCATAATGGTCAGGATAAGGATGACCGATTACCTCAAAGCCAATAGAACCCAAGGTATCAAAGAAACGCTGCGGATAACCAATCCCGCTGACGGCGTGTACCTGACTGCCCTTTTCAGGCATGCCAATATTGTTCACTTTGGCATTAGTTTTGTTAGTACCAGTTGGTTCAGGTTGCCACAAGTGATGCAATTTGTCAGGCATTAAATGCATAGTCGAATGATTGGCTAGAGGCAGCATATTATTGTCTTTATTATTACGAATTGCACCTGTCTCTAACTTTTCATGATAAATGACAGTGGTACCCTGCAGTCGTGACATTGGCTCACGTAAAAACCCTGTTGGCAGTAGCTGCTCATTGCCAAAACCGCGTGCCGAATCGACCACAATCCACTCGATATCACGTTGCAACGCATAATGCTGCAAGCCATCATCTGCAATAATTAATTGTAAATCTGGATAAGCATCTAATAAGGTGGTCACTGCTTGCTGACGATCGGGGCATACTGCCATCCCAGCCCCTGTCATATTGACAATTAAGCAAGGCTCATCCCCTACTACATTTGGCAAACTAATCGCGGTAACCAATGCTGGCATTTGACTCGAATCCCCACCGTAGCCGCGACTGATAATCCCGACTTCAACGCCTTTGTCTTGTAAATAATCAACCAATGCAATAATCAATGGCGTTTTTCCGCTACCGCCCACACTGATATTACCAATGACCATGATGGGAATAGGTGCACGATAACTAGATAGCAAACCAATTTTATAAGCTTGACGACGAAGCATCGTGATGAGTCCGTACAACCAGCTAATGGGTAGCAATAGCCACAACCAAAGGGCTTTGCGTTGCCATGCACGTGTCACTGTCGTTTCAATGCTCATGTTTATTGACCACTTAATCTATAAATTCAGTGCTGCTTTATCATAAAATACATATTGAAATAGAATCACATGACTCTATTCAAAATCACGGTCATACATCTGTGCATAATGGCCTTGCAACTGCATCAATTCTGTATGTGTGCCTAGCTCGACAATCTGCCCTGCATCCAACACAGCGATACGATCAGCAGACTCGATAGTGGTCAGTCTATGCGCAATCACCAATGTCGTGCGGTTTTTCATCACATTGTCTAGCGCTTGCTGAATATAATGCTCTGACTCGTTGTCCAGCGCACTGGTCGCTTCATCCAAAATAAGAATAGGCGCATCTTTTAGTAGTGCGCGCGCAATAGACAAGCGCTGACGCTGACCACCGGATAGTTGCAAACCTTCGGCACCGATTTCGCTTTGGTAGCCATTTGGCATTTTCATAATAAAATCATGAGCAAAAGCATCTTTTGCAGCGCGCTCAACGTCGGACTGACTCTTATTGGCTAAACTGCCATAAGCGATGTTGTTAAATACCGTCGTATTAAACAGAACCACTTGCTGATTGACCATCGCAATCTGAGCACGCAGGCTCTCAAGTTTTATGTCTTCAATAGGCATACCATCCAGTGTGATCTGTCCTGAAGTTGTGGTGAGCGTACGTGTTAACAAGTTTACCAAGGAGGATTTACCTGCCCCGCTACGCCCTACCAATGCAACGGTCTCTCCTGCACGGATATCTAACGTAAAGTCGCGCAGTGCCACTGTTGAATCTGGATAGATCAAACTGACATTATCGAGCTTCATCTCACCGGTTAAGGCTGAGCTGAGCACACCTGTATCTTGTTCTTCTGGCTCATCTAGTAGCGCAAAAATTGACTCGCCAGCTGCGATGCCTTTTTGCAATTTTTGGTTCACATCTGTCAGCGAACGAACGGGCTTACTTAGTAGACCAGCCGCCGCGATATAGGAGATGAACTCACCAGCCGAGATATTATTAATCACCGATGGACGCAGTGCGAGCCAAACCACAACTGACATCGCTATTGCCATCAATAGCTGTACTGCTGGCGTATTGATACTATTGGTAACAACCACCTTCATACCTTGGCGTAGATTCTTTTTTGATGTCTTATCAAAACGTTCGGCTTCGTATGCTTGTCCGCCATAGTTTTTGACCACTTGATAGCCGCCGATGACTTCATTGGTAATATGACTGACATCACCCATCGTCTCTTGAATGCCCTTAGACAATTTTAGGTAACGCTTAGATGCGATGCGAATAAGCCATAGTATTGGTGGTAGTACCAAAAATAAAATTAAGGTCAAACGCCAATTGCTATAGAGCAAAAATCCAAGCAAAGCCACTACTGTCAGGCCATCACGCAACACCGTCTTCATAGATTCTGTACTGGCTGCTGTGACCTGTTCCACATCAAATATAAGCTTTGATGAAATAGTACCTGCTGGATTGGCCAAATAAAATGAGCTTGGTAAACGCAGCAATTTATTAAAAACCTCTACTCGCAATTCATACACCAAGTTACGCGAGACCAAAGCAGAATAATAGTTACCCAAAAAACTACCCAAACCACGTACGAAGAACAATGCGATAATCAGTAATGGAAACAGGTTCTGCTTGCTTTGATCGCCTTGATTGATAGCGTCAGTAATGTACTGCAAAAGCTTAGCAATCCATATCTCTGTTCCAGCATTAATCGCAAAACCTAACACAGTCAGTGCCAATGCCCACCAATAAGGCTTTAAATACCTTAGTAGACGAAGTAGAGTCTGACGTTTAGGCGTCGTTGATGGCTCCGCTGACAGTTTATTAGCGGATGCTTTTGAGTCGGATTGATATATTTGGCTCATAAAAGCCTCGATTTGGGTATTATGATATGAATAAACTGTGCTAAAAGCACAGCTTCATAGGATTATTAGTGACACTAACGTAGCTATATAAAACAGCGATATAAAGCAACTATATACTATTGCGGTAATGGTTGACCCAGAGGTACAACCGTACTGATATTGAGGTTCAAAAACCCTAGCTTTCCTGCGACGTCCATTACCCGTACCACAGATTGATGAGTGGCATTAGCATCAGCAGCAATCACAAAGAGCATATCACGATTACTACCTGCCTCTTGCTGTAGCATGCTGATCAATTCAGCCTCATTACTATTGGCAAGGGTGATGCCATTCACTGAATAACTGCCGTCCTCTTGTACCGCGACTTCAATGCTGTTGCTTTGTTCGGTGAGCGCGACACCTTCAGCGTCAGGAAGAATAATATTTAGACGACTAAAGTGGTTAAAAGAAGTCGCTAATAGCAGAAATACAATCAAAAACAATAAGCAGTCAATCATCGGCGTTAGATTAATTTCAAGTGGCTCAACCGTCGGTTTTCTAAAGCGCATATCCGTCTCTTCAATTTAACTGCCAATCATAGGATTGAGCATGCTTGTCTATAGAACCTTACTGACTATAGCGCCCTATAGCGCAGCGATGCTGGCTTTGTCTGAGCCTAACCCATCAAATGACTGATCATCAGCCATACTGTCATCGACTGGCACATAATTAGCAGGCATCGCCACATGAGCATAATCAAGCAACTGATAATCATATAGCTCTTGCACCATCAGCCCTGCTTGGGTCTCAAACTGAGCATTGATGTCGATAATACGGCGCTGAAAATATCGATAAGCCACCAGTGCAGGAATCGCAACAACCATACCAGCAGCAGTTGTAATAAGCGCTTGTGAGACGCCAGCGGCTAACATCGTTGGGTCTTGCATGGCCCCATCAGTAATCGCCAAGAAGGATGAGATGATGCCTAGCACTGTCCCTAGCAAACCGAGCAATGGCGAAATCGCGCCAATCGTACCTAGCATATTGATGTTTTTTTCTAAATGATGTATTTGCACACTAGCACGGTTTTGCATATGCATGGTCATAGACTCTAGACCATACTGGCGATACAGCAAGCCGGTCGCTAGAATATCACCAAGCGCCGTTTTCTCTCGAACATTCATCAATTGCGTGCGGCCAATATCGCCATTTTCGCGCAGGCGAGTAATGAGCTGCTCACGTAATCTGCTGGGAACGATTTTATTGAACTGTAGGGTATGGCTCCGCTCGATGATGATCACCAGTGCGAGTATTGAGCACACAACAATAGGTGTCATCAGCCAGCCACCCGCTTTTACCAACTCCCACATATTCAGTTTCTTCCATGTTGTTGAAAAAATCGTTGCTATCGTTGCTATGCAGGCAAGTCAGTATATGAATAGACAATGCTAACTCGACCCTATATTAAGACTGTGCTTCTATATGCTTGATTAAAGCGGCTAGCTGATCCTGACTTTCAAAGAAAATCTCAACACTGCCCTGCCCATCTTTTTTATGTTTCAGCTTAACTTGTGCACCCAACATATCGGTCAGTCTTTGGGTCAGACGTTCAGCGTCACGAGACTGCGCTTGTTCGATACGATTGGCTTTGGGCGCAGGCTGCAGTATTGATTTGACCAGTTTTTCAGCCTCTCGCACCGTCATGCCGCCATCGATGATTTTTTGGGCAATAATAGGCTGCTGCTCAGAAGATAGCGCAAGCAGCGTGCGCGCATGACCCATATCTAATGCACTGCTGGCTAAATGATCTTTTACCGTATCATGCAGTTGGTTGAGGCGTAATAAGTTCGATACTGTCGTACGCGCCTTACCAACGACCTCAGCAATCATCGCATGACTCATGCCAAACTCTGTATGAAAGCGTTGTAATGCCGCCGCCTGTTCGATCACTGATAAATCTTCACGCTGAATGTTTTCAATCAGTGCTAGCGCGATCGCCAACTCATCTGACAAGGCACGCTCAATGGCTGGGATAACAGATTTTCCTGCCATTTTTGCCGCGCGCCAGCGACGCTCACCTGCAATAATCTCATGGGTGACAAATGCCTCGCTTTTGTCCTCGTTTGCCAGTAGCGGACGAATAACAATAGGCTGCATCACCCCATGCTGCTCAATAGAAGACGCCAATTCTGCAAGGGCAGTCTCACTCATATCACGGCGTGGCTGGTATTTACCTGCCTGTAGACGAGTGACGTCAATTTGTACCAAACTGATTTGATCTTCAGTGCTGGCATCAACGCCACTGACACGATTTTTGTTAGCGCCAGTTTTATGCATGCTGCTCTTACTTGTCGCACGCGGCGCACGAGTTTTTCGCTGACTGACGTCATTATCATCAGCAGCAATTGAACGAACCGTTGACTTATCATTGTCTGACGTGCGATCTGTGTTCGCTGATTGGCTAGCGTTTGGCATATCGGTATCTGGCGCATCAGTAAGCAAAGAATTGTCGCGCGCTGCCATGTCATCTTGCAATGCAGAGGCGGTAATTTGCTTTTCTTTTTTGATTGACCCAAGCAAGGCATCTAAACCTCGATTAGCCGCCAACCCTCTTTTCTTCGCCATGATTGCCTATCCTCTAACACTAAAATAAAAGCCAATTGATTACTGATACGGCTTACTGAATATGCTGTTAAATACTTTTTTATCGAATTCTTTTTATCAAAAAATTATTAAAACTAACTGCTTTGTTTCATCACTTCAGCGGCCAGCTTTTGATAAGCGCGTGCGCCTTTTGACCATCTCTCGTACGCGATGACTGGCAGCCCATGTGCGGGCGCTTCGGCTAAGCGGATATTTCTTGGAATATGCGTCTTATACATAATTTCCCCAAAATGTGCTTCTAACTCAGCAGAGACATCTCGAGCAAGTGTATTACGTGCATCAAATAAGGTTCTGACGACACCGCGAATATACAGCTTGGGGTTAAGCTCTGTTAAACGCTCAATCGTCTGTGACAAATCTGCCAATCCTTCAAGTGCATAGTATTCACACTGCATAGGGATAATCACACTATCAGTGGCGACCAAGGCATTGATAGTCAGCAAGTTTAAGCTTGGCGCACAATCTATAATCACATAATCATAGGCGGGTTTTTGCTGGGCAACTTGATCATTAACCAGTGCTGTCATCGCCGTTTTAAACAGCTCATGGCTGTCGGTCTTGCTCATCAAGGTGATATCCATGCCAGCCAAGTCGCGATTGGCACCAATGACATCAAACCCAGCAGGACTGGCCACGATAGCATCAGATAATGACACACCATCGAGTAGCACATCTGCTATCGTCAGCGCGAGCTCGTTTTTGTCGACACCAGTACCACTAGTCGCATTGCCTTGTGGGTCTAGGTCAATCAGCAGTACGTGCTTGCGCTTTGCAGCCAAACTGGCGGTCAGATTTACCGCTGTTGTGGTTTTACCCACGCCGCCTTTCTGATTCGCAATTGCGATGATTTCCATACACTCACTCGATTTCATTGGGGTCTATTACTGATTCTTTTCTTACGATCAACTCAGCTGCGATAAATGTTAATGCTGTTAGATACTATGTCATTTAGCCAGAGACGTAAACTGTGTTTCACAAAAAACTGTCTTTGTTTCATGACTACTCAATCACTTAAAAGCATTAATCGCTTAGGCAATTCGACTGGACATTTCAATTAAATGACGGCTGTCATGTAGACGCGGCACGCTCAGCTTGATGGTTTTGATATGCCAATCACCCTCTAACGCTTGCAGTTCTTCCTCGCTTGGCGCTTTACCTTTCATCGCACATAAGTACCCGCCATCCGCCAGTCTTGGTTGTGCCACTTCTACGAAGTCTATCAGACTGGCAAAGGCTCTAGATGTCACCACAGCATAGCTAGCCTCATGGGCTTCGATACGCGAAGCAATGGGCTGCATATTACTCAAACCAAGCTCACTACTGATCTGCTTGATAAAACGGATTTTCTTTTGGTTACTATCAAGCGCCGTACAAGGGCGCTCAGGCTGACAAATCGCAATAATTACTGCAGGCAATCCTGCGCCTGTGCCGATATCCAGCAGCGAGCCTGATGGTAAATGCGTTATAATAGACAAACAATCAATCACATGCTTGATCAGGGCTTCTTCTGGATCCGTGATGGCGGTCAGATTATACGCTTTATTCCACAACAAAAGCTGGTCTAAGTACAACAATAACGTGCGCTTCTGCATCTGGGTTAACGATAAACCCAGCTCATTGACGGCTTGTGCCAAGATATTGGCCAGCTTTGGCAATTGCGACCCAAGCTTTACAAAGCCGGTTGGATCAATGCGGATAGTACCTGTGCTAGCAGAAGATGTGGTTTTAGCGGAAGCTGACATACAACAAGTTATCCAGTTTTGACATGTGAACCGACTATTTTATCATGCAGTCTGCTCATTGAATAGTTGCAGATTGCGCCAATGTGCGACATCTTATACTATCTGCGCCTATCATGAGGCGTTATTCTGCTTTGATAGCATCGAATATCCTGATTAACGGGCTTGTTTGTACTGGCCATACTAGTGATTTTTATAGATATAATACAAAATACGTATAATAGTATGGTTAAAACATAACCATATCTTGTAGTATGTCTTGATTGATTCACTATATTATAGACACTTAGAATAAATACGAAACACCAAGCTCGATAGAATACCGACTCCTTTAATACCTTTAAGATGATGCCTCAACGCCTATGACCGAACATTTACACACACCCCTATCTGATGTATCAAAAGATGCTAACTATGTAGCATCACCTACTACTGACTCATCAGAGGCTAAGAAAGATGACGCTCAGACGCCGCATCCTATATTCGTCGAGGTTCAGCAAAACTGTGCCATTTCAGCTGAGCAACTAAAGCGTTATAGCGACCCTGATGATCTGCCAACAGATACCCGTACTGCGCCTGACTTAGATGTTGGCTTTGGTCAACAGCGTGCGCTTAAAGCCTTGCATACGGCTCTAGATATAAAAGCGAGTGGATACCATGTATTTGCTGCAGGCGAGAACGGTTTAGGCAAACGCACCATCATTAGCCGTTTACTGACCCGTATTGCTGCTGATGAGACGACACCTGACGACTGGGTCTATGTGCATAATTTTACCGATCCACGCACTCCATTGGCGTTGCGCCTGTCTGCCGGTCAAGCATCCCTGTTGCAACAGCAAGTCAACCACTTGTGGCAACACGCCAAAAAACGCCTAGGCCAACGCTTTCGAAGTGACCAGTACCAAAGCAAAATTGAAGCCATCAAAAACAACACGCATCAAAAAGAAAGTCAGGCTTATGAGGTGCTCAACGCTGAGGGTAAACAATACGATTTGGCCTTGACGTTCCGCCCTTTTGATAATAAAGCTGTGTTCGTTCATCCCAGTAAGCTTACGGTAGAGAATGAGGGTAACGATAATAAAGCTGCTATTAATAACCATGAGCGTACTTCAACAGCAGAAGACCGCCTTGAAGCTGATACTCTTGATCTGAATAACAATGCCAATATTGATAGCGATAATGCCTTTGGTGATAGCAACTATGGCAACAGTGACTATGAGGCAGAACTAAGTAACTTTGCACAAAAAAACCATATGCAAAAGCGGCTCAGTCAACTAACGATTGCACTTGAGCAGTTAGAAGATGAGGCCAATGATGCTATAGAGGCGTTACATCGTAGTATTGCCCAGCGCGCGCTAGAGCCATTATTTACACCTATTTATGAGCAGTTCACCGCGCATCCGCTGGTCATCGAGTATCTTAAAACGGTATTTTCTGACATGGTTACCCATGTCGAGCGTATCGTCAATGGTGATGATGAAGAGTTTGTGACTGCAGCCCTTGCCACAACACCCAGTCGCTATGCGGTCAATATTATTGTGAGTCATACGCCAGAAAGTGGCGCGCCTGTGGTGTTTGAAGACTTACCAACCCATCTCAACTTGCTGGGCCATGTCGAGCAAATCACGCAACTGGGTACAGTCACAACCGATGTCAGCATGATTCGAGCAGGGGCGCTGCACCGTGCCAATGGTGGTTATTTACTGTTAGAGGCCAGCCACTTGCTTGAACACCCTTATGCATGGCAAGGATTAAAGCGTGCGCTGCAATCTCGCAAAATAAAACTCTCTAGCCTTGAGCAGATGCTGACGTTAACTGGCAGTTTGTCGTTATCGCCTGCCCCGATTGAGCTAGATATCAAAGTTATTTTGTTGGGTGAAGCGGATCTTTACTATGAGCTGTTAGAGCTTGAGCCTGAGTTTGATGCTGTGTTCAAAGTCCGTGCTGACTTTCATGATGACGTGTCACGCACTAGCGAGCATGAACTGGCACTGGTCGCAAAAATGGCAGACATCATCGATTATGCCGACCTATATCCTTTTGACAGTAGCGCACAAGCCACTTTGCTTGAGCATTTAAGCTTACAAGCTGAAGAGCAAGACCGTTTGAGCTTGCATAGCGACTTACTGATTAAACTGCTGCATGAGTCAAACCGCCATGCCCGCTTGGATGATCAAAAGTTGGTGACAGCTGATCACGTTACTCAAGCAATCGATGATATGGATGAGCGCTCAGGATATCTTCGTGATCTGTACTGGGATGAGCTCAAAAATGGTCAGCAGCTTATCCAAACCAAAGGCGTTGCTGTTGGGCAGGTCAACGCCTTAACCGTCGTCAGTTATGCGGACAGTGAGTTTGGCATGCCCGCCCGTCTGACTGCTGTCATTCAACCCAATATCGGTGCTGGTGAAATTCTAGATATTGAGCGCGATGTGGATTTAGGTGGCAGCCTGCATGCCAAAGGCATGCTCATCATGACCAGCTACTTACGTGCGCTCTTTAGCCAGCACCACGCGCTGAACTTTAGTGCGTCGCTCGCGTTTGAGCAAAGTTATGCCCAAATCGATGGTGACAGCGCTACCGTCAGCGAAGGCTGTGCGCTACTATCTGCCTTGGCAAACGTGCCGATCAACCAATCTCTCGCCATTACGGGCTCAATGAATCAATTGGGTGAAGTGCAAGCGGTTGGCGGTATCAATGCCAAAATCGCAGGATTCTTTGATGCGTGCCGAGAGCAAGCCCTAACTGGTGAGCAAGGCGTGGTCATTCCAATGGCCAATGTTAAGCAGTTGATGCTGCGTGACGATATCATTGAAGAAGTGAAAGCTGGCAACTTTCACATCTATGGCGTCTATACACTCAGCGAAGCATTGACATTGATGACAGGTCTACCCATTGATACGACGAATAAAAAAGACCGCTATCGCAAAGACACATTATTTGGCAAAGTACTAAGTCGTCTGATGCTTTGGGATGAAAACCAAAATAGTGGTGATGACATCGACGATGAAAAAAAGAATAAGAAATCAAAGAAAAATCGCAAAGCAAAGCACCACAAAAAGGCACCTAAGCGCAAAAAAGACACGCTTAAAAAGACAAAAAAAGACCCTGACAAAACTGATGATAAGCAAATTTCTGATGCTGAACAGCACTCTGGTATTGAGAAAAGCATCGATTATCAAGAAAAAATCAGACCCGTTGACATAATAGTAGACGACACATAGTGACGTAACCTGCTCGCTTATGACATTAAAGTATTCAACATTTGATAGAATATAAACGCAGACGAACGTCCCTAAACGCGATGCGGCTGTTCTGCGATGATAAACGCTTCTATAGTCGATTCAATTTAAAAGTATTACATGGCAACCGAGCGTAGAGGTATATTGAATACTTCAAGCGAGGTTGGCACAGTCATACTTTTATAGTGGAATGACTATCCCGCATAAAAAACTGTTAGAACTATCAGAACTGCCAGAATCGACTTATGACTTTATAAAGGCTATCTCCCAATGACTGTAATCCCTACTGGCACCGATAATATTCAAACTCAAGCAGAATCTCATGAGCAAGCGGACACGCCAGTAACGACGGATAGCAGTGCCTCAAAGGACAGCAATGATAATCGCCACGGTGCAGCGACAACTGCTCGTCAGTGGCAAGTACTGTCTCAGTTACAACGCAACCGCTGGGTCGGCACCACGCATATCTATGACCAGCTAATGATGGCAGGCTTTGATATCAGTCTACGTACCGTACAGCGTGACTTAAACGCACTGGCCAAACGCTTTCCTATCGAAAAAAACAATGCCAACCCACAAGGATGGCGTTGGTGTGATGATGCACCGCTCCAGAGCTTGCCACATATGAACCTATCACAAGCCGTGGCTTTCAATATGGTTGAAGCCAATCTGACGCAGCTACTACCGCCTGTTATCTTAGATGAGCTGTTTCCTTGGTTTGATCTTGCACGGCGGCAGCTCAAAAACAGCAAGGTAACTCACTCGTGGATAGACAGAGTGAGTATCGAACCTGCCACGCAGCCTCTTATCGCCCCAGATATAGATTTGGACAGCAAAGACAATATCTATCATGCGCTGTTTTATCAATTACAAATCAGTGCCTGCTATACCCGTGGCAATCAATCACAAGCCAGCGAATATACCCTAAACCCCATTGCCATTATCCAGCGCGGGGTAATTATCTATCTGCTAGCCACTCGTACTGATGACCAAGAATCCATCATTCGCACCTTTGCACTGCATCGATTTGACAGCGTTGAGATTCTCGATAGCGCAGCGCAAACACCCAAAGACTTTCAACTAGATACTTATCTAGATGAAGGCAGCATGGGCTTTAGTCATCCTTTATTTGGTACAATGGCTGAACGTGGTAAAAACACAGCCGTTGAGCTACAATTTACCAAGCAAGCCGGCAAAAGCCTCACCGAAAGCAAGCTGAGTGACGATCAAATCGTCCTATCAAATGATGATAATACTCTAACGATAAAAGCGACGATCAATTTGACCTCACAGTTGGTCTGGTGGTTACGCGGTTTTGGTAGTGGTTTATTAGATGCTAAGCCTGCCCTGCTCTATGAAGCCGTATTGGACAAAGCGCCAACAGTGAATGATGGATAGCCTAATAGTGCTCGCGCTGATCAATGTTCATATGATGGCAGTTATTAAAAATTAAGAACTAAAAAGGAATATTATGCCGACCACCGCCCCATTACCATTGCTTTCAGACAGTCTCAGAGGGCTGGGCTTGGATGCGGGAACTTTGTTTTTTGCGCTCAATTATGAATTTACTAAAATTGAGCCAAAAGGGTTGTTTAAGCGTTTTAAGAAAAACAAAAGCGCAATGGATATTGATTTGGCTTGTGTCTTATATGATGACAATTGCGTCATTAGCGATATCGTTTGGTTCAAGCAATTGCGTGACAAAGCCGAATCAGTCAAGCATCAAGGGGACAGTCTAAACGGAAAGGATCGCGGCGAGCAAGCCATGTATCTTGCGCCGCTTGATCAAGAGCAGATCAGACTGGAGCTTGAAAAAATTCCACTGCACATCACTCACATTGCTTTGGTTGCCAACTCTTATTATGGTCATTCGTTTTCTAGAGTCATCAAAGGTGAGATTCATCTGAGTGATGATGAAGGCAATCGATGTTTTGAAGTCAATCTAAAGCAACTACCCCGTGATTGTACGACGCTTTGGGTAGCACACCTGCGCCGGGCTGTTGATGACTGGCATTTGACGCTACAGAATTTACCCCTGACGGCTGATGACCTATCAGAGGCCGCCAAAGAAGTGGCTCATGAGCTTGCACGTGCACTGCCTATCCCTCAGGGCATATAACGCTCATCAATAACAGTATATAAAAGAGATGCGGTTCAGCTTTATGACTGAACCGCATCTTTTTGTTTCTAGCATTCAAAACACAGGTTTTAAACCAGTCAAAAGCGTAGTCAATAGACTTAGCAAAAGCCCTACCTACTACAGACGACTATATCTGCCATCATAAACCCTCACCGCAATGCGGGCAAAAATTCTTTTGACGTACCTCAACTTCTCTCTCGCGCCGCTCAAGCTCTTGCTCACGCAGCACTTGTAGTACGATATTTTGTGCTTGCTCTTTATCCAGTCCCAGCTCACGGCGAATCTTATCAATCATCATCTGATTCTGTACCAGATCAAAATCACTATCAATCAGCTGCTCTCGAAAATGCTGTTCAAGCTCCTCACGGCGCTGGGCGAGCTCATTTGCCAACCCTGTTGCCAAAATACCAGCAGGCAGTGCTGCAAGACCCACACCCAATATCGTAATAACGGCACCCAGTATCTTGCCAGCGTTGGTGATCGGTGTAACATCACCATAACCCACGGTCGTCAAAGTCACCACAGCCCACCACATTGCCTTAGGTATCGACTCAAACTCCTCCGGCTGTGCATGGTTTTCAACCAAATAAATACCGCTAGAGGCGGTTACGATCATAATAATCAAAATAAAAATAACCGCTTGAAACGAGCCGCGCTCTTTACTAATCACCACGAGCAAAATACGCATAGAGGCAAAATAACGGGTCAGTTTAAGAATACGGAACAAGCGTAAGATACGTAAGAAACGCAAATCGATATTGACGAAGAAGTTTAAAAAAGCAGGGACAATTGCAATCAGATCAATCAGTGCAGATGGGCTTCTGAGCCAGTTCCAACGCTGTTTCCAAGTGGTGTGATCAGGCTTAGCCTCCCCAACACTCCATAAACGCAGCAGATATTCGATCGAGAATATAACGATGGAAAAGTTCTCAAACCAAGTAAAATAATTCTGATACGGGTAATACCATTGATCGACTGATTCGGCTATCACAGCGGCCACATTTGTCATGATCAGAAATATCAGAAAATAATCCACGTAACGACTGAACAAGGTGTCATGTTCTTCATTTTGCAAAATATCATAAACAAAATGACGTAAGCGCTGTATAGATTGCAGCAGCATGCTATCCCTATGCGGTGAAATACCGGCTTTATATGAATAAAATAATAAAGTGAACATAACCCTGACGAGGGTATGTCCTCAATTCAAACGGTGTCAGCAGATCATTATCAGCTATAACGTACTACATAGAAACTAAGTAATAGATGTTCACTGACAGCAACATGACAGACATAGCGATCAACATGGACAGTCTCAAAAACCGCTCATCAGCACGCAGTTGTTGACTGATGTCCTTAGCAGGTATTAAAAACAACCCACATTCATGACAACAAGAATCCACCTGATTCAATATCTTGGTAGCCCGTGCCTGCTCACAGCGTAGAGGAGAGTTACTACAATAACCCAGCATAATGTATTACGCCTTTTTTAGATTGTGAGTAAAAAACCCTAAATGATGCGGATAAAGTACCTCTAAGAATCTCTCAGTATTAAAAAACTTTTTAGTCTTAGTCGATGATAGTACGTATCCATACTATTTATTACGCAAGCATTGCTACTTTATGTTCAAAACCTTACCAAAAGCAGTGATTTTTGTATTACAATATCGTTATAATGTTACCATTTTGATTTTTATTATAGCATTATGTATCAGTTTCTAATGTCATCCCTCATTAAAAACTGATTAACCACTCCCTGTCATGTTAAGGAATTAAATAATGAAACTCCAATCCCTAGTTTTAGCTACTGCTGCTGCACTGACTATGACCACCGCATTTGCTGTACCTGCGGGTACTTGGTCTGTTGCTGCTGGCGCTCATATGGTTGATCCAAAGAGCAATAACGGTACATTGGCAGATGGCACTATTGGGGTCGACGTCGACAGCGATATTCAACCAACCGTTAGCGGCGAATATTTCGTTGCCAACAACATTGGTATTGAATTACTAGCCGCGACGCCATTCCATCATGACATTACTCTAACTGCTGGCGATACCACTATTGATGCTAAAACTCAGCATCTACCACCGACCTTATCTGTACAATACCACTTTGATGGCTATAACATGCCAATGAACGTTAAGCCGTTCGTAGGTGTTGGTGTGAACTATACGACTTTTTTCAAAGAAAAGATCTATAGCGATGCTTTTGAGAACTTAAAGCTTGATGACAGCGTGGGCGTTGCAGGCCATATTGGTCTTGATATCCCATTTGCCCCAACTGAATACTTCCGTATTGATGCTCGTTATATGGACATCAAAACAGACGCCAGTGTTGAGTCTAATGGTAATACTGTTGAGCTTGGCGAAGTCGATATCAGCCCTTGGGTATACGGCGTAGCATTTGTAAAACAGTTCTAAGACAGTAAAAATAGCATGAGTAACAGAAGCCAGCTTTATAGCTGGCTTCTTTGTGCGCTTTCGCTGCCTATGATATATAGTCACAGAAGTCTAAAATGGATACAAGGCAGCCGACCGAAGATTGTACAAGGAGTACATCTAGAGAGGGTAACGCTGTAGCCATTTAGCGGTTCTCTGACTATACACATAAAAAAAGACCACCCTTAGGCAGTCTTTTTCATTCAGGATTTTATCAACCCATAAATCAATCTAAATCAATATATGACGTGGGTCAGCCAATAAGGTTGTGATATAACGCGTGAACACAGCTGCGTCCGCGCCATTGATCACACGATGATCATAAGACAATGATAACGGCAACATCAGACGTGGTTCAAAACTTTGTGTTTTGGCATTCCAACGTGGCTGCATGCTTGCCTCAGATACACCCAAGATACCCACCTGTGGCCAGTTAACGAGTGGTGTAAAGGCTGTACCACCTAAGTTACCTTGGCTTGATATCGTAAAGCTCGCGCCTTGTAAATCTTTGGTACTGAGTTTCTTATCACGCGCTTTAACCGCAAGCTCGCCGATCTCAATAGCGATTTGCTTCAGACCTTTGTCTTGCACGTTTTTGATGACAGGTACAATAAGTCCATCATCAGTCGCCACTGCAATACCCATATTGACGCTCTTACGCAAGATAACTTGAGTATTATCATCGCTTAAGTGACTGTTAAAACGTGGATGCTGCGTCAAGGCATGAGCAGTTGCTTTGACCACGAAAGCTAGAATGGTAAAACCAATACCTTCCGCCTTCATGCTACCTTTTAGCTCACCGCGCAGTTTTTCCGTCTCGGTAATATCCGACAGATCAAACTGTGTGACTTGTGGCAGCAGCGTATTGTAGTTGAGCTGAGGTATAGAGACTTTCTGCAGACGGCTAAGGTCTTGTGTGTCTGTCTCACCCCAAATCTCAGTATTGCTCATATCTGGCAGTTTTGGCAGTCCTGAACTGATAGTACTACTACTTGCAGGTGCGGCTTTCTGTGTGGTCAGACTTTCTTTAACGTGAGCAAACAAGTCTTCCTTTAAGATACGATCATTCAATGCTGAGCCATTCACTTGAGTGATATCTACACCCAACTGACGTGCCAGCTTACGTACAGCTGGCCCTGCATAGACATCGACCAGCTTTTCATTAACCTGTGCTTCGGTCAATTTGTCAGCTTGTTTACTAGCGACCGCATTAGGCGTTGCAGATTTTTCTGCCTGTTTTGGCTCAGCAGTTGGTTTAGCAGCAGCTTTCTCTTCTGATTTGGCTGGTGCTGAAGGCTTTAGCTCAGCGCTATCTGATGTAGACTCACCTTCATCAGCAGCATCACTGACAATGATGATAAAGTCCTGACCATTGGCAACCATATCACCTGTTTCGACCAGTATTTTTTCAATCTTGCCAGCGACTGGTGCGGGTACTTCTACCGATGCTTTATCAGATTCAATCAATAGAATTGATTGATCCGCAGCCACGATATCACCAACACTGACCATAATCTCAGAAACTTGCGCTTCATCGACACCTAGATCAGGTAAGGCATGAGTCGTGGCTTTGCCAGCGTTAGACACAGGCGTTGCACTAGGCTTTGACTCAGTTGCAGCTGGCTCGACTTTTGCTTCTGACTTAGCAGCAGCTTCTGTATCACTCGCTTCTTGATTGTCCTCAGCAGCGCTATCATCACTTTCTGCGCTGTCTTCTGCACTCTCAAGCTCAATCAGTACCATACCTTCACTGACTTGATCACCGATCGCAACGCTGATTTTGGTGACTTTACCAGCAGCAGAGCTTGGTACTTCTACTGAGGCTTTGTCAGATTCTAACAAAATGATGTTGTCATCTTTTGCGATGACATCACCCACTTCTACCATAATCTCACTAACTTCGGCGCTATCAACACCCAAATCGGGGGCTTTAATGTCCATGATTTATTTCCTTGTCTTATGATTATTATTCTTTGACATCGCCGTCATCGAGTAAAGTCGCATCGGCTTGGTCTTCAGCGCGGCCTTCATTGCTGATTTCATCATCATCTTCAGCAACAAATTCAGGCACAGGAGTCGGATTGACGTTACCTGGTGCTGGCGCATCTGGAGAATGATCCGAATAAGACTGCTGTTGCCATGCAGGTGGCTGATCGACATCGATACCTAGGCTTGAAATCGCGTCTTTTACCAGACGCATCTCAACTTCACCTTCATCGGCAAGACGCTTGAGCGTGGCAACCACGATATGAGCCGCATCCACATTGAAGAAGCTGCGTAGGTTTTCACGAGTATCAGAACGACCATAGCCGTCAGTCCCTAGCGTGGTGTAAGGACGATTGTCTGGTAACCAAGCACGGATCTGCTCTGAATAGTTACGCATATAATCGGTCGCAGCGACGACGATACCTTCGTGCGGTGCCAATTGCTCAGTCACCCAAGGCACTCTCTCTTCATCCATTGGATGCAAGCGGTTGTAGTCATCACAGACCATGCCGTCACGAGTCAACTCATTGAAGCTGGTCACGCTCCAAACGTTAGAGGTGATGTTGAACTCATCTTTTAGGATTTTTGATGCTTTTTGTACTTCACGTAAAATCACACCAGAACCCAATAACTGTACTTGTGCTGAGCCATTGTCTTCTAACAAATACATACCGCGCTTGATACCTTCCTCGGCACCTTCTGGCATCGCAGGTTGTTCGTAGTTCTCGTTCATTAACGTTAGGTAATAATAAACGCGCTCGCCTTCACCATACATACGGCGTAGGCCATCATGCATGACAACCGCTAGCTCATAACCAAAGCAAGGATCATAAGTCACACAGTTAGGAACGACGTTAAATAGAATCTGTGAATGACCATCTTGATGCTGTAAGCCTTCGCCGTTAAGCGTCGTACGACCAGCCGTTGCACCCAACAAGAAGCCTTGCGCTTGACAATCGCCTGCCGCCCAAGCCAAATCACCGATGCGCTGGAAACCAAACATCGAGTAGTAGATATACATCGGAATCATCGGTAGCGCGTTCACAGAGTAACTGGTTGCAAGCGCAATCCATGTACTCATTGCACCTGCTTCGTTGATGCCTTCTTCTAACATATGACCGTCGATGGCTTCTTTATAGCCCATCAATGCTTCACTGTCTTCTGGCGTATATTTTTGACCAACCGCAGAGTAGATACCCAACTGACGGAACATACCTTCTAGACCGAAAGTACGTGCTTCATCAGGTACGATTGGTACGACACGGTCTTGAATGTCTTTGTTTTTTAGCATGGCTGATAGTAAGCGGACGAACACCATCGTCGTTGACTGCTCTTTACCATTGCTGCCTTTTAGCACTCGATCAAACATTGATAGTTCAGGGATGTTCAATGGAATATGTCCACTGCGGCGGTTTGGCAAATGACCACCTAACGCTTCACGACGACCTTTGAGATATTTCATCTCTGCCGACCCTTCTTCAGGGCGATAGAACGGTAGCGTCTCTAGCTGCTCATCGGTAAATGGCAAATCAAAACGATCACGGAAATACATCAATGCTTCTTGATCCAGCTTTTTCACTTGATGCGATTTATTAACTGCTTGGGTTTGGGCAGACAAACCATAACCTTTAACGGTTTTGACCAAAATAACCGTTGGCTGACCTTTGGTTTTCATGGCTTCGCTAAAGGCTGCATAAACCTTCATAGGATCATGACCACCACGGTTCAAGCGTGAAATCTCTTCATCCGTTAGCGCATCAGCCATCTCTTCTAGTTCTGGGTATTTACCAAAGAACTCTTTACGAGTAAATTCAGGCGTACGTGCTTCGTACAACTGATACTCGCCATCGACCACTTCTTCCATACGGTGTTTTAGCACGCCTGTTTTGTCATTGGCCAGTAGACTGTCCCAGTTACCGCCCCAAATGACTTTAATCACACGCCAGCCTGCGCCGCGGAATACTGACTCAAGCTCTTGAATGATTTTTCCGTTACCACGCACTGGACCATCAAGACGCTGCAAGTTACAGTTGACTACCCATATTAGGTTGTCCAGCTTCTCACGACCAGCGAGAGAAATAGCACCTAAGCTTTCTGGCTCATCCGTTTCACCATCACCTAAGAATGTCCAAATCTTACGACCTTCTTTTTCGAGCAAGCCACGGTTTTCCATATAACGATGCACGTGAGCATGATAGATCGACATGATCGGACCTAAGCCCATCGATACGGTAGGGAACTGCCAATAATCCGGCATTAGGTACGGATGCGGATAGCTTGATAAGCCTTTACCACCGACTTCACGGCGGAAATTGTCGAGCTGATCTTCGGTCAGACGACCTTCTAAATAAGAGCGAGCATAGATACCAGGCGCTGAGTGACCTTGGTAATAAATCATATCCCCACCGAAATGATCGCTAGCGGCACGGAAGAAATGGTTAAAACCAGTTTCATATAGCGTGGCACTAGACGCGAATGTCGCTAAGTGACCACCCAAATCGTCATCATTTTTATTGGCACGCATCACCATGGCAAGCGCATTGTAGCGAATCAAAGCACGAATCTTACGCTCCATGCCTAGATCGCCTGGGTACATTGGCTCGTCTTCTACTGCGATACTATTGATGTAGGCCGTATCTAGTCTGTTGAACGGCAGGCCTTCTTGCACCGCCATGTTGTACAACGCTTTTAATAGAAACTGCGCGCGGTCTTTATCGGCATGTTTAACCACTGACTCAAAAGCTTCTAACCATTCTTTGGTTTCGGTGCTGTCAGCATCCTTGTAGTAATTCATTATTGTGAATCCTTTTATATCAGTCATACCTGTCTATCAGGCAGAGCTTTGTTAAATAATATGTGATGAGGTATTGGTTTACTTGCCACGTCCCTGCTATGTCCAAGCATTCCTTTGATTTATGCGATGATATTGATATATAGCTCGATCATACGAAATAGTGCCACTGTGAATCAGCAAGTGCATCAAATCGACACCATTGCCACACAGCCCATAGTGTGTTCCCTATATCTTCCGTCAGTAGATAACTGCAACACTCTATTATAAGCGTTTATGGCGCGATTGTTTATGGCTGTAGAGAAATGGGGAAATAACAAGTATTTTTTAAATAAATAATGATTAGTTTTTAGGTAAATACAATTAAGCATACTACTTCTCGGTACAAGAGCAACACAATCGTATCTGGTCATAACAAAAGTACCTTTCATCTATTTAACATGACTTTCCTAGAATTATTAATTAGTATAGTAATTTACATAATGCATACATTAAGCTATTTAGAAACGATAATCACTGTATGGACAGAATCAAAATCTCCATACATCAAGCTCCGATTTATGAGGTAAGCAAAATGAGTCAGACTCAGCGCTTTTTAAATTCAACAATATCAAACTTATACGATAATTACGTATCTGGAGTATTGACTTTATTATTGCTTATTTTCATGCTTTTGAGCAGCAATTCAGCTTTTGCAGAGAGTGACCCTGTATGTCCAAGTGGACATGCTATGTACTATTTAGGCTCTAAAACTACTACGACAGCGCCTAAGGCCACTTTGAGTTGGTCAGCAGCAGGAAGTTCTAGTACCACCTATAGCTTTGATAGTGGTCTTAAACTTGTGTTATCTTTTTCTGATATTAATTTTGTTAGAACTGGCTATCCAGAAGTTAGTAGTTTTGCCGGTGTTACTACCAATGCCCTGAACATGCGTCATAGTAGTGAAAGAATCGACCTTAACCACAAGTTAACGGCCACTATTAACAAGCCTGTCACAAAATATGGATTTGTAGTTCAAGATTTAGATGCAAATGCTGCTGGGAGATATACTGAGTCAGTATCCATTGTTACTACAGGTGGTTCTTTCAGCAATTTCGGTAATAATTTTACTGTATCTAATTTGAGTAAAACAATTACCGCCAATCAATGGACCAATTGTAGTCCCACTCTTCCATGTAATTTTAATATTGAATGGGAAGCCCAATCAGCAAACACTCCATTTGTAACTACCCATGGTAATCCATACTCTGGTGCTTCTACGACAGCGTCAACTGGTGATCATTTAGTAGGCTATTCCGATTTTTACTTTTGTCTTGCACCTCCTAAACTCATCGTAAAAAAGGCATTAAGTGGTACACGTGTCAATACTAACGATCAGTTTGAGATCGCCGTTAGTGGTGGATCAGTAGCTGCCAATAGTTTTACCACTACTGGCACAGGCTCAACAATCACTAACGGAACCAGTGCAACGATCACCCTAGCAGAGAGCACAAATTACACTATTACTGAGCGTGTGATGAATGGTACGACCCTAGGTGATATAGCCAACTATAATGCGACTTACGTTTGTAGCAATGCTACGACAGGTAGCACAACGGTCATGCCTACCTCTGCAATGAACTATAGCGCCTCAGCCAAGACTCGTTCATTTGCGCTTAATAATGTCGCTAATGGGGATGAGATTACGTGTACGATTACCAATACTCCTTCAACCTATACGTTTTCAGGAATAGTTTTTGATGATAATGGTGGGATTACATCAGCTCAGGCAAGTGCAACTAATGCTGATATTACTAGCGGTGTTTATGCAAATAATTCAAACTATTTTAACGGCATATATAATCCTACTGCCTCAGAAACAGGTATTAGTGGTAGTACCGTCAAACTTGTAAATTGCACCAATACTTCTACCGTATATGGTTCACAAACAGTTACAGGGAGTGGTGCAACCATTGGTCAATACCAAATCAGTGTATCAAGTAATACTTTAAACGGTAATACTAGTAATCTTTGTCTTATAGAGGAGCGTACAGCCAGCACCTACCCTTTGCGCACTAACGATAGCAGTAAAACGATAGCTTTTTCGTCAAGTACTTACGACTATTCAAATAATAACTTCGGTAGAGTGATTGCTGAAAATGTTGCTTTAGTACTAAGAAAGTATCAATATTTGAACGACTGTCCTTCTACTCTAACCTATACCTCTATCAGTGAAACTAGTACACCTAATACAGGTTTTAGTACAGCAACTATAAGCAATATTGAACCTGGTCGATGTATTGCTTATAAAATTTCTGCTACCAATCGTGCCAATGTAAATATTGACAGTTTTATTATGCGCGACACCTTACAACAAAAAGGCACCAATGGAGCTACTGTAACATCTGTACTTGCTAATCCAGCACTTTCTACAGTTGATTATACTGCTGGTGATAATCCAGCAATTGGAGCCAGTGGTGAAATAAAAACTAAAACCTTCGTTCTAAGCCCAAGAACCAAACGTGATTTTTACTTCAATACCAAATACGGTACCACTCAATAAAACCGAATCAAGGAGCCTGTCTAGAACAATTACTAGGTAGGCCTCTTTTCATTCTAATTATTACTCTACAAATGTTTTACTCCTCTTTTTATACTCAATTACCAATTGAGACATATTACCACTTAGCTAGTCCAAATCACCTTTTATCGTTTTAATAGTGACTTTTTGTAGATGATTTGTGATTATGATTCTATAGAAAAACACTTTGTTTTCAACACCTATACAAAGAAAAGAATGTGAAGTGTTTCGGGTTTTATCCGTTGACTACGTCAATAGTTTTTGTGACATTAATTGCAAATACTTTCAAAGCATAAGCCACAAACTCAGTGACCGTTAAAAGACTAAAAATAACGATTAGAGGTCATGAAACTTTTACTGAAATCCCGATTTACTATATTAGCTTAGTAAAAATTACTTTATATTTGGAATCGCTATGAAATCAACATACTTTCACTATAGTTTACTAACTATCAGTATCGCTGCTTTTATGAGCTTGAATACAGCAAATGCTGCTACTGCCACTGCTGTCAGCGCTCCAGCTGCAGCGATTAACAACAAAGCGTCTGCAAGTTATAGTATCGGTACGGTAGCTCAGCCTGTCGTCGAATCTAATACTGTCACGGTAAATGTTACCGAGACAGCAAACTTTTCTTTAATAGCCACGCTTGCTGGTGGCAATGCTGATGCAAACATAAACCAAACAGCGACGCCCGGCAGTACCACTACCTTTACTCATACTCTAAGTAATACGGGTAACGTCAGAGATACCTATACGATTAAAACAACAGGGGATAATGACCCTAATATCGTAACAACCAATCAAGACTACCCTCTTGGTGTAGCAAGCATCAATTTTGTCATCAAACAGACAGGTAGTACTGTTTTAACAGATGCTCAAAAAACAGCTTTGTCTGAGTTTGGTCAAGCTACCACGACAGGTACGATCACGAATGGTGGCAGTATTAAGCTAATACCAGGGACAATCGCTGAACTTTCTTATGCTGCATTGACTCCTAGTACTCAAATAGGTAATCAAAAGGGTGTAGGTACATTAACTGCAACCAGTACTTTTTTTACTACCGCAAACTCTATTAAACCTACTTTAGTCAATGAAAACCAAAGCATCGTCAAGTTACCTGTGTTTAAGATAGAAAAGACAGCAACATGCCAAAGCTCTACAAATTGTAGCAGTCTCGATCTGAATGCTTCTAATACGGATATCACCTATAGTATTAAAGTAACTAACGCCACTACTGACTATAGTGTCGCTGCTGACAATTTTATCATTAGAGATGTACTTCCTGCTGGTATGACATTGTCTGGTAATGTGGCTGTGTCCACCACTGGTGCTACCATCAGTTCAACGGGTAAAGATAGCAGCAATAGACAGATCATCGATATCACTGTTCCAAGCTTGGCTGTTGGTTCTAACACCATAATTAGCTTCAAGGTGTCTGTTAATAAAACTATCCTATCTGCAGCAGGTTCAGCAACCAATCAGGCTACTGTCTATGACAGATTCAGCAACACTGTACCAGTACCTGGGACTGATACTAGTGGTTATGATATCGTTGATAGTACAGATACTGTAGCTGCTAATAACGTCACAAAAGTTCCTGACGAAGGCACAGGTACAGCTGGTGCCGATACTGCTACTACTATTACTTTCACTGATCGCAAACTCACCATTACGGCTGGTACGACTAAAGAGATTTCCATATTAGGTGGCGAGGTAAAATATACCCATACTCTTACCAATACTGGTAATGCATCAGAAGGTGGCATTAACCGTCCCATCGGTATTACGATCATAGATCCTGATACCGCAAAACCTCTTGAAGTCAAAAACCCTAAGTACAAACTCCCAAATGGCAACGAAATCGCGTTAGAGGTTATTGATGCTGCTACGGGTAAATATAAACTACCTGTAGGCGTTACTTTGGCTCCAAACGCCACTGTCGAGATTAGCTATACGGTAGCCTCTGACGGTACAAATGCAGACCTTGGTAAATCAGAAACCAATAGTCTACAAGTTGTCTTACCCCAAGGTGCTACTGCTGACTCAACCTTTCCGACTGTTTCTGCTGTTTCAAATACTACAACTATTAAAGGTCTAACATTACTAAAACAGTTGGCATTACAAGTTGGTTGTACTGGAGCGATTACCGCATATGAAGGAACGCTAGGTTCTAACTCAACAGCAACCTTCAAAAGTAACCCAGGTGATTGTGTTTACTATAAAATTACAGCAACTAACACCTTTACCACGTTGAGTTTAAACAATGTGGTCGTGTCTGACTCAACCAGTCAATGGAAGGACGCGAATGGTAGAATACAAGCAGTTTACCAAAATAATGCTGTTGGATCTGATGGTTCTAGTAATACTGGTTTGACAGGAACTGGTGATGTTCAAAAAGTTTCTACCACTTTTGCAACTCTTGCTAGCGGAGCATCAGGTACTTTAATTTTTTCTACCAAAGTAAGCTCATAGTTAGTACTTATTTTGACCTAAATATTTACAACTGTTTGATTACATAGCAAACATGCTCAGTTTTAGATACATCTAAAGCTGAGCATGTTTCATTTAGCTATTTTATTTTTCAAGCATCTCTTATCCTCAAAACACTTTGTACTTCTTTCCACTGCTCTTATTCAAGACCCTTTTTTATAGCTCTTATAAACATAGCTTTCTATGACTGATACAAATCAGTTTGTTGGATTGTGAGCATATCTATATAAATTGTCTACTCAGAAAATCTCTAAATCATTTAAGAACAGTATTTAAAATACTATCTTTGTGAATGTAAGCCATTAAGCGCTTTTAAACTACCATTTATCACATATCTGATGACTAACGGTAATTCGTTTGTAATAATGTAAATATAAAAGATTTATTTTGTCATTATGTAACTATATACCCTATCTAACGTTATTTTGGCACATTTATTGCTTAGCTAACAGTAGATAAAAATTTTACTAACAGTTTTGGTTTTAGCAAGGAATAGAATATGAAAATTTTTAATGCTTTACGCATCGGCCTATTAGCTACCGTAGCATCTAGCTGTCTACTAAATATAGCACACGCTGACGATGCTCTAAAAATGGAGTTAACGTCTAATCAAGTCGTAAAAAACTCGGAAGGTAAAACGATTTATACACCGGTACGTACCGCACCAGCAGGTACAGTAATCCAATATAAAGCAACTTATATCAATACCATCAACAAAGATATTAATGACTTGATGGTAACTCTGCCTATTCCTACTAACATGACATTTACTGGTGAAGCAGTCCCTGCAAGCGCACAAGCCAGCACGGATGGTAAGAACTACGCTGACATGCCGCTGATGCGTAAAGTAGACGGCAAAATGGTTAAGGTTCCATATTCTGAATACCGTACGCTACGCTGGAATATTAAGCTATTACCAGCTAAGAAATCTGCAGCCGTTGCTCTTAATACCACCGTCAATTAGTTCAGTAGCTATTAAGTCCCAACTCTTTCAAAACTCTAACTTTTAATCTAAGTCCTTACCATCTCTTGTGGAGCATTATATGAAATCAAATACTTTTAGCTACAGCGTGCTTGCTGTCGGTGTTGCGGCTGTTATGGGTCTATCTACTGGAGCGAATGCTGCAACCCCTACTGGCGGCACTTCAGGCTCTTTCAATGTTACTAACAAAGCGACAGCTTCTTATACAGTTGCAGGTAGTGATGCTTCACAAACTGCAGAGTCAAATGTAGTTACAGTGAATGTTACTGAAACAGGGTCATTCTCTTTAATCTCAACAGTAGTAGACGATGTAAAAGATGATGATTTTGGTAAAGACCGTACTATTAATGCGCAAGCGAGCTCAACAGTAGATTTTACTCATACACTAACTAACGGCGGTAACGTTAACGATACTTATAAGATCACTCTTGCTAATATAACTGGCGATAATTTTGACTACAACCTTGGCAACAGTGTTATTAAGTATCAAAAAACTAATGCAGCTGGCACTAACATTGGTGTTGAAGTCACTATTGCTAATAACGACTCAATTGCGTTGGCACCAGGTGAAAAAGCTCTAATCACAGTTACTGCTCAAGCTGATACTAAACGTGTTGCTGATACTAACGGTATCCTTACGGTTACTGCTGAAAGTACGTATTTGAAGTCTAAATCTGCAAACACAGCCCCTGCTACTTATACAGCAGTAAACACCGATAATGCGTTGACTAAGACACCTATCTACGCGATTACCAAGTCAGCTACGACCAACCTTGGTAACAAAAACTTTGACTTAAACAATACTGATGCTTTTGTTGACTACACTATTACTGTTAAAAACGAAGGTAATATCAGTGGTACTGCAATTAGCATCTCAGATGATCTACCATCAGGTTTAGTAGCGATCGCATCAGGACAGCAAAACTATAAAGCACCTTCTGTTGCAACATCTAATGGTAGTGCGGTGGGTACTGCTGTCATCTCGAACAGTAACAAAACAATCACTGTAGCTGGTCAAAACATCAAAGTGGGCGAAACTATTACAGTTACTTTCCGTGCGAAAAAGGCAACTGATGCAACATCTAGTAGCTTATTTACCAACTATGCAGTTGTTAGAGATAATACTAATAGTGATGTAAATGCTAACACCCCTGATATCATTGATAGATCTGATGATGGTGTGACGCCGGGTGGTCTAACAGAAAGCACTTATGAAAACCCTGCATCTCCTCTAACAGGTAAAGATGACAATACTAATGCAACAGTGACGACGACTAATCAGACTCGTGCTATTGCTATCACTCCAGGTGTAAACAAAGAAGTAGCTTTAATTACTCCTGAAACTAATAACAAGGCTGCTAATACTTATACTTATACCATTACAAACAATGGTACTGACATCACAGAAGCAGCAGGAACAGGTGATAATGACAGCTCTGTTAAACTGTCTATAAAACCGACTGCCACTAGAAATTCTGGCATTAGCGATGATCCTAATATCAGTATCACACGTGTATACGTAGATGCTAATAACAATGGTGTATTTGATATTGGTGAAACTGAACTCGTCGGTGTGAATGGTATTTATGAGCTGAACGCAGCTACTCCGTTTGTGACAGGCAGTACCACCAATCGCAAAGGCCTAGCTCCTGGCGAAAGTGTCAAAATTGGTGTGCAAGTTGCCACGTCAGGCGAAGGCAGCAATGATCCAAATTCGACAACAGATAACGTAAACAACATAGGTGATTTTGAGACTTTAACAATAGCTGTTCAGCCTAAGGGTCCAGTTAACGGCACTGCTGCACCTACTAGTACAGGCGATAATCCCTTGTCTACAACGTCTACTACGACTATGCAAGGCGTTAATCTGACGAAATACCAAATAGTAGATAGTTGTGGTGCAAGCCCTGCTTTTAACTCTGCTGCATGGGTAACTGGAAATCTAACAGCGACTGCTGCTCAATGTGTCTTCTATAAGTTAGAATCTAAGAACACTTTTACTGATAGCGCTAGAGTTATTAATAATCTTGTCGTATCAGATACTTTAGCACCTACGCTAACGTATCAAGCCAGCAGTTTTTCAGCTTCGCCGACGGCAACTGACCAGTCCCTTGGTCAGACAATAAAGGTTACATTTGCAACAGTAAATGCTGGTGCAACAGCCAACGTTGTATTCTCTGCAAAACCTTCACAAACTGGTACTAATCAATAAATAATTCAATCAATCTATGGGTAGTAAATACTACTCATAGAAAAA
Organism: Psychrobacter sp. NG27; assembly: GCF_016106655.1. Taxonomy (NCBI): domain Bacteria; kingdom Pseudomonadati; phylum Pseudomonadota; class Gammaproteobacteria; order Moraxellales; family Moraxellaceae; genus Psychrobacter; species Psychrobacter sp. NG27. The sequence continues at coordinate 510,763 of NZ_JADGIN010000001.1, forward strand.
CCCTCTAGCTTGACCTAATCGATTTTGATGAGCCAAGCTAGAGAGTTACTACCCTACCCTTTTATGTTTTATTGGATAAGCGACATATGACTCTATCTATCATGACACCGTCTAATCGTACTACGTTGCATACAGCGAAGATCTCTGCGCTGACGGCTGCAATGTTGCTTATGCAATCAAATATGGCTTTTGCTGCACCAAGTACTCTTGTACAAACTATCAATAACATTGCTAATGTAGGTTATGATGTTGAGTCTCTCAAACAAAGCGGCGTTTCAAATCAGGTAGAAGCCAAAGTATCAGATCTACCTGAGTACGGCATTAGCTTGACTCAGCAGCCTCTACGCACTGTCATGGCCAATACCGAAGTCAGCTGGACCAATGTACTGAGCAACACAAGCTACAGTGATCAAACGGTTGAACTCACGTTTGCGATATCACCAACTATCTCTAACTTAAAAGTCTATCAAGACCTTAATAAAAACGGCCAAATTGATTCAGCAGATAGACAAATCATGCTGGACAACTTGAGTACCCAAATCAAGCTTGGTCAGAGTGAAAGCATTCAGCTTATCGTGCAAGCTTTATCAGATATCAATGGCAGCGATGGTGATACTGCTGATGTAAAAATCGGTGCGGTTGTATTAGAAGATCCATCAGTCGCGGCAGTTGATGCCATCGACAGACTGGTAATTATTGAGCCGGAAATCAAATTTACCACGCCTCAGTTTGATGGAACCAAAGCCACTTCACAAATTGATGAAAACGTTTATATTGACGCAAGCTATGCTCAATGTAACGTGCAATCTGACAAGCCCGATCAAATATGGATCACGGTTAAGTCTCCGATGACAGGTGACACCTACTCTCTCAAAGGCATTGAGACTGGTAACAACACAGGCAAATATCGTCTGTCTGCACCGACCCAAAACAACGCCAATGCTATCGATGATAAGTTTATTCAGACATTGGTAAACGATACTTTGACGGCCAGTTTGGAGGCTTGTATTGATCCTTCTGTCGGCACGGGTACTGATCAGCTACCAACGGATAGCGACTTTACTGTCCTTATCGATGATCTAAATACGCAAATCAGTATCATTGATGATAGTGCAAGTTTGGTTGTCACCAAAGAGAGTGATGTCAAAAGTGCGGAACTCGGTGACTATGTCAGCTATACCATCAATGTCACTAACAGCGGCAACTCGACTGCTTACGATGTACAGCTAAAAGATGCTCTACCACGTGGTTTTGATTACGTCGAGAGCAGTGCGCGTGTTAGCCCAACCACTAACCTTGATATCAATCAAGCACAGACCACTGAGTTTAAAGCAGACGGTAAATATCAGGTACTAAACCTAGGTAATATGGCAATCGGCGAAAGTAAAAAGATTACTTATCGCGTGTTGATTGGTGCCTCATCATTAGGCGGTGATGGTATCAACCGTGCAACTGCGGTTGCTAATAACGACCAAGGTCAAAGCGTCGGCTCAAGAGAAGCACAGTGGAAGATTGATGTAGAGCGCGGCGTGATGAATACAGATGGTATCATCATCGGTAAGGTCTATCACGATATTAACCGTGACGGTATCCAGCAAAAAGAAGATGGCGAGCTGGGTGTCGCAGGCGTCCGTATCTATATGGAAAACGGTAACTTTGTGGTGACCGATCCTGAAGGTAAGTATAACTTTTATGGTGTTAGTGCAAAGACACACGTATTGAAAGTTGACCGCACCACTATCCCACATGCCACTGAGATGGTTACCCAAAGCAATCGAAATGCGGGCGATGCCGGCAGTCGTTTTGTTGACTTAAAATATGGTGAACTGCATCGTGCGGATTTTGCTATCGTTGCTGGCATGGCGGATAGTACTGAACGTCTAAATACTGAGCTGGTTGCTCGCAGCAAATCAGTAAGTGCTAAGAACGATACCTTAGAGCAAGCTATCAAAACTGAGCTGACACTAGAGCCTGACTACAATACTGACACGACTGATAATGTCGATGCCAGTGGCTGTAACATCAATGGCGACTTAGATTTGGGTAACAGTTGCGACTCTGCTATCGTTAATGACATGGTCAATGCCGCAACTAACCATGTCGATATGGCGGTTACAACCGTAGCGCCACCAGTAGAAAAAGAGCTAGAAGAATACCTAAAAGAAGTGGCTAATAATGATGTCGCTTTTATCAATCTAAATGAAGGCCAACAGCTTAGCTCTTATAAGCAAATGGTACAGGTACAAGCACCACTTGGATCGATATTCACGTTATATGCCAATGGCAAAGCGGTATCAGCGCAAAAGATCGGTAAAACGGCTGAGCAAGAAAAGCAGAATGTGACCGCTTTTGATTACTATGCCGTTGACTTACGACGTGGTAACAATACATTGCGCGGTGTGGCCACTGATATCAATGGTAAAGTCATCTCTGAACAAACCATCAAGGTATTGACACCAGATAGCTTACAAGCGATTGACTATCGTACTCAAACACAGCTAGTCGCTGCCGACGGTATCAGCGAATACCAAGTCGTCATCAGCCTAAAAGACCGTGATGGTCGTCCATACATCGCCTCGACCCCGATTACTATCGATACCAATATCGGTCGTATCAATCTAAAAGATGGCAGTAAAGACAAGGCCGGTACCCAAGTTATCGTATCAGGCGGCGAGCTATTGATACCTGTGACCGCCCCTAGCGCACCAGGTAAAGGCGAGCTGGTTATCGATACGGGCAGCAGCAAACAGATAATCCCTTTACAGTTTACCGCGCAATTACGTCCTCTCATTGCCGTCGGTATCGTAGAAGGCGCTATCTCGCTTAAAGACTTTGATGGCAGCAGCATCACTGATGCTCAAGGCGCATTTGAGCAAGAGCTCAATGAGATTTCTGGCGATGACAACTATTCAGCGACTGGTCGTGCTGCCATGTTCCTCAAGGGCAAAGTACGCGGCGACTATCTGCTGACATTAGCCTATGACAGTGATAAAAAAGGCGAGCGCCTGTTCCGCGATATCGATCCTGGCGAATATTATCCTGTCTATGGTGACTCATCAGCCAAAGGTTTTGATGCTCAGTCTACCAGCAAGCTGTATGTGCGCTTGGATAAAGGTCGCTCGTTCGCTATGTATGGCGATCTAAAGACACAGATTGATAATGATGAGGGCATCAAACTCGGTCAATACAACCGTACTTTGACAGGTTTAAAAGCCCAGTTTGAAGACAATAATACTCGTGTTACCGCCTTTTTGGCAGAGACCAGTACCAGTCAGCGTGTTAATGAGACTCGTGGTCTTGGCATCTCAGGCCCTTACCCATTGGCTGAAAATTTTGATGCGGTATTAGAAAATTCAGAAACCATCGAAGTCATCACTCGTGACGCAAATAACTCTGGATTGATTGTCAGCCGTGAGACACTGACACGTTTTGCTGATTATGAGATTGACCCGATTAGCCGTAGCCTATATCTAAAGAGTCCTATTGCCAGTCAAGACATCGAAGGCAATCCTGTCTATATCCGTGTCACGGTAGAAGTGGATGAAGGTGGTGAAGATTATCTGGTTGGTGGTATCGCAGCCAAACAGCAATTAAATGAGAAAGTCTCTATCGGTGGTAGCTATGTCAATAGTGATGACCCACTAAATAAAGAAGAGCTTGCTAGCTTAAATAGCGTCATTAAATTCAATGACAAGCTAAAGCTGGTCGCAGAATATGCGATGAACAAAGCTGAAAACCCAAATTTTCAAGCAAGTAATCAGATCAACACCACAGAGCTGAATGACAGTGACGTCGAAGGCAATGCACTTCGTATCGAGCTTGATTTTGACAACAAGAAAAACACGCGCGCCAAAGCTTATTACAATGATGCTGACGAAGGTTTTGTCACTGGTGCCTCACCACTTACTGCGGGACGCACCGAGTCTGGTTTAGAAGTTACTCACACTTTAAACAGTAAAAAAACAGCGTTAACCATAGAAGGCATACGTACAGAAGAACATAGCACCGAAGCCAGCCGTGAAGGCGTACAAGCCAGTATCGAGCATCGCTTGACTGAAAACGTCGTTGGTGAAATTGGTGTGCGCTACTACAAGCAGGATGCAACAGCGGCCTCACGCAACACCCAAGCTGTCACTGATGTTATAGACGTCACAGACGATACATTGTTCAACGATGACATCATCAATCAGTCAGCATTAAGCAGTATCAGCAGTGCGGATGAAGACATCGAGGGTACGACGGTTCGTGCTCGTATCACTTCTCGTTTGCCAAAGCTAAATGACTCTTTAGTATTTGCAGAATATGAGCAAGATATCGAAAACAGCTCACGTAACGCCACGTCTGTCGGTGGCGAAACACCACTCGGCAGCTTGGGCCGTTTATATGCCCGTCATGACTTGATCAACAGTTTATCTGGCACTTACGGCCTTGATGACACGGATGAACGTCAGCGTACTGTTTTTGGCTTTGATGCCACTTATATGAAAGACGGTAAAGTATATAGCGAATACCGCATGAATGATGCCATTAGCGCGCGCGAAGCTGAAGCGGCTATTGGTCTAAAGAACAAATGGTATGTCCAAGAAGGTCTGACCTTAAACACCTTGTTCGAACGTGTAGAATCGCTTGAAGGTGAAGAAAACAACACGGCAACCGCAGCAGGTATCGGTGTTGAATATCTTGCAAAAGAAAACTACAAAGCGTCAGGACGTTTTGAACAACGTTGGGGCGAGACAAGCGACACAGTACTTGGTAGCGCTGGTATCGCTTATCGTTATACTGATGAGATTACCTTACTTGCCAAAGACATCTATTCGCGTGTGGACTATGATGATGGTAACCGTACCATCAACCGTTTTCAGTTAGGCGCGGCGTATCGCGACTACGATAGCAATCAATTGGATATGCTAGCAAAGCTTGAGTATCGTTTAGACGACAACAATACGGGCGATGACACCTATCAAAAAGACACGACTATTTGGTCATGGAATGGCAACTATCATCCAACGCGTCCACTGACACTATCTGGGCGTTATGCTGGTAAATATACAGAATATACAGCAGATGGCATCTCTAGTGACAACACAGCACATGCTGTTTATGGTCGCGGACTCTACGATATTAGCGAGCGCTGGGATGTCGGCATGCAAGCAGGTACTTATTGGAACGAACAAGCCAATGACATGTCTTATATGCTTGGTGCCGAAGTAGGCTACAGTCCAATGACCAATCTATGGTTGTCTCTTGGCTATAACTTCATGGGCTTTGAAGATGAAGACATTGCTTATGATGACAGCACCCAAGAAGGCGCTTACTTTAGACTGCGCTTCAAGTTTGATGAAGATTTATTCAAACGTGAAGACCCACGCAAAAATAGCCGTCTAGCCAGTGCTTCTACCTTATAATTTGGCGACACTATATAAGCATTGTCATAAGCATTTTATGACAATGTATTCATGGCTGTATGGTGTTTCGATCAATCAGCCATGACGTCAGTCATAATGATAATAAACATAAATACTTATTACCTTAATATAAGGCTTGCCTCATGTTTACATCCGCCATTAGCGCCATTTCTGATAAATCGCCAATATATGCTGCACTGTCGGCAATAGCATTACTCAGTATGGTATCTCCTGTTTCTGCGAAAACGAGCGACGCTCAGATTGTCCATAAAACAAGCATTATGGATTACTGTCACGAAGACAATCAGGCTAAAGCACCTTCTTATAAACATCAAAGCACACAGCAACGTACTCTCAACTTCAACTGTATGGTCGAACAGTTACAGCCCTATCAACAAGCAGATAAGACAGCACAGCAGCGATATTTTGCTTATAAAGCACAAGCATGGCTCAACTATGCCATTCATCAAGACAGCATGAACAGTCGGTCATCGGCCGGTACTGTGGCGATAGAAAGGGCTGAGTCTCTATTGCAAGCGTTAGAGACGGATACAACGCAAGACATTGCCCTGCATCAAGATATTCCCTCTACCTCAGCTTTGATGCGCCCTGATCTGTGGGCTGTCTTGAGTGCACTCAAAGACAGTGACGGTATAGAGTCAGCACCGCGGGAAATGGCCTTTAGTGAAGTGGCGCTGATTTGGGCGGCGACCAACCAATGCATTCGTGGTTGGCGCGAGTCAGCCATGCACTTTCGCATGGCCGATCGCTGGCTGGAACAAGCACGCGAAGCTTATGTCAATACACACGACTCACAACCCAATGTTGATTTTGAAACATTGACAGTTAGCTACTATAAAAAATATGTACCTTTAGATCCAAATGATGATGTGTGCCGTGGGCAAGACTTAACGTCTAATAGCTAGGACAGCCGTCATCATACTGATAGCGAACGCACATAAATGCTCATTGACTGTTTGTTCAACACGCCCTAAACAGCAGACATAAAAAAGCCGACAGATTTGTCGGCTTTTTTATGTCTGCTATCGTAAAAACTAGCGGTTTTTACGCGGTAATTTTTCTGGCAGATAGCAACGTAAATAGGCGATAAACGCCGTGTTTGCTTCTTGAATGTAGTCTTCAGTGATGGTTTCATGACGACGATAAGACAAGGTAAATATCGCATTAACAATGCTATAAGCAATCAACAATGTGTTTTTAATGTCATCGAAGTTTGGCATCTCATAGCGCTCTGATAAACGCTTATATACCAGATTGATAATTTGATGATCCATATCTTCACCAAAACTATCACCTTCAAAATCAGGCGTATTGGTATCGTAGATCAGCTTGGCTTTGGTCGGATCGTTATGAAATATCGTGATGCAATGATCAATAAGCGCCGTTAGATACCCCTGCCATCTGTCATAATTACCAATATCGACCGTCTCTACCATTTCTAATATTTCAATCGCATTCAAAAAACGCAGTGCTAAGAATATTGCTTCAATATTAGGAAAGAAGTGATAAGCAGAAGCTCTTGGTATACCCGCCTCTTCACACACAGCTGCTAACGTAATGTCGTTAATCGCTTGTGTTTCACTCAACTTTTTGGCACCAGCCAAAAGCTTTTGACGACGAGCACGACCTTGTTGGCTAGTAAATTTAAACTTATTAGGTACAAGTTTTTTTGCCAATTCAGAATCTACCAACACGTCTTCAATTTTTTCGTCTTTGTTATCACTCATTGTAAGTCTCTTAATGTTGCGCCCTATGTTATAAATACAATCTTCACTGTATGGTGTCTATCCTAAGCCAAAATGTATCGCTTGGATAATGACCACCACCTTTACAGAAGAAGCATAATAAACGCTTGCACACTATCAAGCAAGGGGCATAAATGGGTTAAAAACACAGTATCGGGTCATAATTTCCGTCAACTAACACTCTATCAATAGACAGTTAGTCGTTGATTTTGATTTTCGCTCTTATAATACCATGATCAGTCACTCTATCTGCATAATCCCACTTCAGATGGTCATTAAAATAGTCTACTCTTTCAACTTGACCGAGCGAGAATTTACTATCAGGCAAAAATTCTTCTGATACAAACAGCTGATCGATAACTTCTGGTATACCTTGATAGATATGGGTATAAGCTACATCTTTCATCCAACCATAACGAGCCTGAATACGAGCTGCATCAAAAAGTGCGATATCACGCATACCTTTATCGTAGTTCACCTCACCCGTTTCAGTCATTAACTGGGTAGTCACACTGTTTGTGACATCATTCATATCGCCCAATAAGATCAGTGGCTCACGTGTGTGGTGCAACCGCTCCATGATAGACATCCGAATAGAAGCAGCTTCCGCAGCTCGCATACACAAGCTGCGGAGCTTGGCACGAACTCGTATATTTGGATCATCCATGTCTTCTAACAAGTGACCGTTTTCATCTCGTAAGAAAAAAGCACGCTTACTTTTCAGATGGGCTGTCACGATGGTGATTGGTTGACCATACGCATCTACACGTACTACTAGTGGCGGACGGTTGAAACGTTGATAAGGGCCGATATCAGGAATATCGATCACTGCTTTGGGCTCAATATCCTCTAGCAGGCTGGTCTCTAATCGCTCAAATCGGCTAATGATACCGACGGCTGGTGTATTCTGTGCGCCCTTTCCTTGCGTGTATGGACTTGCACTATCATTACTTGCCAGTGGAATCACAACATTTTCAGCTTTAAAACCTAAGGATATCGCCAAAGTTTCAAGTGCTTCGCTGTCCCACACTTCTTGCACTGCAATGATATCTGCATGTGCCTTAGATAACAATTCTGTCATACCCTGCAGCTTATGCTTATAAGCTTTGTCATCATAAGCTGGTGCGTTTTCGTAATAGATCCTGTTAGGATTGGCAAAATTCAGCAAATTAGCTGTCGCTATATAAAATTGCTTGCTACTACCAGTATGATTACTCATAGATCACCTATTACCTTTAGTATTATAATACATAATATTCATTTATATGTATACAAAGTAAATATTATAACCCAAAAAACCTCCAAGGTTTTACCTTGAAGGTTCTGAGATAATGTAAGTATTTTGCATTGAAGCAACCCGCTAACAGCGTTCACTTGATGATAATAAACAATGATAAAGCGTTACGATATACGGTTCCATGCATCGCGTGATGCTTGGCGCGCTTCGTTCCATTCCATGCGTGACTCGCCTTTTACTTCGTGCCATGAACGCTCTAAATCTGCTTCATGATCTTCAAAGCGGGCATCTGCTGGATAACGAGCGCGGTTGGCATACCCTACTGCATAGGCTGGATGTAGATCACGCTCAAAGTCATGAGCCTCTGTATAATAATCAGCGTTTGCATGCTCTGCACGCCAATAGGCTTCCTCGTGTGTCGGATCAATCGCTTCAGCTGCGGCATGCCCTGCACCGCCACCAACGATAGCACCAATAGCGCCACCAATTAACGTTCCTAATGGGCCTGCCATCGTACCGATAGCTGCACCTGCTGCTGCACCGCCTACGCCACCTATACCTGTACCAACTGGATGCGAGCCTGGCTCACCGGTGATGATGTCTGCGTTCAGATCTTCTTTTGCCTCTTTTGACATATGTTTTACTGCACTGCGATCGATAGCGTCATGATCCTCTATAATATTGTCTTCTTCATGTCTAATGACTCTATTATCTACCGTATGATCGCTACCAGTTAATCTACGTTCATTATCGTCAATGATTCGCTCTCTATCACCTACTTCAAGATAATCTTCATCAACTACACGATTATTAGGATCTGTAATGCGGCCGTCGTTGTTCATAGTATTATCCTTAATTATTTATTATTTATTGAATTATTTTATGACTAAAAATTTATATCGTTGAATCCAAATAGAGTATAAGAATTTATGAGCAGATACAGATAGTCTACTAATGTAAACTCTGTCCATATTGCGATTATTTTGCGTTACAGCCTGTATCTTTATTCGTTACTTGTATAAGGGTGTTATACATTGGGTAACCATTGGTGTACAGCGTTATTTCTCTAGACATAACAGTGAATACATATACTGTTTCTAGATGGGCATCAACGATCTTGCGATAGCACGTTGCCATTTATCAAGATGCTGCTCACGGACATCGGCCGACATACTTGGCTCAAAAACACGATCTACTTGCCATGAGGACTGCATTGTTGAGTCATCGTACAGTCCCGTTTTTAAACCAGCGAGCAATGCTGCACCCTTAGCAGTGATTTCTGTGTCTTTTGGACGCAGCACAGGAACGTCCAATAAATCCGCTTGAAACTGCATAAGCAAATCATTATTTGCAGCACCACCATCTACTCTGAGTTCCGTCAAAGGATGAGGGCTGTCTTTTTGCATGGCAATGAGCACATCATACGTCTGATAAGCAACGGCCTCCAACGCGGCACGGGCAATATGGGCTTTAGTAGTGCCGCGGCTCATTCCCGTGATGCTCGCACTGATGTCAGAGCGCCAATAAGGTGCGCCAAGTCCCGTAAACGCAGGGAGCAGCACCACATCTTCACTACTGTCCACTTGCCGTGCTAAGTCCTCGACCTCACCGCTTTGTTGAATCATGCCTAGATTATCCCGCAGCCATTGGACGATAGCACCTGCCATAAACACACTGCCTTCTAAAGCATAAGTCACTTCTTTTTTGGGTGGTTGCAGCATTCGTTTGCCTGACTGCACAATTTGATCAAACGATAAATTGTCTGGACGCGTTGGCGAGGTTTTCCGTTGCCATGCGATGGTGGTTAGCAGCTTATGCTCACTCAGTTTTGGCTGCTGACCGATATTCATGAGCATAAAACAGCCTGTACCATAGGTATTTTTGGCCATGCCAGCTTTTAGACAACCTTGTCCGAACAGCGCTGCTTGCTGGTCCCCCAATACGGCCTGAATGGGTATTTGTTTTGCAAACAAGCCTTTTTTGGTTTTGCCAAAATCTCCGTCAGATGGTAGTACTTTGGGCAATATATTCATGGGTATAGTAAAGCGGTCACATAGGGTCTCTGACCATGCCAGCTTATGAATATCGAACAGCAATGTACGAGAGGCATTGGTCACATCAATGACGTGTTCCCCGCCCGTGAGCTTATATATCAGCCAACTGTCAATCGTACCAACGGCTATCTCACCCTTACTGGCACGCACTCTAAGTGTGGGATTGTTTTCGAGCAACCACGCAATCTTGCTGGCACTAAAATAGGGATCCAATCGTAACCCTGTGATGCGCTGAACGTCTTGTGCCATATTGGTTTGATTATCCTCTACGCTCGCGCTGTTACGAGGATGTTCGCTGAAATCTTTACCATTTCCTTTGACGTGTTGATTGGCCATTGTTTTACAATAACTGGCCGTTCGCCTATCCTGCCAAATAATGGCTGGTGCCAACGGCTTACCGGTGTTCCTATCCCACATCACGATAGATTCGCGCTGATTAGTAATCGCAATACTACTGACATCGGTAGCGAGCAAACCTGCCCGATTGATCACATCGTGAGCACAGCTGATCTGTGTTTGCCATATCTGCTGCGCGTCTTGCTCCACAAACCCTGCACTTGGGGTTTGCAGCGTCGTTGGCTGCTGCACCATTTTTATCGGGCGCGCATGGTCATCGTATAATATTGCTCGACTCGATGTGGTTCCTTGGTCCAACGCCAAAATATATCCTGCCATGACACGCATCCTTTACTAAAATTGTTTATTCTATTTGATGACAAACCAGTGATGATTTATTATTTGCTTACGCACTATAAGCTTATAAATAATGATTGATGGACAAAGTGCCGCAATTTGCGATAAAAATATTTGAACAAAAACAGCTTTATCTAAACCCATAAGACATGATAATCAATATCTTAAGGCATGATAAATAGTCACTATCATATTACTTATAAACAAGTATTTATAAAACTAATCGAATCTCTATCATAGCGTGGCTAAAGACACAATAGAAAACGTGAGAATACTAAGCATTGACCCGTCACCATTGTGGCTCTACAGTGTACCCTTTATTATCCATGAACTGCTCTTAGCGCGTAAATGACAATGAAACCTGTCAGCTAGCGACTATGAAATGACCTATAATTATTAAACAGCTTGTAATAGCAAAAATTTCGCTATAGTGGATTCAGTTTAAAAGAGAGTCAAGGCAACCGAGTGCAGATGTATATGTGATACTTCAAGCGAGGTTAACGCTGTAGCTCTTTTATAAAGGATTGACTATATTATGAGCGCTGACATTGATTGATGTTATACCTTATTTCATCATACCTGATATTCTAATTAACGGCTTATACGACTTATGAAATTCACTTTATCCGTGCTGCCTACTGCTATGATGACCGCTGCGCTTATCAGTGTGCCTCTAGCGACTTATGCCAATACTGAGGCTAGTACTGATGCAGACCGCCCTGGGTTGCAGGATAAAGTGACACCAATGGCTGTCACACAGATTGTGGATGTGGACAATCAAGTCAATGATGGCGCAATGGTGGCAGCCAATCAAGCAGCCAACGGCTACGAGACGACCGAAAAACAAACCTTAGATACTCTGATCGACCCTATCACCCACAAAGCGGTCGATAATAGCTATCCATTAGAGGTTTCGAGCTTTCTAAGCTTAGAACAAGCGCAAAAGATTTTAGTCCAAGTCTCACCCAAAATGGCAGCCAATCAAGCAGCCATCGCTGCCAGCGAATATCAAACGGATGCACTCAGAACCATCGATAACCCGCTCGTCTTCGCTCGTGTATCAGCCAGCGCCTACCATTTAGACGAAGATATAGATCTATCTTCTCTTAGAAATGGGGTTGTTAATGGGGTCAATAATACCGTCGACAGTATTACCCCTGCTATTCCAGACTTACCAAATTTTGGTGAGCTGGTCGGTGAGCGGATACCTGATTCTTATAACATCAAACGTTCAGGGTCAACGACAGGTGCCGGTATTGGCGTGGCGTGGCCCATTTATACTGCTGGGCGGGCAGAGGCCTTGACTGGTGCCTCAGATGCACGTACCCAAGAAGCAGTGGCCGATAGCATACTCGATACAAACACGCTTTATAATACGTTAATCGAACGCTACTTTAAGGCGCAATTGGCCATTATTGCCGCTTATCTGCGCGAAGATGCTTATGACACCTTGCAGCAGACTGACCATATGGCAGAGCGCCTGTTTGAAGAAGGTTTTATCTCACGTGTTGATAGATTGGAGGCGCAATCTGCACTTGCTGATGCCAAAAGCGAATCGGTCAATGCCAATAATGACGCGCGTCTAGCGATGATTGCGCTACAACGACTGCTACGTACCGACTACCGTATTAAACCGACCACGCCTTTGTTTGTCTCTAGTCGCCCTCTACCAGATGTCAGCTACTTTCAAGACTTGGCACTCAATAATCATCCGGGTCTACAAAAGGTCGCCGCCAAACGCACCCAAGCTCAGCAGTTGCACGCGCTATCAGATACAGGTTATAAGCCGACGGTACTGCTATATGGTTATGGTCAGCTTGAAAAAGACCCGAGCTGGGTCGCTGGTATCTCTGCCAGTTGGAAGCTGTGGGGCGGGCTCGACAAAACCGCATCATTGGCATCAAGCAATGCTCAGATACGCCAAGCAGATCTGTCTGAGATAGAAGTCAGTGACAACTTGCTACTACTGGTAGAAAAAAACTGGCACGATGTCAATAATGCCCAGTCACGCTATCAAGCATTACAAAGCAATGTTGATTTGGCAGCAGAAGTACTACGCTTGCGCCGCTTAGGACTACAAGAAGGGATAAATACCACCGTCGATGTGGTACAAGCCCAGACGCAATCGCTTAAAGCACGGACTGAGCAAGCGCAAGCGGCCAATAGCTATGTACAGTCATTGGCCGCTCTGATGCAAAGCTGCGGTACACCGCTCGCTTTTAATGCGTACCTCAATGCCGCTGACATTCAGCTGCCAACTTTATATACTGAATAATAATTTGTTATAAATATCGTTACTCTTACCTATCCTATTGTGAATACCTGTGTTATGAAAAAACTGACCCCTACATCAATGCCTAAGTTAACACCGCAATTAATAGGCAGTTGGCTAAAGACTGTACTCGAGACGTGGCGTATCGCAAACAATTCTAACGTTTGGGCACATTGCGCAAGCGTCGGTTTTTTTGGTTTTTTATCCATTTTTCCAGTGATGGCGGTGTTTGTGCTGATTTATGGTCTCGTGTTTTCACCCGCTGAGATGCAAGCACAAATTGCTATTTTGCAGCCATTCATACCTGACACTGTCTATGACGTTCTCAATTCGCGCCTAACAGACTTGGTCTCTAGTACCGCATCTGCGCTTACTTTTAGTCTGATTTTATCGACTTTTCTTGCTCTTTATGCGGGCTCAAAAGGCATCAAATCGTTGATTATCCTTATCAATCTTGCCTTTCATATCACTCAAGAACGCAGCTTTATACAAGGTACTATTCGAGCAGTGAGTTTGACCTTTGGGGCAGTGGTAGTATTGATTATAGCGGTCTCCTCTATCGCCATCATTCCTCTGGGGGCAGCCTATTTTCCCTTCCCCCAAATAGCCAAGAGCATTGCGCTTTGGAGCAGATGGCCCATATTGGCGGCTATCATATTTTTCAGCTTTTTGAGCCTTTATCGCCTAGCGCCAAACCGTGACGGCGTGGCACTAAAACAACTGGCGCCAGGTGCTGCTCTGGCGACTGTTTTTTGGACTGTCTTGTCCATACTATTTTCGTTTTATGTACAGAACTTCAATAATTATAGTGCTGAGTTTGGTGCGCTTTCAGCAGCGGTTGTCATTATGCTGTGGCTATACTATTCAGCATTTATCGTCGCTTTTGGGGCAATTTTGAATTCTGAAGCCCTAGAAAACACCAAACCTCATGCTGTTCGAGTGTACTAGGGCGTGTCTTCAATTCAAAAATGGTGATAAAAATGAGATAAATTGCCGTAAAACAAGGAAAATAGCTGGTTAATATCGGGATATTAACCAGCTATTTGACGATGTTTGGCAAGACTTAGCCATTTTTAGCCCATTGAGATGACTATCGAGTGAATTGAAGACACACCCTAGTCACCAACCCCTTATTCTCAACTTTGCTGCTTTAGGAATATCACTGTCATGACTGAATTTCCACATGAATCAGACGACTTAAAAAAACCTGCTGATTCAACCGAGTCAGTGACCTCTCAAGAGGCTCAGGCCTCAGTCGATCCTGTAGAGGACGCGTCTGCTGCTGAACCAGAGCAGCCTACGCCTACTTATAATCGCGGCAATTCTAAAGCTGATAAGTCTGCCCGTATAAAAAAGGCGTTACTTGCCCTATTTATATTGATGGTCCTTGGAGCAATTGCGTATGGCCTATACAAAAGCAGTCAGCACAACGAGACAGAAGTCATTACGCTTCAAGGGCAGATGCAAATGCAGCAAACATCCATCGCAGCAAAAGTGCCCGGACGTATTGCTCAGATCATGGTAACAGAAGGTGATACTGTAACGGCAGGTCAACAATTGATTGAGATGGACTCGCCTGAGATCAACGCTAAGATCAATCAGGCACAGGCTGGTAAGCAAATAGCGCAAAGTCAATTGGACAAAGCAGAAAACGGGGCGCGCCCGCAAGAAATAGCTCAAGCGAAAGCCGCTTGGCAAGCTAATAAGGCCGCATCCGACTTGGCAGAAAACACTTATCAACGCGTCAATCGTCTGTATGAAGAAGGCTTGATGGCTCGGCAAAAGCGTGATGAAGCTTATGCCCAATACCTGGCGACGCAAGATCAAACAGAAGCGGCACGCTTACAGTATGATTTGGCATTAGAAGGCGCACGCAGTGAAGACAAGTCAGCGGCCACCGCACAAGTGGCACAAGTGGATGCCCAGCTAGATGAAGCAATGGCTGCCAAAAAAGAGGCCAATCTAAAAAGCCCTATCGCTGGTGTTGTTGATAATGTTATTGTCAGCGCTGGAGAAGTCATTGGTCAAGGGGTGCCACTTTTAACGTTGGTGGATACCAATGACCAATGGGTGGTGCTCAACGTCACTGAGTCTTATCTAAATCAGTTCGCGATTGGTCAAACGTTTACGGGCACTATCCCTGCATTATCGTCAGCAGACAAGCCTTATAGCAAACTGTTCACTGTCTATGCGACCTCGACCTTATCTGACTTTGCTACTTGGCGCCCAACCAATAACGACGATGGTTTTGATGTACGTACGTTTGAGGTAAAAGCGCGACCGACCATGCCTGATGCCCGTATTCGCTCAGGAATGAGTGTGGTGGTACGCATCAATGCCACGCCTATCAATCAGAACCAAGAGTAAGCCATGCATTTAGGTCAATTGGGTCAGGCTTTTGTACGCAGTGCAGCCTACGAGCGGCGCTTTCTGACCAAAAATCATTGGGACTTTAGCATGGTGGTATGGATACCACTAGCAACGGTGCTTCTGGTTTGGTGGATATTTTCACAGACTCAGATTACTGATCTGCCTATTGGAGTCATTGATCAGGACAACAGCGCGGTGGCCAATACGGCTGTACGCTATCTCGAAGCCAGCCCTACACTGACAGTTAGGCAGCTTTACTATTCGCAAGCGGAAGCAGAGGCGGCCATCTTGCAACGTGATATTTATGCAGTTGTGATTATTCCTGAGGATTTTTCGCGTAATATTTTATCCAATAAGCCTGCCCCCTTAATATTGCAAGTAAACGCGCAATACGGTACGCACTCTGGCATTATTCAAGCGGGTGTCCAAGCGGTCGCCAGCACAATATCGGCAGGGGTTGAGATAAAACGATTGGTCAAGCAAGGGGTTGCCCCATCGCAAGCCATGACTGCTTACGCGCCCATCAGTATTCAACGTATCAGTCTGTTCAATGCGGCCACCAATTATCAGCAGTTTCTAGCATCCACCGTGATACCTGCCCTGCTACATATATTGGCAATGGTCGTGGGAGCAACCACCATCGGTCGCGAGCTACGTGATAAGAATATTGGTCGCTGGTATCACTTTATCAGTACAGCCACTCCTGACTTGACCTCGTCTAATCCTGCTGCGACAACCTCGTCTAGGACAACATCAGTGCTGAAAATCAAGCAAGGTGGTGAAGGCCTTACTGCCTTATCAGCACGCTCCGCAGCGCCTGATTCTGTCAGCATCTCGGTGCTACTATTTGGTCTGTTGGGAAAATACTGTTGGCCCATATTGGCTTATAGCTTGTGGTCAGCGCTGATACTATGGCTTGCAAACCCGAATCAAACCACGAGCATTATGTCGCTCATCGCAGTCTATATCGGCCTGTTATGTCTAATAACCCTGTCGTTCTGGCTGGGTGCTATTTTTACTCTGAACTCTTTTTCACTGCGTATGGGTCTATCGACTACCGGTTTTATTTCAGCGCCTTCTTATGCCTTTGCTGGCGTGACTTTTCCTTATATTGCGATCAGTGACAGCGCACAATACTGGTCAAACGTCCTGCCACTAACGCATTATCTTAAGCTCCACATTGCACAGTTGCAGATGCAAGCGCCTATTGCCGTATCATTACCCATCGTCTACGGACTAGGATTTGCCACCATAACGGCGCTACTGCTTGCCACATTATTGACCAAACGCGCATTGACACATCCTGAACGCTGGGGGGCACGCTAATGTCTGAACCATCAAACACTCAGCATCGAACAACCAAGCCGACCATTCCGCCAGCATCACAATCGTTTTGGACAAGCTTTATCCAAACGTTTAAAGATGTTTTTGGGGACAAAGGTGTACTCTTGATGTTGATTATTGCCCCTATTATTTACGGTTTTTTCTACCCTTGGCCTTACTCGAGTGAAATAGTCAACCATGTGCCAGTAGGCATCATTGACCAAGACAACAGTAACCTATCACGCACTATTATTCGGTATGCAAGCGCCAGTCCCTATCTAGATACTAAGCAGCTGATTAACGAGCAAGCTGCCAAAGAAGCCCTATGGTCCGATCAAATCGCAGGCTATATGATTATCCCAGCGGGCTTAGAGCAGCAAGTACTGTCAGGAGAACAGGCGCATGTCAGCGTGCTTGGCAATGGCGGCTATTTTATCTTAAACAAGAACCTACAGTTGGGATTCTCTAAAGCAGTTGGCACCGTTTCGGCAGGCATTAAAGTCAAGAAAAGTATCGCTAAGGGGGCTTATGCACCCACCGCAGCACAGAACACTCAAGCTGTGCCATTACAGATTATGCCACTGTATAATCAAACCGAAGGTTATGGCGCTTATGTGGTGCCAGCTGTCTCGGTTATTATTTTACAACAGACACTTTTGATGGCAACAGCAATGCTGATTGGCACATGGTATGAGCAGCGCCGTCATGCTGCGAGTATACGTGGTTGGCTCGGACGTATCGGAGCGCTGAGCTCCTTGAGCTTTATCGTTGGTTGCTTTTATTATGGCTGGGCATTTGAGCTACACCATTATCCCCGTGGACAAAACCTACTCGGTACACTGCTGTTTTTAGCCCTTTTTTGTCCGACGGTGGCAACCCTTGGCTGCGTGCTGGGGCTATGGTTCAGACAGCGTGAGCGCAGCATGCAGATCTTAATATTTGTCTCACTGCCGATATTTTTCTTGAGTGGCTACCCGTGGCCAGCTGAGCAATTGCCTCAAGTGCTGCAAGTGGTCCGCTGGATCTTTCCAACCACACCTGCGATCAACACCTCGGTACAGCTCAATCAAATGGGTGCCAGTATCTCTCAAGTCACCATTGGATTTTATGCACTCGCTGGTTTATGGCTATTTTACTTTATTCTCCTATTGTTTTTACGCGAGCGGATACCGCAAAAAAGAGCGGTTTTTAGCGCTCAAAAAAATTCCGCTTAGTAGCCCCACAAAAAAGCGCCTACTAATAATAGCAGGCGCTTTTTTATTGAGATGATCGTATAAGTCTAAATGTTCAATCATCTTTACGGTTTAAAACACTCGATTCAAACCATTGAGGGCCGCCACACGATAGGCTTCTGCCATCGTTGGATAGTTAAAGGTCGTATTGACGAAATACTCAAGCGTGTTGTTACACTTCATGACCGCCTGTCCAATATGGATAATCTCTGAGGCGTGATTACCATAGCAGTGAATCCCTAGAATCTCTAGCGTCTCACGATGGAATAGGATTTTGAGTACGCCCGTACGCTCACCAATGATTTGTGCGCGTGCCAAATGCTTAAAGAATGCTTGTCCGACTTCATAAGGGACTTTTTCGTCCGTCAGCTCTTGCTCGGTTTTGCCGATACAAGAGATTTCAGGAATCGTATAGATACCAGTCGGTACGCTAGATACGGGTTCAGCATCGCTATCACCAACCATAAAGGCAGCTGCACAGCGTCCTTGGTCATAAGCCGCTGATGCTAATGATGGCCAACCGATCACATCCCCTGCTGCATAGATGTTATCGACGTCCGTACGATAAGTGTCATCAACTTTTAGCTGACCACGGCTGTTCGCTTTGAGCCCAATGGCTTCTAGGTTTAGACCTTCGGTATTACCTGAGCGTCCGTTTGACCACAGAATTGCATCTGATTTGATTTTTTTACCACTTTTGAGATGCAGGATGACACAGTCGTCATGCGTTTCAAGATGATCAATCTCTTCATTACTGCGGATAAGCACACCAAATTGTCTAAAATCGTGTGCAATCGCATCACTAATCTCACTATCAAGATAGTTGAGCAGCTGATCTTGGTTGTTAATTAAATCAACCTTATAACCAAGACCCGTAAAGATAGAAGCATACTCACAGCCAATCACGCCAGCACCATAAATGATGATTTTTTTAACGATATAATCCATTTGTAGAATTTTATCAGAATCAAAAACGCGTGGATGGTTGAAGTCTAAAATGTCTGGGCGATACGGACGACTACCCACTGTTACGATAGCTTTGTTAAAGGTGATGGTCTCAAACACATTGTCGTCGGTTTCAATACGCAGGGTGTGTTTATCGACAAAACTGCCCCAACCTTGGATCACTTCAATACGGTTACGCTCATAAAACCCCGTGTGAGTGTTGACTTGCCGACGTATCACTTGACGCGCATTGGCAAGCACTCTATTAAGCGGCACTTGTTTATATTCCATCGCCTTAGTGAACATTGGATCACGGCGAAAGTTAATCAAGTTAAAGACCGATTGGCGCAGCGCTTTACTAGGAATAGTTCCTACGTGCGTCGAGTTTCCGCCCACCTGATCACGCGGATCAACGACGACGACTCGCTTGCCAGACTTGGTGAGTTTCATAGCAGCCGCTTCACCAGCAGGCCCTGCTCCCAATATCACTACATCATACTCATACTTATGATCATCGCTCTTTAGACGACGAGAGTCTTTGGCAAAACCAGATTTGATATCAATGCGGGTGTCATCAAGCGGATTGATAAGGTCAGGATGGTGCATGACGTCATCTGTGACTTGCTCATGAGTTTGTTCAATTCTTTGTTTTTTGTCTTTGCCTTCGGTATGCTCAGGGTTAGGCGTGCGGCCGTTTTCTTTATTGGATACTTCGGTATGAACGTCTTTACCCGTATCATTGGTCGCGTCGCTTGCACTTTTACTTACCATGATGCCCTCTTTGTATTTATTAGATAGATATTGAGACAAATAAATGAATCTATGTAGATGTGAATCAGACTCACTATACTAAATCGTGCCTACCATACGTTGTGACAGTATGTTTTGCAATGTCCAATGGCCAGTAGCGCTTTGCTGTCCTTCATCGATTTGCGGGCGGGCGCTGATCACATATTCTGTACCAAGGCTGGGGGCAAAGTCATCAATCCAGTCATAAGGGATTTGGAACACGCTGCCATCTCTCGATTTGGCAAGCAGGCACTGCATCGGTAATGCGGATTCGCACGCCACACGGTTTGGCATGATGGTCAACGTCTGCGCCTCTCCCAACACCACACTTGGTATATAACGCGGCTCAGGTACTGGATCCTTTGCAAATGGTGACGTTTGACAAGCACTCAATAAAGCGGTCGCACTCAACAAGCCTGCCAATAATAACGGTGCCTTGCTAGACTGATAAAATGAAATCATAAGATTCTCTGCATAATGATGTTGTGTTAAGTAGCATATCTTCGTTACTGTTTTTATTGATACTCAATTAACCAATACGGCGTTTGAGACCGGTTTTCTGTAAGATACGTGTGGCGATCTCTTCAACAGACATCTCAGACACATCCAAGCTTGGAATACCGTGCGTAATATAGATGCCCTGTATCGCGCGCTGCTCTTGTTGGCACTGCTGATAGCTAGAGTAACGGCTGCCTGCACGGCGCTCTTGACGGATTTTTACTAAGCGATCGGTATCGATCAGTAAGCCAAACAGTTTGTCTTTGTGCTCACGCAAGGCTTTTGGTAGCTGGTTGTCATACAGATCATCTTCGGTCAAAGGATAGTTGGCCGCTCGAATACCGAACTGTAATGCTAAATATAGTGATGTTGGCGTTTTGCCAGAGCGTGATACCCCAACCAAAATAATATCTGCAGCATTATAATGACGCGTACGCGCACCATCATCATTGTCCAAAGCGAAATGAACCGCATCGATACGCTCTTTATAGGTCTCAGAATCGACATTGTCGTGGGCATGGCCTGAATGTCCATCTGGCTCTACACCTGTCTCTTCTGCGACGCGGCCAATCAAACCTTCATACATATCCAAATTACAGCTTTGTGCCGCATTAATCTTTTCACGGATATCAGGGTTCACAATCGTATCAAATACTAAGGGCAAAAATCCGTCCCGTTGATAGGCCATATTGATTTGCTCAACGGCATCTTCTGCACGCTCAATACTGTCTACATAAGGCAATACGCGTGTCTCAAAAGGTATTGAAGCAAACTGACTCAAAATGGCACGGCCAAGTGTCTCAGCCGTAATGGCTGTTCCATCTGAGATAAAAAAGGCTGTTCTAACCGTTTGAGAGCTGTCCAAATTCAGTGCATGACGATTTTGGATAGTGGACTTGACTTGTTCAGACGGATTGCTTGAGTACATAACGTTGACACCTCGGTTGAAAACTCAATAATAATCTTCATTTCACTGGAATATTTCTGACTGCATATTAATCAGTCTTATTTTTCGGTGGGCATATTCGGAATTAGCACGCTTTCACATACTACAGGTATAGTCATTTATACTGCCTAGCCATGCGCTATATTATACGCATATTAGCACCCTAATAGAAATCAATGTTACCCCTGTACAATTGAGAACCAACACAGATTTTAGTTTCATTACCTTATCTTATTTGCTCTTTACCAAACGATTGACTAACTATATAAGCTAAATAACGATAAGACAGATCAAAGTGTCAATGCTAATGATATATCAAAAATGCTCGACCAGTTTTACGACTGTTTGTTACACAATTTTAATGGGTAATATAACGTTAGATAATAGTTCAATGATCAATTAAAAGCTTATCTCATTAGTATCATGATTGGTATTCTGCTCATACTCAGACAACCAAATATTAAGATAGCTGCTACAAATTATGTAGCGAATCCCATAATTTGTATATTTTTAACAAGTTTTTTGGTCAAACCCCTCGAAATTCTCTAAATATGGCGGTATAATCCACCGTTATAATCCTTACTAAATAACCTTATTTTCTGGAGTTATCATGGCAGCGCAATCTACAGCACTTGTAATCAATCTTGATCAGCTAGGAAAAGACGACATTGAGATGGTCGGCGGTAAGAACGCCTCATTAGGTGAAATGATCAGCCATTTGTCTGATTTGGGTGTTAGTGTTCCAGGCGGATTTGCCACCACTTCAAATGCATTTAACCGTTTTTTGAACGAAACTGGCTTGCTTGACAAAATCAACAGCGAACTAAAAACATTAGATGTTGATGATGTCAAAAAACTTGCAGAAACGGGTAAAAAGATTCGTACTTGGATTATTGAACAAGAGCTGCCAAAAGATCTTGAGCAAGAAGTGCGTCAGTCATTTGAAACCATGAGTGGCGGCGAAGACATCGCTGTTGCCGTGCGTTCTTCTGCCACTGCCGAAGATTTGCCAGATGCCTCATTTGCTGGTCAGCAAGAGACATTCCTAAACATTCGCGGTATTGATAACGTTCTGATTGCGATTAAAGAAGTATTTGCGTCACTATATAATGACCGTGCTATCTCTTATCGTGTACACAAAGGGTTTGAGCACGAAGGCGTTGCATTGTCTGCTGCCGTACAGCGTATGGTACGTTCAGAGACTGGCGCTGCTGGTGTGATGTTCACACTTGATACCGAAAGTGGTTTTGATCAAGTGGTATTTATCACGTCAAGCTACGGCCTAGGCGAAATGGTCGTACAGGGTGCGGTTAACCCAGATGAATTCTATATCTCAAAACAATTGCTAGCCAACGGTAAGCCATCAGTTATCCGCCGTAACCTAGGCAGCAAGCATAAGAAAATGGTTTATGGCGATGAAGGCAGCACTGCCAAATCAGTTAAAACTATCGATGTTGAAAAACAAGATCGTATGCAGTTCTCGTTATCTACTGAAGAGCTGACCTCACTTGCCAAACAAGCCGTAACGATCGAAAAGCATTATGGCCAAGCGATGGATATCGAATGGGCAAAAGACGGCGATACTAACGAAATCTTTATCGTTCAAGCACGTCCTGAGACCGTTAAGAGTCGCCAAGACAGCAATGTCATGGAGCGTTATATCATTGACACCACCAATGCAAAAGTATTGTGTGAAGGTCGTTCAATCGGTCAACGTATCGGTTCAGGTAAAGTGCGTATCGTTAGCAATCTAAACGAGATGGACAAAGTACAAGAAGGCGACGTACTCGTATCAGATATGACTGATCCGGATTGGGAACCAGTCATGAAGCGCGCTTCTGCTATCATCACTAACCGTGGTGGCCGTACTTGTCACGCAGCTATCATCGCGCGTGAGCTAGGCGTACCAGCCATCGTTGGTTGTGGTAACGCAACAGAGCTATTGGTTGATGGTCAAGACGTGACCGCTTCTTGTGCTGAAGGTGACACTGGTTTCATTTATGAGAGCCAAATCGACTTTGAAGTACAGACCAACTCTGTTGAGTCTATGCCAGATCTTGCGTTCAAAGTCATGATGAACGTTGGTAACCCAGATCGTGCATTCTCATTCACGCAAATGCCAAACGAAGGTATTGGTCTTGCGCGTCTAGAATTCATCATCAACCGTATGATTGGTGTGCATCCAAAAGCCTTGCTAAACATGAACAGCTTGCCACGTGAAATTGCACAAGCCATCCAAGAGCGTATCGCTGGTTATGCCTCACCTGTTGACTTCTATGTTGATAAATTGGTTGAAGGTATCTCAACCCTAGCCGTTGCGTTTATGGATCAGCCAGTCATCGTTCGTATGTCAGATTTTAAATCTAACGAATACGCAAACTTGTTAGGTGGTAAGTTATACGAGCCATCAGAAGAAAACCCAATGCTTGGTTTCCGCGGTGCCAGTCGTTATGTGTCTGACAACTTCCGTGACTGCTTTGAGCTTGAGTGTAAAGCACTAAAACGCGTACGTGACGAGATGGGCTTGACCAACGTCGAGATTATGATTCCTTTCGTACGTACCGTTGGCGAAGCAGCACAGGTCATCGAGCTACTTGAGAAAAATGGTCTGAAACGTGGTGAAAACGGTCTGCGCATCATCATGATGTGTGAACTACCGACCAATGCCCTATTGGCAGAAGAATTCCTAGAATACTTCGATGGTTTTTCAATCGGCTCTAACGACTTGACTCAGTTAACGCTTGGTCTAGATCGTGATTCAGGTATCGTCTCTCACCTATTTGATGAGCGTGATCCTGCGGTTAAGAAGCTGTTATCTATGGCTATCGATGCTTGCCGTAAGCAAAACAAATATGTCGGTATCTGTGGTCAAGGTCCATCAGACCATCCAGATCTAGCGTTCTGGCTCATGGAACAAGGTATCAGCTCAGTTTCATTGAACCCTGATTCTGTACTAGATACTTGGTTCTTCTTAGCTGGTGAAGAAGCAAAGTAAACCATTAGATTGAGTTCTAACGGTCATTCACACAGTCACTAAAGATACCACCATTAGGGTCTATTTGATTTTTTCAAATAGACCCTAATATAATGTATCAAGACATGACTAACTATGCAGGCAATTATGCAGATTTTCCTTGCTCGAAATAACGTACAAGCTGGCCCATATGATTTGGCTCAGCTCAATATCATGCTGGCATCTGGTGAAGTGTTTCTGGATGATTTGATGTGGCATGATGGTTTGGGTCAGTGGCAACGCGTCGGTGACTTAACCAATAATCAAACGGTTTATAGACCGACCAGTGCTAACACTCCTGAAGTAAATGACTCTATCATTAATAATGTGACCGTCTTCCCTGAAGATACCAACAAAGCAAAAGATGATAAGTCTGTATCGTTAGATAGACTATATGGCAAGCCTGAACGTCCTAAAAACGTGAAAGCTGATATGACGACCAATCGTCATCAAACGCCGCATAACAATGTATCGTTGAGCAAAACTACTGCCAAAAAAACTGCTGCAGACAAAGTCGTTGGCAATGTGGTACTTGCGCCTATCATGTCACGCATATTGGCAACCGCGCTTAATGGTTTATTGTACATATTGGCCATACTACCACTAGTAATGGCATTGACCAAAATGGATGTGGATTATACCAAGTTCCAAAACATTCAAGATATGGACGCCGCTTATCAGTACTCAATGACACTCATGGAAAGCCTTCCTAGTAGCACATTGATGATGTCACAGGTAATGGTTTTTGGTCTCTTTGCACTGCAGCTGGTATTTATTACCATGCGTGGTCAATCACTAGGTAAAGTCATCACTGGTATTCGGGTCGTCGATCAAACCACGCACCGTCTGCCTTCGTTTATTAAGCTGATTGGTACGCGTACGCTACTGCTATTTATTATCTATAACTTACTATTTTCATTTACCAGCTTTCTAGGCTTTGTGATTATTGCTATTCACTATTACATGGCATCGAAAAGCCCTGAAAATATCGGCTGGCACGACAAACTTGCCAAAACTTTGGTGGTAAAAGCAGACAGCAGTCAGTTGGTAAAAAAATCAAAATCTGAATAACCGTTTTTTGATTAGGTTATCGATGATATAGCTCATTATATTTATAGAAAAGCAGCGTACGATCGTTGCTTTTTTTGTTGGTAAAGATATATTCACCATTTTTATATTTTATTGACAGTGCCTCAGTGATTAACCTTTGTGTTAGTTGCCGAGTACTGTTATAATACGGCGCTTTATAAACTAAGCTTATTCCTCATTATTTTTTGTAGGATTTGGGCTTACCTTATAAATCTCCTTGCTATTAACATAGGGTTAATAGCTACTAATCCGTAAGGAGTCATAATGCGACATTACGAACTGGTGTTACTTGTACACCCAGACCAAAGCGACCAAGTGGTCGGCATGGTTGAGCGCTACATCAAGTTAGTTCAAGACAACAACGGTGTTATCCATCGTTTAGAAGATTGGGGCCGTCGTCAACTGGCTTACCCAATCAACAAGATTCACAAAGCTCATTACGTTCTTTTCAACATTGAAACTGACGGTGAAACTTTAGCTGAACTTGAAGAATTATTCCGTTATAACGACGCGATCATTCGTAGTCTAGTTATGCGCCGTGACGACGCTGTCACTGAAGAGTCGCAGTTAGCCAAGAATGCCGATGAAAAACGCGCACGCAAAGCAACTACTCGTCGTCCAGACAGTCGTGAAAACGATAATGACGACAACGACAACAGTGAAGACTAATTAAAGGAGAATACTCATGGCACGTTTCTATCGCCGTCGCAAATTCTGCCGTTTCACTGCTGAAGGCATCACTCACATCGATTATAAAGATGTTGAATTGCTAAAACAGTATATCAGTGATAATGGTAAAATCGTACCAAGCCGCATTACCGGTACATCTACTAAATATCAGCGTCAACTAGCTACTGCTATCAAGCAAGCTCGTTATTTATCGCTACTTCCATACACTGATAACCATCAGGGTTAACCGTTAATTAACTAGGAATGACTCATGCAAATTATTTTGTTACAGCGTATCGTCAACCTTGGTAAACTCGGTGAAACTGTCGATGTGAAACCAGGTTACGGACGTAACTTTCTTATCCCTTTGGGTAAAGCACTACCTGCTACTAAAGCTAACATTGAAAAGTTCGAAGCACGTCGTGCTGAGCTTGAAGCTGAAGAAGCGAAAGAAGTAGCTGTTGCTCAAGAACGTGCTGATGCATTGACTGACGTTAATGTTATCATGCGCGCTAAATCAGGCGACGAAGGCAAGCTATTCGGCTCTATCGGTACTCGCGATATCGCTGAAGCATTGACTAACTCAGGTCTAGAAGTAGACCGTGCTGAAATCAAGCTTCCTGAAGGCACTTTACGTCAAGTTGGCGAATACAATGTTGATATTCAGCTACACCATGACGTTACTGCTAGCATCTTAGTGACTATTCTTTCTGAAGATAGCAACGAAGATTTAGCTGACGAAGAAGAAGCTGGCGAAGACTATTCTGAAGAATAATCTTCTCGATAGTTAGGTTCAGTTCTAAAAAAACCAGTGACTCAATGTCGCTGGTTTTTTTATGCGTGCCATTTTTTGGTTTAGAGTTATATATAAGCCACTCATATTATTAATCCATACAGCTCTATCACGCTAAATTAAGATTTTATATATCACCAAACAGCTTAGGATTATCAAAAAACCTATTGCTTGGATAGCGATGTTATTCATGCAATATTGTAGTAACTAAATGCAACAACTCACTTAAAAATGCTATACCAGACAACAAGATACTGCTTATATAATCATCTTTATTATCATTAGCAGAATTGATAACCTACTGCTATCTTATGGACTGATAGGGCGCAAGAATATGAAAGAAAATAATGATATCCATACTGATGATAAACTCATCTGTACCCAAGGTAATGAATACTATGCCGAAGGCGAAGTTTATACGGTCGGTAGAATCGTCAACGACAAGTACTTTCAGCTGCTGACCAGTGGCAATGATGACCATTGGTACGCCACATTAGATGATCAGGGCATTTATGTTAGTTTTGGTACTTTGATAGCCGGAGATAATAAAGCATTTTTTGACAAGATTGCTTAAAAATAGACCTCACTAAAAATACTATCTTGATAACAATAATAATTTAGATATTAGTACTCATAGCTCAGTTAAAACTGGTCATTATAAATGGCCAGTTTTTTTGGTTTAAGAATGATAGAAATAATGATACAGCATATAGAATGGTCTCACAAAGAACCTCAGATACGCTTGGAAAATGACCGATAACAGCTTCTCTTCCTTAAATTTATTTCCTAGTCGCGTCTATTTACTATAAAATATGCCCCTTTAAAATTTCGTATCGTTATTGATGCCTGTTCGCATGAATAATTCATTAAGATATAAACCATATTGAGACAGTGATGATTGTATTTTGGCTTGTGCTGACCATTCTTTTTATTATTTTCGCTACCGCAAAATTAAAGTGGCATCCTTTTTTAGTGTTGATATTGTCAGCATTTTTGGTAGCACTATTCTACCAAGTACCGCTTAATACTGTCGCTAAGACGATCTCTGATGGTTTCGGCGGTATCTTAGGTTATATCGGTCTAGTAATTGTATTCGGTACCATTATCGGCTTAATCCTTGAAAAAACTGGTGCTGCTATCGTGATGGCAGAAACCGTTATCAAAGTGTTGGGGCCACGCTTCCCTACTCTGACCATGTCTATCGTCGGTGCAGTCGTGTCAGTACCGGTATTTTGTGACTCAGGCTACATCATCTTAAACTCTTTAAAAGAGACCTTAGCTGAGCGTTTAAAAGTCTCTAGTGTGGCGATGAGTATTGCCTTAGCCACTGGTCTATATGCCACTCATACCTTTGTACCACCAACCCCAGGTCCGATTGCAGCGGCAGGTAATCTAGGACTAGAGTCTAATTTAGGTTTGGTCATCATGGTCGGTGTGGTCGTGACAGCCGTTGCTGTATTGGCTGGCTGGTGGTGGTCTAATCGCTTTCTGAATGTGACGCCTGATAATATAGATGCGCTGGATGCACCAGCAGCGACGTTACCTGAAAACATGAAAACGCGTGATGACTATAGCAATATGCCGTCAGCGACGATGGCGTTTTTACCTATTATCGTTCCTATCCTATTGATCTGCTTATCATCTGTTGCCAACTTTCCAAGCGCACCGTTTGGTAGTGGTACGTTGACAGATATCTTGGTATTTATTGGTAATCCTCTAACGGCACTGCTCATTGGTCTGTTTTTGTCATTCTTACTTATCAATACCGAGCAAAAGACACAGCAAATCAGTGATAGTATTTCACAAGGTTTGGTCGTTGCCGCACCTATCTTATTGATTACTGGTGCTGGTGGTGCATTTGGTGCCATGCTAAAAGTGACACCAATTGGTGACTATTTAGGTACGACATTGTCTGCATTAGGACTTGGTATCTTTATGCCATTCATCGTCTCTGCTGCGTTAAAGACTGCGCAAGGCTCGACCACAGTTGCCCTGGTCACCACCTCTGCAATGGTTGCACCGTTATTGGATCAAATTGGTCTAGACAGTGAGCTAGGTCGTGTATTTTGTGTGATGGCAATTGGTGCAGGCGCCATGACTATCTCACATGCCAATGACAGCTTCTTTTGGATTGTCAGTCAGTTTAGCCGCATGAGTGTGTCACAGGCATACAAAGCCCATTCAATGGCGACTGGTATTCAAGGTGTGACCAGTATTGTGTTTATCTGGCTGTTGACCTTAGTATTTATTTAACAGTGTTCATTTAACACATTCGCTGAAATATCCAGAAAGACGTTCAAAAATACCCAGAGAGACATTCATGAAGATTTTAATCGCCCCCGACTCGTTCAAAGAAAGCTTAGAAGCACTGGATGTTTGCCGTGCTATCCAATCTGGTTTTAGTCAGGTATTTCCTGATGCTGACTATACGCTATTGCCAATGGCCGATGGCGGCGAAGGCACTTCTGCGGTATTGTCTTATGTATTGGGCGGACGCTGGAAAGACGTTAGAGTACATGATCCTTTAATGCGACCGATCACGGCTAAATACTTGCTATTACCGGATAATACTGCCGTCATCGAGATTGCTCAAGCTTGCGGATTACATTTGTTAAAGGCGACAGAACGCAATCCTGTTACTACCAGTAGTTATGGTGTCGGTGAGCTGATTACTGATGCTTTAGACGAAGGTGCCAAGCGTATTATTATCGGTCTGGGTGGTAGCGGAACCAATGACGCAGGGCTTGGCATGCTCATGGCGCTAGGTATGACATTTCATGATGTTAATGACAGCTTGCTCACTCATGGTGGTGGCGCACTTGCCCAGCTGCACAGAATTGATAATCGTCATCTTAATGCAAGGGTTCTCGATACGGTGTTTGAAGTCGCTTGTGATGTAACCAACCCATTATGCGGACTATTGGGCGCGAGTGCCGTGTTCGGGCCTCAAAAAGGCGCTTATCCAGAGCAAGTCAACGAACTGGATAAGGCACTCAGTCACTTTGCGGCTGTGTGCGACCAGCAAGGCTATGATGATTGCCAAAATGTCGAAGGCGCAGGAGCCGCTGGTGGTCTTGGCTATGCGATGATGACGTTTTTTAACGCGCAGTTAAAATCAGGGTTTAACACCGTCGCCGAAGTGGCTCATTTGTCAGAGCATATCGCTGAGGCTGATCTGGTCATCACAGGTGAAGGCAAACTAGACGTACAGACTGCCATGGGTAAAGTGGCAGGCGGTATCAGTCATATCGCTAAAGCCAATAATACGCCTGTCATCGCTATCTGCGGCAGTGTAGACGGTCTAAAACCTGCGCAAACCAGCCAATTCGATGTCATCATGCCAAGTATTCAAAAGATAGATACTCTCGATAATGTGCTGAGTCAGGCTTATGACAATATCGAAACGACAGCAGCCAATATTGCGGCAGCCATCAAATTAGGTCAATCAATGGCATAATGCAGATTTATAATTTATAGTCAGCGTATGTATCCATTGATACTATATTGACCTTGCTCTATTTCTATAACCATTTTTTTACTTCATTAATGACAGTATGCATTCTATTAGAGAGTGTCTGCTGTCGTCTTATGGCAAGATATAGCGTCTCGCTAACGGCAACGGGTAGATAGTGACTGTGAATAAGCTCAGGCTTTGGATAAGCAGCCACTGCGTGTGTAGGTAGCACGGTAAAGCCTATTCCTCTACTGACGGGCTCTAAAATCAGACCTATCTGATTAGAAAAGCCTTTTTTCTTAAAGTCATTGATATGCTGGAATTGCTCGTAATTGGCGGTCAGTAGCATACCTGCATGATGTGCACCATCTGGATGATCAATAAATCCAAGCTTAATGAGCTGCTCCCAACTTGGCTCTACTGTAGCCGCAGGTGTTACTAGTATTAATGCTTCTTGAGCCACTGGCTTACAACTCACTGTCTCATCACCTGAGATATCCGTCATAAAACCAATATCAATCTCCTGATTTCCCAGTGCTCGTTCAATATCAGCATTGGGTGCAAAGCGATAATCAATCACTAGGTTAGGATGCTGCTGCTGTAGTGTCAACAGCTGCGGATACAGCTTAAGCCCCACGCTACCCGGTGACATCAGTCGCACCAATCCTTCATAAGGTGGATCTTCACCGATTTGTTGCTCTAGGTTTGATAACCGCTGCAATATATCGCCTGCTTCTTTATAGAGTTGCTCACCTGCATTGGTCAATGAGAACTGCTTTCCTTTTCGAATCAACAAGTCTGTATCTAGCTGCTCCTCTAGTTTATGTATGTGCTGGCTCACACCAGACTGCGTCATATATAGACGTTCAGCTGTGCGGGTAAAGTGCCCAACTTCAGCAAGCGTGCAAAAGGTACGTAGCCATGTAATATTTATCATTACGTTTCATACTTATTTATATAATTTTTGATAATTTTACATAATGATGGTGCATTTGTATACTGGCCTCACGTTAAAGAAAACGCACATCAAACAGGAGCACAAGCTATGAACAACGTTTATCCACGAAGCTTTTCGCACATCGGTCTGTCAGTACCTGACTTAGATGCCGCCGTGAAATTCTATACTGAAGTGATGGGTTGGTACACCATCATGGAACCTACTGAGATTGTCGAAGATGACAGCCCTATTGGTGAGATGTGTACTGAAGTATTCGGCTCAGGTTGGGGCAGCTTCCGTATCGCTCATCTATCTACTGGTGACCGCATCGGTGTTGAGATTTTTGAATTTAAAAACCAAGAAAATCCTGAAAATAATTTTGAATACTGGAAAACGGGTATCTTTCACTTCTGTGTTCAAGATCCAAATGTTGAAGAGCTGGCTGAGCGTATGGTTGCAGCAGGCGGCAAAAAGCGTATGGAAAAACCACGTTACTACTACCCTGGCGAAAAACCTTACCGCATGATTTATATGGAAGACCCGTTCGGTAACATCGTTGAAATATACAGCCACAGCTACGAGCTTATCTATAGCGAAGGTGCATACTAAGCTCATTATAAATACAGCTTATATCTGACTGAAAAACCAATAGCGTACTCATCACCTGAGTGCGCTATTTTTGTTTTTGAGCACTCTATATTAATAAACTATTGTATAGACTATAAGCCATGCTACTATTTAGATAGCTGTATATATCACTTACCAAACCCAACTACCCATTATCAAGGATGATAAATGACACAATCTGACATTACTCTAGATATAGATGATCTTGTTGTTATTAGAGAAGACAATAAAGAGAGTGGCGTGGTCACACTCACACTGAATCGCCCAAAACAATTTAATGCATTATCCGTTGAAGTACTGTCTGCCATGCAAACAGAGCTAGACAACATCGCTCAAGACGCTACAGTCAGAGTTGTGGTTATTCAAGCGACAGGCAAGGCATTCTGCGCTGGTCATAATCTAAAGCAAATGCGTGCGCACTCAGATGAAGCATTTCATCGTGCCTTATTCCAGCAATGTAGTCATATGATGCTAACCATTAATCAGATGCCGCAAGTCGTCATCGCAAAAGTGCAAGGCATTGCCACCGCTGCAGGGTGTCAGCTAGTCGCAGCTTGTGATTTGGCAGTAGCCGCTGATGATGCAAAGTTTGCCACCTCTGGGATAAACGTTGGACTTTTCTGCTCCACACCTGCTGTTGCAGTCAGCCGTAACTTACCTCGTAAGCAAGCATTTGAGATGCTGATTACTGGTGAGTTTATCGATGCGCACACTGCCTTACAATATGGCTTGATCAATCGAGTAGCGCCAGCAGAACAATTAGAGCAAGTCTTGCAGTCCTTAGTAACGGCGATCACTGCAAAGTCTCCGGTAGCGGTAAGAACTGGTAAAGACATGTTTTATAAGCAACTGGATATGAGACTAGAAGATGCTTATGACTATGCCAGTGACGTGATGACGGGCAATATGATGGCGAACGATGTGAGCGAAGGTATTGATGCTTTTATTGAGAAGCGCCAAGCCGTGTGGAAAGGATACTAACTCTCAAATAAAAAGGCCATGATATCGCTATCATGGCCTTTTTATTTAACACAGGTGCTACGAACAAATTACTATTCAGCAGCGATGGCGATCATCTCAACCAATAGCTCATGACGTGCCAATGCTGATTCGCCACAAGCACGTGCTGGTGGTTGAATGCCTTCAAAAAATTTGTCATAGACTTCATTCATAGCAGCAAAATCTGCCATATCTTTGATCCAAACCGTTACTGATAGTAGTTTTGATTTATCGCTACCCACTTCTTCTAGCAAGGTTTGGATTTTTTCTAAGCAAGTTAATGTCTGTGCTTTGATATCGTCTTCAGCATTACCTACCTGACCACATAAATAGATAGTCTGGTTATGAATTACGGTTTTACTCATACGTTGAGTGCTGTGTAGCTTCTTTATCATATTATATACCTTCAATTTATTAATTTAAGTCTGTGCTAAATCTAGCAGATATGCGCTTATTTTGAAAAACGCTGAGCACTAAATGGTGCAAGGTTTACTAGTGATGGCTTTTCATGAACCATTTCTTCCACCAGACGCCCTGTCATAGGCCCTAAGGTGAAACCCTGATGACTGTGACCAAATGCAAACCATAATTTGTCATGCTTGTCTGCAGGACCAATAACTGGCTTCATATCAGGCATACAAGGACGTGAGCCTGCCCAAGCTTCAGACTCTACCGCATCTTCTAATGGTAAGATTTTGCGAGCCAGCTTCAGAACCGTTTTTAATTGACCAAAGTTCTTTGGCGCATCCATGGTGGTCATCTCAGCACCAGTCGTAATACGGATACCTTGCTGCATTGGACCCATCACAAAGCCTTTGTCCATATCAAACATACTGTGATTGATGGTGTTTTTTTCCGTCACTTTGAAATGCTGATGATAACCACGCATTGGGAACAATGGCAGATTATAACCAAGTGGTCTGATCAAGTCGTTCGACCATGGACCCGCTGCAATGACCAACTTGTCACTATAGTAAGTGTCATTATCAGTGATGATTTTCCAGCCTTCACCGTCTTGTACGATTTCTTTTACATCGCTCTCTTTGATCGTACCGCCCATCTCTTGGAAGTTTTTCGCATAGGCTTTCACTAGCGAGCTTGGGTTCGATACTTGCCAAGAGTTTTTCCAATGAATCGCACCAACGAAACCTTCAAAATTGGCACTAGGCTCCATGGCTTTTAGTTCTGTAAGGTTCAACACATTATGCTCAACCCCTTGATTGCGTGCATCAATGGCTGCTACTTGCGCTTCTTTAAACGTCTCTTCAGAACGATGCAGTTGTAACCAGCCGTCACGCGTGATTAGCTCATCAGCACCAGATGCTTCAATCATCGTTTGATGCTCACTGGTGCAATGTTCAATCAGTGTCTGCCACTCTGATTCGATTTGCTTAACAGTCGCAGGTACAGAGTATTTCCAGTACTGTAGCAGCGCTTGATGGTAACGCAAAATCGCTGGGATACGATAGCGAATATCAGTACCTTGGTTCGGTAATACTCTGATCATCTCAGTCAATTGACGAGGAAAAGGATGGGTATGAATGGCTTCGCGCTGAATCAATCCAGCATTACCATACGAGGTCTCTGACCCTGGCAGCTTCTTGTCTAGCATCAGTACTTGTGAACTGTTTTTTTGTAAATGCCACGCAACTGACGTGCCAACCATACCTGCACCGATAACGATCACTTCATAGCGCATAACCTATCCTTTTCTTAGGGTGTTAATACAGAGTATCAAATACGAGGGTCTAACGGAATAAGGTGGTAATAGTAACGCATTGAGCTAAATATGAAACCCCAATCTCATAAATATTTTTGCTATTAAATACTTTTGGTTATCCCTTTAGTAGTAACGTATTTTCAAAAGGAATAGCTAAAGCATTTAGCAATGGCTTGACAGCAAAAATGAGGAAAAAAGGCTGAAATCCTGCACGAGTTTCTCTTCTTATAATGACGTACTAATTACAACGCTAAGTGATGTCGTAGAAAACCTGACTCAGCCATGTCATCGATGAACAAAGAAAATTACCACCACACTGGATCATCATTCTCCTCTCTCACCTGTTTAGAAGCTTCGACGGTGACCTCATTCGCAGACAGCTCCGCGATGAAGCGTGATGGCTTGTCAAAATACCCTGAATAACTGGCAAAGTAATCAGGCGCCGTTAGATATAGTCTGGTCTTAGCGCGGCTACAAGCAACATAGAATAATTTCCGTTCCTCTTCTAGCTCCTCAAAGTCATCCAACGAGCGATGATGCGGCGTGATACCATCGACCAATGCATTGACAAACACCACTGGCCACTCTAGTCCTTTAGCACTATGGATAGTCGAGATAGTCACTTTATCACTGTCATTATCATCAGGTTGACTGGTTGTCGCTACCGAGTCATTAGGTGGATCGAGTGCCAAATTTTCTAAGAAGTTATCAAGGCTGCTGTGTTCTGTTGCCAAGTTTTTGAGCACACGGAAATCCTCATTACGCTCACGCCAATTCTCTTCAATCGTTTTTAAGACAGGGATATAAAACTCTAAAATATGCTCAATGACCGTCTCTACTGATTCGGCCTGACTTGCCTTAGTAAGCGTATGATATAAAGGCTCAAGCTGTTCGCTTTTTTTAGAAAACTTCGCTGTGAGTAGTGGCTCAAAGGAATTGTTATCGGCATTAATCGCTTGGGTCAAACGCGTCGCGGTGACTGTCCCAACGCCTTGGAACAAGGTCAAAATTCGATGCCATGCAATCGTATCATTGGGGTTATAAAGAATTTTGACAAAAGCCAATACGTCTTTGATATGTCGCCTTTCAACGAACTTAATACCACCCACCACGATGAATGGAATATGACGCTCCATAAACTCTAGCTGTACATAGTTGGACTGAAAAGACGTGCGGCACAGTACCGCAAAACCGTTGTAGTCATGATCCGACTTTAGCTCGATTATTTTATCAGCGATATATTTGGCTTCTTTTGTCTCATTGGTTAGGCGGCTAAATACTGGCTTGTACCCACTTATCGATGCGCCAGAGTACAGTTGCTTTTGATAGCCTAGCGTGATTTGCGCTGACAAGGCATTGATATAATCTAAAACAGCGGGCGTACTACGATAATTTTGTTCGAGCTTAATCAGCTTGGCATCAGGATAGGTCTCACCGAATAACAGAATATTTTCGTAATTGGCACCGCGGAAAGCATAAATACTTTGATTGTCATCACCGACCACCATCAACGATACTGACTCAGGCTCACATATTAAGTCGATTAACTGCTTTTGCGGAATATTGGTGTCTTGATATTCATCAACCATAACGTAGCGATATTGGTTTTGTAGCATTTGGCGAAAGGTATCATTGGTCTTTAAGTGGCGCACGACTTGGCTAATAATATCGTCAAAGTCGTAGAGATGATTGGCACGCTTATATTCATGAAAATCGACTGCCAATTGCTCGATAATCGGAATATGTACGGCGATATCAGGATAACTGCTTTCGATTAAGTCGCGGATATGAATGCGTCTATTCCGAGAGCTAGAAATGATATTTTGTAGCGTCTTTTTACGTGGAAAGGCTTGGCTTTTGGTTTGCGCAGGATACTTTTTTTCTTTATGAATTAAGTCGATGGCATCTTCGCTGTCGCCAGTATCTAAAATCGTAAATCGCGGATTGATACCGAGTAGCCCTGAATACTGACGCAGCAGCATATTGCAGAATGAGTGAAAAG
The DNA here is from genome assembly GCF_016106655.1 of Psychrobacter sp. NG27. Taxonomy (NCBI): domain Bacteria; kingdom Pseudomonadati; phylum Pseudomonadota; class Gammaproteobacteria; order Moraxellales; family Moraxellaceae; genus Psychrobacter; species Psychrobacter sp. NG27. The sequence goes on from NZ_JADGIN010000001.1 coordinate 547,596, forward strand.
TACCGCTAGTGATATCGTTGAGCCGCTTATCAGTTGGCAGTTTATCCTTAGCCAAATCCTCATCAGATAAACTATTAGTCAATAAAGTCTTTGCACGATTCTTGATTTCATTGGCAGCTTTACGCGTAAAAGTCAGTAGCAAGATGCTTTTGGGCGTGACCCCATTCTCTAACAAATAACTGGTGCGATACGTAAGCGTTTTGGTCTTGCCAGAGCCTGCACCAGCTATAACCAATACTTTGCCTTCGATAGTTATGGCTGCTAATAATTGGTCAGGATTTAACTCCCGGGCATAGTCTACTTTTAATCCTAACTCACTATTGAGCCTTTGATTTAACAGCTCAATATTGGCATCGTTATTAGCATCGATTAAATTTGCCTCTAGCTTTTTAATCGCCTTTTCTAGACGTGCCAACTTGGGCTTAATCTCCATAAAATTCTGCGGATAATTATAGTGGCGCGTGTCAAAAATCGTGGTAGTCATTATAGGATTTTGCCTTTCATTTTATTTTGGCGATATTATCAGCTTACACCTGACTGTTTATAGCTTTAGAATAAGTATGATTTGCTAAACTTAGCAGAATATATGTGCTGAATTTTCGTGAAATTTAAGCCGTTATCTATACGTGACAGTTTACCATATTAAAAAATAGGGTTTATTAGCTCACATAAACTATGTGTCACTCGTATTGATTAACCTTGTTCATTTTCAAGCCTCAAATATAGCCTGCTTTTATCATCAACCTGCTTATCATTATCAGGTAAAAACCTGAGCATATACCGTAACAACCTCACCCCTATTCCGGTAAATTTGCTACAATGTGCCCAATTTTGATTTATCATTTAACCAAACTTTATACCAACTGATTTTATTAATACATTGAGAGAATGTTATGGGTTTTAATTGCGGCATCGTCGGCCTACCAAACGTGGGTAAATCCACCTTGTTTAATGCGTTGACCAAAGCGGGTATCGCCGCTGAAAACTTTCCATTTTGTACCAAAGATCCCAACACCGGTATCGTACCAGTACCAGACCCACGCCTAAAGAAATTGGCTGATATCGTTAATCCTGAACGCGTGCTACCAACGACCATGGAGTTTGTTGATATTGCAGGTCTAGTTGCAGGCGCGTCAAAAGGCGAAGGCATGGGCAACCAGTTTCTAGCCAACATCCGTGAGACTGATGCAATTGCTCACGTTGTACGCTGTTTTGATGATGACAACGTCGTCCACGTCGATGGCCGCGTTAGCCCGATTGATGACATCGAAACCATCAATACTGAGCTCGCATTGGCAGATTTAGAGGCCGTTGAGCGCGCTATACTCAATTTGACCAAAAAAGCCAAAGGCGGTGACAAAGACGCTGGTGCTATGCTTGATATCTTCAAAAAAATTGAGCCATTATTAGCAGATGGTCAGGCAGCACGTGCCGCCAATCTCGATGCGGATGAGAAAAAACTCATCAGAAGCTATGGTTTAATCACGCTAAAGCCGACTATGTATATCGCCAACGTCAGTGAGGATGGCTTTGAGAATAACCCATACTTAGATGCGGTGCGCAACTATGCGACTGGTGAAGACTCTATCGTTATCGCTCTGTGCAACCAAATCGAATCTGAAATCGCTCAGCTTGATGAAGACGACAAAAAAGACTTCTTAGCTGAGATGGATATGGAAGAAGCCGGTCTTGACCAAGTCATTCGCGGTGGTTATGACTTACTTGATATGCAGACGTACTTTACCGCTGGTGTTAAAGAAGTGCGTGCTTGGACCGTCGCTGTTGGTGCAACTGCCCCGCAAGCTGCTGGCGTGATTCATACTGACTTTGAGCGTGGTTTCATTCGTGCCGAAGTCATCGCTTATGACGATTTTATCGAACACAACGGTGAAAAAGGCGCAGGCGCTGCTGGTAAATCGCGTTTGGAAGGCAAAACATACATCGTGCAAGATGGTGATGTGATGCATTTCCGCTTTAACGTGTAGCGTTAAGCGGTAGATAGCACTTAAAACTAATGAGCCGATGATGGAGATTCTCCATCATCGGCTTTATTTTGTGTATTAATTGTTATATTATAACATATCTTTATTTTTGCTTATCTGAGGACTTATACTATGGCGGCTTATTTTTGTTTTTCTAAACTCGCAAATGCTGCGCTCATAGGCAGTGTGGTGACAGGTTCACTATTGGGCTGTCAGCCTAATAAAGAGACACCAGAACCTGAAAATGTAGTACAAATCGATGAGCATGAAACACATGAGCACGCAGAACATGAGGAAGAAGAATACGAAGGGCACGATCACGAAGAACATGACGAGCACGAAGGTCATGACCATGCCAGTGCAGGCACGCCATTCTCTTGTGAGCCTACGGCTACTATTGGGGTTTCTTATGGTAACGACAGTACGCCACAGACAGCGACCCTACTCATCGATGGTCTAGAGTACGATTTAACAGCTGCTGCTGATAGTGACGCTGATATGGACATCTATATGAGTGATATTGGCTTAGATGATACTCATGGCATCATCTGGCAAGTAAATGGTGACAAAGCAACCTTACTCAATAAAACATTGGACGGCAATGTGGCTATCGAAAAGGAAGAAGTGCTTTTTAACTGCCAGAAATCTTAATGTAGTTCTCTGACTATATATCTTTACCAAGGGCGCTATTTTGCTATGCTATAGGCTCCTTTGGTTTCGGATGTTTAATATGCTAAGTACACCAACCTCTTTGCCGTCTCTTACCACACAATGGTCTCACCTTCTCAACTCGCAGCGTCTTGGCGCTGCCAAAAAATTTAATGCCAATACGAGCACTCGTTCTCAATTTCATAAAGACTATGACAGACTGGTATTTTCGCACTCCTTTAGACAGCTCAATCAAAAAACTCAAGTCCATCCGTTGACCAATCAGCTCGGCATTCATACTCGCCTAACACATTCGCTTGAGGTCTCATGTATTGGACGCTCTTTAGCAATGATGGCAGCAGAGAAGCTCCATGATAAATTAGGCAATGGTCTACCAGCAGGTATCTCGCCCGCGGATGTTGGCGTCATTGTACAAGCCGCCTGCCTCGCTCATGATATTGGCAACCCGCCTTTTGGTCATGCAGGAGAATATGCCATTCGGGACTGGTTCAGGCTGCCTGAGCCGCAGACGATTTTGCAAACCTTAAGCGCCCATGAACAGCTAGATCTACTGGCATACGAAGGTAACGCGCAAGGGTTCAGATTGCTCGTCAATAATGAGCACCATCCGGACAAAGGTGGCATGCGCCTCACTTGTGCGACCTTGGGTGCCTTTATGAAATACCCTTGGTTAGCGACGCATAGCAACGATACTTCTCAAAGCACAAATTTAGGCGGCCTCGCAACCAACGTGCAAAAATTTGGCTGTTTTTATAGTGAGGCGGCTCAGCTAGAAGAGCTGGCAGTGTGCTTAAATCTGCCGCGCTCTGAGCAACATGATGGTTTTGCCAGACATCCACTGGCGTATTTGCTAGAAGCGGCCGATGATATTTGCTATGCGCTCATAGATTTAGAGGATGGCATCAATCTAAACATGCTCACTTATCAGGAGGTCGCCACGATATTTTATGAGCTGATTGGTGAGCGCCCTAGTAATATTAGCTTGCTAACACACCTATCTGTCAGACAAAGCCTAGCGTCATTACGTGCACGTGCTATGATGCGGCTGGTCAACACAGTGACCGATGCTTTTGTGGTCAATAATAAAGAGCTACTAGCAGGCACGTTGCAGGGCAGTCTATTTGACCACTGTGATATCAGTGTACAAAGTGGCATCAACCAAGCCAAACAGCTAGCACGCGAAAAGATATTCAATCACCCAAGCAAAGTAAGAATGGAGCTGATGGCCAATCAATGCTTACATCGTTTATTGGACGCCTTTATGCCACTGGCTTGGGCTGGCACACAAGCGATAGCCAGCGCATCGATGTCTTTTGAACAGCAGCGGCTGCTCAGCTTGCTACAGCCACATCTGAATGAGCATCGCCGCGACTTATCGGATAACATCTATCACAATATATTAAATATCCTAGATTTTATTACTGGCATGAATGACCATGAAGCCTATCGATTGGCGCAGGAATTGCAAGGTCACTGGGGCACAATGGTTTAAAAAAACAGTGTAAGTTTGAGAAATTAACACAAGTTGCGTATTTCAGTCGTATTTATGCGTTGAAATGAGTATGATAAACACCTATCGGACAATTTTGAAATATTATGAGCAGTCGCGAACAAAAGAAACTTCAAACTCGGCACGCCTTTTTTAACGCCGTGCTCGATTTATGTATGACAGGGCAATCTTTTAGCTCCATTAGCCTCCGGCAAGTCACGCGCGAGGTTGGCGTAGTACCGACTGCGTTTTATCGACATTTCGATGACATGGAATCGCTTGGTCGCGCTCTGGTCATTGAGGAATTGGGCGGTACGCTAGCGGCGCTAAGTGACAGCCTGCAGATTGGACGCAAGCGTAGCTTTGATCGCCAAATTGCCAAGAGCATTCAATTGTTTTTACATATGGTCAGCGACCAGCCTTACTACTGGCAGTTTTTGGTCAGTGAACGCTATGGTGGCTCAGAAGCGGTGCGAAAAGCCATCAACGAATTGGTTAAGAAGCACGCTCAGAGTTTGGCTGACGATTTGGCATTACAACCAGCCTTTACGCATATCAATGCCTATGATCGTCGTCTATTGGCCGAGGCTGGCGTCAACATGTTCTTTTCTTGGATTATTGATTGGTTGGAGCTGACCTATACAGAAGACCATGATGATGAGATCGATCTAGAAGAGATCGAAGAGAACAAACAGCTGATGCTACACAACTGTACACGCCAAGCACAGATGTTGTTCTATGGTGCTTATAACTGGAAATCTACCGAAGAAACACGCCTGAGAGACTGATATAGTCAAATACATATAAATCCGCTATAGTTGATTCAATTTAAAAGAGAGTCAAGGCAACCGAGTGCAGATGTATAGGTGATACTTCAAGCGAGGTTAACGCTGTATCTCTTTTACAGAGGATTGACTCTACATCAATTATTTGAGCTTAACTATAAACCGCTGACAATTATTGATTAAAAACTGGGTCGAAATGCCCAGAGTCGCTGCGTGACTATCTTCACCTCTTTCTTCACCTCTTCAGACACTTTGCCGTCAATAGCACTATTGACGGCATTATTATTGGTGCTGCCATTAGTTGCGCTATTACTGGCCTGACCATCATTAGCTGCCATCTTACTAATCAATACAGTGGCAAATCGCTGTCTGGTCTGACCAGTATTATTGGCATTATCAGACGCGGTGACCAGTGCCAAAAAGGCTGAGCTATCGACTGCTAATAGTGGTGCAAGCGCTGTACGCTGCGCTTCATCCAGAGCACTCAAACTTGGTAGCTGCCATAACTCATCGATAGCCGTCAGTGCTCGGGTTTCACGCATATCGACCAACCCTTGCATCTGCTGACTGCTACCACCGTCAATCAATGCTGCTAGCAATACCGGACTGGCCGTATTCACATTGATAGGCACGTAGTAAGGCACTGCCGTAACGTAAGGCCGCAATGCTGCTAGCACCTCCGCACTCCCCCCTCGAACTTCCTGCAGTTGATCAACACTAACGAGAGGCTGATTTGGTAGCTTTTGCTGTGCTGTGCCATTGGACGACGATGCATATACCGCACTCTCATCACCACCATCTTGATAGACATCACTGTCTGTATCTTGATAATCCAATACTGCAACTGCGATATCTGCCTCTAGATTTAATTGTGTCAGCAGCCGCTGAAATATAGCCAAAGCAACAGGGTCAGCGGCACCATTTTGATATAAATTATTAAGGTTAAAACGACCAGATTCATCGCGCAATTCAATACTGATGCTATGGTTTGCCAATGCATAAGGAGGTATCGGCTGCGCCCAAATATCTTGCTCGCTATCCGTACCATTGAGCTCGCTATCAGCACGAATCATCGTCACTGCTAATTGCTGACCTGCATTGATGTCTTGTAGCAATTGATTTTGATCAAACAATAAGCCACTACGCCTGATAGCCACCTTTTGGCTGGCAAGCATCGATCCTGCCACCACAGTAATACTCACCACCAATAATAAGATAGTGAGCAGTGCGACGCCACGCTGAGAGTGACCTGTCATGGACGTGTATGGCTTTTATTATGAGACACCTGATGCAGGCTAGAGACGACTTTTCTATCAGATACTGTCTTATTAGTTAGCATTTTCGACACTGCCATTGCTTGTGTCGCTGTTGTTATTAGCATCATTGCTATTACCACTATTATTGCCCTCATTGGTATTCGTGCTATTTGGGTGACCATTCGTATTTGGCAGACGCTGTGATATCGGTTGTGGCGCAAGTGCCCATTGCCAAGTGATCGGCATATCTTGGTAGGTAAAGCTCACAGCTATACCCTTCGGTAGCATAACTGCATCTGGCGCGGTGCTCGCGCCGTTTACCATCTGCGCCAATGCAATATTTGCACTGCTGCTAACATTACTACCCACACTATCATTAGTGGGAAACTCAGTACTCGGCTCTGGCATATAAGCTTGCCAGCGCCCAGCAGTCACACCTTCTAATAGCACACTGTCCAAACTGACACTATCACCTTCAAGGCTTGTATATTGCCGACGAATCAGTCGTTCATCAGTGAATATATATTCGATACGTTGGACACTGGTACTGCTTTGATAGCGTGGATCAGGATCAGCAAAACGTACAAAGCTGACGTGTTCACCATCTAAGCTCATAAATGGCTCAGGTGCTATCTCCTTTGCTTGGGTATTGCTATTAGTGCTGTCACTAGCATTTGTATTGTTATTTGTCGCACTGATGTTTTGGCTACTAGGTGTCTGATAGGGTATCACTTGTGCCATGTCTTGCTGTAATTGTAAATAGGCGTATTGCAGTACTGCCAAATGATCAGCGTGAACCTGTGCGCGCTCACGTGCGCGATTGACGCCATCAAATACTTGCCAGCCTGCAACGGCTAGCATGGCAAATATCGCCATAGAAACCATCAGCTCAAGTAGTGTAAATCCTCGCTGATACTTCATAGGCCAGACCCCAATTGTCCAGCACTGCCCTGAGCCATACCACTCAAATCTAAGCTACCCATGTCTTGCTCAGTATTACTTAGCATCACACTAATATCGGTGACGGAATTGCCTGTCTGTCCATCTACAATAGGTGCCACGGCAATATTGACTTCTTTTAATGCGGGTGTAATAGCATCACCAACGGTCATGGTTACTTGCCAATCACGACCTTGAGCATTGAGCGTTTGAGTACGATTGGCTGTCAGCCAGGTATCTTGAATGCGCAGGTCGGCCGCTGCATTTTGTGCGACAAAGTGTGCAAGTGTGCGGGTGCGCAAGATATCAACCGAGCGCAGATAAGCGCTACTGGCACGACTGGCAGCGACTGCCACCACTGCCAAAATAGCTAGAGCGACCATCACCTCAATCAAGGTAAAGCCGCTCTCACGCTTAGATTTCAAAGACATAGGCTTATTCTTCAGCGTAGCGTTTTTAGAAAACTTATCCACTATAACCCCTGTCCCATCATCATACTACCATCAGGCATTATCGTAATGACGTCCCCTACCAGTCGCGAGTTATGAAGCACCTCAATAGTCACAGGCGTTGCTTGGCCCGTACCAAACCACAATATCTGCGGTACGGTTTGATTGCTGAACCAAGGCTGCAGCGTCTGTCCTGTGCTTGATGGATTGCTAGCATCCAAACTCTGAACTCTGATACTGACGCCGTCAGGCAGTTCAGGCAAGCTCACCTCTGGCTCAATCTCCCAGCTCGGTGTTGGCTTCGGCTCTCCAGTAGAGCCTGACATACCGCTCAAATCTGCAGACAGCTCCATTGAGTTTTTGGGTTGACTGTCCATGCTACCTGATGCGATATCAGCAGTTTGATAAGCAATATAAGGATTTGATAAGGTGACAATAACAGGCGACACTTGACCCTGTTTGTCTGCTTGCAAACTCAAGCCCATCGGCTGCATACGTTCAGCAGATAGCAAACGCACATAATTCAACGAGTCGGTCAGGTGCTCATAAAATGCGCGGTTTTTCCGGGACTCACTACTCCCGACAGACAAACTCATCATACCTGCAAAGATAGACAAAATCACCACCACTACCACGAGCTCGACCAAGGTAAAACCTAATTGCGACTGTGTGTGGTTTGGTAGCCTAGATGAGCGACTGCAAGTGTTATTTGGCATGAAAGATAAGTCACCATCATGGCATGGTGATAGGGTCTTTAAAGTATGAATACGTGAGAACTGATTGATTAAAGGTACAGAGCGATTGGTCACTGAGCTGGACTGATTTTTGACAGTGACCGGCATATTGCACCTATAAGCCTACGCTGAGGCGGTGGTATATAAAATGATTAACTGAGAGTGGCTACGACAGTCATGATACTAATAGACATGATACTAATAGACATGATACTAATAGGCATGATACTAATAGGCATGTGCCGATTGTGAGCAAGTAGCATTGAACGTACTGCCACAATAGATATGACAGCACGGACACTTAAAAATTTTATTGTATTATCTGCCATGTGATAAGCATATTAATAATTGGTATTGCGATGCTCTTCTGATTCTGTATCGATCTGCTCGACCAACTCCTGCATATCCTCATCCATCACTTCATCATCAGCAGCAGGGTAATGACTTGGCAACTCAAGCATCTGTTGGACGAACGCATAACGCAAGGTATCACGGCGACCCAGATAACGCTGATAAAAACTTGAATTCAACAGCCCTGCACCGCCCTGACCCATCGCCCAGATAGACGATAAATAATCGCGCGTGCTAAGGCTACTGTGCTCATCTTTTAGGTAGGTACTGATGATATCAATCAAACGCTTCATACGCTGACGGCGGATATCATACAGCTCGCCAAACAGACGGTTCAGTCCAGTGACCGATGCTGCCAAACGCTCTTCGATTTGATTGAGCAGCATGGCTTTTTGCGGATTAAATAATTGTTGAAAAATCATACGAGCAACGCCTGCCGATGGGCAGTCATCAATACGGTTGATATCAAACAATTGCTCTTCATAACGAATGATAATACGCAGGTATAGCTCATCTTTACTGGAGAAATGCTTGTATAGTGTGCCTTTAGCCAAATCAAGCTGGTCTGCCAAACTGTCTAAAGTAATATCACCATCACCTGACTCAAGTAGCAATTGCTCTGCCATCGCTAAAATGTTCTCTTCTCGTGCCTTAAACTGATGCTGACGACTCATAATCTCTCCTAAAACATGACAAGATTAAGCATACGACCATCGTTTATGTCAGTATATTGGCAATAAGAGTATGATTTTATACAAAGACTGCTCAAGGACCACAATAGGAAATATGCTTATGTTTTCTAAATAATCATATGGTTGCATTCAGTATTATGCATACTAAAAAGAATGAAACCATGAGATTATCAGTTAAATGACTGGTTGGTCATAGCATAACCATTTTAATGATACTGTGCCAGTAAATTCTCAAAGTTTTTTGCGGTGAGTGCACCGACCTCTTGGCTGCTGCACCCATACATGTCTGCGATACAACTTGCCACGTAAGGTACATAGGCTGGCTCATTGGGTCGACCGCGCTTCGGTACAGGTGCTAGATAAGGGCTATCGGTTTCGATAAGCAATCGATCTCTAGGCATGTTTTTTGCGGCATCTTTGATTTGTTGTGCACTTTTAAAACTGACGATTCCCGAAAATGAGATATAAAAGCCCAAATCTAAAGCATGCTTCGCCGTTTCCCAGTCTTCTGTAAAGCAGTGAATGATGCCATGCTCAGCACCTTCACTTTTTAAGATATCGATTGTGTCTTCTTTGGCATCGCGCATGTGAATGACGAGTGGTTTTTTTAAGTGTTGGCTAGCATGAATATGACGGGCAAGACTGTCCTGCTGCTCTTTTTTGTTTTCTGTTGACCAGTAATAATCAAGCCCCGTCTCGCCTATCGCCCATACATAATCAGCCTTGGCAGTCTCTATCAGACGCTCTACTGTCGCTGACTGCAAGACACTCATGTCCTCACAAGGATGAATGCCCACGCTCATGCCTAAATTTAAGGTGTCATCACTATAAGTGCTAACAATATTGACGATATCATCATATTCGGCAAAATCACACATGATGGCCATGGCACGGGTGACATTAGCAGCTTTCATCGCGTCAATTGCACCGGACAGCTGACCATCATATTTGGTTAAATCTAAACGATTAAGATGGCAATGAGTATCTGTAAACATAAATAATCTCGTTATTGGAACATTATCTGTAAAAAATTAAGAGTCGCTAGGCTGTGTTGATTGCTCTAAAGGGTGCTGTTTTCAAGGACGGTTTGACGGTACACTACTAGGACTGCTTTACTAACAAATACCTTGAGTATTTTTACTGATTCCCATAAGCCCTCTATTATGAACCATAAAAAAATCCTTAGCCTGCCACCGATTATAAAAGCTATCTTGCCCAAGCAACTGTATTGATATTGCTAAAGAGGCACAGATTATCGGCAATTCAACCATTACTATTCGTAAAGGTCATGACAATCAAATTACCATCGGTGAGCATGGTAAATTCAACAAGCTAAAAATTGACATCAATGGCAGCCACAATCACATCACTATCGGAGAACGGGTCAAATTCTCTGGGCAACTATTAATCGTTGGTAATTATCTGCACATTCATATCGGTGAACGCACTACCGCGATTGACTGCTATATTTTGGCACGTGACAAAAGCGTGAGCATTGGTAAAGCTTGCATGATATCTCGTGGTATCGAAATTCGCGCCACTGACGTGCATAAAGTATACGATATAGCATCCGATGTACGAATAAACAAAGCACATTCAGACGTTATATTGGGAGATCATATTTGGATTGCCGCCAATGTGACCATTTCCAAAAACGTCTCTATTGCTAGTGGCTGTATCATCGCCGCTGGCTCATTTGTCAATAAACCAGTCACAACGCCGAACTGCATGATTGCAGGCACGCCAGCAAAAATTATTCGCCAAAACGTACGCTGGGAGCGTTAAGCAAATATGAAATTGGCAACTGCGTTTTCTCGCTTTATCTTTTAGTGTAAAGGCACCACGCGCATCACCTCTTCGATTGTCGTTAGCCCTTCGCTAATACGCTTTGCACCTGATAGACGTAGTGGCTGTACCCCTTCGCGATACGCTTGCTGCTTGAGCACATCTAAATTTGCATCTGCTGCCACGAGTTTTTTTAGCTCATTGGATAACGGCATGATCTCGTAGAGACCGATGCGACCCTGATAGCCCGTATGTCGACAGTGCTCACAGCCCTGCGCCGTATAAATCTGCGCGGGTACTGGCGCACGCCAAGGTTGTACCAGCTCTTGCCACTGAATGGCTATCTCGCTGTCTGGTATCACGTCCATGGCTTTTTTGCAATGCGGACATAGCGTACGTAGCAAACGCTGGGCCATCACACCTAGTATGGTCGCTGACGTCAAAAACGGCTGAATACCCAAATCGTGCAAACGAGTGAGTGAGCTTGGGGCATCGTTGGTATGCAATGTCGAGAGTACCAGATGCCCTGTCAGTGAGGCTTGTACCGCCATGTTCGCCGTTTCTGCATCTCGAATTTCCCCAACCATAATAATGTCCGGATCTTGACGCATCAACGAGCGAATACCATCAGCGAAGTGCAAATCGACGCCTGGATTGACCTGCATTTGGTTGAAAGCCGGCTCGATCATTTCAATCGGATCTTCAATCGTACAAACATTCACCTGCTCGGTTGCTAGCTGCTTTAGGGTGCTATATAACGTCGTGGTTTTACCTGACCCTGTAGGCCCTGTGACTAAGATGATACCGTTAGGATGTGCGGTCATCTCATGCCACGTTTCAAGTTGCTTACCCGATAGACCAAGCTGAGCAAACGAGCGCACCAGCACTTCAGGATCAAAGACGCGCATGACCAATTTTTCACCAAAAGCGGTGGGCATGGTAGAGAGACGCAGCTCGGTCTCTAATCCCTTTGGCGTTCGCGTCTTTAGGCGACCATCCTGTGGTCTGCGTTTTTCTGCAACATTTAACCGCCCCAAAATTTTGATACGTGCGGTCACCGCTACTATGATAGCAAGCGGCATCTCATACACGGTATGTAGTACACCATCGATACGAAAACGCACCTTACCCGTCTCGCGGCGAGGCTCTAAATGAATATCACTGGCACGCTGCTCAAACGCATATTGCAACAGCCAATCAACGACTCTCACGATGTGCTGATCGTTCGCGTCTGGGTTGGTATTGTCGCCCAGTTGTAGCAATGCCTCGACATTGGTGACATCAGCTGCGGCACGCTTATGTACGCTGTTTGCCCCTGCTATCGCTTGCGTGACTTGATAAAACTCTTGACGATAGCGATTGATTTGCTCAGGATTGATGTAGACCGTACGATAGGTTTTCGATTTAATCAACTTTTCGATACTTGAGTGCCAGTCGGTATAAAAAGGCTGATCTGTCCCGATAATGACTTCAGCTAAGCCAACTTCGATTGGTAAGATATGCTGTGAACGCGCGTATTCAAACGACATGAGCTGAGTCACTGCAGGAACATCAATCTTTAATGGATCAATCCGAACGAGTGGCATGTCTGCTTTGGCCGCGAGCCACTGATTTAGCCATGCCAGCGTCAGTTTATTGTCACTATTGCTATCGCTAGCATGACCATTAGGCAAGCCAAACTCACTAATCGTCAGCAGTGGATGCTGTGCTTGATTACGGCGGCTAGTAATCACTAAGTTATAGCCGCGCTGATCAATCACCTTGTCCGCCAGTAATTCGTCTAAGCACCAGCGCAAATCAATCACAATCGAATATTTTTGGGCAGACATACATCTCTTCTTCTATTAAGTGAAAACCTATGGTTATTGCAAACTTATCATCGAGGATAGTATCACTTATACTGCCACTACAGTCGTTATCTGTAGTTGCCCTGAGTCTATCAATTGAAAGCTCACATCAATCGATTTATAACGCATCACAAAAGACTTGTCGATCTCATTACGGCGATAGGCAGGCCTTGGGTCTTGCGCGATGAGTGCTTGAATGATTATCATATCAGAGACAAGCAATTGACTCTGTACTTTATAGATACTCGATACAATCGTCGCGTTTTTTAACGCTTGGCTAGCATCTTGATTATTTATAGCATCGCGATTATTGACGTTATCGCAGTTATTACTATCAATCTCACCAGTCTGACTTGCATTTACTACTGTCATAAACTGCTCATAGGCTGGTGTAGTCATCGTCACCTCTAGCAGCGCTGGCGCAGTTGGCGCAAAGCCACTTTCTCCATCCATGATCGCATCACTGTAGGCCACATAGGGCTTTATATCGATAATGGGTGTGCCATCTATCATATCAGCGCCCTTGATGATCAGTAATACGCGGCCTTCTACTATTTCAATCCGATCAAGCGTCACCACAGACAACCCCAATCCTGAAGGTCGATACATACTGCGACTGGCGAATACCCCTATCTTTTGATTGCCACCTAACCTTGGTGGCCGCACTTGTGCGCGAAAGCTGCTGTCTGTCTGATGCGTGTCTTTTTTTCGATAATTATGATGAAATTGCCAACTAACCCATATATGACTGAAAGTTTCTAGTCCTTCGAAGGCCGCAGATGTATCGTAAGGCGGTAACATCTCAATGACACTAGTCAGAGCGACTAGGCTTGGCTGGCGCGGCACACCGAATTTTTGTGAAAGCGGGGCACGGTGATAGCCGATAAAAGGAGCTTGATGGTAGTTATCTAACAGTGGATTCTCATCAAGCATAGACCAACTCCAGTAATACAAAACTGCCCTGATAAAGCAGTTTTGCCAAATGATACAAAATTACTCACTAACGATATTCCATTTTATCATGCTAGACAATCACTGCTAGACGGATTTTTATTTTAAAGTTTGGTATTATGAGCAAGAAATTTGATGAGAGTCATTTACATTTGGGCAATATGACTAATAATACTGTCATTGTTGACACCAGTCTACTATGTCTAATGAGGTAATAGTTGGCTGTATATAGGCTGATAAAATATCTCTACTTCGCTTATTCATCATTTACTAGTTCATAAAAATAGCAGTTTCGACAACGATTAAAAGACTGATACGTTTTTATAATGTTCAATCTAACATTGAAAATTCTGATTTAATACTTATTCAAACTTAACACACAAATAACAACTTATTAACGAGGACTTTATGTCAAAACTTCGCACCGAAACGGTCACAGAGGTTCATCACTGGAATGACTCTCTATTTAGTATCAAAACCACTCGTGACGATGGCTTACGCTTTCGTAATGGCGAATTTGCGATGATTGGACTCGTCGTCGATGGCAAACCTCTATTGCGTGCTTACTCGATTGCTAGTCCGAACTATGAAGACCAGTTAGAGTTCTTTTCTATTAAGGTTCAAGACGGTCCATTGACCTCACGCTTGCAGCACATCAAAGTGGGTGACGAGTTATTGGTCAGCAAAAAACCGACTGGTACTTTGGTACTAGACGATCTATTACCAGGTAAGCACCTATATATGCTCTCGACAGGTACAGGACTTGCGCCTTTCTTATCATTGGCACGAGATCCTGAAGTATATGAGCGCTTTGATAAAATCATCCTAGTTCATGGCGTACGTCATGCCCATGATTTGGCCTATCGCGACATGTTCGAAAATGAATTGCCTAACGATGAGATCTTTGGTGAATGGTATCGCGAAAAATTCATCTACTACCCAACCGTTACACGTGAAGAATTCAAAAACCAAGGCCGTGTCACCGACTTGATGAAATCAGGTAAGCTGTTTGAAGATATCGGTCTACCGCCAATCAATAAAGAAGATGACCGTGTCATGATTTGTGGCAGCATGCCATTCAATGCTGAAGTATCAGCCATTCTAGATGATTTTGGATTGACGGTATCTCCACGTATGGGTGTTCAAGCTGATTATGCTGTCGAACGTGCTTTCGTAGGATAGATAAGCATAAAAAAGGATTATTTTCGATTTTATAGAAAATAATCCTTGACGCTAAAATATATGCTGATATAATACGCAGCCTATACAGAGTTAACCCTGTAACCCAATTCGATAATATTTATTTAATAAACATTATCTTGTAACATGCCAGTGTGATGGAATTGGTAGACATGACGGATTCAAAATCCGTTGCCTAATAAGCGTGTCGGTTCGAGTCCGACCACTGGTACCAATATTTAGTACAAACAAGCCTCCTCTTCGGAGGTTTTTTTGTGCCTATTTTTTATGGCCTATTATGGCAATGTGTTTTCTGCCACTCATATTACTATTACATATATGTCTATACTGCTACTTCACATTGCATAACAGCACTTATCTTTATTGGTACAGCGTACTTCCAGGGCATACCGCCCGTACAATAAAAGTACCCATCATGAAATGAGACAATATAAGCGGTAAAGTCATTACCACAAAGCTCTGTCATGGCACGCTCATCACTCTCATCACAAACTGCACACCATATTTCTTGAGCATCATGTTCGAGCATTGCTCGGGTCAAGTCACTTCCTTCTAACTTACTCATCATCAGCTCCTTAATTATCCTTTGTTCTCTATGAATGACGTCAGAGAAACAATATACCCGTCTCTGACTTATCGTTTTGGTATGAGCTATCAGTATTATCCTTTTAGCTAATAGCGCATGACAAAAGTCAGCGTTCACTCTTCATAGCAATTTGTTACTATCGATAATTTATTGTAAAGTAATAGAATCATCACTGTAACAATCAATTTATTTTTTATGACAAGTGGTAAGACTTTTAAGACAAACGGTATGGAAAAGTGATGCGTCTTATTATACATCTACATAAAAACATATACAGAACAGTAATTTACCTTTTATTCCACCCAATCAGTATATATAAGCCTCCTTATTCCTAGATAACTAACTTTATACTATATTTATTTTTTGATATATATAAATATTTTTATACTATTGTTAGCTAATAGTAATGTATACAAAAATGTATTTTAGAGTCTAATAATCGATATCAAAGCATGGTCGTTATATGGGGTAAAATGATAGCTATGATGACCTCTATACATACCAGCCCTCGCAAGATTATTCACATAGACATGGATGCTTTTTATGCCAGTGTGGAACAGCGTGACTTCCCTGAATTACGTGGCAAGCCCTTAGTAGTCGGTGGCGATCCAAATGGTCGCGGTGTCGTTGCAGCAGCCAGTTATGAGGTGCGGGCGTTTGGTGTACGTTCGGCAATGTCATGTTATGAGGCGCGTAAGCGATGCCCAGATGTGATATTTGTCAGGCCTCGTTTTGAGGTATATCGGTCTGTGAGTGACGACATAAGACGTATTATGTATAGCTTGACGCCTCATGTTGAACCATTATCGTTGGATGAAGCCTATCTTGATGTCACAGGCTTATTGGTGCACAAAGGCTCAGCGACATTAATGGCAAACTGGCTAAGAGCGCAAATCTTAGAGCAAACAGGACTGACAGCATCTGCTGGGGTCTCATTCAATAAAATGCTGGCCAAAATTGCCTCTGATATTAATAAGCCCAATGGCACTGCCATTATTACTCCAAAAGAGGCTGAGGCTTTTATCAGTACACTACCTATTGAACGCTTTCATGGTATCGGTAAAGCAACGGCAAAGCGCTTGTATGCAATGGGTGTCAGTAATGGCGCAGATCTTCGAGGTGTGCCAGCTAAGACACTGGTTCAGGAATTTGGCAAACGCGGTCAGTTCTATCATGATATCGCTCATGGCCGCGATGAGCGTCCTGTCAAATCTGAACGTACTCATAAATCCGTTGGTTCAGAGACCACGTTTATAGACAATTTAGGCAATGACGATGAATTGCGTGTACAGATCTATGAGCAAAATAGCGATGCCTTTAATCAGATGCACAAAAAACAGCTTGTCGCTCATACTATTACCTTGAAAATAAAGTACTCCGACTTCACTCAAATCACACGTTCGCATACGCTCTCAACATCCTTTGACACTGCTGAATCTGCACATTACTGGCTAGACAAGCTTTTTTCGAGCGTTCCGCGTCATCTTCCTATTCGTCTGGTCGGTGTGACTTTCTCTTCCTTAACGCCTGCCAGCCAGTTATTACCTCAACTGACTTTATTTGAATAAATGTTAGACCAGTTCTTATTCCTTACCTTTATCTTTAATTGACCGTATTAGAGTGTGTTGAATCCTTAACCATGATATTGATAGAGATTAATTGCTTTTATGCTTAGGCTATTTATCTTCTTTAATCATATTTTATGTATGATAGTTCTAAAGTAAAAGACCCTCCTATATAGCCATTTCTGCTACAATCATGCCAAAATCCTTATCTACCGAAAGACTGATTATGACTGACTCTACTACCCCAATCGATACTGATAAAACCCCTGATGTCTTAGATTACCTAAGCGTGGAAGATTATGATTATGAGCTACCGGATATCTTAATTGCGCGTTATCCATTGGCGCAGCGTTCTGCCTCAAAGCTTCTCTATTTACCTACTCATACACAAACAGAGGCAGCACAGGCACAAGACCGCTTATTTTCTGAGTTGCCAGATTTATTGAGTAAGGGTGACTTGATTGTGTTCAACGACACTAAGGTAATGAAAGCGCGATTATTTGGGCAAAAGGATACTGGCGGTAAACTTGAGGTGCTGATTGAACGCTTGGTGGGTATGTCTGATCTAGAGAGTATCACATTGCATTTAGAAGATAATAATGGCAAGTCAATCAACCAAAAGCATATTGCCCTGTGTCATGTAAAGGCGAGTAAAGCACTTAAGCTCGGCCAACGCTTGCAACTGGCGGATGGCAATATGAATGCTGCGATGATTGGACGTCAAGATAACTTATTTATTTTGGCATTTGATGCGCCTATCCTGCCACATTTAGAGCTATATGGTGAATTGCCTATTCCGCCCTATTTTGAACGTCATGCTGATGATACTGACAATACTCGTTATCAAACGGTATTTCATGACCCTGCCAAACTTGCCAGCGTGGCTGCGCCTACCGCAAGTTTACACTTTGATGAGTCAGTGCTCAGCAAACTTGCTGAAAAAGGCATTAATACAGCGTTTGTGACGTTGCATGTTGGCGCAGGCACCTTTGCACCAGTAAAAACAGATAACTTACTCAACCATACCATGCATAGTGAATATGCGCACTTGCCACAAACTACTGCTGATATGATCAATCAAACCCATGCAAATGGCCATCAAGTCATTGCTATTGGGACGACAGTAACGCGAGTCCTTGAAACGGCCTATCAAAAAACGGCAATCGATGGACAAGTACTGTCTAGTTGGTCGGGCGATACCGATATATTTATTTATCCAGGGTTTAAATTCGGTGTGATAGATAGACTGTTAACCAACTTTCATTTGCCAAAATCAACCTTACTTATGCTCGTGTCGGCGTTCTCCGGCAAAGCCGCTATTGAGCATGCCTATCAACATGCTATTGAACAACAATATCGCTTCTTTAGTTATGGCGATGCGATGCTACTCGATAAAAAAACACAGTAAACAATAAATAGACACTTTTTCATTAGTCACAACAGTTCTGAAATAAACTGGTAAACTAACTAGTATTTTGTTATAAAAGCATAGACAACTTATACTCTAAAGGACTGCTCATGTCTTGTCATCTTTCTCGTCGCTTGACTACTATACATCGCGCGGTATCGATGGCATTGCTATGTTCTGTGAGCTATGTATCCCTCATATCAAGTGTACAAGCTGCAACCATTGGTAAAACGGTGGTTACTTCAGCACAGCACGAGCCTTTAGTCGCCAGTATCAGCATTAGTAATATCCGAGCTGCTGACTTTTCTGCAAGTCTGGCCAATCCTATCATCTATCAACAGATGGGCTTGACACCGACTGACTCTATATCGGTGCGCTTTCAACCGACTTCAGCCACCAGTGGAGAGGTATTCATCACCACCTCACAGCCGGTATCCAAGCCTTTTGCTGATGTGGTCTTGGCGATCAATGACAACGGCCAGCGCAATATGGTGCCAAAAACATTGCTGATGCCGCTGAGTAATAGCCTGCCTATTAATACGGCCAAGAATATCGTCACTGGTGTAAAAAAACCAAATTTGCCAAGCGTTTCTCCCACTATATCAAAACCATTGATGCTACGAAAGGGCGCGCCGCCGCCACTCGGTTCAATGTCGGCTCTGTCATCATCCACGCTGACACAACCGAAAACCTCACTAGTAACAGCGCCAACAACTGACCTAGACATGTCTAGATTACCAGTGCCTAACCTACCAGTATCTCGTATCCAAGCACCCTTACTAACCGCTACCACACAGAGTAGTGCACCTACCTATATGCCCTCTCGCCCAAATCAAACGCCTTTAGGCGCTAGCGCCGCTGTTAATAACTTGGGTACTACTGATGACAAACGTATTTCTGCACTGAGTTTAAGCAATCAGCCTTTAAGTGGCAAAAATAGTGACAAGCCTACTGTCATAAATAGCAGTAGTAACGAGGTCAATGCGAGCAAAAAGGCAAAGACAGCTGATCCGTTACTTACGAATAAGTCGCTTGATACATTGAGCATTCAGGTCACACGCCAAATACAGCCAAGTAGTAAAATAAACGATACTCTAAATGCTGCAACCTTGGTCACAGAAAACGCTGCGCCAACGCCAAACAACAATGTGCAAAGTTTACCAACAGACAGTGTCGATACTAGCACCACATCTAATACCGTCGCACTTAATAATCGCGTAACTCCTTCTGATAGCAGTGTGACCTCTAATACCACTCATCAGTATCAAGTACAGAATAACGACAGCTTATGGATGATTGCGCAGCAGATTGCACAAGAAAACAATCTAGACGTGCAAACGGTGATGAAACAAATCCAATCACAGAATCCTGATGCCTTTATCAATAAAGATGCCGATCAATTAAAAGCTGATGCCAAGCTCAGTCTACCCAGTTACGATGTCATACCCTCACAGCAAAACCTAGAAGCGGCCATTAATGCTCAAAGACAATATCGCCGCAGAGTGAATACCCCTACTGCAATGACGCCTGTGCCAAAATCATCCAAGCCGACTTCTGAGATAGCTACTGCAGCCAAACGCCCTGAAAAGCCTGTAACCACCAAAACACGAACGCTACCCAAAGCACAGTTTTCTGTACTCGCTCCTGGACGCGATGGGAATGCAGATGGCACACAGGCAAAAGCCGCAGCTAATACTGGTAACGGCATCAGTACCGACATATTGGCCACACTCAAAGCATCAAGACAAAACACTGCCTCACAAGCACAGCAGTTAACGAAGACCAGCAGTGCCCTCAGTGACTATACAAGAAAGATTCAATTACAAAATCAAAAACTGGCTGAGCTACAAGCTCGTCTTAAAAAATTACGCAATCAATAACCGCCTACTGAATCAATACGATAGGCTGTGATCACAGGTGTGGAGTAACTCATGGACAATATGCTATATATCATCGCTGGGCTAGTACTTATATTGTTAGGGGCTGTTTTGGTATTGCGCAAAAATAAAGCGCAAAAATCTGCCATAAGGCCGCCTGCAAATTCAGCAAGAAATGCTTTTACTGCGACGACAAAAACGGATTATGGCACACCAACGCAAAGCACTGAAACCAATAGGTTCGATCATATTATGATTGCGCAGCGCTTCATGGATCAGCAGCGTTATGATAAAGCAATGGAAACGGTCAATCGCGGTCTAAGTGAGAAACCCAATGACGGGCCATTGTCTCTCAAGCTACTCAGTATATACGCGACGATGGATCAACCAGAGAACTTCAACACCCTTTATGATCGCATCAAAATGCAGCAGGATGCACACACCATTTCCCTCGCTGATGAGCTAAAAGCTTCATATGTTGGAGAGTCAACAGCTCCAGTAGCCACACAGTCTATGTCTACAGTAACAGCGGATACCAACGATAGTTTTGGCGGTTTAGATTTCGACCTACCTACCAGCAAAGCCAATACAACAAATGTGATAGCTGATGCTCCAGTCATTGAGAGTGATTCTGCGATTACTCTCAATGACACCACCAATCCTTTGGCATTTTCAGATGAATTTGATAATACTAATTCTACTGCTGAAAATGTAGACGATAGCTTTGATCTAACACTTAGCGATTTGGAAAATGGGTTTGATACGCCAGCCGCTACTAGCGAGACGCCTGTCGCGCCGATATCAACGGCAGATGACAACGCCCTCGACACAGTGACTAACGATAGCTCTAACGCTAACGAAGATGGTGATTTCAGTGACTTTGAATTCGATTTCGATTCACCTATTGAAGAGACGACGCCTACCACTTCAAACTCAGAGACACAAGACCACGAAGCCTCATTAGAGAATGAAGATTTTGTCTTAGATTTCGATGATTTAGCAGCTGATACGGATAAAGATACTGTCGTCGCGACTGATGCCGCTAACGATATAGACGAAACCTCCATTGCTCATCTCCAAAACGACGAGGATGATTTTGCACTGTCTTTGGACCGTCTCGATACCTCAGATGATTTTGAGACTGCACTCAACAGTGAGTCTTTTGTCATCGAAGCAGATGACGATATGGGTACCGTTACTCTTGAGGATACTCCTTTTGAAAATAACACGGCTGCAGCGTCAACTACAGCAGTCGATAGTTTCGCTGATTTCAACTTTGAAGAGCAATTTTTAAATGATGATGTTGATGTCAGTCGTTTAGACACCTCTAATGCCGAATCAAACACGCCCCTAAGGTTCGATGACAACACGTTGATAGACGATGATGGCTTTGATACTGACGATAGTACGGCTCTATCATCAACTGCTGATGCGCCTGTTGAAGACGACACGTATGCTGATGGTGTTAAATCAGCAGCAGATTTTTCATCGCGTTTCGCAGCAGACTTTGATTTCGTTAAATCACTTGATAGTAATCAAGTGACTCTAGAGTTGGCTGATCAGTACCTAAAGTTGGGCGAGTACGATAGCGCCAAACGTTTGCTGAATGAAGTGATTACTCAAGGCAATAGTGAGCAAAAGAGCAAAGCTAAAATGCTACTTGGACGCACTGCATAATCGCTTTGCTATGCATGGTCGTTTTACGATGTGTAATCGATTCAATGCTCCGCCAATTGAAGTCAGCATATCAATTCAACATAAATTTCTAGATACTTATCAGCAATTATTCTATACGCTTAGAATAATTGCTGATTTTTTGCATTTGGCGCTAATACTGTCTATTATTGATACCTCTTATCATCGTTCTAAAACTGTTTAACACATTGCAAGACCATTTAACGCCGCCTCTCATTTAAACTTATTTACTATGTTGATACTATGCCTTCTTCAGCTCTGACTAAAACATTCTCTGACCCTATCCAACTGATTTATGCGGGTGGCACCTTTGGTAGCTACGGGCGTCCTCTAGCGCCACTATCGGCAGAGGTGTTTTTACCTACTTTAAAAGACCTACTTATCGCTCAAGATACAGCAGCAACTCTGCCAAAAATATCTTGGTTAGAGAACACGCTGATTAAAGACAGTAGCCAGCTGAC
Organism: Psychrobacter sp. NG27; assembly: GCF_016106655.1. Taxonomy (NCBI): domain Bacteria; kingdom Pseudomonadati; phylum Pseudomonadota; class Gammaproteobacteria; order Moraxellales; family Moraxellaceae; genus Psychrobacter; species Psychrobacter sp. NG27. The sequence continues at coordinate 570,317 of NZ_JADGIN010000001.1, forward strand.
CCCAAATGACTTCGTGCATTTTTATCAATTATTGCTCAATGCCTATTCGCAAGGTGACAGACGTTTTTTGCTCATCACTGGTACGGATACATTGAGCTATCTAGGGGCGTTTTTGGCAGAGGCGTTTGCAGGTAGCGATATTTGTGTGGTATTGACTGCCAGTATGCGTCCTCTGTTAGACAGTGACATGCTGCATTCTTATAATATAGATGCCCATAGTGATGCATGGAGCAACTTAAGTGGCTCATTAAAACTGGCCGCCGCAGGCGAATCGGGTGTCAAGATCAGTTTTGGCGGCGAATCATGGCCTGCCCAAACTGTACAAAAAATTCACAGTCACGACCTGATGGCCTTTACAGGTCATTCTCGAGCAGCCTATCCTGCCAACAGCTATATCAAACATCTACCTGACACTCGCAGACAACATTGGCTTGACGATCAGCAAGAGGCCATCGCTACTGTCAAAATGCGTGCTGAACATGCCAGTATTCATGCTCTTTACTGTCTGCCCAATGATGTCTCAGTGATAAATAATCAGCTACTGGCTCTCTTATCAGAGCCACCATGCGGCATTATCCTATTGGGATTTGGTGCTGGCAATGTCCCTTATTCAGAAGCACTAGCAGAAACATTAGAGCTGATTCATAAAAAAGGACATATCGTTATATGCGCCAGTCAGTGTCCTTTCGGCGGGGTTAGTGATAGCTATGCGGCAGGCAGTTGGCAGTATGACCATCAGGTTATTGCAGGTGGTCGCTTAACCATACCTGCTATTTATGCACGGTTATTATGGCTCCTATTACGTTACGACAGTCCTGCCAGACGCAAACAGCGTTGGATAAACACTGTCAGTAAAACCGGCACAACCATCAAAAAACGCTAAGTCACTCTTAACTATCTCTATTTTTATAAGCTCAAAAACACCATGTCTGAAACTGTCTCTATCGAATCCAAATCTTTACCGACGTATACCTTAGCAATTGCCATTGAGTTTTTGGGTACCCATTATCATGGCTGGCAGCGTCAACGCGAAGTGCTTGGCGTCCAAGAAGCTTTGGAGAAGGCTATTGGAAAAGTGGCCAATGAACCTGTTGAGGTCATCGCAGCAGGCCGTACTGATGCGAGTGTGCATGCCAGCAATATGATTGCTCACTTCACTACGCACTCCTACCGGCCTGCTAATAACTGGTTACGCGGGGTCAACAGCCTATTACCTGATGACATTGCTTTGCGCTGGATTCAACCGATGCCAGATGATTTTCATGCGCGCTTTGGAGCAATTGCTCGTCGTTATCGTTATGTCACGCTCAATCAACCGCAGCGGCCTGCGATACTCAATCATCAGGTGACCCATATTTACGAGCCTCTTGACCTAGCAGCCATGCAGCAAGCAGCTGCCGATATCGTTGGCACGCATGATTTTAGTAGCTACCGCGCTGCTGCCTGTCAGTCCAATCAGCCAGTGCGTACTATCAGCCATGCTAGGCTTTTTGAACATGGGCAGTTTATTGTGTTTGATATTCAAGCAGATGGGTTTTTGCACCACATGGTACGTAACCTAATGGGTACGCTATACGCGATTGGTAAGCATGAGCTAGAGCCAGCAGATTTTTTAACGATCCTTAATAAAAAAGACAGGACAATTGCACCGCCTACCGCTTCAGGAGATGGCTTATACTTTATTAATGCCTATTATCCTGAACGTCTCCAACGTCTGTTGCCGGATGCACCATTAACACCTATTTGGTTGAACTTACCTGACTAAATTCATGTAAATTAGCATACATATCACTTACATGCTGTCAAGTGAAAACCGGGTTTCGTATTGCTTTAATCCATTAACTTACGTATAATATCGGCTTATTTTTAATTGATTGATATAAATTATGGCAAAAGACGATATTATCGAATTTGAAGGCGAAGTCATTGACACCCTTCCTAACACTTTGTTCAAAGTTCGTTTAGAAAACGGACACGAAATCATTGCGCACATCTCTGGTAAGATGCGTAAGCATTATATTCGTATCTTGACAGGTGATAAAGTTAAGGTCGAGATGACCCCTTATGATCTATCTAAAGGTCGTATCACTTACCGTGGTAAAAACTAAATCATAGTTAAATCAGAATCATTGCTAACTAAGATGGTTATCAACGTATTTGTAAAAATACAGCCAATAACCGAATAGCTACTTTATCGCTGATAGCTGATATAGACGCTTGGGTGGTTTAACTGATAATAATAATGAAAATGCTATTCTGCTCATTATTGCCTATCAATGTTTTAGTTATTTAGTATTCGCTGTTTGTTTTACAAAAAAATACCGCTAAATATCAGCGGTATTTTTTTGTCTATTGGTTATGGTTATCATAGCCAGCCATTAACTGTTACGAGTTAGCTAAACTCTACGGTTGCACCATTTTGTATAACCCCTAACAGACCGAGCGCATCCCAATTGGTCAGACGAATACAACCTGCCGACGCTTGACGGCTTATGCGTGCAGGATCTGGTGAGCCATGAATGCCATACGTGGGCTTACTGAGTCCAATCCATACCGATCCCACTGGGTTATTGGGTCCTGGCGGAATGATTAACTTGCTACCATCTTCAGCAGTATAGGTATAGTTGGGCTCATGCACTTTCACTTTTACCGTATGCGTACCTGTTGGCGACGGCGTTGCCGTACTACCTACCGTCGTTGGATAGCTGGCTATCAGGTTGTCATTCTCGTCATAAGCATAAAGCGTTTCTGTAGTTTTATCAGCAACAACGCGGCTGACAGGCTTAGTATTAGGGTTACCCGGATTATAGACAGTAATAGTCTCACCAACAGTAAACTGAGCATTAGGGTTGAGCGATTTTAGATATTTTTCACTGATGTGAAATTTTTCGGCGAGCGCTTCTGTTAGGCTTTCGTAGTACATCCCTTCCAACTTGGCCTTTGCTGCTGTCTCAGTAGGTATGGTGGTGGTTTTGACATTGATATCGGCCTCACTTAGCTGATAGCTGATCAAAACTGGCTGCGTCATAAGCTTTTCATTTTTGGTGAGCGCCTGCCATGTTTCGTCGTTTAAGGTCTCAGTCACTGTTAGATCATTTGCTTGTTGAAACGCTTGCATGGCTTTACGGGTATTTTTCCCCCAATAGCCATCGACAGCGCCCACACCATTATGATGCCAATTCAATAACGCTTGCAGCTTTGTACCCGTATTGCGATCTATACTGGCACCCTCTGTCCAGTTTGCTTCATTGACCTTTTTGGCTGTCGTCGATAAATCCTCAGTCGTATATTTTATGGTAGGCAAAAACTTGTTACGTGACACAGTAGTTTTAGTATCGCCTGTGAGTTTTTGGCTCACGCCAGAGCCACTGGTTACTGGACTGACCTCCTCATTGACAGAACTTGCCTCACTATCACTACTTACATCACTATCACTTCCATTGTCCATACTCATGCTATCAGTCGTCGCTGCGATACTTTGACCCATAAACACTGCTGTAGATAGACCGATGACAGCCATTGCTTTACTTATTTTCGTTAATTGGTACATGAAACACTCCTCAGTTTTTAATTATTAAGTGATTGGTACAGTTTTTATTATGATGAATAAGTCATTTTAGTTTTTCAATAATGCTTCAATATGCTATTAATCCTTTGCCATTCATTCGGTTATTTATCATTCGCTTGATATTATCTAAATCACATGGCTCACCCTATCTTTGTGATATTCCCTATCCATAACCAGCATTTTTAGTGATTAACAAATAGATTATTAGTAAGTAATAGATATTGCCATATTCCCTTGTGATCATATAACAGCTTTATGTTAAATAGGCTCTAGTTGTGCAGTCTCTCTGTTAAAGCCATGCTGTTTGGTAAGTTTTATTAAAACATTAACCAAAAAAACCCATAAATCGCTAAGCAATTTATGGGTATCTAACGTGTGAAATAAGACTGTTAAACAGGCTATATTAGCGTAATTATAAAGATATAGTCTTAATCAAACACTCAATCGAGGCTTATACCAACTTAGCCAATACCGCTTGACCCATCTCTATACAGCCTACTGTTTTCAGACCTTCTTCACTAGTATCCAAGATATCAAGCGTACGTAAGCCATCATCAAGTACATCACTGACTGCTTGCTCGATCGCCTGTGCGGCTGCTTCTTGCTTGAAGGTATAACGCAGCATCATGGCAACAGATAAAATGGTAGCTAATGGATTGGCTTTATCTTGGCCTGCGATATCAGGTGCTGAGCCGTGACATGGCTCATACATACCTTTGCCATCCTTATCTAGGCTAGCAGATGGCAGCATACCAATAGAACCTGTCAGCATCGCCGCTTCATCGGATAAGATATCACCGAACATATTGCCCGTTACCATGACATCGAACTGCTTAGGGTCTTTGATCAATTGCATGCAGGCATTGTCAGCATACATGTGTGACAATGCCACATCGGTATACTCTGCTTGCTGCAGCTCGATCATCGTCTGTTTCCACAGTTCAGTAACTTCTAAGACATTGGCTTTGTCTACCGAGCATACTTTTGGCGCAGTGCCTGCCGCCTCAGCACGCGTCTTTGCCAACTCAAAAGCCACTTTACCAATGCGCTGAATCTCGCTGGTGCTATACACCATCGTGTTATAGCCTTGCAGCTCACCATTCTCTAATGTGCGAATGCCGCGTGGTTCACCAAAATAAATACCACCAGTCAGCTCACGGACGATGAGCAAATCTAAACCAGATATAATCTCAGGTTTGATGCTTGAGGCGTTTGCGAGCTGCGGATAGAGCTTGGCCACACGCAAGTTAGCAAACAAACCTAACTCACCGCGAATTTTAAGCAGACCACGTTCAGGACGTTTGCTACGCTCAATAGCGTCCCATTTAGGTCCACCAACAGCACCTAGTAATACGGCATCTGCAGCACGCGCGCGTGCTAGTGTCTCATCAGGCAAAGGCTCGCCCGTTGCATCAATAGCCACGCCGCCAATCAATCCCGACTCAAGTGTCAAACCTAGTGCAAACTTCTCATTGACTGCGTTCAGCACATCAATGGCTTGGGTCATAATCTCAGGACCGATACCATCGCCTGCTAATGTTAAAATCGTCGCCATACTAATCCTTTTGGATATATTTTTATTGGTGAATTAATTTTCTTATTACGCTGTGGTTTTCTTAGCTTTAGGGGCTGGTGATACTGCTTTAATCATGCCCGTCTCCACAAACTCTCCCTGACGTTCTGCATCCATCTGCTTACAGAATCGGCGCTGCACGCTGTTGTCCTGCAACAGCTCAATACACAAGGGCGCAGGCGATGCCGTCTCCAGCAAGCTGCCTGAATTTTGGCTAGATTTTTTTTGATAAGCACGCAACTGATAAGTGCCCGCTTCCACAAAATCATGAATCATCGCAAAACGCTCAACATAGCCCATATTATTTTCTGGATAAAAATTAACATGTACTTCACGCTTTGCAGGCAGCACCCTTGCATAATAGTTGGTCAGCCCTGCCATACCAGATGCAGACAGCGGCACTATTTTTATGGCATTTTTATTGGTGAGCGGCGTCATATCCATGCTGAGTTGGGCTTTTGATGGATACTTGACACTTTTATCACGTGGCAAAGTCGCCACCATTTGAGCATGAATTGGCTCATGCTTATCAGGTGCAATAATCAGCGTTTTGTCTATTTGCATGATTTCACAGTGATAGGTACCTAGACAGGCAATATTCACCTCACCAGCAATCGGTTGTATTTTACCTACCACTGCCGCTGCGTTTTCTGCCTCATCTATTTTTTGGTAGCCCGTCAGTAACTGACAGCCTGACAATAATAAACTTGCAGCGACAATTGTGCTTGTCGCTAGAGCATAACGGTGTTTATTCATAAGGGCAGCTACTCATAAGAAAAAGAAGAATATAATAAGATTATTCTTTATTTTAGCCAGTTCCCCGCCATAACTCAACGCTGCTTTACGACTGTTCAGCAGTTTAATGAGCAGTCGCTTATAGCGTGGTTATTTATGCACGCACATCGTTAAATATCCACGGTGTTTTTTGCATCATGTTAAGCTCATAGTCTTTAATAGCATCGCTCTGTTGCAGGGTTAAGCCAATATCATCAAGGCCGTTCAATAAGCAATGCTTGCGAAAAGCATCCACTTCAAAAGGATACTCTTCGCCAGTTGTTGTTATGACTACTTGACGCTCAAGATCAGCCGTTAGCTCATAGCCTTCATTAGCAAGCGTGGCTTTCATCAATGTGTCAACAATTGCCTCATCCAAAACAATCGGTAGCATGCCGTTTTTGAAGCAGTTATTATAAAAAATATCCGCAAAGCTCGGAGCGATAACAGTACGAAAACCATATTCAGATAAGGCCCAAGGCGCATGCTCACGGCTAGAACCACAACCAAAGTTTCTACGTGCTAGTAAAATGGTGGCGCCTTGATAACGTGGCTTATTCAAGACAAAGTCAGGATTAATCACTCGCGTGCTGTTGTCTTGACCAGGGTACCCTTCATCCAGATAACGCCAGTCATCAAACAAGTTCACGCCGAAGCCTGTGCGCTTGATCGATTTTAAAAACTGTTTTGCAATAATTTGATCGGTATCGACGTTGGCGCGGTCAAGGGGGCAAACGATACCAGTTTGGGTGTTATAAGCTTGCATAAAATTTCCTATCAATTATGTTCTTTATGATGGTCTATCATCCAAATGAGTCATAGCTAACACCTCGATATTGCTCATTAGCCACTGGCAGGTAGCAGAGAAGGCTATCTAGTATCAGCTATCCATCACTGTTTTTAAAACGTGCGTACATCCACAAAATGACCAGCCAATGCTGCTGCCGCTGCCATCGCTGGGCTAACCAAATGCGTACGACCACCATTACCCTGACGACCTTCAAAATTACGGTTAGAGGTTGAGGCGCAATGCTCTTGTGGCTCAAGCTTGTCAGCGTTCATGGCCAGACACATTGAGCAACCTGGCTCACGCCATTCAAAGCCTGCATCAGTGAACAAAGTGTTCAGGCCCTCTGCCTCTGCTTGTAGTTTCACTTGACCAGAGCCTGCGACCACGATCGCTTCTTTGATATTGTCAGCGACTTTACGCCCTTTAATAACGGCTGCCGCATCACGTAAGTCTTCGATACGCGAGTTGGTGCACGACCCAATAAAGATACGATCAAGCTGAATATCAGTGATCTTTTGACCTGCCTCTAAACCCATATAAGTATAAGCGCGTAACCAGCCTTCTTCTTGAGCCTCGTCAATGGCTTGATCAGGTGTCGGTACGGACTGCGTGATATCAACGACCATCTCAGGGGATGTGCCCCAAGACACTTGCGGTGCTATCTGACTACCATCAATCTCAACCACAGTATCAAATACCGCGTCATCATCTGAATACAGCGTACGCCAGTACGCTTCCGCTTGTGCCCATTGTGATTCTGTTGGTGCATATGGGCGACCTTTTACATAGTCGATCGTTGTGCTATCGACAGCCACCATACCCACACGAGCGCCCGCTTCAATCGCCATGTTGCAGACGGTCATGCGACCTTCCATACTCATATCTTCAAACACTTGTCCTGCAAACTCAATGGCATGACCTGTGCCACCTGCCGTACCGATCTTGGCTATAATGGCCAGTACCACGTCTTTTGATGTCACGCCAGCACCTAGCTGACCGGTGACACGGATTTGCATATTTTTTGATTTCTTTTGAATCAAGCACTGGGTTGCCAATACATGCTCGACTTCTGAGGTGCCGATACCATGTGCTAGGCAACCAAGCGCGCCATGAGTCGCCGTATGTGAATCACCACATACTACCGTCATGCCAGGTAATACCAAGCCTTGCTCAGGGCCAACGACATGCAAGATACCTTGGCGTGCGTCATTGATCGTAAATTCAGCGATATCAAATTTGGTGCAGTTCTCATCCAAAGTGACAACTTGTAGACGTGATACCTTGTCCTTGATACCAGGCACACCCTCTAGGCGCTCTTTGGTAACCGTTGGCACATTATGATCAGGGCTTGCGATATTGGCAGATAAGCGCCACGGTGCTCTATTGGCCAGCTCCAATCCTTCAAATGCTTGCGGGCTCGTCACTTCATGCAACAGATGGCGGTCGATGTAAATCAGGCTTGAACCATCGTCACGCTTGGTGACTTCGTGAGCGTTCCAAAGTTTGTCATATAACGTTTGACCAGCCATGTTGCTATCCTTTATTAGTTGCTAATTGCGTTGTTCTCAGCTTGCTTATATAGCTTCATGTGCTTCTATATTTTTCAGCTAGCGATTTTTAAATGAGATATTTTTGATACTTATTACTGTCTATTTTACAGCCATGCCACTCTTAGCGCTTGTTTTATGCGGTATATCATCAAATACCTATAATAAATATGTCACAATACGTCTTGATGTCTTGTGATTATAGCAGGCTAATCCTATAATAATAATTGATGATTTTTAGCCAGACGCAAACTTTTATTTCTAATACATTGTGATTGGGTCAGCCAACTTTTATTTATAGCTCATAAAGCAGCTAAGGACATTCGTTTGAATACCACAAACTTAACCACATTCGTCACCGTCATGCACACCGGCAGTATCTCAGGGGCGGCAGAAAAACTGTTTATCACGCAGCCTGCTGTCAGTAAACGCATCAAAAACCTTGAAGATGAATTCAATATTACGCTGTTTGATACCGTCGGACGCGGCATTGTACCGACCCAAGCGGCCAGCGAGATGCTACCACATGCCAAGCGCTGGTTAGAAGACTACGAAAATTTTAAGATAAATCTGCAACACTCTCAGCATATCGTGTCAGGTAAGTTGGTCATTGGCACAAGCCATCATATTGGTTTGCATCATCTAGCACCTGTACTCAAGCACTTCATTCAAGCCTATCCTGCTGTACAGCTAGAAGTGCATTTTGTTGATTCAGAAAAAGCGCACAAAGCCGTATTGGATGGCGATTTGTCACTGGCATTTGTGACGCTGCCGCCTGTCTATGATAAGCGCTTGACGTACCATACCCTATGGTCAGACCCGCTCTACTTTATGACAGGCACCTTATCCGCACTTGCTAGCAAATCCAATGTAACATTGGAGCAATTGGCACGCTATCCCGCTATTTTACCGTCTGCCAATACTTTTACCAGTCAAATTACTTTGGCAGAATTTGCCAAGCACAACCTCAAACCCTATGCCACGATGAGCACCAACCCACTTGAATCGATTCGTATGCTCGTGTCTGTCGGTCTTGGTTGGTCGGTACTGCCTCAAACGATGGTCAGTCAAGATTTAGAACGTATTGACATGGCTGATAATATCGAGCTTCAGCGTTATCTTGGGGTGGTCATCAATCCAAAACTGACTCAGTCTAGCAGTGTCACTGCTCTGCTCGATTTGCTCTCACCTATCGAGTAAAAGTCGCCTGCGATAATATATAAATTGAACCTGTTCGCATTTGTATCTATCATGCGTTATAATACGCTTGACGTTGTTTTTATAACAAAAATTTACTACAAGGACACTGGTAGTCATATATTGAATCTTTTCAGTAAGATATGATGGTTAACAGTAAGTTTTATAGTCTTATATGATTGGTTACATAGGTTGCTAATACTCATATATAAATAGTAGATGCGAGCAATAAAAACAGAAAAGCGAAATGCGCGTTTTCCATTGTTCTCTATCTCTATATGAGTGCTAGCCATAGAACAGCACCGATTATATATCACTAAAAGCACGTACTGAAAGAAGCCATTATGTCTTAATTAATGGCTTTTTTTGTCTTTGATTTTTGTTTCAGACCTTGTCTTGTAAATATAAAATTTGATAGTTAAAAATAATTACAGCCAACAATGTTGGTTAAGGACAATTTTTATGAACGGAGTTTCAGGTGGTGTGCTTATATCGTTAGGCGCTTATTTCTTAGTCATGCTGGGTATTGGTGTTTATGCTTATTTTAAGCAGTCCAATGATACTGAGGGCTATATGCTGGGTGGTCGTAATTTAGGACCAGCAGTTACTGCATTGTCAGCAGGTGCATCAGATATGTCAGGTTGGCTATTACTTGGTCTACCTGGTTATATGTTTGCCGATGGTGTCGTCAGTATTTGGATTGCGCTTGGTTTAACGCTGGGTGCGTTATTAAACTATATCATCGTGGCACCGCGTCTTCGTGTTTATACCGAAGTGGCTGATAATGCCATCACCCTGCCCGATTATTTCGCCAACCGCTTTGAAGACAAGTCGCACATGCTACGTGTCATCTCAGCAGTGGTTATCATTCTATTCTTTACCGTTTATACTGCTGCCAGTCTGGTTGGTGGTGGTAAACTGTTTGAAAGCTCGCTTAACTTATCTTATGGCACAGGCCTTTGGGTCACTGCAGGCGTGGTCGTTGCATACACTCTATTTGGCGGATTCTTAGCCGTATCGATGACCGATTTCGTACAGGGTGTTATCATGCTTTTTGCGATGGTAATCGTGCCTGTCGTTGCCTTTACCGATCTTGGTGGTATTTCAGCCACTACGGAAGCCGTTAGAAATATTGATCCGAGTTTGCTAGATATCACTAGTGGTATGACTGTTATTGGTATTATTTCGCTAATGGCATGGGGTTTGGGCTATTTTGGTCAGCCACATATTATCGTTCGCTTTATGGCGATCCGTTCAGTTAAAGATGTACCTACTGCACGTAACATCGGTATGAGCTGGATGGTTGTCAGTCTTATTGGTTCGTTGATGACTGGTTTTGCTGGTCGTGCCTATGTACAAAAAACAGCCATGACACTAGATGACCCTGAAACCATCTTTTTGGTATTCACTCAATTCTTGTTCCACCCACTCGTATCAGGTTTCTTGTTGGCAGCCATTTTAGCAGCCATCATGAGTACGATTTCTTCACAGCTACTCGTTGTATCAAGCTCACTGACTAAAGATGTCTATAAGCTATTCTTTGATAAAGATGCGCCAGAAGCTCGTCAGGTATTGGTTGGCCGTATTTCTGTAGTAGCGGTTGCTCTCGTATCTATCATGCTTGCTTCTAATCCAGAAAGCTCAGTATTGAACTTGGTTTCTAATGCTTGGGCAGGTTTTGGTGCTGCATTTGGTCCATTGGTTATCTTCAGTCTGACATGGCGCGGTATGAACCGTAACGGCGCTGTCGCTGGTATGGTCATTGGTGCATTGACAGTCATCCTATGGATCTATGGTCCTTTCCAAATGAATGGTATGGCATTAAATAGCTGGTTATATGCTATTGTACCGGGCTTTGTACTCAGTACTATTGCAATCTTCGCCGTTAGTATCATGACTGGTGGTCCAAAACCTTCAGTATCTGCTAAGTACAAAGAAATGGAATTAAATCTAAACAAATAAGTTTAGGTAATACTATAATTGTAACGCTATAGAAAACCTCGCCAATAATGGCGAGGTTTTTTTATGGCTTATTGCTTATTGCTTATTGCTTATTGCAGTGATAGCAAACTATCACCAACCATCAATGCTCCATCACTCACTCTATGGTCAATCCTCTATAAAAGCGTTACCGCGTAAACCTCGCTTGAAGTATTACGTACACATCTGCACTCGGTTTCCCTGTATCCAAATACTCTTGAACTCACTCTATATCCTAATACACCGAAAATGAATGGGTACAGTATCAATGTCACTCTCAGTGGCTGTACAACGATATGATAATAGTGGTGTTCAGAGCGCTCTGTCAGCTGATTGTGTTAGCCTTTGAGACATGTCATTATTCAAATTACGAGGCTTTAAAGGAGGGAAGTGACCGCTAAACTGGTAGGGACTCGTCGCAGATATGCGCGTATTGATAAAGCTTCTGACAAAGTTTGGCGCAGCTTTGGCCGCTTTTAAGCCGTCTAAAACGTGATACTTAGACTGCAGACACGCCCTAGTACTTGATTAACGTTTTTCAAGGTATACACTCAATCGTAATTGACGTGCTTTGTGCCAATCTGAGGTCGCTAGACGTAAAGCCACTGTATTAATGAACTCGTGCGACTGGTATCAATGGTAACTGCTTGTGAGCCAGCTCAGAGACTAAGAAAAATTCATCCTACGCTCATGATGTTGGCCTTGACAGACCTCGATGATGCAACAATGTCATAGCCATAAAAAAGCGACCTATGATAGGTCGCTCTTTGTTAGGTTGCTATTATAAAGTCAAATTATCTCGCTTGATAAGATAGCTTCACACCAGCGATAAAGCCGTCATTGTCTTCAAAATCAGCAACGATTTTGTCTGTTGGTAGCGCACCTTGAGCATCACCGAACCACAAGTATTTGCCGCCGGCAGATACTGCCCAGTTCTCAGTCACGTTGTATTTAGCACCTAGACCGACACTATAATAGCCTTCGACTGGACCTAGTGAGGTCGTTGGATTACCAGCGCCACTGTCCCAACCAACCGTACCACTAATAGCAAGTGCTGGTGCCACACGTTTCGCTAAGCCTAGCTCCACCTGCCATTGGTCATCATCATACTCGACCAAATTTAGTCCGTCATCTGCGTATAAAGGATTAAGTTTACTAGTAGCATTATACAATGGTGGCGTGATGACAAAATCGCTCCATGGTACCCAGCGTACTTTTGCCGTGGCTAGCGTCGTTGGATTAATACCAGTCTGGAAATCAAAGTTAACTGATTTAGGCGTACTAATTTCGTACTTGCTGTTTCTATTCGCTGCTGCCGCTGCTTGTTCTGGCGTAGCTCCTACTGATGCAGCTCTAATAGCTACTAACGGATAATATTCAGATATTTGTGTGTCATGATCAATCTCAGAACGATAAGTCAACGCTGCTTTTAACGCAATTTCAGGCTTGTAGTATGCAACACCAGCGATATAACCATAATCCATATCAGGGTTACTGGTTGAGGTATAACCAGTAGCAGGACCATAAGCTAGGCCACGTAACTTAGTATCCGCTTGAATACGCTGCGCGACTGGACCACCATAAATCTGGAAGTTTTTGTTGGCGCCGAACTTCATACCAAGAATACCCGTTAGGCTTTGGCTACGAACCTCTACATTGGTTTCTTCACCTGCGGTACTTGCTTCGGCTGTTGCTACTGCCACTGCTCCACGTAACCCATCCAACTGAGCTTGCTGTGCTGTGGTTAACACACCAGCTGTTTCTCCTGCAGCCAGTGCACCAATTCCAGCCTGTGCTGCTGCTAGGCTCGGAGCGGCGCCGTTAGTAATAGAAGAAATGGAAGCGTCAAGATCTCCTTCCGATACAAAGTTGCTTTGAGTGTATCCAGCAGCAGCGCCAAAAGGCTCGTCGTATAAGATACCAACACTAAAAGTATCGTTAATATCTGCTTTTACGCCATAACGGAAAAAGTCATAAGATTCAGCGATATCACCAGTAGAGTCTCCCTTAACATAGGTATTACTAGAAGGGTTACCGTTAGCGCTATCGTAGCCACTTACATCGGCATCGATATACGTATAGACAGCTTCTGCGTAGGTACCGTCTTGGAAGAAAGCAGTGACGTCTTGGCCTGAGCGATCCAGACCAGCAGCGCTAGCCACGCTAGCAACAGAAAGAGTAGCGATCGCTACTGCAAGGGTTTTCAAATGAAAGGTAGTGCGCATTGTGTATCTCCAACGGTCCTTGTTGTATTATTACTTTAATATCCAATAGTTAGCGTTACTCTGCTCAACATTTGAATTATCAAAGTCTTGTCCTAAGTTGAATACTAATGCCTTTTTGACACTAAAACAACAATTAAAGTGCTTTATTTCCCAAATATGACTGAACAGTACAAATAAGATGTTAGACGTTCAATAATAGTAATATTTGAAACTCATGCAGTTATGTTTTGAACAGACAGATGTCATCTCTACACACAATGGCACGCTAACTCACACGCTTAAGTATTATTTTGCAAAAATCAGATCATAAAAAAGCGACCCATAAAGGATCGCTTTTTTCGTTATTAAATAACAAACATCATATAGTTAATTATAGTTTACTGAGCTTGGTAAGAAACCTTTACGCCAACAACATAACCATCATTGCTTTCGAAGTCACTAACAATCGTTTTCGTTGGGATTTGACCTTCAGCATCACCAAACCATAGGTACTTACCACCGGCTGAGATTGCCCAGTTCTCAGTGACATTATATTTGGCACCCAATCCTGCACTGTAATAGCCTTCGATAGGACCTAAAGAGGTAACTGGATTACCTGCACCACTATCCCAACCAACGTTACCACTGACCGCTAACGCAGGCGTCAGACGTTTCGCAAGACCTAGTTCAACTACCCATTGGTCATCGTCGTAGCTGACCAATGACAATCCTTTGTCATCAAGAGTTGCTCGCTTACTCACTTCGTTATAAAGCGGCGGTACAATTGAGAAATCACTCCATGGTACCCAGCGTACTTTTGCCGTCGCTAATGTCGTTGGATTGATACCTGTTTGGAAGTCAAAGTTAACTGACTCAGGTGTGGTGATATCTATTGTGCCGCCTTGAGTTGCATCTCCGCCTAAAGCAGCGACCACTGGATAGTTTTCGTCGATATTCATGCTGTGATCAATTTCTGAACGATATGTCAGAGCAGCCTTTAAAGCAATTTCAGGCTTGCTATAAGAGATACCCGCTAGATAACCATAATCTTGATCTGGGCTAAGATGAGCGGTATAACCAGTCGCAGCGCCATAAGCACTACCGCGTAGCTTAATATCAGCTTTTACACGCTGAACAACCGGACCACCATAGACTTGGAACTCTTTATTTGTACCAAACTTAGCGCCCAAAATACCCGTTAAGCTCTCTGTACGAACTTCAACATTGGTGCTTTCGTCATTAGCAAGACGTTCATCTGCAAAGCCTTCTAACCGCTCAAGTTGATTCAACTGTGCTTGACCTGCAGCTAACTGCGTCTCACCAGCAGCAATACCCGCTAAACCAGCTTCGATCTGCGGACGAAGCACTGATTCAAGCGCTGGGTTTTGGCTAACAGCTGCTTGAGCTTGTCCAACCTGTGCTCTCGCTGCATCTAAACGGTTTTCAGCAGCACTTAGTTGGGTTTGAGTTCCTTCAACCAAAGCTTTCAACCCTTGAATATCAGTAACACCTGTGCCAGTTAAACTTGAAGCAATAATATTATTGACTGCATCAGTGGGCGCACCTACAAAATTGTTGGTGCCAGTATAGTCAGCTGCTGCACCAAACGGTTCGTCATATAAGATACCAACACTAAATGTATCATTAACGTCTGCTTTTACGCCATAGCGAAAGAAGTCATATGATTCTGCAATGTCGCCTATCTTATTACCTGAAGTGTCTTTACCTGTGACGTCAGCATCAATATAAGTATAGACCGCTTCAGCATAAGTGCCGTCTTGTAAAAATGCGGTGACATCTTGGCCTGAACGATCAAGACCGGCAGCGTTAGCCATGCTAGCAACAGAAAGCGCTGCAACAGCAACTGTAAGAGTTTTTAAGTGAAAGGTGGCCCGCATTGTATATCTCCAAACATCCGCATTGTTTTACTGCTCGACACTATTTTTAGTAATGAGCAGCATCCTAGGTGGAAGATATTAAAGATTTTTTAACATGAAAACAACTATAAAAATACATTATATCTGCCTTATGACTAGACAGTATCTTTATGTTTAAATATGAATATATTACTGCGCAGTAGCCAGCCCATCACTGGATAGATTTCTCTATTTTTTAATAATGTGGTG
The DNA here is from genome assembly GCF_016106655.1 of Psychrobacter sp. NG27. NCBI lineage: Bacteria > Pseudomonadati > Pseudomonadota > Gammaproteobacteria > Moraxellales > Moraxellaceae > Psychrobacter > Psychrobacter sp. NG27. The sequence continues at coordinate 586,076 of NZ_JADGIN010000001.1, forward strand.
GTCTGTCTGCCATCACATCAAATGGAGCGATACCACTATCCGTGTCTTGATTTTCAACTTGCTTGTATATCAGCTGTAGTTGACGCTGTAGTGTTTGCAGATCTCTATCCTGACGTGCGATCACCTCATCAAGACGCTCTACTGTCATCTCAAGATGTGAGAAGTTAGTTTGTAAGTCGATGAGCTGTGCTTGCAGATCAACTTGGCTCATAGCAGTCTCATTTATATCGCTGGATTGGTTCATATTCTTCTCTTAATTATAATAGGTAGACAATAAGCATACTCGCTCATGAGAGCGATGAAAGTCGAATGGTCAGTGCCAGACAGTCGCTAAAAAATTGTGATAATAATTAGACAGTAGTCGCAAATGATAAAAGCGATAAATAGTACTGATAAAACCATTTACTCGCACTACAGTCTCGTGGTGGCATGTTATACTGCTGGCAATTTTGCAACAACCCTTACCTCACTATTATATAAGCTTAAGATACTCTATGGCACTGATACATTTAAAAGATATCCACCTAGCCTTTGGCGTGGCTCCTGTTCTTGATGGCATTGATTTTGCGATTGAAGCTGGCGAACGCGTTTGTCTGATTGGCCGTAATGGCGAAGGCAAATCAACCTTGTTTAAACTGATTAACGGCACCTTACAGCCTGATAGCGGCGAAGTCATTATTAATAGTAGCGTAAGTGTTGCGATGCTAGAGCAAGACGTTCCTGAGACAAGTGGACGTATTCTAGACATCGTCATGGGTGGTAGCCGCCGCACCGCTGATCTGCTAATCAATTATAACGCCCAAACCGATTTATGCGCCAATGGCGACATGGATGCTTGCGAGCGTATGGCCGATTTGCAGCATGATATCGATGCCGTACATGGTTGGGACTTAGAGCGCGAAGCCACCCGTCTGATCAAAACCATGGGGCTTAATCCAGACGATGACTTGTCTTCACTATCTGGTGGTCGTAAGCGCCGTGTACTATTAGCGCGCTCATTGGTTACCAAGCCTGATGTACTACTACTCGATGAACCAACCAACCATTTGGACGTTGATAGTATTGAGTGGTTAGAGCGCTTCTTATTAGATTGGCAAGGTCTGACCCTACTGTTCGTGACCCATGATAGAGCGTTCGTTAACAAACTATCGACGCGCATCATTGAGCTGGATCGTGGTCAATTGACCAGCTATGACGTGACTCAAGGCGAAGGTGGCTATGCACGCTACCAAGAGTTAAAAGAGCTACAGTTACTCGCTGAAGAAAAGAACAACGCCAACTTTGATAAAAAATTGGCACAAGAAGAAGTTTGGATTCGCCAAGGTATCAAAGCCCGTCGTACCCGTAACGAAGGCCGCGTTCGTGAGCTAAAAGCACTGCGTGAAGAGCGTAGTGACCGCCGTGAGCAAGTCGGTAACGTTAATATCACCATGGGTCAAGGCGAAAAAAGCGGTAAGCTTGTCTGTAAAGTCAAAAACCTACATCTTGAGTATGACGGCAACGTATTGGTTGATAACTTTACAACCACTATCATGCGCGGCGATAAAATCGGTATTGTCGGACCCAACGGTGCGGGTAAAACCACCCTTATTAAAGCCCTACTCGACATGTCTGATGACGAAGTCACCAAGTCTGGTAACGTCGAATTAGGGACTAACCTAAAAATTGCTTTCTTCGACCAGCTACGTGATCAGTTAGATCTTGAAGCGAGCGTGGCACAAAACGTCTCAGAAGGCTCAGACTTTGTAGAAGTGGGTGGTCGTAAGACGCACATCATGAGCTATCTACAAGATTTCTTATTTGCCCCAGAGCGTGCGCGTACTCCAGTCAAAGCACTGTCAGGTGGTGAGCGTAACCGCGTCCTACTTGCCAAGCAGTTATTGAAACCTGCCAACATCCTCGTACTCGATGAGCCTACCAACGACTTGGATATGGCAACCCTTGAGCTACTAGAAGAATCAGTCGCCAGCTTTGGTGGTACGATTTTGCTCATCAGTCATGATCGCTCATTTATGGACAATGTCGTCACCTCAACATGGGTGTTCGGCGAAGATGAAGATGGCAAAGGCACGGTTAGCGAATACGTTGGCGGTTATCAAGAGTATCTGGTACAAAAAACCCGTGAGGAAGCTGCACACGCTGCTAGAGCACCAGCCAATAATGCAGCAAGTAAAGTAGCCAGTAAACCAACTGCAGCAAAGTCCAGCAAAACCGCCAAAAAGCTTAACTTCAATGAGCAGCGCGAACTGGACAATTTGCCAAAAGAAATCGCTGCACTAGAAGCAGAACAAGCCCAACTACAAGAGAAACTGGCTGATGGCTCATGGTTCACGACTGACATCACTGCAGCCACTGCCGCGAGCGAACGTCTGCTAACGATTGAAGATGAAATGATGACTAAGCTTGAACGTTGGAGCGTTTTAGAAGGCTAGTTTTAGAAAGCTAACATTATATTAGCGATTCGCGAGCTAAGTTCATTGAGAATAGCATACGCATTTTTTAGTATGCATTTCAGTAAGCAAGTGCCTGATAGCCAGATAAAAACGCCATTGCTTATTATGAAAATATCACCACTTTATTGTATAAAGTGGTGATATTTGTTTTACAGCTGCTTACATAGTGATTAGATAGTGAAAGTTAGTGAACATTACCTTAATTTCAAGTATCATTCGCTATTGCTAAAAACCCTTATTAATTTTAAGGTCATCACGCTTACAATCCTTGTTAAAACAAAACTGCCGTTAAACACTGATAATCTAGCTCTTTTGGCTTGATTGCCCTATTCAACCTTATAATATGTCCTATCAAGGTTGCTTTATTTTTAACGCAATAATTTATTTTATCACCGAAATAGCTTAGAATAGCAACAATTAGCAAAATTAGGCACAGCCAAAGTGGCTTGATATTGTATATTTTCTAAGCCACAAACCCAGTGTGGGATAATCCCATTTCATTCACCTGGAGGAAGTATTAATGAGCCAAGCCGAAGGCGTTAATGTACAACGCCGTAGAGTTCTTATTGCCTCAACTGCCGCAATCGGGGCAGCTGGTGTAGCTGCCGTGGCGACACCTTTTGTCCGTTCTTGGTACCCAAGCGCTAAAGCTGAGGCTGCAGGGGCTGCAGTAACCCAAGATATTGGTTCTATCGAAGATGGACAAATGATCGTTGTCAAATACCGTGGCAAACCTATTTATGTCGTCAAACGCACAGAAGACATGGTTGCAGGACTTGAGTCAGTCAAACCTTTACTGTCTGATCCTGAGTCGGATGCATCTCTACAGCCTGAATATTGCAAAAATCCTACGCGCTCTTTAGATCCTACCGTATTGGTAGTTGAAGGCGTTTGTACGCATTTGGGCTGTGCACCAAACTACCGTCCTGATGTGGGCGCGGTTGATTTGGGTGGTAACGACTGGTACGGCGGATTTTTCTGCCCGTGTCATGGGTCAAAATATGACCTAGCAGGTCGCGTCTATAGCGGCGTCCCTGCACCACTTAACTTACCCGTCCCAGACTATGGTATGGATGGTACCATCTTGACCGTTGGGGAGGCTTAATATGAGTATTGGCAAAAAGTTAATGCACTGGGTGGACGCGCGTTTTCCAGCGACTGAAACCTATGAATACCATATGTCAAAGTACTATGCACCAAAAAACTTTAACTTTTGGTACTTCTTTGGTGTGCTGTCAATGATTGTATTGGTCAACCAATTGGTGACTGGTATATGGCTGACAATGATGTACAACCCAAGCGCTGAAGGGGCATTTGCCTCTGTTGAATACATCATGCGTGATGTAAAAGGCGGTTGGCTCATCCGATATATGCACTCGACCGGCGCCTCTGCGTTTTTCGTTGTGGTATATCTGCATATGTTCCGCGCATTGCTATATGGCTCATATCAAAAACCGCGTGAGCTTATTTGGCTCATTGGTATGGGTATCTACCTAGCGCTGATGGCAGAAGGTTTCTTCGGATACCTCCTACCTTGGGGCAACATGTCGTTTTGGGGTGCTCAGGTTATCTTGAACTTACCTGCAGCGTTACCAGTCATTGGTGACGGTCTGGCTGAATGGGTACGTGGTGATTATATTATCTCAGGTATCACGCTAAACCGCTTCTTTGCTCTGCATGTGGTTGCTATTCCGCTCGTACTGGTGGGCTTAGTATTCATGCATATCGTGGCACTGCATCATGTGGGTTCGAACAACCCTGATGGTATCGATATCAAGAAGCTAAAAGACAAAAATGGCGTGCCATTAGATGGTATTGAATTCCATCCGTACTACACTGTGCATGACATGGTTGGTATAGTTGTATTCTTTATCTGTTTCTTTGCCGTGGTATTCTTCTTCCCAGAAGGCGGCGGTTTCTTCCTTGAGCCACCAAACTTTGAGACAGCGAACTCACTGAAAACACCAGCGCATATTGCACCAGTATGGTACTACACACCGTTCTACGCCATCTTACGTGCGGTTCCTGATAAGCTTGGTGGTGTTGTCGCGATGGGTGCTGCTATTGCTGTATTGTTCTTGATCCCATGGCTTGATAGATCGCCTGTACGTTCTATACGTTATAAAGGCATCTTGTCTAAGATTGCATTGACTGTGTTCGCTATCAGCTTTGTCGTACTAGGTTACTTGGGTGCAACGCCAACGACGCCGACAGCAACTATCATGGCGCGTGTGTTCACGATTCTATATTTCTTGTTCTTCTTACTGATGCCGTTCTACACTGCCATTGAGAAGTGTAAACAGCCACCAGAACGCGTTACCGGAGGTCACTGATGAGCACGCTAATTAAATCCCTAGCAGGTCTAGGCTTAGGCGCAGCATTGACCTTGACGGCTGGTACGGCATTTGCAGCTGGCGGTCATGGCTGTGGTACATTTACCAATGCTGAAGGTGTTGAAGAGCATTTGGCTTGTAGCACTGCCCCTATTGATTTTACCAATAAGGGCTCGCTACAAAACGGCGCGAAAACTTTCATGAACTACTGTGCTGGGTGTCACTCAGCCAAGTACGTTCGTCACTCGCGTATCGCCAAAGATTTAGAGATACCGCCTGAGTTGGTTGAAAAGTATCTAATGGTCACCACCGATCAAATCGGTGATCATATCAACGCTGAGATCGATCCTGAGGTTCAAGCGTCTTGGTTTGGTGCAGCGCCTCCTGACTTGTCACTTGAGACACGTCTGCGCGGCGATGACTGGGTATATACTTACCTGTTGTCATTCTATGAAGATCCAAGCCGTCCTTGGGGTGCCAACAACTTAGTACTAGCAAACGCTGCAATGCCTCATGTATTGCATAACATGCAAGAAGAGTTGAGCCAAGAAGAGTTTGAATCTGAGGTTGGTGACTTGGTTAACTTTATGGCGTGGATGGGTGAACCTGCTCGTCACGATCGTCAAGTAATTGGTTTCTTCGTCATTTTATTCTTATTGGTACTGCTCATCCCTGTTTACTTATTAAACAAAGAGTTTTGGAAAGATGTTAAATAAGTAGCAGTTAGCAGATAGTTTTAGAAATAAAAAAGGCACTACTTCGGTAGTGCCTTTTTGTATGTCCTTGTATCAGTTATATTTACTAAATAAGCTGAAAACAGGCGGCTCAGTGGCAATGTTTACGTACGTTGCCTTGATAAAGTGTACGACTTTGTTTACGATGACAGCCTTCACTCTTAACATTAGGTTTTCATGATTGACGCAAACGATATTCCAAGTAGTCAGCTGATTTTGTACGCTGATGACGGTTACGACAGTCATGTGGTACGCCTGTTGCTTGAAGAAAAAAAGCTTGATTATTATTTGTCACGTTTGCACTCTGAGCGTCCTGAAGATCTGACCGAATTAAACCCTTATCATACCTTGCCTGTGTTACAGCAGCGCGAGATTGCGCTGTATGAAATTAACGTCATTTTTGAATATCTTGAAGAGCGCTACCATACTAATAAATTGCTCCCTGAGACACCACAGGAACGTGCACAGTTTCGTCAACTGGCTTGGCGCATTCAACGGGACTGGCTGGTCCTCGGTAAGCGCCTACTCATGCATCCAGATAGTTTTAACAAGGCACAGGCAGCGTTGGCCAAAAAACAACTGAGCGATTCATTAATCACTTTATCTCCGCTATTTGCTCACAAGCCGTATTTTATGGCGGATGAATTTGGCTGGTGTGATGTTCTTTTAGCGCCACTGCTATGGCGATTAGATGAAATGGGGATTGAGCTACCACGCGCAATCAGTCGTCCATTGTCTGAATACCAGACGAGAGTGTTTGAACGCGCCAGCTTCAAAAAAAGTGTTCGTTGATTAGACAAATACAAAAAGCTGTCTTAGAATAAATACTAACCCTAGAATAATTATAAATAAGACAATAGCCAGTTTGCATTTACTATGTTTTAAATCGCTAAATAAAATAACTTCTAATCATTAAAAATCATTAGTATAGGAAATCATCAGATGAGCGAAACCACCTCTATTACCCCAACCCGTCCATACATGGTGCGTGCGCTCTATGAATGGATAGAAGACAATGAACTAACGCCATATCTAATGGTGGATGCGACTGCTGATAACGTGCAGATACCGACTGAACACGTGCAAGACGGTCGTATCGTACTGAATATTGCTAGTCGTGCCACTGGTAATATGAGTATGGGCAATGACTATATTAACTTCAGTGCGCGCTTTGGCGGTGTCTCACAAGAGATTTGGGTACCAATCACTGCTGTCTTAGGCATTTATGCTAAAGAAAACCAACAGGGCATGTTTTTCGACCCTAACGAGTACGACAACTATGAGCCAGCAGACGAGTCAGCTCCTATGTCTAACAAGTCTACTGCCGCAGCGCCTAAGCCAAAGCGTGACAATAAAGCGGGTCTAAAAGTTTTAAAATAGTTGATCATCCAAGATAGAACACCCAACTTGATACCATAAAAAAGCCCGTCATATCATTATGACGGGCTTTTTTATTCATTACTCAGTACTTATATCTTTAGTACCATTATGTCCGCGGTAATGTCACACCGCGCTGACCTTGGTATTTGCCACCGCGGTCTTTGTAGCTGGTCTCACAGACATCATCAGCATCGCTTTGGAAGAACAGCATTTGTGCCACGCCTTCGCCAGCATAGATACGGGCTGGCAGATTGGTGGTATTACTAAACTCTAAAGTAACGTGCCCTTCCCACTCAGGCTCAAGCGGCGTTACGTTGACGATGATACCGCAACGCGCATACGTTGATTTACCTAGGCAAATAGTCAATACATCACGCGGAATACGGAAATATTCCATAGTACGTGCTAAAGCAAACGAGTTCGGTGGAATGATACACTCATCACCAACGATATCGATAAAGCTTTTATCATCGAAGTTTTTAGGATCAACGACCACTGAATGTACGTTGGTAAAAACTTTAAACTCAGGAGCACAGCGCACATCATAACCGTAGCTTGAGGTGCCGTAGCTAACCAAACGCTCTCCTGCATCATTAAAGCGCACTTGACCTGGCTCGTACGGTTCAATCATGCCGTGCTCTTCGGCCATTTTACGAATCCAGCGGTCAGACTTAATAGACATTGTTGTTCCTTAGCAAATATTTAATAGCGACGATTATACGGAATTGATGGCTGAATTTATAGGGGAGCGGCTACTTAAAACTGAATACAACCAATAATCTCATTTACTCGCATGTTATATCTTAGAAGCTACCATTTGGCAAAATGATCTTCTGCGAGCCCCATGACATTATCAAGCCTAATGACTTCATCTCTTATTCGAATTTCACCACTATAAAAACCTATCCACTGCTCAAAAATACTGGCTATCACACCAAAATTATCAGTCTTTTTATAGACGGTAATCGGTGTGAAGCTCAAATCAATATCGACATTGCTCCATCCAAGATTTTGATGATAGATACGCCATGGCTTTGAGATGCTAGCGTCAGTTTCTATACTTTCTATACTTGGCTCAAGACTGTCTGGCTGACTTGATCGAATATTTGAATCCTCACGAGCAAACATAACGGGTGGTAAATAGAATATCTGCCCGTCAAGCCAGCAAGCATTTTCACTGGCTCCGGTCTCATTGACACCCATAGACAGATTGAGCAAAAAGTGTCGACCATCTGACAAATAACTAGTGATACAGCTCCAAAACCAATTGGTCTCATGACGCATATAGCCGAGCGTCCAATCTATATTGGCAATAGTAGCATCGGTGAAAGTTATTTTTTGAGGTTGAGCATCAGGAGTGTTAAATGCTGAGTTGGCTTTAATGAGTAAATGCCCAGATAGTGCGGTCAACGGCTCTTTTTGCGTAAACGTCCAGCCACGCCTACCAGTCGGCGTACATATGGCTAACGGTTGTGCACTTCGTGCTAACGCTGCCGTTATTGCAACATACTGACTGTCGAGCGCAATAGTCATCTGAGCAGGACTAAAATCCAAGGTGACGCTGAGCTTTGTATGTGTAAATGCCATCTGCCCTTGATAACCATCACCATATAAGTGCGTATGATGCGTCAAAGGCTGTAGCGCCTCACAGACTTCCAGCTGCTGAGTATCTTCATTATAAATGTAAACGAAAGCACTAGTCGCAAGCTTAATCGTTGCGAGCGCGAGGCACACTCGATACGGGGGCTGGAGTATCTGAATGAAGCAGAATTGGTTGGCTTTTAATTCTTTACGCCAGTTAGGTAAGGATTTTTGTGAAATGAGATGACTATAATAGTCTAAGTAGTTGATACTTTTGACTTGGGAGAAAACACCAAAAACAGGCTGACCATTTTGGATAAGATATTCGAGATTTGCTAGTTTTAAGTTGGCGGCAGTATACAGTTTGTCGTGGCTTTTATTCATGATATCGGCATCCTAGCCAAATTTTTCTAAAGGTACTATCTGTCCTTGATAGCTTACGGTGCTATGTAAAATTCTTCTTTTTGCCTGTACAGCACCCACAAAAAATGCTTCAGTTATCACCTTAACTTCAATATTGGTTAATCCATCTGCTAGTGTTTCTGTAACATTGATTGATGCAAGCGCACTCACCCATAAAAAGTGTCTTGGAAACTTTTTTAACAGCTCAGCGAGAGCCTTTGTGAATTTGTTAAAATCGGCAATTACCATTCGGCGATTGCTAAAGTCAGCATTAATCTGATAGCGTTTGCTACTGCCATCTTTATAGTAGCAAACGGCAATCAACTGATTGTTTGAGATTTCAATGATGTATATCGGTGGGCGAAATAATCGTAAGACTCTATACTGCTTGGGAGTATTGTCTAAATGGCTTTGATAAATAGATAAGTTCAAGATATCCTCTTTTTAGACAATACATTCACTTTAAAAGTCGCCAACTTAGGCTACTTCTCCATCATCAAAAAATCCGCTTATCGTCGACAGGCTTTGCGAATTTATTGATGTTGGTTTCGATATTTTTGGCAATATCTAGGTAATATTGTGCAAACTCATCATCAGCTAAGACGCTTGGCACGCCTTTATCAACTTGTGCACGAATGCCACTGGCAAGTGGTAACTGACCCAATAGTGGTACCTGATATTGCTCAGCGATAAACTCACCGCCACCCGTACCAAAGATCGCTTCGGTATGATTACAGTTGCTACAGGTGTGTAGCGCCATGTTTTCAACCACCCCAAGCACAGGTATATTGGTTTTATTGAACATCTCAACGCCTTTTTGCGCGTCAAGCAAGGCAACATGCTGCGGTGTCGTGACAATGACAGCACCCGTGACTGGAATACGCTGCGCCAATGTCAGCTGTATATCACCCGTACCTGGCGGCATATCAATCACTAGATAGTCTAGCTGCGGCCAGTTGGTTTGATTATATAGCTGCATTAATGCACCCGTGGCTTTTGGTCCACGCCATGCTACAGGGGTATTATCTCCATCGAGCAAACTACCGATAGAGAGCATTGCCATACCGTGCGCATCAACTGGCACGAACTGCTCGTTTTCTAGTTGCGGCTTCACATCAGCAACGCCTAACATCGTTGGCATACTAGGACCATAGATATCGGCATCCAACACACCAACACGATTGCCAAGCTTCTGTAATGCTAAAGCGATATTGACCGTGGTGGTTGATTTACCAACACCGCCCTTACCTGATGCCACGACAATAATATGACGGATACGAGGATGCGCTGCCAACGATGCTTGGGTAGGTGCCGCTTTTGTAATCGGTGGCTCAACGTTAGTGCTACTAGCATTGTTATTAGCGCCAGATGAAGGTTGAGACTCCATCGCATTGGTTGTCTTTGGCATCTGCTTTGGTAAGCTTGAACCTGAACCCTTTTCTGGTGCAGGCAGACGCACATTCATATGAATCGTAGTGATGCCATGTGGATGTAGCAACTGTCCAAGCTCCTGCTGGATAACTTCAGGATTGCTATCTTTTGGCAAACGTAGGTCTAAGGTAAGTGCTTCGCCATCACGCTCAAGTCCTGTAACCATCGTGGCAATACTGACAGCACCTATTTCATATCCAAGTAGGACTTTGTCGACGGCACTATCACGCTCTGCCTGCTGCTGAGGCGTTTCGATTTTTGTGGTTTTTTTCTTCATAAAGTTAAACATAGCTACTATTATGGCCTATACAAGTGGGTAGATCTGGCAAATTGCTCAAGCCGTCTCATTGCATACCTCGCAACAGATAGCGTTAATAAGTACATTTGCCAAACCTTCTATCGTGACAGTGTAGCTGAATTGGACTCATAAAAAAACCACAACGCCAGTAGGTCTGACGTTGTGGTATATGCAAATTGTATATATATTAATTCATAAACCAACCATGGCTGGCAACGATAGATTGTCCAGTAAATACATTGGTTGGGAAAGCGGCTAAAAATAGCGCCAATTGGGCAATGTCTTCTACCGTCGTAAATTCTTTATCTACCGTGTTAACCAGCATGATATCGTTAATGACAGACTCTTCACTGATGCCCTTTTCAGCTGCTTGCTCTGGGATTTGTTTTTCTACCAAAGGTGTTTTAACAAAGCCTGGACAAATTACATGCGAACGTACCTTATGCTCTGCACCTTCTTTGGCCAATACACGGCACAAACCTAGCAGTCCGTGCTTGGCGGTCACATAAGGGGCTTTATATAATGAGGCCTCATGTGAATGAGCAGAACCCATATAAATGACTGTGCCACCTTTATCGCCTTTATACATGTGCTTAATCGCTGCTTTGGTGGTTAAAAATGCACCGTCCAAATGGATGTTGAGCATTTTTTTCCAATCACTGAAGGCCATTTTATCAATAGGGTCAATGATCTGAATACCAGCATTAGAGACCAGAATATCAATACCACCAAAGGTATCTACTAGCTGCTGTATACCGTCATTTACCGCATCTTCTGACGTAACATCCATGGCAATCGCCAGAGCACGCCCACCAGCAGCTTCAATCGCATCAACGGTTTTTTGTGCTGCTTCAAGGTTTATATCGGCAATACCAACCACTGCCCCTGCTTTTGCATAAGTCTCGGCGATGTCACGTCCGATACCACTTGCAGAGCCAGTGACCAATGCTACTTTGCCTGTCAAATCTTGTTCTAATTGGGTCGCCATACATATTCCTTATCATGGTCTAAAATATTATTAGTTTTTATAAAATTGAACTGAACAAATACGCCACTATGATTATAGTGGCGTATTTATTTGCGGGATAAAACATATTAATCTTACGACAGTCACTTTACTGTACAAAGTTTACTGAATAATACTTACTGGTGTTTTTTCTTGTAGTTCGTCAAAGCTTACGCCATCTGCTAATTCAACCAGCTTCAGACCCTTATCAGTAACATCTAATACAGCAAGCTCGGTGATGATACGATCAACCACGCCTTTACCTGTCAATGGTAGCTCACAGTTTGCCAAGATTTTTGGTTCGCCATGCTTATTGACCTGCTCCATCAATACAATCACACGCTGCACGCCTGCAACCAAATCCATCGCGCCGCCCATGCCTTTAACCATCTTTTTGGGAATCATCCAGTTGGCAAGGTCGCCTTTTTCTGACACTTCCATTGCACCCAATATTGCCAAGTTGACATGACCACCACGAATCATTGAGAAAGACTCTGAGCTACTAAAATAGCTAGCACCAGCTTCTGCGGTCACTGTTTGCTTGCCCGCGTTAATCAAGTCGGCATCAACGTTTTCTGTTGTAGGGAACTCACCAATCCCTAGTAAGCCATTCTCTGATTGTAGCCATACGTCCACGCCTTCAGGAATGTAGTTGGCGACCAACGTTGGGAGACCGATGCCTAGGTTCACATAGTAGCCATCTTGTAGCTCTTTTGCAGCGCGTTGCGCCATTTGCTCTCTTGTCCATGCCATGCTGATTTCCTTATTTTTTGCGATATTCTATTTTTATTCATTTAGACAGCCAGTTATCGAATCAATTAGCTGTCTAAACTATTATCCATCTAAAATCAACTGTTGATTTCACGTACGATTAAGCGTCGACCACGTTTTTATTTACGCGCCTTCTACAGCTTTAGTCGTGGTCTTTTCAATACGTTTTTCAGGGCTAGCATTCAATACAATACGCTGAACAAAAATACCTGGCAGATGCACTTCGTCTGGATCAAACGTACCTGTCTCAACGATTTCTTCGACTTCAACAATTGTGATTTTACCGGCCATCGCACAATCTGGATTAAAGTTACGAGCCGTTTTATTAAATATCAGATTGCCCGCTTTATCAGCCTTTTGCGCTTTGATTAAGGCGACATCAGCGCGTAAAGAATGCTCTAGCACATAAGTGCGACCATCAAAATCACGAGTCTCTTTGCCTTCAGCAACCAGCGTACCTACGCCCGTTGCGGTATAAAATGCAGGAATACCAGCACCGCCTGAGCGCAGCTTTTCAGCCAAGGTACCTTGTGGCGTCAACTCAACCTCTAGCTCGCCTGCCAAATACTGGCGCTCAAACTCTTTGTTTTCGCCCACATAAGATGAAATCATTTTTTTGATTTGGCGTGTCTGTAGCAACAGACCAAGACCGAAGTCATCGACACCAGCGTTATTACTGATACAAGTCAGCTCTTTGACTTTGCTATCGCGCAGCGCTTCGATTAATGCTTCTGGAATACCGCATAGACCGAAGCCACCTATCGCGAGCGTTTGCCCATCACTGACGACACCTTTTAGCGCTTCTTCGGCACTGTTATATACTTTTGATTGACTCATGCTTGTCTCCTATGACTGTTATTTATATTTTTAATCCGTGCATAAACTAATGCTGAATTAAGTGTCCCAATTATCCATTTGATTGTTGCTTTTAATAAAACCTAACAGTGAAAATTCATCATGCTTATTTTTCTTTTGAGCGTTATAACGCCATATAGTCGATTCAATTTAAAAATAGTACAAGGCAACCGAGTGTAGATGTATATTAAATACTTTAAGCGAGGTTAACGCAGTAATATTTTTATAGTGGAATGACTATACCAATAGCCAGAAAACGCCCATGATAATGGCACCCGATACTGCCAGTACTATCAAGCAATATCCCATAATGGCTCGCGCATCTAAACCTGCGATACCTAGTAATGGCAAGGCCCAAAACGGCTGAATCATGTTGGTCCACGCATCACCCCATGCAATCGCCATTGCAGTAACGGCTGGATTGACGCCCAGTTCAATACCAGCTGGAATCATAACAGGACCTTGTACGGCAAACTGCCCACCACCTGATGGTACAAAGACATTGACCAAACCTGCACTCAAAAATGCAAAGATCGGGAAGCTATCTGCAGAAGCTGAATTGACGAAAAATTCGGTCACCTGCGTACTGATAGAGATACCATCAGCGTTTGCACCTGTCATGATACCCATAATACCGCCATAGAACGGGAACAATAACACAATACCTGTGATGCCACCGATACCTGAATGTACGGCACGATGATAACGCTCTAACGTGCCATGCGATAGCAAACCTATGAATAAGAATAACCCAATGACAATATTTAGCCCCAAATTAAATCCATTGGTGCCAAACTCGCTAATATAGTACATCAGTGCCAATGCTAGCAAGATCACAGCGATAATACGGCTGTCATCTAGTTTTTGTGCAGGCGTGTCTCTCTGAGGTGCGACGTAGACCTCTTCTTTGATGAGCTTAGGATCAATGACGGTAGGATTTTTTGGGTGCATAAAGCGATTGACGAGGGGCAAAATGACAATAAGCAGACCCACTAGCAGTAAGTTATAACCCGCAAATACCGTCTGTGACAGAGGCACCGCTTCCGTCATGGTATTGCCTGACAACGTCAACAGTGTCTCACCGCCAGAGCTAAGTGTCAGTGGTATCGAACCTGAAAAACCGCCATGCCAAATCACGAAACCTGAGTAAGCAGCAGCGACCAATAGCGGATAGTCGACGTTGGCCACTTTTTTTGCCAATGCTTTGGCAAAGATAGCCCCGATAATCAGACCGAAACCCCAGTTTATCCATGAACCAACCAATCCCACCAAGGTTGATACGATAATGGCGGTCGTAGGAGAGTGAACACGACTAGCCAGATTGTCCAATAAGCGTTGAATAAATGGTGCGCTGGCAAAGGCATAGCCTGTCACTAAAACCAACGCCATTTGCATGGCAAAGCTATGCAGTGACCACAGTCCATTGCCCCAATGCCCTGCCATCGCAATCATATCTTGGCCAGTAATTGCCAGTCCTACAGCAAATGCAATGAGTGTCAATACGATTGAAAACACGAATGGGGATGGTAGATAGCGGTTGACTAACTGTACGCTCGCATTAGTGATGGCACTAAACATATTCACATTCCTTGTAAATTTGATGTTTGGTTTTAAGAGTTATTATTAGAGCTTTATCAGACTTGAGAGCGACTACTGCGTACTCTACCTGATAAATGGCAAGCATTATATTTTACATTATTATCCATAACAATACATTTTATCTCGCTATATCATGCGTGAAACAGTTGTGATAACTTAACATATTATTTTCGTAGCGACTAGAAAATAACAAGCAGCGCATGCGAGTCAACGCCCTGCACCCCATAGGTCGACAGAATATCGATAGCCAACAGCATATTAGTCTGCAATTATGTTTAGTAAAACAGAGGAAATAGGCTGATTTTGATTAATTTAATTGACCTATATCGATAAGCACGGCATACTCGCTGCCTTAATTTTTTGCCAAGGAGGGCCGTCATGTTTAGTACACTTGCTATTGTCATTACCCTATTATTACTCATGTTCTTTGCTTATCGCGGTTATTCTGTGCTGATCCTAGCACCGATTATGGCGACATTAGCAGTCTTACTGTCAGGTGACTTCTTAAGCACCATTCCCGCTTATACCGATGTCTTTATGGGCGCGTTAAGTGGATTCTTACTCAAATTCTTCCCAATATTCTTGCTAGGCGCCCTATTTGGACGCTTAATGGCAGACTCTGGCGCAGCAACCGCCATTGCCAATACGGTCGTCGAAAAGCTTGGCGCAAGTAAAGCCATACTTGCTGTGATTTTGGTCTGTGCTATTTTGACTTATGGCGGCGTATCGTTGTTCGTTGTGGCTTTTGCTATCTATCCAATCGCCAAAGACTTGTTTAGAGCCGCAGATATCCCAAAACGTTTGATTCCAGCAGCGATTGCTCTAGGGTCATTTACGTTTACGATGACTGCCCTACCAGGTACGCCAGCCATTCAGAATGCTATTCCAATTCCTTACTACAACACCAACGTATTTGCCGCCCCTATTTTGGGTATTATCGGTGGTACGATTATGTTTATTTGTGGTTGGATGTGGTTACAATCACGCGCCAGAAAAGCCAATGCAGCGGGCGAAGGCTATGGTCAGCATGATGAAGAGGATGTGGGCGGGCTTGGTGCAGACACACAGGAAGCTGAAGCATTAAATACGCATCACACCTCGTTTACCATTGCAATGATTCCACTCGTATTGGTCATTGGCTTGAACGCTTTGTTGACCTATGTGGTTTTCCCGTCGATAGATTTTACTAGTCTACAGGCGCAGTTTCCTGACTTAAATATCGCAGGCTCACTCGGATTATGGTCAATTATTATCTCATTGGTCGTGGCTTGTGTGGTGTTGATTCTGCTACGTATTGGTCATTGGAATAATCTACAAAAAACCATTAACCGTGGTACTTATGATTCTATGTTGCCGATTTTTAATACCGCATCAGAAGTGGGTTACGGTGCGGTTATCGCATCGCTAGCAGGCTTTCTTATCATTCGTGACAGTATCCTAAACTTAACCCCTGACAACCCTTTGATATCAGAAGCAGTCGCAATGACCACGCTGGCTGGTATCACAGGCTCATCGTCTGGTGGTTTGAGTATTGCACTGTCGACTTTGGGTGAGGACTATCTCAGAATGGCAGTCAATGCTGGTATCGACCCTGAGCTGATGCACCGCGTGGCCGTCATGGCAGCGGGTGGTCTTGATACGCTACCGCATAGTGGTGCGGTCATCACCCTACTCGCTATTTGCGGATTAACACACAAGCAATCTTATTTGAACTTGGCCATGGTGACGATGGTTATTCCATTGATCGCTGTGACAGTGGTCATTATTTTGGGTACGATGTTTGGCTCGTTCTAACGCACACACAATACCCAAGCATTACTCGGTACATTTTAATATTAAAATAAAAACCCCATTCAGTGACTGCTGAGTGGGGTTTTTTACCGGCGCATTTTTATTATAAGTCCCTGACCTAGGGCGTGTCATCAATTAAATTGTGAGGCTTAAATGAGAAAAGTTGTAGATAAACAAGGAAGAAATTGCCGTTAATATGAACATATTGACAAAATTACTGACGATGTTTAGCAAAATTTAGCCATTTTAAGGCCACTAATTGCGTTAATGTGCTAATTGATGACACGCCCTAAGTAGCGCTGGCTAAAAAGTGCGCGGTCAACGCCTGTGCTGACAGAGTTAATTACCAAGCAATGGCACAAATTTGGCTGAATTACGGTATCATAGACACCATTTTTAATTTTCATAATATTTAGACTTTATAATAGTGCATCTGCCAACAACAGCTGATGGCTTAAAGCCTGTTATAACCAACCCGTTCATATAAAAATATAGGTGATGAAAGTGCGTGAGATTTTAGTAACCAGTGCCTTGCCCTACGCCAACGGCTACATTCATTTGGGGCATCTTGTAGAATACATCCAAACTGATATTTGGGTACGTGCGATGAAGGCGCAAGGCCATCAGGTCACTTACGTCTGCGCCGATGATGCTCATGGCACCGCCATCATGCTAAAGGCCCAAGATAACGGCATCACACCAGAAGAGCAAATCGCCACGGTTAAAGCCTCACATGAAGCCGACTTTGCTAAGTTCTTGATTAATTTTGATAACTATCATTCTACCCATTCAGAAGAAAACAAAGAATTTTCTGAGCTGATTTATCGTCGTTTAAGCAGTGCAGGTCATATTAGTACCAAAGATGTCGAGCAGCTTTTTGATCCCGAAAAGCAATTGTTTCTAGCCGATCGATTTGTCAAAGGCACCTGCCCTGAGTGTGGATCAGCCGACCAATACGGCGACAACTGCGAAGTGTGTGGTACCACATACAATGCCACCGAACTTAAAAATCCACAATCTACGTTGTCTGGTGCAACGCCTGTACTCAAAACCTCTAAGCATTATTTCTTTAATTTGCCAGAGTTTGAGCAGTTCTTAAAAGACTGGACACGCAGCGACAACCGTTTGCAAACGTCGGTCGCCAATAAATTGCAAGAGTGGTTTGAAGCAGGTTTGGCGACTTGGGACATCTCACGTGATGCGCCCTATTTTGGTTTCCAAATTCCAGATACCCCAAGCGATGAGCCAGACAAGTATTTTTATGTGTGGCTAGATGCGCCAGTCGGCTACATGGCAAGCTTTAAAAACCTGTGTGATAAGCGTGCAGGTACTGATAACGCGCTTGATTTTGACCGTTATTGGATGCAAGAAAACGAGCACAAAACTGAGGTTTATCACTTCATTGGCAAAGACATCGTTTACTTCCATGCGCTGTTTTGGCCAGCGATGCTAGCTGGTAGCGAATTACGTACGCCGACTGGCGTCTTTGCCCACGGCTTCTTGATGGTCAATGGCGAGAAGATGAGTAAGTCACGCGGCACTTTTATTAAGGCCGAAACTTATGCTGAGCATTTGCACCCAGAATACCTGCGTTATTATTTCGCCAGCAAACTGTCTGACAAAGTCGAAGACATCAACTTAGATTTAGAAGACTTTATGCAAAAGGTCAACTCTGACTTGGTTGGTAAAGTCGTCAATATCGCCAGTCGCAGTGCAGGATTTTTGGTTAAGAAGTACGACGGTATGCTGTCAGAGATTTGCGTCGAGTCAGAGCTATTAGAAGACATCACCAAAACGGGCGATGAGATTGCCGCTGCTTATGAGAATCGTGAATTCTCACGTGCCATGCGTCTAATCATGCAGTGTGCGGATAAAGCTAACGAATATATCGATGCCAAGAAGCCATGGTCACTAGCGAAATTAGAGGGCACTGAACAAGAAGTTCAAGACGTCTGCTCGGTCGCGATTAACATCTTCCGTCAGTTGATGGTGTATCTAGCACCTGTATTGCCTGAGCTGACTAATAATGCCAAAGCATTCTTAAACATTGACAGCTTAGACTTCGCTAGCCGTAACCAGTGGTTACTTGGTCATAAAATCAATAAGTTCAAACCACTGATGCAACGTATCGAAGAAAAAGATATTGAAGCCATGGTAGAAGACTCAAAAGCCTCTCTCGCACCAGTAGACGCGCCAGCGCCAACTGCTATCACAAACAACAAGCCAGCAGCGAAAGATACTGACGCCGATGCTGAACAAGCTGACTATATTGGTATCGAAGACTTTGCCAAAGTTGAGATGAAAGTGGCTCACGTTTTAGAGTGTAACCATGTAGAAGGTGCTGATAAGCTACTACAGTTCACCTTAGATGTAGGCGAAGCACAAACACGCAATGTGTTTAGCGGTATTCGCAAGTTCTATGAGCCTGAGCAACTGGTTGATAAAAAGGTCATTTGCGTGACCAACCTTGCCCCGCGTAAGATGAAATTTGGCATATCAGAAGGCATGGTACTATCAACTGGCGATCCGAAGACCGGCTTAACTGTCGTTACCTTGCCAGATGCTTGTGTTGTTGGCGACGTACTAGCATAACGGTTATTTTTAGTAGTAAAGAATAAAAAAGATGCCCTAGTGGCATCTTTTTTATGGTTGATTTATGCAATAGTTAAAAATCGAATCTTATATTTATCTGGTTAAAACATCGATAATCTGCAACGTATCATTAATCACTGTCACAATGTTATTTTCTGGCGTGCGAATACGAACGTAACGGTCATCGTAACGGTCTAAAACGACAGAACGATCATAATCTCTTCTATCAATCTTACCGACTACTCTATAACCATACTTATCAAGATCACGCTTAAACGAGGCATTAGGGCTAGCATTGCGATAAGCGTTGATATTAGGGTGGGCATTGCCACTATGCTTATAATCTTTACTAATATGAGCGGAGTTACCCTTGGCATTTCCATGCCCGTTACCATGGTTGTCTTTTGCCATAGCAGGCAAGCAAACTAATGAAGTAGCCGTGATACCAGCAATGGTTAATAACTTAAGATTAGCAGTATTCATAATATTATCCTTAAAATATTCATTCGAAAAAATCAGATAAACAGTAGAGTGTGTTGTACATTCACTATGTCATCATAATGATGATATGACTTTCAGACTCATTATGATTCTCGTATAAAAATTAGCTTACGTGAATTATGAAGGCAGTCCGTAATAGATGCGTTGCTAGCTTGTAAGATTTTTGATGGCGATTTTACTGAATAAGATAGCCAACCTACTCCTTATTAACACCTGTGACGAACACGACTGAATTTTTTATTGCGATAAGTTACATTGCTGTCATAATATAGCCATAATGATCAAGGAATCGATCGCCTCGAAGTTAGCCTACTATCGCAGATTTGACATCACAGAACTGACATTACAGGACTGATATTGCTGTCATTCGGCTGACCTGCACTCTCTAACCTATGAGCCAGACTAATAATGACCATTGCTTCTACTATACGCCTAAGCTTATGCAGCATTGCCATCAGTACGCTTGGCCTAATCGGCTGCTCAAGCGCTGACGATACGGCAACCACTGATAACACGGCAACAACCGATAAACCAGCCAAAACGCTGGCCATCACACAGATTGTTGAGCATCCCTCACTAGATGACATGCGCCGCGGCATCATTGATGAGTTGGCAGACAATGGTTATATTGAAGGCCAAAATCTGACCATTAATTTCCAAAGCGCACAAGGCAATACTGCAACAGCTGGTCAGATTGCCAAGCAGTTTGCTGGAGACAATCCAGATGCTATCGTGGCCATATCTACCCCATCAGCACAATCCGTTGTGGCGTCGACCACGAGTGTGCCGATTGTATATACAGCGGTTTCAGACCCACTCGCAGCCAAGCTCATCAATGCAGATGGCACCCCGTTTCAAGCTAACTTGACGGGATTGTCGAGCCAGTTGCCTTTAGAACCGCAAATTGACTTGTTACAACAAATCAAGCCAAACGCCAAAACCATCGGTTATGTGTATAGCCCAGGTGAAGCCAACTCAGTAGCACTACGTGACAGGCTAAAAGAGATGTTGCCAACGCGTGGCTTGTCTATCTTAGACATACCTGCCAATCGTCCAACCGATATTGGTATGGCAACGCGCAGTCTACAAGGGCGCGCTGATATCATTTATACCTCAATGGACAATAACGTGGCCTCTGCGTTTGAAGCCATGACACAAGCGGCAAATGAGCTAAAAATGCCGATTGTGGCCTCTGATGAGTTTAGTGTGCAACGCGGGGCGACGGCTGCTTTAGGCGTCAATGACTATGACTTTGGTCGCAAGACTGGCAAAATGGTTTATAGAATTTTAAATGGCGAGGCTGTCAGCACCATCAAGCCTGAGATCATGAATGACTTAACGTTATATGTCAGCCCTAAACATGCCAAAGCACAAGGCGTTAGCCTATCAGCAGAGATGATGAAAAACGCTGTTGATGTGGATACCAAAGCAAAAACCGATAACAAGTAACCCGCAATAAGAGCATCAACCAGCAGTAAACGCTTAATAAGCACGTTAACTATTTATGTATGGACACATTATTATTTTTAGGAGTAACACCCATGTTGTATCAGAATCGTTTTGCTAAAGCCTTACTATGGGGCGGTGTTTGTACCGCTATTTTGACCGGTTGTAGCCAGTCAGCAGAAGACACCACGGCCAATGATGGCGCGGCCACTGCCGATGCGGCAACCGCTATGAAAACCGTTGCCATTACGGCCATCGTTGAGCATCCAGCTCTTGATGACGTGCGTAAAGGGGTAATTGAAGAGCTTGCTGAAGCAGGTTTTACAGAAGGTGAAAACTTAACTGTTAACTTCCAAAGTGCACAGGGTAACACCGCAACCGCTGGTCAGATTGCCAAGCAATTTGTCGCAGACAACTCAGATGTCATCGTTGCCATTGGTACGCCATCAGCACAATCGGTTGCGGCAGCCACCAGCACCATTCCTTTGGTATTCTCTGCGGTGACCGACCCAGTAGAAGCCAAACTGGTCTCTAAGCTTAATGGTTCTGGCACCAATGTCACAGGCGGTTCTGATGCGCTCCCTTATGAGCCACAAATTGAATTGATGCGCCAAATCATTCCAAGCTTGAAAAATGTGGGTTATGTGTATAGCCCGGGTGAAGTGAACTCGACCATCATCCTAAAAAATCTAAAAGAAAAACTGACCCCAATGGGCATCACGGTACACGAAGCACCTGCTCAGCGCAGTACGGATATTGCCATGGCAGCACGTAGTCTAGCTGGCAAGGTCGATATGATTTACACGTCAACCGATAATAACGTGGTATCTGCTTACGAGTCCCTGTTCCAAGTCGCCAAAGAAAGCAAAATCCCACTGGTTGCTTCAGACACCAGCTCTGTTGCACGTGGTGCCATTGCTGCACTAGGCGTTGACTATTATGCACTTGGCCGCGAAACCGGTAAAATTGTAGTGCGTATTTTGAACGGTGAAAAGGCAGGCGATATCCCTGTTTATACCCCGCAAGCACTTGATTTGTACGTCAGTCCAAAAAATGCCAAATTAGAAGGCATCACATTGCCACAAGCGGTTATCGATAAAGCAAAAGAAGTGGTAGAATAGCGCCCTCTGAATATGAGCCGCAGGTTAAACGATTATATTAATGGTTTAATCATAGATTGTTGCTGATATTTACTGCTATTATTTCAGTATAAAAATGACCCAGCTACTGGTATATGAGCTGGGTTATTTTTAATGTGATATAAGCATTACAACCGAATGTCGAACCAAGGTATTTTATGCTCATTCCTCATAGGAAGATGTTTTGGTTTACCCTAACCGCAGATTGCTTAATCTGTTAAATTCACCGCTTAGCCGTTTGGGTTATATAGGCCTATAGTTAGCATGGTTCCAACATTTGCTACTGTGTGCTTGTGATAATAATCGCTAAACGCTTGATGATAACCGACTAATATCTTATGTCCTTAATTGCTTTTTTTGGTGCACTCGAGAGTGGCTTGATTTACGGCCTAGTAGCACTTGGCGTGCTCATCTCATTCCGAACGCTCGACTTTCCAGACTTGACCGCAGACGGCAGTTTTCCGCTGGGTGGCGCGGTCGCCGGTATCTCTATTGTGGCAGGGGTTAACCCTTGGCTAGCCTGTGCCTTTGGTATGCTTGCAGGTGCGGTTGCTGGTATTGTAACTGCATGGTTGCATGTCAAACTTGGCATTCTGCAGCTATTGGCCAGTATTTTGGTCATGGTGGCATTGTATTCTGTCAACCTGCGTATTATGGGCGCGCCAAACTTACCGCTGCTAGGTGAGACCACGGTATTTAGTAGTTTGGTGACCGACACCAACGGCTATTGGATGCGCTGCTTAATCATTGGGGTTGTCATTATTGCTGCGAAGCTGCTGTTAGACTGGTTTTATAATACTGAAACTGGGCTTTCCATGCGCGCCACTGGCTCTAACTTGCGTATGGCTCAGGCACAAGGTATCAACACCTCATGGATGACCATCATCGGTATGGCCGTCTCTAATGGTTTGATTGCGCTCGCAGGCGCGCTGTTTGTCCAGACTCAAGGCGGTGCAGATATCTCTATCGGTATCGGTACGATCGTCATTGGTCTAGCAGCCGTCATCATTGGTGAGACCATCATCCCTGCCAAGCGTATTTGGCTGATTACTTTTGCCGTTATTATTGGTGCGGTATTGTATAAATTGTTTATTCAAGTGGCACTATCAAGCGACACACTGCGCAGCATTGGCTTTGGCCCGCAGGACTTGAACTTGATTACCGCACTCCTTGTGGTATTGGCCTTGGTATTGCCAAAAGCGAAAACCAAGTTTTTATCTCGTAAAGTGCGCGCCTAACGACAATTACAGCAAGTATTCATACACCTTGCGACGCTTGATAAGACAATAAGGAATAACGATTATGATGCAAGCCACTGATTTAAGGCTGACCTTTAACCCAGGCACGCCAATCGAAAACCCTGCGCTGCGTGGTATTAACCTTGATATTGCGGATGGTGAATTTGTTACCGTGATTGGTACCAATGGCGCAGGGAAATCGACTTTTTTAAATGCAGTAAGTGGTACGACACGTGTGGATAGCGGGTCCATTCTGCTCAATGGGATTGATGTCACTAAGAAAACGGCTCATCAACGTGCTCATTGGGTAGCTCGTGTCTTTCAGGATCCGATGGCTGGGACTTGTGAAGCGCTGACCATCGAAGAAAACATGGCATTGGCCTACAAGCGCGGCGGTAAACGTGGTTTAAGCTTTGCCCTAAATCCGAATAACCGCGACTTGTTCCGAGAAAAACTATCAGTGCTCAAGCTTGGGCTAGAAAATCGCTTAACAGACCGTATGGGGTTGCTATCTGGTGGCCAACGTCAAGCGGTGAGTCTGCTTATGGCATCGTTACAGCCATCTAAGATTTTGTTGCTTGATGAGCATACAGCGGCCCTTGATCCTAAAACCGCTGCTTTTGTTTTAGAGCTGACTGATAAGATTGTCACGGACAATAAGCTGACAACGATGATGGTCACACATTCCATGCAACAAGCATTGGCACATGGCACACGCACCGTGATGCTACACCAAGGTCAAGTGGTACTTGATGTATCAGGCGACAAACGTCAAGGCATGACTGTGCATGACTTGCTCGATATGTTTGAGCAAACGCGCGGCGAAAAAGTTGAAGATGATAGCCTGATTTTAAGCTAGCCTGTCAGACATTACAATGTTTGGCAATCTTCTAAACCTCCAAGAGAATTGATTTTTCTTGGGGGTTTTTTGTTATCTATAGTTAATGCTCATAGGAACTTTCCATTGTCCATTATATAGTTGTCGTCTATCAAAGCTTCGCTGTTTTCACTTATATATGAGGTCTGTCATGCGCAAAATTCCTATTTACTCCCACCCTGCCGCTGGTTGGCCTGCGCTGATCTCCTCTACTCAAAAGCTAATGGACTATAAGACATTTTTGCGAGGTAGTATAAGCGTATTTAAAAGCAATCAACCTCAAGGCGGGTTTGACTGCCCAGGCTGCGCATGGCCTGACCATAAATCGCATAAAGCCATCGACGTCTGTGAAAACGGTATCAAGGTCATTGCTAGTGAGACTATGACGAATAAGGCAGATGCCCAGTTTTTTGCACGTCATACTGTCACCGAGCTACAAAGATGGTCTGGGTACGAGCTTGAGCATAGCGGCCGCTTATCAGAACCGATGTATTATGATGCCGCGCAAGATCGCTACGTCCCTATCCCTTGGGAAAATGCTTATCGCATCATCGCTGAACAATTGGGGCAGCTTGATTCACCCCATGAAGCGTTATTTTATACCTCAGGCCGTGTCACCAATGAGCCAGCGTTTTTATTTCAGCTATTTGTTCGCTGCTTTGGGACCAATAATCTGCCTGATTGCTCTAATATGTGTCACGAGCCGACCTCTGTGATGCTAGGCAGACAGCTAGGCATCGGCAAAGCAACCGTCAAGCTAGAAGATTTTGAGCAAGCCAAACTGATATTAATGTTTGGGCAAAACCCAGCGACCAACCATCCACGGATGCTGGAGATGCTTGCGCATTCTCACGAGCAAGGTTGTCGAATCATCTCAATCAATCCGATGCGTGAGCAAGGCCTAAGCAAATTTAGAAATCCACAAAAACCTACTCATATGGCAGCCGGTCAAAGTGATGACATGGTCGATGAGGTCATTCAGATTCAAATCGGTGGCGATGCCGCATTGTTAACGGGCATTGCCAAATGGCTGATCGAAAACGATAAAATCAATCATGACTTTATTGCCACGCATACTTCAGGTTTTGAGCCAATAAAACAATGGTTGGCAGAGCAGTCATGGGCAGATATCGAGCTTGGTTGCGGTATTCTTAAATCAGAAATAATCGGCTTGGCTAAACTGGTCGGTGACAGTCCTGCAACGATTTGTACATGGGGTATGGGCATTACTCAGCATGTGCAAGGCGATGACAACGTCGCGATGATTACCAACTTGCTACTCCTGATGGGTATGATCGGTATCGATGGTGCCGGTGCATCTCCAGTACGTGGGCACTCCAACGTACAGGGCGATCGCACTATGGGTATCCATGAGCGTCCTAGCAAGAGCTTACTAGACAGTCTTGAGCGTGTGTTTGAGCATCCTATGCCACAAGAGCATGGTTATGACGTTGTCACAGGAGCCAAGGCTCTTATCGCAGGTAAGCTAAAGGTCTTTATGGGCATGGGTGGTAACTATGCCGTAGCAGCGCCAGATACGACTGCCATTGAGCAAGCTCTAACCACGACTCAACTGAATATATTTGTCGGTACTAAGCTCAACGAGACCATGCTATACCCAGGGGCAAACAATTTGATCCTGCCCTGCTTAGGCCGTACCGAACGTATTGTCACCACAAAGGGTGAGCAGTTTGCCACTATCGAAGACTCTATGTGTCAGATCGTACCGACTCAAGGTACGCTCAAACCTGTTAGCGATACTTTGAAATCTGAAGCACAAATCGTAGCGGATATCGCGACTCATGTACTCGGAGCCGACTCGTCTATTCCTTGGCTGGCAATGAGTGAGGATTTCGATGTTATTCGAGACTATATCGGTCAAGCTATTAATGGATTTGAAGATTTTAACCAACGCATCCGTACCACTGAGCGTGGCTTTCATTTATATCATGCGGCGCGTCATCGTGTATGGAATACCGAGAGCGGTAAAGCCCAGTTTGAAGTACCACAATATCCGATTACTTTTGTCGCCGCACAAATGGCAGCCGCCAACGATATCGATGACCATGCAGATACAGCGCAAAAGGTCTGGCAATTGACCAGTGTCCGTAGCCATGACCAATTCAACACTATGATTTTTGGGTTTAAAGACCGTTACCGTCAGACCGATCGCCGTGATGTGCTTTTTATGCATCCAGATGAGATAAGCCGTTTGGGCTGGCAAAAAGGAGATCGTGTCATGGTCTCTCGCCAGCGCGCTGATGACAGCCTAGAGCAGCCACGTATATTAGGACCATTGGTATTGACTGAGATGGACATTGCCTCCAATGCCGTTGCTGCTTACTATCCAGAATGCAATGACCTTTTTGATTTGGACACGCACGCACCAGACTCTCATATCCCAGCGTACAAATCGACAACTATCGTTTTAGAACGCGTAGAAGCAAGCACCGCTGAGCCTGCCTGATCATGCCTAAGCCTGACTGCGATAGCCAATGAAAATATCATTTTCATTGGCTATCCCTCTAATTGATAATAAATATACTGATAATTTTAGGCCATGATAAATCGTGATAACAATTGAAGATAACGCTGAGCAAAGTGAGAGTTTTATTGACCCTACTATGATAGATAACTCAACTGACATTAAGAGAGTTGCATCTGGATTGTCTAACGATGATAGGTTGTCAGAGACACCACTTGCTCGCAGCCATGAGGCCCAGAAACATTCTTACCCCTCACACGCTCAGGATGGTGACGATAAGATATCTGTTCGAGTAGAAAACCAGCACGCCAGTCTCGCCGTAGAAGCCGCTGTCTCTATTATCATTAATGGCATTCATTATGCGGTATTGATGGCCAGTCCTCACCAGCTAGAGTACTTAGCCATCGGATTCTTATTTAGTGAAGGCTTGATTCAATATAGTCACGAGCTACTCGATTGGGAAGTGACTCATCTTACGGATATCGCTAGCTACCAGAAGTTTGCTCAAGATTCGATCGATGAGAGTTTTGAACCAGAATCAATTGAGCAAAGCCTACAGAGATTTCAAGATTATGATATCTATGTCGTTGAGTTGGTATTAAGCCAACGCTGCCATCAACGTATCCAAGCACAAAGACGTCAGCTCGCAGGGCGTACAGGCTGCGGTATGTGCGGTATTACGGGTCTATCTCAAGCACTGCCTGATCTAAGCCCCTACTCACAAGACCATCTACAGCACGATTCTAACCAACCGACACGCATCGATAGCTCTAATACGACCGTACCAAGCCTTGACTATCTGTTGACACTGCGCCAGCAAGTAGATGCCGCGCAGCATACACATCAGCTAACGGGTGCTGTACATGCCGCAGCGGCGATGCATAATCAGCACCTGTACTTATTTGAGGACGTGGGTCGCCATAATGCGCTTGATAAACTCATTGGCTGGCAACTGCGCGAAAAAATAGACGTTAGCTGTGTGCTTATGACCTCACGTCTATCTATTGAACTGGTTCAAAAGTCTATTCGAAGTCAAATCCTGTGGCTAGTTGGCATGTCAGCACCTACCAGTACAGCAGTGCGCGTGGCTGAGCGTTACGGCCTCGGATTGGCTGGTTTTTTACGTGATAACCGAGTTACTTACTATACCAAACAAGATAGTATATAAAAATTCACTTCTACTTGTTCATTGAGAGCAACCATCTATCGCTCATTATCTATTTCTTTTTAATGAAAACTTCAGCTACTCATTCATAGGTAAAATTTAACTCATAGCGATATATCACTCGATGCTGCTCATAATCAAGCCCTATCTTTCAATGTTTTATTAAACATCTTACTAAATCTCTTTAAATAAATACTTATATATCATCTTCGATCATTATCTGGTAAATATCGGATAATGTTTGAGGTTAGTGACGTAATAGGTTACTCTTACCGCGCAAATATGTTACAGGTACTTAACAAATATGTAGTTTTATTTATTAATGCTGCTTAGTAACACATCAATCGCGATAGATAAGTAGAGACTTCCTACCTATTGCTTATTACAGCTGATCAGGCTGTCTAAATCGAGTTCGGGTCATGCCATCATGGCTTAGTGCTTATTCGTAATTCCGCTATAGACACTCATCACATGAGTTTTCTTTAGTACTTAGCTACCTTTGTGTATGCCTATTAATAGCGTCATGGTTTATCCATTTACTGACGCCTATTGAGAGTAGTCCCTGTCGTTTTGATTTAACACTATGTGAGTCATCAAACAGCGGCATGACACTTAGCACTTGCTTACCACTATTGTTGGTATTTTCACTATTTATATTAGCCACATACGTTCGGTATGAGGGTAATTTAGGCCGTGCTGTATTCCTAATGGTTTGGTATTTTTCATTTTTACTGAACTTTATTCATCAACTAACAATTGCGAGGTCTGAGTTTGAAAACTGAGTCATTGTTCCAATTTTCATCATTAACGATTATTTTATTATTATTAGTATTTTATGGTGGCACCTATTTGCTGTCCTTATTAATTAAAAAAGATAAAGAGACAACTTCTGGATTTATGGTCGCAGGTCACGGTGTTGGTTTCGGTATGGGTGCAGCCAGCATGACCGCCACCTGGATTTGGGCGGCCTCATTTTACGCTGCTGCTACCTCTGGCTACAAATACGGCGTATCAGGGCCGATACATTATGGTTTTTGGGGTGCATTGATGATTTTGTTCATCTACCCTTTCGGTATGCGCTTTCGTGAATTGGCGCCAGATGGCCATACTTTAGGTGAGCTTATCCATGCCCGCCACGGTTCATCAAGCCAATTAATCTTAGCCATATCTAATATTATGGGCAGTTTAATTAGCTTGATGGTCAACTTTACCGCTGCCGGGGCATTGGTGTCCGTTTTATCGCCATTGTCGTTCCAAACAGGGGTAATGATCGCAGGTATCGGCGTACTAAGTTATACATTAACATCAGGGTTTCGAGCATCCGTCTTTACGGATTTCGCCCAACTGGTCGCATTGATGGCCATTGGCATTGTCATTATTCCCGCCGTATTATTTGCCATGGGTGGCCCTGAGGTCATGGTCAGCGGACTGTCAAACCTGACCTTAGAGCAGCAGAACTTCTTCTCTTCTGAGGCATTTTTTCAACAAGGTGCGCCTTACTTCGTCGCTGTACTAGCATATGCTATCGGTAACCAAACCATCACTCAGCGCTTATTCGCGATTGATAAAACCAAAATCAAAGCGACGTTTATCACCGCCACAGTCGGCTATGCTGGTATCGTCATTGGTCTTGGGATGATTGGACTCATGGCTGTGACGATTGGTGTCGAACCACTCGATGGCAATATGAACAACCTCATCCCTCAAATGGTTAGTACTTATCTACATCCTGTCTTTATCGCCTTATTCTTTATCTTAGTAATCGGTTCATTATCCTCGACTGCTGATTCAGACTTGTCAGCGCTATCGACGATTATGATGGCAGATGTTTACGGTAAAAACATCGCCAAAAAAGGTCATGTTAAACCTAAAACGATGATGCTAGTTGGTCGCGGTACGATGATTATTGCGACAGCTGCTGGACTGATTTTTGCTAGCTTTAAGCTTGATATTCTCGTGATGCTGGTTTTCGTTGGTGCACTATGGGGCGCTATTGTCTTCCCAGTTATCGCCAGTGTGTTTTGGAATCGCGTTACCAATACCGCCTTTACTTCAGCCGTCATCGTTGGCTTGCTCTTATTTTGCGTCGCCCGCTTCGAATTACTCCCAATCACTGGTGCCACTGCCCTATTCTTTGAAATATTGGCCAGTGTCGGTGCAGCCGTCGTTATTGGGCTAATGGTCTTTGGGTTCTTAGGACGCAAGATTGGCATGGTGGCCGCAGCTATTACGCTGGTATTGATGCTAATCTTCGCTACAGGCTTCTTACGTCAATACATGGTCCTGCTAGCCTCTCTAACGGCTTACGGTGCCAGTACCGTCGTCTGTGTGATTATC
The DNA here is from genome assembly GCF_016106655.1 of Psychrobacter sp. NG27. Lineage (NCBI taxonomy): Bacteria > Pseudomonadati > Pseudomonadota > Gammaproteobacteria > Moraxellales > Moraxellaceae > Psychrobacter > Psychrobacter sp. NG27. The sequence goes on from NZ_JADGIN010000001.1 coordinate 616,490, forward strand.
AGCCTGATGGGAGACGAACACTTTGACTTTGATCTAATTAAGCAACGTGTGGGCAATTATGATGAAAAAGCGGAAGTACCATCGCCGCCTAACTCTTAAACTAAAGTCATTTCATCCGAGTAGCGATTGCTCAGCAGTCTATAGCTAATGGCTACTTGCTTAGAGAAACTATAAGGAGATATCATGGACAACGTTTTTATCTACGGCTTATATATTTTAATTTGGCCAGCAATCACCCTTGGGGTACTAGTATTAATTTGCACGGCCACGTATCGCGATGTTAAAAGTGCTAAACGTGATAATAGAGATATTGTTTAGCGTATTATCGCTAATATTTTTTTAAAAGTACCACTAGGCACTTGCTAACTGGTAATGTTAGACAGCCTATTAACAGTATAAATAACTCTGAATCAGGGTTATTTGTGGGTAAGGTAGTAAATAACCTGTTTTTAATGAAAAAATGACTTGTAATTTATGATATTTTTGCTAATATAGGCCACCTTGATTGGCTGGATGGCAGAGTGGTCATGCAGCGGACTGCAACTCCGTTAACGCCGGTTCGATTCCGACTCCAGCCTCCAATTATTTATTAACTTTACGTTAATTTTGGCTTGCATTATTATCCCAACCGATTATAATAGCGACCACTTATCTAGTAACTAGATGGTCTATCAGCTAGCTTGCACATTAGATAAAACAAGTTTTGCCCGGGTGGTGAAATTGGTAGACACAAGGGATTTAAAATCCCTCGCTAGCAATAGCGTGCCGGTTCAAGTCCGGCTCCGGGTACCATTACATAGTCCTATACTATCTTATAGAAAAAGGAGCCCCTGATATCAGGGGCTCCTTTTTGCGTTCTGTATTATAAAAAAATACTATGACGTAGCCAACAGCACATCACCATGATCATCACGTAAGTCCTTTTTGACCATTTTTCCAGCACCATTGAGCAAAATATTCTCTACAAAAACAACTTTATCTGGTATCTGCCAGCTGGCTATTTTATCTTGATAAAAGCTCAGTACTTGCGCCTCATCGATTTCTGAATTTTCTTCTTTTACAACGATCAATACTGGACGTTCGCCCCACTTTTTATGCTTTGCCGCAATGGCCGCCGCGATTTTGATTTCCGGATGCGCGACTGCGATGTTCTCAAGCTCCACTGAGGATATCCACTCACCACCAGATTTGATTAAGTCTTTTGAGCGATCACGGATATTCATGTAACCATCTGCGTCAATGGTGGCGATATCACCTGTATCGAACCAGCCGTCTTCAGTAATGGCATCAGGGTTCTCAGTGTAATAGTCATTGATAATCCAATGACCTTTAATCTGCAAACGACCTTGAGACAGACCATCTTCTTTTACGCGCTGCAATGGCTCATCAGTGTCTATCAAACGTAGCTGAACGCCATAGGGCGGGCGACCCTGAGACTTACGTAAATCATTAATTTCTTCTTTACTCAGTGATTTATGCTTGGCTTTTATTTGATTCATCGTCCCAAGCGGACTGGTTTCCGTCATGCCCCAGCCATGTATCGCATCGCAGTTGAAATCTTCTCTAAATGTTTTGATGACTGATGGCGGACATGCTGCGCCGCCAACGATGGTTCGCGTCATACTCTCAAGCTTGCTGCCTCTAGATTTTGCAGCGGTCAATAGACTTTGCCAAATCGTTGGAACGCCTAGTGCGACTGTTACCTGATAATCATCAATGAGAGAGACCAGACTGTCGCCGTCGAGATTGGGGCCAGGTAATATGATAGAACAACCTGTTAATGCAGCAGCATAAGGCGTGCCCCATGCATTGACATGAAACATGGGTACTACCGGCAGTAAAACATCTTGCGCAGATAGTGCTGAGACGTCAGGCATACATAATGCCATTGCGTGAAGTACAGAAGATCGGTGAGTGTATAAAATACCTTTAGGGTTGCCTGTGGTGCCTGAGGTATAGCATAACGAGCTGGCCGTAGATTCATCAAACTGAGGCCACTCAAAATCTGGAGAATGCGCTGCTATCAACTCATCAAAGAACAGTACATTAGGTAGCTGTTCTACGACTTTTTCATCTCGAGCGCTCAAGCAGATAAAATGCTCAACGCCTTTGATGCTTTCCTTGATTGCCATAATTAATGGCAAAAAAGTCACATCAAAGAACAGTACGCGGTCATCAGCATCATTAATGATATAGCTGAGCTGTTCAGGAAATAAGCGGGGATTGATAGTATGACACACCATACCACTGCCTGAAATCGCATACCAAGCTTCTAAATGACGGTGATTATTCCAAGCCAACGTAGCGATTCGTTCTGAGGACTTCAATCCAAGTGTAGCCAGCGCGTTGGCCAAACGTTTTGAGTTGTTTGAGACATCAAGCCAATTAGTATGCGTTATCTGTCCATTAACTTCTTTGGAGACAACCGCTGTATCACCATGATAGCGTGCAGCATGTTCAATAAGACCACTGATCAGCAACGGCTGATACATCATTTTTCCTAACATAGTACATTCCCTGTAGTTGTTTGAACGTCAGCTTACTCTTATTGGTATATCATCTAATACTCTGAATAAGCCACAATTAAGAATAATCAGAATTATTGGTTAAAACAAGCAAATACTATGACCTCAATTGATGAAAAAATAATGTCTGCTCTCCTAGACTCCAGCTCTAAATAGTGATTCATAGTCATTTTGGATACAGACACCTAAAATTTAGACAAAAAAAATCCGACCACATTGAGTGATCGGATTTTTAATATTTGGTGGAGATGGCGGGAGTTGAACCCGCGTCCGCCAGCATTACGCTCATGAATCTACATGTTTAGTTTCTGTCTTTAATTTTAGTCTGCACCGATCCGACAGTCAGGATGGATTAGCCGATTCTCTACTTTTGAACCCAAGCGATTGAGACAATCCCTTGTGGCGAGCCTACATGCGGACGCTTCAACTTAGTTGACCAACTGTAGGTGATCAGCAACTTAGTAAGCAGGGTTTAAGCTGCTAGAGCGTAATTTTCGTCGTTTGCGACTATAACAATATATGTTGGATTAACGAGAGGACATATACTCTCGACATGCATCATTGAGTTTCATTACCAGCGTCGAAGCCAGAACATCCCCAATAAGGTCGACTATTATATAGTAGGTAGTGGGTAGGTTTCAACCTTTATAAACCCTGTATTACATTACGTTACAGCTCAGTTATTTAGGCCAAAACGTTGTTTAACCATTTGCCAATATTCTGAATCTGCGGCATACATACTTGATGCGCCATCGGATAAGTATGATATGCCACGTTATAGCCTTTATCAGACAATAATTGCTGTGCTTGCTCACCCAAAACAACAGGGACAACCGGATCATGACTGCCATGTTCAATCAAAATTGGCATGTCTTTATTAGCAGCACTATAATCGATATTGTCATTGGTTGCCAAATAGGTCGAGAGTGTCATTAAGCCGGCCAAACGCTTTGGATAACCAAGTGCCACATGGTAAGCCACTGCCCCGCCCTGCGAAAACCCTGCAATAACGATATGCTCAGGTGCCACGCCGCGCTCAACCTCGCGGCTGATCAAATCATTGATTTGTTGGGCAGACTCTTCAATTTGTTCAACATCGATTTTACGTTCTAGACTCATCTCTAAAATATCATACCAAGCTGGCATGACCATACCACCGTTTACCGTTACCGCACGCTTTGGCGCATGTGGGAAGATAAATCGTACAGCCATATCATCAACCAAGCCTAGCTGGGGTACTACAGGCTCAAAATCGTGACCACTGGCACCTAAACCATGAAGCCAAATGACAGCACGGTTGATGGTTTTTTGGCTAGGATTGTGCTCAACGATAACAGCGTCTAAATAGTCATTCATACCTGATCCTTAATACAGTTTTGATAGTTTGGTTTTAATAATTTGGAGTGAAATATTTTTGTAACAATTACTTGCCTGTCATCATCTTTTAAATATTATCGGGTAACTTAAAGGATGAATCAATGACCGCAATGTTGTACTTATTATTTTCACTTTTTGTAGGGACAGTTTACATGACAATATTAGATAATTCAGTGGCTAGGCTCAATCAACTCAAAAAAACGCCATTTAAAACCGTTAAGACAGTCAGTATAGTCATAGCACTAGGAACCACTTGCACTCTATCAATGGCAGCAGACGATATACGAAATACCACATTGACTCAAACATCCAATCAAACCATTAAGCCATCAATAAAACAGTTATCAAAAAACTTGCCTGCTAAGCCTCAAGCCTCTACCTATGGTGTGCGGCCATTCTACTTGGTCAATGACATGGATGCAGGACCATTAAAAGACGAACTAATGGCTTGTAGTGCGCAAACGCCTAGCAAAACCAACTTTTCTATCGCGCATCGCGGTGCACCGCTGCAATTACCTGAACACACTTATGATAGCTATGTTGCCTCAGCACAAATGGGCGCAGGTATCTTAGAGTGCGATGTAGCTTTTACCAATGACGGAGAGCTGGTCTGCCGCCATGCGCAAGACGACCTGCATACCACTACTAATATTCTGGCTACCCCGCTAGCCAAACAGTGTACCGTACCGCCAATTATCGACGCCAACGGTGTACTGACCAATGCTGACAGTATTGAATGTCGCACATCAGACATTAGCGCAAGTGAATTTAAGACCCTCACAGGAAAAATGGATGCTGCGGATAAAACAGCCACCAATCTCAATGATTATATGAATGCAACCGCTGCATGGCGAACTGATTTATATTCACAAAATGGCCAAGTGCTCACGCTAAAAGAACATATTAAGCTTGCCCAAAGCCTTGGCATGAAGCACACGCCAGAGCTAAAAGCACCAGCCGTTACTATGCCATTTAACGGCTATAGCGTAGATGCTTATCGTCAGCAGTTGATTGACACTTACAAAGACGCAGGCGTGGCTGCCAGTGATGTGTTCGCGCAGTCATTTAATATTGAAGATGTGGATTACTGGATTAAAAAGGAGCCTGCTTTTGGTGCCAATGCCATTTACTTGATTGACGATAGCAATGAGACCGCCACTGGCAAAACCTTTGATAAAAATGACCCATCTACTTGGAAGCACTCACTCACTAATATCAAAGCACGTGGCATTAAAACCATTGCACCGCCACTTTGGATACTAGTGACCACTGACATGACAGGTAAAATGATACCGTCCGCTTATGCCAAACAAGCCAAAGCGCTTAATTTAGACATTATTGCTTGGTCAATTGAACGCTCAGGGCCGTTAGCAGCAGGTGGCGACTGGTATTATACTGACTTAGGCAAAGCCATTAATAATGATGGTGATATGATGACTTATATCGATGTGCTGGCACAAGACGTTGGTGTAAAAGGTATTTTTTCTGATTGGCCTGCGACCGTTACGTACTATGCCAACTGTAAAGGTTTGAGCTAGACCTTATTGAACATTTATAAATAGCGCCTGCTAATAACCAAAAGGTCAACTGAGTCGCAACTTGGTTGGCTTTTTTTGTACTGCAAACTTAATCACGCTCCTGTTTTTCCATCAATTTTTCATGGGTTTTCACCCGCTACCACATAATGGTTCGATGCTTTTGTGCTACGATAATTTAACAAACTTAATTTGCACGCACTTTTTACATAAGTATATCGCCATGACTCATATTTTACTGGTAGAAGACGACCCCGCTATTGCTATGTCGCTCAAGGTCACTTGCAAGCGTGAAGGCTGGCAAATTACTTGGCTAGACAATGCCAGTAGTGTGCTACCGATGCTGCATACTGAGGCAGCACAAACATTATCGGCCATTATCTTGGACGTCGGCTTGCCCGATGGTGACGGCTTGAGCTTATGCCAACAAATACGTCATACACCTGATATCAAAGCGCTAAAAGACATCCCTATTGTATTTTTGACCGCTCGTAGTGATGAGGTCGATCGCATTTTAGGATTGGAGATGGGCGGTGATGACTATTGTGCCAAACCCTTTAGCCCGCGAGAGTTGGTCGCCCGATTAAAAGCCATTTGGCGACGCGAGCAATTATTGTCGCAGCAGGCGGTCATAACTACTGCAAGCGCAGACAATATGACTGCCAATCAGTCTAACAACGCTATGTTAGGGCAAGCATTAACCTTTGAAAACCAATCGGGCATTTGGCATTATCAGCCGCTCAATTACTCACTGAGATGGCAAGAGCAAAAGCTGGAGCTGAGTAATACCGAGCGCAAAATCCTATTGACCTTATTACAAGCGCCCAATCAAGTATTCAGTCGCGAGCAACTGCTCAATGCGGTCAGTGACTATCCCGATCATCGATTGGCAAGAACGATAGACAGCCACATTAAGTCCATTCGTAAGCAGTTGGCAGTGATTGATGAGCGTATGGAGGTGATTCATACGCATCGCGGTCTGGGCTATGCCTTATGTCCTGCCTAATTAGCTATTTTTGGCATACGCCTTTTTATATGATTATGCCCTATCAGCACTCATACGCTCTATTGCGGTTCTATACCTATGAATCATAAAGCCAAGGCCAACAGCAGTGCTGGTAATGACACTCAGAATCACCATAGCAATTGGTACGCTAAGCTGCATCCTATTGGCACTACGCAGCAGACACCCAAACGCAAAAAACTGCTGAATTTGAGTATATTTTTCAGGATTTGGCTGGCCGTCGCCTTGGTATTGATTATTTGTGGTGTGGTGGTGTTTACTCAGTTATTTGGCTACGTCAAGCCGACCGCGCAACAGGTCATCGAGGACACCTTATTAGATACCAGTAAACTGTTAGCCGCTAGCTTGCAAATACCGCTCTCTACTGGGCAGATATATGATGAGGCTTATCAAGCGCAACTTGATGCCGCATTTATTGGCGTGCCAGCGATGGACGAATCAATAGGAGATGTCAATCAAACTAAAAGCTATAGTAGCTTTCGGATATATGTGACAGACAGCAAAGGCGTGGTCATTTATGACTCCTTACCCAAGTCAGAGAGCAGTGAAGGTCGATACTATGGGCGCTGGAATGATGTCTATCTGACACTAAAAGGCCAATATGGTGCTAGAAGCACGCTGCGAGACTATCAGCAGCGTGATGGCTCAGTCATGTATGTGGCACAGCCAATAAAAGACAATGCTGGTGATATCATTGGTGTGGTCAGTGTGGGCAAGCCTGTCGCTAGCGTGCTGCCCTATTTAGATGACACGCGCAATCGTATGCTCATCACCGCGCTACTGATCAGTATTGCTGCCCTGATACTGGCGGGACTGGTTGCGTGGTGGCTTAAGCAAAGCATTACGTTGGTGACCCAATACACCAGCGCACTGGCTGAGGACACCAAAAAGCCCTACTTCTATCTAGGTCATGAGCTCAATAGCCTGACCGACACGATTGAAACCATGAAGCATCGATTGGAAAATCGAGCTTATGTCACCGATTATGTTCATACCTTAACCCATGAGCTAAAAAGCCCGCTTACCGCGATACGTGCCAGCAGTGAGTTATTAGAGGATGATGGGTTAGATGGTCATATATTAGATCATGACGATCGGCAGATGCTTATCGAGACTGTGGGTGAGCAAAGCATCAAAATGCAGCAGCTTATCGACCGCCTGCTATTACTTGCCAAAGTCGAACAACCAACTTTCAAGCTTAATCGGCAGCTAACGTCTTTACTGCCATTACTACAGAGCCTTATCAAGGACAATTCTGCCAAACAGCAGCAGCAAAATCTAAAGCCTATCAATATCTATATTAATGACAAACAAATAACTGATACTATGAACTTACCAGCAGATGTCTTAGCGTCTACGAGCGTGTTTGCGGATCAATTTTGGTTGATACAGGTATTACAGAATGTATTAGACAATGCCATTCATTTCGCTGTGAGCACTATCTATATAGCTTTGCACAGTACCGCACAGATGGTCACCATTGACATATTTAATGACGGTAAGCTCTTGCCAGACTATGCCATCGATAAAGCGTTTGAGCGTTATTTTAGTTTGTCTCATCAAAGCCAAACTGCGTATCACGCCACTGAATCAGCAAAACTCAATCATGCGAATAACACACCCAAAAAAGGCACTGGCCTCGGTTTGACACTGGTCAAGCAAGTGATTGAACATCATGGTGGTTCTGTCACTATCGCTAATATTGATGCCCGTCATCAGGCTAATACCGAAGACCTGCATTCTGGTGTCATGGTTAGCCTCACCTTGCCTTTGGCTTGAGAATAAAAAATAGTGACAGTTCATCAACTTTCCATCATGGCTACACATGTTTTCTATTTGTTTGTTTTACGATAGCGTCATTCACAGTCGTAACACGCATTAGGAGCCATTTTATGCCACATTTATCAGTCGAATATCCTGTCATCAACAGTCTCATGGGTCATAATCGTCAGCACTGCCTTCAGGTATTATCGAATCAAAGCATCGACAGTACCGATTTTGGGCATTGGCTTGCCATTCCCAGTCAGTGTTTATTATTGGTTTTTCGCCATCAGCAGTGTGTGGCTATTGATGCTTATCAAATAGCGGCTTAAGCACTTATTCAACTTTACATCAGATAGTAACCCACCAATTTAAGAAGTTTATAAGCATTCATGAAAAAGCCCTGTTCTAACTCTAATCAGAAATCATTAGAGCCAGCGCAGGGCTTTTTCAATCACATTACGATAAAAATACTGGTACTGGTACTGGTGCAAGTGTTTCTACTAACACTAAAGCTATGTAATAGACTGTACTGGCGGTTTCACATCTGCATTTTGGCCACGATGACGCAAATAGTGATCAAGTAATACAATTGCTAGCATCGCTTCTGCAATGGGTGTCGCACGTACACCAACACAAGGATCATGACGACCTTTGGTCAGCATGTCGACGGCTTCCCCTTGCGTATTGATGCTCTTGCCAGCGGTGGTAATACTAGACGTTGGTTTGAGCGCAATACTGACACGGATGTCTTGCCCGGATGAGATACCGCCCAGCACACCGCCCGCATGATTGGCCGCAAAACCATTTGGCGTCAGCTCATCACGAGCACTATGCCCAAACTGCCCAGCCACAGCCATACCATCACCGATCTCAACACCTTTGACCGCATTGATACTCATCATCGCATGAGCGATATCGGCATCCAGACGATCAAATACTGGCTCGCCAAGTCCAACAGGTACACCACTTGCGATTACTTCAAGACGTGCACCGCAGCTCGTACCTTCACGGCGCAAATTATCAATCAAGGTTTCAAAACGACCAACGGCTTCTTTGTCTGCACAAAAAAACGGGTTGCTGTTTACAAAATCCCAATCGGTTTGGCTAGGGTCTAGTACATTGCTATACTCAGTACCAATTTGGGTAACATGACCACGGATTTGCACGCCCAGTCGCTCTTGCAAGTACTTCTTCGCAATAGCACCAGCCGCTACTCGCATGGCAGTCTCACGTGCTGATGAACGTCCGCCGCCACGATAATCACGAAAGCCATACTTCATGCTATACGTATAATCGGCATGACCCGGACGAAAAGTGTCTTTGATATCACTGTAATCTTTTGATTTTTGATTGGTATTACGAATCAACAAACCAATCGATGTACCCGTCGTTTTACCTTCGAACACACCAGAGATAATCTCGACTTCATCAGACTCGCGGCGCTGGGTTGAGTACTTAGAAGACCCAGGCTTGCGGCGATCCAAATCTACCTGCAAATCTTCTGCAGATAACACCAAACCCGGTGGAACGCCATCGACGATGGCCATAAGACCTGCACCATGCGACTCACCGCAAGTGGTGACCGTGAAAACCTGCCCTATACTATTGCCTGCCATAACTGTCCTTAAACAAGTAAACGCTACTGATGACTACTCAATTATTGGTGACTGTCGATATTCATGCTTGGCTATTGAATGCTGTCTAACAGCTGAACATAAGAGGCAAACAACTGACGATGTGATACTAACTCATCATAAGTGATCGCAAACACCCCATGTCCGCCATGGGCAAACTTCAACCAATCAAATTGAATATCAGGATACGCTTGATTTAATGCCCATTCGCTGTCACCCACTTCGCAGACCAGCAAGCCTTCTGGGCTCAAATAATCTGGCGCTGCAAACAAGATACGGTGTACCAAATCAAGACCGTCTTGGCCAGCAGCTAGTGCATGTTCAGGCTCATATAAAAACTCAGGTGGCAAATCTGCCATGATGGCCGCATCGACGTATGGCGGATTGGTCACAATAAGCTCATACTGGTTTTCAGCTGGTATCTTTGCAAAAAGATCTGATTCAATCACATTGACCTGATGACCAAGATCATGATGATCAACGTTGACCATGGCTACTTCTAATGCACCTTTATCGATATCGACCGCATCGACCAATGCATCAACAAAACGAGTCGCAAGTGCAATGGCGATACAGCCAGAGCCCGTACACATATCTAAAATACGCTCAGGCTGTGACAACTGCTTGATGTCTAGACCATGGTTATAAAACACGGCTGACTGCTCATTAGGACTAGTACCCAGAGGCTTTGCCAACTCAGTCACATCAAAGTACGGGTGGAACTGCTGACGAATCAGCTCTGCAATGGGTGAGCGAGGAATCAATACACGCTCATCGACATAAAATGGCAAATCACAGAAATACGATAAGTTAATCAAATAGCTCAGTGGCTTACGTTCAGCGATGCGCTCTTCGAGTAAGCTCAGTATTGACAACTTTTCTGTGTTTGTTAAACGGCAATCCAAAATCTGCTCATTGGCTGACCAATCAAGCGATAGAGAATGCAAAACAATGGCAGCGGCTTCTGCAAACTCGTCCGTGGTGCCTTGTGCCACGACCACATCGTAATTACGCAGCTGCGTAACCGAAAAACGGATGAAGTCACGAATACTCACCAGCTGCTCGCGCGCCTCTTCTAACTCTGCAGATAAGTTGGCAAACTGATCGTCTTCACCTAGGAGTCCTGTCTCTAAATCATACGTCATCTCACCTTCTAAGCCCTCAGACTCATTGTCATCGAAGTATTGATTTTGAAACTCTTCTGCACTCATTGTTTGGTCTTCTGACATATCGCACCTTGTTGATTTCATGCTAGCGGATTACATGCTGATGGGTTAAATTACTTTTTGCAAAAATCGATTGATTTAGTAAAAATCTAATCATACATTATAGACGTAAACACTAAGTTGCGCCAATCACTGTCGTTTTTACTTGAATAAAAGCAAGGAACTCATCAGCGATTTGCGTAAGAATCGAGCACAATGCCATACATATCGCTGTCAAAATATTACCGGACTGTAGCGAATACGTCAGCAGTTGACGTTTGATGAGTCTTAAATACAAAAACATGTGTCAAAAGTTTGCGAACCTATTAAATTATGCGCATAATAGCCGCATTAGTAGCAACCACAAGTGATCCAACATGATGAAAATAAAGCCTATTATTACTGCTATATCTATCGCTGCTGTTAGCGTTAGTGCCATTGCCGCCACTGCTGATACGACTCGCACATTGCCAGTTCGTACAGTTGATTCGCTTGCCAAAAAAGTTAGCCTGAACTTACAAGAAAATCGCAGCAGCTCATTAGACAGCCGCGGCGCGACTGACAGTATGACTCAGCTAATCGATTCAAAAGAGGCACCAGCGGCAGATAATATGAGTGCCGCAGAATTGACACGTAAGGATGAGCAAGCTGACCGTAATGACGATGAAAGTGAAGGTCAAGCGGTTGCTGCCCCAAGCGACCTCTCATCTATCAACTCATCTGACCCACTTGCTTTTGAATTACCTGAAAACGAAAAACGTCAAGATTTTAGTGATGACCCTACCATCAAAAACATCGAAGACAAAGATGGTAAAAGACACACCACACTTAACTTATCAAACTATGCCAAGCAAGTGAATAGTGCTGTCTGGTCACCCAGCATGAAAGTCAATTCTGCAATGACTATCAAGATGCAGGCGTTACTTGATTGGAATCATGCGTCTCCTGGCCCTATCGATGGTGGTTGGGGTATGAACAGTAAAAAAGCCCTTGTCAACTTCCAAACCATGAAAGGCTTGCCAGCAACGGGTAAAATGGATCAAAAAACATGGAGTGCTTTGATTAAAAACATTCCTGCTAATAAGCCCGTATTAGTTACTTATACCTTAACCAAAGAAGACCTTAATACCAACTTTGCGACCACCCCTTCTGGTTCAGAAGCCAAATCGAAAATGAAAGGTTTGTATTATCAAGACATCAAAGAGATGCTCGGCGAACGTTTTCACATGGACGTACGCTACTTAGACAAACTCAACAAGAACAAAGAGTACAAAGTCGGTGAAACGATCACCGTATTGAACAACCGCGGTGAGCTTAACCAACGTATCAACCGTATCGTCGCTAATAAAGCAGACCAAACATTATATGCGTACAACGGTGACAAGCTGGTTGCTACCTACCCGACCACTGTCGGTAGTGCTGCTACACCATCACCAAAGGGCACTTTTAAGATCATCAATAAAGTGAAAATGCCTTGGTATAAATCGACCGTCGGCGAAGGCGCTCAAAAGAAAGTCCATATGATCGCACCAGGACCAAATAATCCAGTAGGTGTTGTTTGGATGGGACTGTCAAAACCTTCTTATGGTTTACATGGCTCACCAGTACCTGAAGGTATAAGCCGCCAAGGCTCAGCAGGTTGTGTACGTTTGACCAACTGGGATGTACTAGAGGTTTACGCCAATGTTGAAAACGGCGCGGTTGTCGAACTTCAATAACGCTGGTTCACGACTCTAATTAGCAATGACAAAAAAGACCTCAATATTGAGGTCTTTTTCTTTGCTAATAAGCCATGTCAATTTACGTCGATCAACAGCCCTAATGTTTGAATATCAAACAGACCCTATCCGATTTTATGTTTTATAGCCTTCTTCGTTTCCAGTAATACTGCCGATTTTTTTGGTAAAGAATAGCCCTGCAGGTATCGATGCCAAAATACCCAGTCCTACTGCTATTTGAATATGAAATATCTCATCAAACCCTGTAACTAATGCACCAATCATAAAAAGCCCAATCGTAACGGTTACTGCCATTGAGTAGATAACAGAAAATAGCGGCCAGTTCATAAGTTATTCCTTATATTTATTGTGGATATAACATATTTAACCTTAATTCCACAAAAAAAGTAAGTGTTTACCGTGAACCCTTGTACCAGTTATAACGGAAGACTTTATATCAAAAACCATGCTATTATTAAGGTTTTATACTTAGTCAAAAAAACGCTCGTTTTTTCGCTTGTTTTCTTACAATGCTTTCCTATTTTTCTTAAAAATCTCCTATATTTTTATCTGTTTATCATTACAATAATGACTTTCTTTGTCTATTAAGAATGCTATCTGTTATGACCTCATCTGAAAAACCAAATAAGACTGACTCAATACCTGAGAACGAATCGTCAATCACTATGACGCACTCACGTCAGAAAGATACCTTGGATGGCTCAATAGCAGATGATGCAGCAGACAATACTGAGAAATCAGATACTCATCAAGACGCAGATGAATCGACCGCAGATGCCAAAGCTCCTGAAGCCGAGATAAAGATGGAGTCAATTAGTGAGGACGTGGTCGTCGTGACACTAGAGTCATCTGAACCAGAGCCTGAAATACAATCGAGCGACGAAGAATCTGCATCGGTCTCAAAATCAGAGCAAGGGTCAGACTTTTTTCAGCCAGATGCTGACATTTCAGAGGCAGCAGAGCACACCTCACAAGAGGATGCTAATGCTAATGCTGAGGTAACTGTAGAAGCTGAAAGTGAGCCCGCAACTGACAGCCAAAATGCTGCTATGCAATCAACAGATAAGAAGATAGCAGGTAAGCCTAAAACTAACATTAAATCTAATGATAATCATCAGAATAAATCTAACGTCTCACAGGATAGTGGCCAAGATACCGATACTGAATCGGACAAAGCACAAGATAGTGATGAAGAAGAGGGACAAAAAGAAAAAGAGGACAAGCTTGAATCTTATAAGCAATTTGTCGCCGAACAATTTAGCAATCAAAAGGTAGATTATCCAGAGGTAAGGGTTAGGATTGAGGCGAATGCGCTGCCTAGCAAGATGTACTTCATCATGAACATTCTGTCTGCCATCATTGCCAGCTATGGACTAGTGACCAATTCAGCAGCAGTCGTCATTGGCGCCATGCTGGTTGCCATGATGTTAGGCCCCATTACTGGCGTAGCGCTGGCTATCATTGACCACCGGATGCCGCTATTGCGAAAGTCGCTGATTACTGTCATTGCTGGTGTCTCACTGGTGGTGTTGGTCGGTTTTATTGTTGGTTGGCTACATAAGGATCAACCGCTAACAGCAGAGATATTATCACGCACCCAGCCCACCTCTATGGATCTGATGATTGCCTTAGCTGGTGGTACAGCTGGTGCTTATGCGATGGTATCCCCGCATCTATCAGTGGCTGTCGTCGGTGTTGCTGTTGCGACTGCTTTGGTGCCACCACTTGCCGCCAGTGGTATTTTATTTGCCAATGGAGAGATGCAGCTTGGGTTGGGTGCGCTCTTATTGGCAGTGACCAACATCATTGCCATTCAATTTACCAATGCCCTAGTGCTTTGGCTGCTAGGGTTTCGACGTTTGGTCGATGACGACTATAAATCAAATACCTATCTGACTTTTTTGCAGCGTAACGCCGTGACTTTATTACTATTGGGCGCGCTAGGTGCTTACTTAACCATTAATTTACAAACCAATGCCAAGCAACAAGTATTTGAGAGTAGCGTCAAAGAAACGATCAATAGCTACTTTATTGGTCGAGGCAATGTATTGACCAATACCCAGTTCGACACGCTCGACGACAATCAAGTGGTACGGGCGGTCATTCGCGGTGAAACCTTACCCACCTCAGAAGATGTCCGCAAAATAGAAACCATTATTACTCAAGATATGGCTGATAACTTCCCTGATTATTTGCCCATCAAGCTACAACTGCGTTACTTACCCGTACAAGTAATAGAATCCAATCCGTTGGTAACAGACAAGCTTGATAAAACTGATGCGGCAATCTTAACCAATTAGCCTCTATAATTTGTGACATGAGCGATGGCTGCATTTGAAGAATCACTCAGCAGATGTAACTCTTGTACCAAGAGCTTGGGCGTTTGTGCTAAAATCGCTTGCAAAATTATTTTATGTCATCTACTCAATTCTATCCGTCAGTAAGGAGCCGCTGTGAGCCAGCCATTTCGCTCAGCCGATATTCGTCAAGCCTTTATCGATTTTTTCATAAGCAAGCAGCACACCCAAGTTTCATCGTCTA
Organism: Psychrobacter sp. NG27; assembly: GCF_016106655.1. Taxonomy (NCBI): domain Bacteria; kingdom Pseudomonadati; phylum Pseudomonadota; class Gammaproteobacteria; order Moraxellales; family Moraxellaceae; genus Psychrobacter; species Psychrobacter sp. NG27. Next base: position 631,834 of record NZ_JADGIN010000001.1, read on the forward strand.
GCTTGATTCCTCATAACGATCCGACATTGCTATTTACCAATGCCGGTATGAATCAGTTCAAAGAAACTTTTTTGGGTATGGATCCACGTGACTATACCCGTGCTGTGACGTCACAGAAGTGCGTCCGTGCTGGCGGCAAACACAACGATCTAGACAATGTCGGCTATACCGCCCGTCATCATACGTTTTTCGAGATGCTGGGTAATTTTTCGTTTGGTGATTATTTCAAGCAATCAGGTATCGAGTATATTTGGGAGTTTTTGACCTCAGATAATTGGCTAGCGATTGATAAAGATCGTCTCTATGTCACCATCTATGAAACCGATGACGAAGCCTTTGAGATTTGGAATAAGAACATCGGCATTCCAAGTGAGCGCATCATTCGCATTGGTGACAATAAAGGTGCGCCTTACGCATCAGACAACTTTTGGACGATGGGTGACACCGGTCCTTGCGGTCCTTGTACCGAAGTTTTTTATGACCACGGTGCCGACATCGAAGGCGGCTTGCCAGGTACTCCTGAAGAAGACGGCGATCGCTTTATTGAGATTTGGAACTGTGTATTCATGCAGTTCAATCGTCAAAAAGACGGCACGCTATTGCCGCTACCTGCCCCAAGTGTCGATACGGGTATGGGTCTTGAGCGTATTAGTGCCATCATGCAAGGCGTGCATGGCAATTATGAGATTGATTTGTTCACTCATCTGATGGATGCGGCGGCTGAGATTTTAGAGATCAGTAATGAACAGCAATCATCATTAAAAGTCATTGCCGATCATATCCGTGCCGTGTCGTTTTTGATTGCTGATGGCGTCACGCCAAGCAATGAAGGACGTGGCTATGTACTGCGCCGCGTCATTCGCCGTGCCGTACGTCATGGTAACAAGCTGGGTGCTGATAGTGATTTCTTTTACAAAATGGTCGCACCGCTCGTCGCTGAAATGGGCAGTGCCTATCCTGATCTAAAAGACAAGCAAAGCGTCATCGAAAATTCCATTCAAAAAGAAGAAACTCAGTTTGCCAAGACACTAGCGCAAGGTTTGCGACTATTAGCCACTGAACTTGAAGGCTTGCAAGATGGTGATACGCTCTCTGGTGAAGCGGCGTTTAAACTGTACGATACTTATGGTTTCCCGCTTGATTTGACCGCTGATATCACTCGTGAGCGCGGTATTGTGATTGATGAAGCTGAGTTCGATGAGCATATGCAAGCGCAACGTGAGCGTGCGCGTGATGCGGGTAAATTCGACGTTGATTACAGCAGTGTGATCCAAGTAGAAACACCAACGATATTCATCGGTTACGAACAGCTTGAAGAAAATGGCGTGACGGTTGAAGCGCTTTATCAAGACGGCAATCCAGCAGAGCACTTGAGTGAAGGCATGGAAGGTGTCGTGGTAATCGATCGCACGCCTTTCTATGCTGAAGGTGGTGGTCAAGTCGGTGAGCTTGGCGAGATTCGTACTGCATCTGGCGTCTTTGAAGTCCAAGACACCAAAAAATCTGGTCAAGCGATTATCCATCACGGTGTTGTCACCATGGGCGAGATTACGACCAAACAAACAGCAGATGCGCAAGTGCTCTCAAGCATCCGTGCAGCCAGTGCCAAAAACCACTCAGCCACTCACCTATTACACGCAGCGCTCAGAGAAGTATTGGGCGACGCGGTCACGCAAAAAGGATCACTAGTCTCAAGCGAAGTATTGCGTTTTGATTTCTCTTATGACAAGCCCGTTAGTACTGCTGAAATCAGCCGTATCGAACGTCTCGTCAACGAGCAAATTCAAGCCAACACCCCTGCCCGTATCGAAAACATGTCGATTGATGAAGCCATGAACCAAGGCGCGATGGCGCTGTTTGGTGAAAAGTACGGCACTGACGTTCGCGTGCTTACTATGGGTACAGATAGCATCGTAGACGGTCAACGCAAGCCTTTCTCTATCGAGCTATGCGGCGGTTTGCATGTACAGCGCACTGGCGATATCGGTGTACTAAAAATCACTAGCGAATCAGGTATTGCGGCTGGTATCCGCCGTATCGAAGCCGTCACAGGTATGAATGCGGTCAAAAATATTCAGCAAAGCGAACAGCAATTGAGCGAGCTTGCCAGTCAGCTTAAGGTCAAACGTCCTGAAGTTGCTCAGCGTGTCCGTACCATGGCAGATAAGCAGCGCGACCTAGAAAAACAACTAGAGCGTTTGCAGCAGAAAATTGCCAGTGCCCAAGCGGCCAACTTACTCGATGATGTGCAAACGATTGCAGGTACGCCAGTGCTGATCAGCATGTTAAGCGGTGTCGATGGTAAGTCAATCCGTACACTAATGGATGACATCAAATCTAAACTGCCTGATAGCGTCATTGTATTGATTGGTGATAAAGATGATCAGCTGGCACTAGCAGCGAGCGTCGCAAAATCTGTTACGGCCAAAGTCAAAGCAGGCGATATCATTCGTCATTTGGCAGGTGAGCTGGGCGGTAAAGGTGGCGGTAAGCCAGATTATGCACAAGGCGGCGCACCAAAAGCGGCCAACACGAGCGCGGTTGTGAGCGCCCTACCTGCTTGGATTGAAACCCAACTTAGCCAGTCCTAAAAAACACATGGACACAGAGCATCACTCTGGTCTACTGCACACAGAACACGCGATTGGTTATAACCACTATAACCAATTGCCATACATCTAAGTGACGCTAAGGCTTAAAGTTACGATGTAGATATGGTATAAAGGTCAACGTTTGGACATATTACTCATTCACTACCTCTAAAACAGCTACTGTTAGATGAATGAAAAACATAGGGCGTAACTCTTATAATCTGGCTTTATCTATACTAGCATTGACGAGTATCACATTGACCCTCATCAATGATAATAAAAGGTCATTAATGAATAATAGGTAGATTTTTATGGCGTTAATAGTACAGAAATATGGCGGCACCTCGATGGGCAGTATCGACCGCATCAAAAACGTCGCCAAACGAGTCAAACGCTGGCACGACAATGGCCATCAAATAGTCGTTGTGGTCTCTGCCATGAGCGGCGAAACCAACCGTTTGATTGACCTAGCACGCCAAATTAGCACACAGCCTGACCCGCGTGAATATGATCAAATGGTCTCAACGGGTGAGCAAGTGTCTATCTCGTTACTCGCTATGGCGATTAAAGAGCTTGGTATTGGTGCCCGTTCAATGACTGGTCGTCAAGTCGCAATTAAAACGGACAATGCCCACAATAAAGCCCGTATCGAAAGCATCGATGATAAAAACATACGCGAGCAGTTAGATGCTGGCAATATTGTCATCGTCGCAGGCTTTCAAGGTATCGATGACGAAGGCAATGCGACCACATTAGGGCGCGGCGGTTCGGATACCACAGGCGTTGCCATTGCAGCGGCACTGGGTGCTGATGAATGTCAGATTTATACCGACGTTGATGGCGTTTATACCACTGACCCTCGTGTGACCTCAAAAGCCAAAAAGCTTGAAAAGATTACGTTTGAAGAAATGCTTGAGATGGCAAGTCTGGGCTCTAAAATCCTACAGATTCGCTCAGTAGAATTCGCGGGCAAATACGGCGTGCCACTACGTGTACTCTCAAGCTTTGATGAAAACACTGACGGCAGCTTTGACCAAGAGTTTCAAGACAACGTGGGCACCCTAATTACGATAGACGAAGGAGACAATATGGAACAGGCAATCATCTCAGGCATCGCGTTCAATAGAGACGAAGCAAAAATCTTAGTACGCGGTGTACCTGATCATCCTGGTATTGCCTCTGCTATCCTAAGCCCCATTGGCCGCGCCAATATCGAAATCGATATGATCGTGCAGAATCTTTCGGATAACGGCACCACCGACTTTACTTTCACTGTCAACCGCTCTGACTTAGACAAGACGTTGAAAGTATTGAATGAAGAAGTCAAAAATGAGATTGGTGCCAAAGAGATCTCAGGCAACAGTGAAGTGGTCAAAGTCTCATTGGTCGGTGTTGGTATGCGTTCACACGCAGGGGTTGCTAGCCTCATGTTCCAGACATTGGCTGAAAACAACATCAATATTCAAATGATATCGACCAGCGAAATTAAAGTGTCTGTCTTAATTCAAGACCAACACTTAGAAAAAGCCGTTAAGTCATTGCACACCGCATTTGGCCTAGATCGTGAAGACGGTGAAAGTAAAATCGCTGGGCTATAATACACAAGATCATTAAAAGACAGTGTTAGCCGTGATGCTAATTTGCATGGCCACTATTCATAACTTTGAATAGTACGTAAAAAAATAGGATCTTTTTTAGATCCTATTTTGTTTTTTATAATAATTAGGGTTAGTAATTCTCTAATAGTTTTGTGAAAAACCGTGACAGTATCTGTTATGCCCCCTATAATGGGGCTTTCATTTGGGCTAAATGAATCTACCTATCATTGCCGTTATTAATACGACATCGCCTGCCATGATTATCAAACGTTATAGTCATTGATATATGAGATGTTGAGTATGACGGTAATGTCCTGCAATTGAGAAGTGAGCTAATGAGTAATAATTTGTTGATGCGACATAAGGAGTGTGACGCATGTTAATTTTGACACGCCGTGTGGGCGAAACGCTAATGATTGGCGATGAAGTAAGTGTGACTGTGTTAGGTGTCAAAGGCAATCAAGTACGTATCGGTGTGAATGCACCTAAAGATATTGCTGTACATCGCGAAGAGATTTATCAACGTATTCAGCATGAGCGTTCAGTACAGTCGCAAATGCAGCATCTTGAGCAAGGCAACTTTTCGCCTTCTTTCGATGACGAAGATTACTTTAATCGCTAGTTAATAGTAACGAATGCGTCAATACGTAATTATCAATCACAACTGAGCATACATAAGCATTGTATTGTTTTTAATCTGCTCTGAGGTCATTTATTTATGAGTATCCGCCAATCAGATGTATCGGCATTACTTAATGGTTTGAACAAAAAAGCCATTGGATTCAATGATGTCATCAGCTTTATCGATGATTTTTATCGCTATGCACCTGCGCCTTTTGTCAATGGTATGGTACATAATGCCGCTGGTGAAAACGAAGGTAGCGCAAAAGTTTTCGGTTTTGCTAAGCACCATGGCCTGAACCAATTGGACACACTAAAACTGTTTGGTGAGCACTACGCCAAGGTTCAAGCAACCCCAAAGGGTACTGATCATGCCAATATTCGCAATTTTTTACATTGGGGCTGGCAAGGGTTTTTGATGCAAAAAAATCCGCTAACCGTTCGCCCTAGTGTTGATACGACTGCACTTTGATCAATTGTGAATTGAAAAAATTATCTATACAGTAAATCCTCTAGTTACGTATAAAAAAGCCACGCTAATCAGCGTGGCTTTTTTATACGTAACTTATTTAAGAACGGCTTGTTCTAGGGTGGCTTATTTGTCGCGAAACTTCACCGGTTGCACAGCCCCTTTAGGATTGGGCATATTGGGATAATGATGCTCATGTTCGACATCACATTCAGCCCCAACGACAGAGCCATTGTCTTTCACTGGCTTATGAATGTAACCCGTACGTTCAGCAGGCACTAGATGCTCATGCTCCCATACCATCACCGCTTGCATACAGGTTTCGCGCTGTTCAGCGGTGATCTTACGACCATCAGGCCATTTGCCTAGCTCAATTGCCATACGAAACTTATCAACCACTTCAGGCGTCAGACTCTCTAGTATCGTTTGTTTGTCCATCGTACCTACTCTCCACAACTATTTTTTATAACATATTCAATATAATGTGTTTATATAACGGGCACACTTATTCATCGTCCATCATATCATCATCGATATCAAGACTGAATTCTTCGGCATGTACGTTCCAGTGCAACTTTGTACGACACGCCTCATAAAAATCAAATCCGGGTGGATGCAATAAAGTGAGCTTGTCAGGATGCTTACGAATATATAGCCGCTGCTCTTGTTCAAGCGGTACGCTTGGTTTGCCATCGGCGCTGACCATTGGCTGCGTGCGATTGTCTTCGTGAATGCGAATACAGACCTCGCTATTACCACTGACCACAATCGGACGGCTAGACAAGGTATGCGGATGCATAGGCACCAAACAAATAGCATCCATACTGGGATGAATAATAGGACCACCGCCAGACAAGGCATAAGCGGTAGAGCCAGTCGGTGTGGCAGCTATCAAGCCATCGCTGTGTTGTCTATAAACATCGTGTCCATCAATTTTCATCTGAAAATCGATCATGTGTACAGATTTTCCAGCATGCAATACGATGTCATTGAGCGCCATGTCTTCATGAATGATATTGCGCCCTTCTCGTATCTCCATCGTGAGCAAAAATCGATGATCCAGCTGATAGTTTCCCATCAATACTTGACGCAGCTTAAAAGCCGCTTCGTTAGGTTTGACATCTGCCAAAAACCCTAAGCGGCCACGGTTGACACCCAATACGGGTACACGGTAGCGCGCCAATGCCTCAGCGGCATGTAATATCGACCCATCGCCGCCCACCACGATGACCAAATCACAAATCTCTCCAATCAAAGCGCGCTTAACGATTTTGACTCTTTCGATCTCGTTAAGGTTTAGCGTTGGCAGATGAGCGGTCTGTACGTCCATTATCAATGTGAGATTCATATCATTGATGGTTTGGGCAATCTGCACCAAGCTTTTGGTGACGCTGCGTTTACCAGCGCGGCCCATTAGGCCAATACGCCTAAAAGCAGGGTTTTTGATAGCGTGGAATAGCTCTGATTCATCTAAGTGTGGCAATCTTGCTGACTGCGCTGAGTTTTCCATAAAACGACTCGGTATAACGGTGAAGTACAGAGCAATGATAGCGATAAATGCTCGCTTAGACTAGCATGTTTGTGAATTATCGTTGTTAACTGTCGTAACCGCCCCCATCTTAGAGTAATCAACCCCTTACTTTAGACAGGATTATCTTCTTACTTTTAGATTTTTGTACGTTCGTGAATAATCCGTATTAGGGCGCTGCAAAACCCTGCTAGTAGTCACGCAAACACAGTTGACAATAATGGCAGTTTTGCTAAAGTAACTGACATTCTATTTTTATATTTTATTATTAAGGACTTATGTATGGCCAACCCTATTGTCAGTCGCGCAGAGCTTGCGATCGGCGGTACTCCAATGACGGTCAAAGGTGTGATTCAAAAGACCAGTCTGTTACTTGGTTTATCTGCTATTACTGGTGTGGGCTTTTTCTTTTATGCGCTTATGGCTGGTTTGTCGCAAGGTTTCATTACGATGGCAGCCTTTGGTAGTATGATTGCTGCCTTTGTGCTTGCTTTGTTTATCACCTTTAAGCCGCAAAAAGCGAAGACATTGGCCGTGCCTTATGCATTGCTAGAAGGTATCTTTTTGGGCGGTATCTCATTGTTCTTCATGAGAATGTACCCAACTGTACCAGTAACGGCGATGTGTGCGACCTTTGTGACTGCTGCAGTCATGCTAGGTTTATATCGCTCAGGTCTGGTTAAAGTCACTGAAAAGTTCCGCTCTATTGTAACCTCAGCGGTTATTGCGATTATGCTAGTTTACGTAGCACAGTGGGTACTTTCACTAGCGTTTGGCTCAACGTTACCATTCTTATTTGAAGGCGGCGCTATCGCTATTGGCTTCAGTCTATTTGTGATTGTTATCGCGTCTTTTACGCTGCTATTAGATTTTGATAATATCGATCGCGGTGTAGCAATGGGTATCTCAGAAGACTACGAATGGCTGTTCAGCATTGGTATTCTTGCGACCTTAGTTTGGATGTACATTGAATTTATGCGTCTCTTGAGTTATCTACAAGACTAATTGAATCAACTGTCCAACAGTAACTCTGTATAGAAAAAACCGCCTTCAACTATATAAACAGCTGAGGCGGTTTTTTTGTGCACGATGCTCCGTAATACTCGCCCATACTTAGAATGTACCGATGTCGTAAATTCAATTTCTAAGCGCGTTTTAGACGCAATGCATTTAATACGACAAACAGCGAGCTGAGTGACATACCTATCGCAGCAAGCCATGGCGGGACATACCCCAACGCAGCGGGTATCAGCACGATACTGTTGTAAGCCAGTGCCCAGCGGAAGTTTTGTTTAATGATACGCTCTGTTTTATCAGAGATACGTTTGGCAGCAGTGATGGCTTCGATTTGACCATTTAAAATTATGCTATCACTCGATACTTGGGCCAAATCGGCAGCGCCTGCAATCGAGGTAGAGACATCGGCCGCTGCCAATACTGGCGCATCATTGATGCCATCACCAACCATCAGTACAACCGCACCATTGGCTTGCAATTGCTGAATATGGTTGACCTTGTCAGTTGGCGATAGACCATTATAGGCCGACTGTATGCCTAGACGCTCAGCCATTACCAGTGCTTGCGGGCTAGGATCTCCAGTCAGCATCACAGACTCAATACCTAGCCCTTTGAGCGTATCTAGCATAGACTGGGCACTATCACGCACCTTGTCATTAAAATAAAAGCATGCCAGCGCCTGCCATTCATTCGCATCAGTAACGATATCAGCAGCTTTATGAGAGAGGACCACCGCAGAACTCGCTCGCTGTGCCACCAAGTCGATGGTCAAATCATTATTTGTATTGATACTATGATCAGCACTGTCACTGGTTTTATCTAACGCAAAGTCTTTGTGACCGATACGGTATCTGGCACCATCAATCATTGCCTCTACGCCGCCTGCTGGATAATGCTGCAATGCTTGCGTTTGGGGCAGATGCAATTGATAAGCAGCGGTCAATAGCGCATGGGCAATGGGATGACGGCTCCCTACTTCTAGAGCCGCAGCGATGGCTAATAGCCTGTCTTTTTGGGCAGGCTGCATCTCTAATACTGAACCGTCAGACTTGTTATCGCCTACCTGCTCTACCAACTCGATATTTAATAAATTTGGCTTGCCATAAGTCAGCGTGCCTGTCTTATCAAAGGCGACGTGAGTGATTTCGGCTAGTGTCTGTAGCGTATGCCCACGAGTGGTCAAAAACCCATAGCTTGCCAAACGATTGGTCGAGACCGTCAAGGCAATCGGCGTGGCCAATGACAATGCACAAGGACAAGTGGCGACTAGGACTGCAACGGTGGCCCAAATGGCTTGGCTTGGATCAATGATATACCAGCCGACAAATACCAAGACGGACAACACTAGAATACGTGCGACAAACCAACGCGCCAGCTTATCCGCTTGCTGCGCCAGTTTGGGTTTTTCGCTCATGGCACGGTTCATTAGTCTATCAATCAAACCGATTTGACTGTCTTTTGGTAATGCTGTGACTAGCATCTCAAACGGCTGACTGTCATTTTGTGCACCGCCGACGACATAATCCCCTTGAGATTTAATGATTAAATCACCTTCACCGGTGAGCAGGCTTTGTGACACAGTAGCAGTCGGACTCAGCAAAATCCCATCACTGATAATCTCTGAGCCTGCCTCAACCAAAATAATATCACCCACTTGCAAGCTATGTGCGGTCACCATTTGCCTTGAGCTTACCGCGTCCTTTCGCTGGGATGGCGTAGCCTGGTGGTTGCGTGAGAGCTGCCAGTCTTTAGCGATACGTGCGGTAAGCTGATGGACAGTGGCATCCATCTGCTTCATAAAGTCAGGCATGGTTTCTACCGTGGCACTCGGTGCACCTTGATGGTTACCAAGCGCTAGATGACTGCTCTGTGCAATGGCATTACCATTTATCGCAGCAGTATCACCTATCATATTGTCACTTTTAGCACTCTCACCTTGCTGAGACTCATTGTCTTTTAGCTGTTGTAAAATACGTGCTGCCGCGGCTTTGTCTTCAGCGATTTTTTGAACCAAGACTGGCTCGACCACGACCAAATCATTGGCCATAGTGGCAGCTTTTAGACGGGCATTATGCTCGATATAACGCCCTGCCAACAAAAAGAAAATAAACATACTGACGGAGTCATAGTATGTCTCCCCTTGCCCAGTGATGGTGGCATAGAGACTGGCAAAGAACGTAATAATCAAAGCCAGACTGACAGGCACATCCATATTGACTTGACGCGCGCGAATCGCCGACCATGCTGAGGTAAAGAAAGGCACACCTGCATAGAAAAATACTGGCGTACTAACAAATAAAGAGACCCAACGCAAAAAGTCCCGCTGGAATATCAGCATGTCGCTGTATTCACCAAAATAAAGCGCGACGGCATACATCATCGCCTGCATAGAACCCAGTGCGGCAATACCAAGTCGCAACAGCATCTGATTGTTATGACGTGCCAGCATGGCTTCGTGAGTGTCCTGCCGATAAGGCTTGGCCTCATAACCGATTTCATTGATGACCGCTAAAATGCGACTGATCGGCAATTTGTCTTCATTCCAAATGACTCGCATGCGCTGATTGGTCAAATTCACCTGACATTTACGAATACCTTCTAGCTCATCGAGACGCGACTCAATCAGCCAAGTACAAGCCGCACAGCGTAAATTATTGACTGACAGCTCCGCCACCGACATCCCATCTTGCGCATAAACGAATTGCGATTTTATCTCGTCATGATCATAGACCTCAAGGCGTGTCAGCTGGGTTGGCAGGCTTGCCGTGCGGTTAATCTCCGAACGATCAAGATAATACTGCTCCAGACCCGCCTCGACAATGCTTTGGGCCGCCAACTGACAGCCCATACAACACATCTCACGCGACTTGCCCAATATCTGAGCATGAAACGGTGGCTGAGGTACGGGGTCACCACAGTGAAAGCAGTGATCGGCAAGAGGAAGCACCAAGCCATCGATGATAGAATTGTCTTCATAAGGATGATTGGCAACAGCTGATACGGATGAGGGAATACTAGACATAATCGCGCTTACTTCCTTTGACAGGCTTGCTCAAAATGCATTTACTTATTCAAAATAGCCAGTTTTAATAGCGTTGGCATGCCACTACTAGATGCACAGAGTTAGTAGTAGAAGACTAATAGCAGAGGGCTAATAATAATGAATAATCAGCAACGGCGGATTCATACAAAATACATCATGAGCGCACTCATAAATTGCTATCTTAGATGGTGCTTATCTACCCGATTGAAAGTGATCAATGCTTCATGTGCTTTAAGATAATTATCGGTATTTTAATCGCGATTATACTATAAGCAACTGCTGTGAGCTGTATCATTGCTCACAGTCTGCAACCAATTAATGCCTGCATTAACGATGATAGATTGAAAAATTTGTCAATTTGCGTCATTATGAGGCAGTTTTTTATCCAAAAATGGTGCGACATCCGTGCAAAAATCCGATTCTAAGTTACCAAATACCAAAATATCACCGCCCCCTAGGTCTGCTATAAACACGCTACCCTCACAGCAGCGCGGCTTGGTGTTTAGTAGCCTTCTATTGATTGTTATTATCGCAGGTATGGTGCTATTGGCACTATATTTGGTTAAGCTTGATCGTACTATTACTCATAAGTTTGAGGGTAAGCGTTGGGACATTCCTGCGAAAGTATACTCTCAACCGCTTGAACTGTATCAAGGTGCTAATGTCGATCGAGACACCATGAAGACATGGCTTGAGTTGCTCAATTACCAAAGCAATAAAGCGTATGATCGTACGGGTACGTATCATAGATCGGGCAATACGTATTTTATTCATACGCGCGGCTTCACTTATAGCTCAAGTGACAAAGACACTGAGCAAGTGATTAAGATGACCATTGCTGGCAATAAAGTCGAATCTATTCAAAGCACCTTGCCTGCCAAAAGTGGCATCATTCGCTTAGAGCCGGTCAGTATCGGTGGTATCTATCCAGACAGTAACGAAGATCGCATGGTGGTGTCGTTAGATGATGTGCCTCAGCCATTAATTGACGCCCTCATTGCTACCGAAGATCGAGATTTTTATGAGCACAAAGGCATATCAGTACGTGGTATTGCACGTGCCGTGATCAATAACTTTACTGGTGGTGCCAGACAAGGTGGCTCGACCATCACCCAGCAGTTGATCAAAAACTTTTATCTCAATTCAGACCGTACGCTAAAACGCAAAGCCAATGAAGCACTCATGGCGGTGTTACTCGAGCTGCATTATAGTAAAGATGAAATCCTACAAACGTATTTGAACGAGATTTATTTGGGTCAAAATGGCAACCGCTCTATCAATGGGTTTGGTTTGGCATCACAGTTTTATTTTGACAAACCACTCAACGAGCTGCGCTTAGACCAGCAAGCCATGTTGGTTGGTATGGCAAAAGGCCCTAGTATTTATAACCCTCGTCGTAATCCCAATGATTCAAAAGCACGTCGCGATGTGGTATTGAACAATATGCTAGGTGTGGGCTCACTGAGCCAAGCGGACTATGACAAAGCTCTAAAACAACCGCTTGGTATCGTGGATAAGCCTGCTGAAGGCAAGAGCCAATTCCCTGACTTTTTGGATATTGTCAAACGTGAGTTGAATGACGTCTATTACTCTGACGATCTCAAAAACGAAGGTTTGATCATTATCAGTACCTTAGACCCTATCGCTCAGTTGGCTGCAGACAAGGCCGTGGATCAAAAGCTCGGCGAGCTGCGCCGTAGTGGTAGCAAAACAAAAGATTTGCAAGGCGCGTTGGTCAGTGCCAATCCAGAGACTGGCGAGCTGGTTTCAGTGGTGGGTAGTGGCAGTGAATTTACTGGATTCAACCGAGCGGTCGATGCAAAACGCCAAGTAGGCTCTCTATTGAAGCCTATTATTTATATGACTGCCCTTGAGAGTGGCCGTTATAATTTGGCCAGTTCAGTAGATGACTCGCCCATCACAGTCAATCTAAAAGATGGCACCGATTGGAACCCAAAAAACTACGACAACCGAGATCATGGCTATGTGCCCTTTACCTCGGCACTGTCACAATCTTATAACCAAGCGGCGGTGCGCTTGGGCATGGAGTTTGGTGTTGATACGTTTGCCAAACAGCTACAGCGTATGGGTGTCAAAGAAAAAATCCCACCTTATCCATCAGCATTATTAGGTTCAGTCAATCTTAGCCCAATGGACATGCTTGGTGTTTATCAGGTCTTTGCGACTGGTGGTTTCCGTACGCCTATTCATAGTATTCGCACCGTGATTGATGATCGCGGCCGCATCTTGCAGCGTACCGGCCTTAACACTCAGCGCAGCATTCCGCCTGAGACCAATTTTTTGACAAACTATGCACTACAGCAAGTGGTCTCAAATGGTACTGCCAAACGTGCTCAATCGCTTGGTAGCAATCTAAACCTCGCAGGCAAAACAGGCACCACCAATGACTACCGCGATGCGTGGTTTGCAGGCTACAGTGGCAACTATGTCAGCGTCGTTTGGGTTGGCCGTGATGACAACAAGCCTATTGGTTTGAGCGGTGGTACTGGGGCATTACCAGTGTGGGTTGATTATATGAAACGCCTCAAACTGACCCCTGTGGCCTTGCCAGAGCCTGAAGGTATTGAGTGGTTGTGGTTAGAAAACAACTCAGGTAAGTTGTCTAACGAACGCTGTGCCAACGCGCGCTACTTGCCAGTTATGTCAGCACATCTACCAGAAGAAGCCAGTGACTGTGCGATGAGCTTATATCAACAAGACCGTGCCCGTGAACAAACCCAATTTCAAAACCAGCAAGGCTCTATCAATCAGCAGCGTCGCCGTGAAGGCTTAGATATTCCAAATGGTGAAGCGGTTGATGCTGATGGCTCAGAAGACGGCAATGGGCAAAATGATGGTGAAGGTCAAGACCGTGCTGATACTTGGTATGACCGTGCTGTTGAGTGGTTTTAATATGATACGTAATATTTAGCTTTTAACGTTTAAAAAGGGTCTGAACATGGTCTCATCTTCACAGCACAGGGTTTCAATAAAACAGACAATGACTCGGTGGCAGCAAAAACTCATGTCAGCCAATACGGTACTGGCAGGTAGCGCGCTTATTGGTATGCTGAGCCTAAGTGCTTGTCAGACGGTGCCCAGTACATCGGCGCCAATGAAAACAACACCTGTTCAGCCAACAGTGTCATCACAGACGCCAGTGACCTCGACAACCACCGTGACTCAAGCACCCATTGTCAGATCTGACGATGAGAATGAATACCCAGTCGAGCCCTATAATCCACCCGAGTCATCCGATTCGTCCGAGCCATCGAATCCGCTGACTCAAGAGACGCCTGTTTATGCGCCACCTACGCCTGTATTCACACAACCTGAGGAGATTGTCGTTGCACCTTCTCGCAATGACTATATAATCTCCGAGCCCTCTGTGCCGTCCCACAGCGACTTGCTAGAGCACGCCCGCAGAAACTCACAGCAGCGCACGCAACAAGCGGCCAGCAACAACAGTAATTTGCCAGCGTTTCGCAATTTGATGCAATTGGGTGTCAGTCAGCTAAAATCAGGTCAATTGACCAATGCTGAGAACAGCTTTACGCGTGCACAGCGCTTGGCACCGAAATCGTCTGCGGTGTATTTTTATTTGGCACAAGTGGCATTGAAAAAAAACCAACCTCGTAAAGCAGAAGCAATGGCTAGGCGAGGTCTTAGTGTCTCTCAAGATGCCAATCGCAGACGTGCGCTCTGGCAAATTATATTGCAATCAGGACAAGCTCAGGGGAATTCACGAGTGGTCAGTGAGGCAAAAAAAGCCCTGCGTTAATGCTCACTGGCTTATAACCCACTAAGGCGTTTATGTGTGAGCGATGGTCACAAGAATAGTATCCATTAGCTTGTTACATACGACGCCATCATGATTTATTCAAAACATACATTTATTTTCGTTTAAGGTTATTTTTATGGCATGGCAACAACTGCATTTACAATGTGAAAAATCAAAAGTCGACTTGGCTGAAGCGCTATTATTAGAAGCGGGCGCATTATCAATTGCCTTGGACGATGCAGGCGATCAGCCTTTGTTTGAGCCACTACCAGGTGAGTCACCGCTATGGGATGAGGTCATACTAACAGGATTGTTTGATGCAACCACAGATGCTGGCTCTCAACAAGCTATCGAGCAACTCAGTCATGAAATCGCCGCCCAAGTGCAAGCGACTCGTACTTGGCTAACTGCCGTTGATGACAAGGATTGGGAGCGCGAATGGATGAGCAACTACCATCCTATTCAATGTGCTAATGATTTATGGATTGTGCCAGAATGGCTCACGCCGCCCAATCCAGAGGCAACCAATATCATCATGGATCCAGGCCTAGCATTTGGCACCGGATATCATGCGACGACTCGCTTATGTCTTGACTGGCTAACCGAGCAAGACTTGGCAGATAAAGTGGTTATTGACTATGGCTGTGGTTCAGGCGTCTTAGGCATTGCCGCTTTATTGCTGGGTGCACGCCACGTCTATGCAGTAGATATCGATCCACAAGCCGTACTTGCAACCAATCAAAACGCCGTACGTAACCAGGTTGGCAATCGTCTGCAAGCATTTTTGCCAGAAGAGTTCACTGATTATTGCTCAAAAAATGAGGTCATACCGGTAGAGGTTATTGTCGCCAATATTTTGGCAAAACCACTCATTGGATTGGCACCGTATTTTTCTACGCTAATCGCGCCAAAGGGCCGCATCGTATTAGCAGGATTAATCGAATCACAAACTGAACAAGTCACTGAGGCATATCAGCCCTATTTTGCACTCGATCCAAAGCATGCTTTTACTGCTCAAGAAGACCAACATTGGCAGCGTTTGTCTGGTACATTTACTAGCTAGCAACATTTCATTACATCTGTTACGATAGGTGGCAGTCAAATGTTATGTATTTGACGCCACTCTATCGTCGCCCATGATGACATCGAAATCAAAAAGTACGATTTGTATTATAGGGAGCTGTTGGTGAGTGGCTATGCGGTATTGATAACCATACTTTTTTGGATTCGCGCTTATGACCACGCCAATAAAAACTCAGTGCCCTCATTGTCAAGCTTACTCTAAAGTCCAACAAACTCAGCTCAACACAGTGAATGCCACGGTCAGCTGTGATCAATGCCACCAAAGTTTTTTGGTTAATAAGCATTTGGTGGTTAGTCATGATGTGGCTAGCACCTCACCTACTAAAGTAAAGATAGCGCCAACCGCATCGAACAATAAACAAGCTATAAATAAGCAAGCGGTACAAACGCCTAAGAGTCAGCAGCAGAGTCAAAACCTACCAAACGATGATGGGTCGTCAGTGACTAAACAGCAAGCATCCAAATCTTCAATTCCTGACGGTTTAATCCATGATGACATGGATATGGACATCGACGAGTCCTTAGACGGCATGGACGCTTGGTTGACAAAGGTGAGCCACAGCGAACCTATAGCCGCAGTTACGGATAAGCCGAAGCCTACCATATCCAAGCACACTAACCAGAATATCAGTGTAGCTGCACCTTCCTCATTACCCAAGACGTCAACAGTATCCTCACCACCTTCAAAAAAATCTATCAGCTCCTCTGAGGCCAATAGTATTCATGCCAATGTCGATAGTACCTCAGATCATTCATGGTTAGAAAAACTTCTCGAAGAGCAAAGTAAACGCGAAGAGATGCCCGCTGACGATACCGATTTATCGCAGATTTTGTTAGATATGGGTGTGCCGATCAGAACAGATGAGAGCTCACTTGAAGAACGTTTGAAAAAATCGCAGTCACATTTTGCTTCAACACCAACGACACATTCCATTGCATCTATTTTATGGCTGCTTGGCTGCTTGGTGTTGGCACTGCTGCTTGCAGCGCAGTATGTTATGTTCAATTTAGACACGTTAATTAAAAACCCCAACCATGCTCAGCGCTTGCAAGCAATATGCTCTATCGCTGCTTGCCGGTTACCAAGTGCAGATCTATCAGCACTCACAGTCAGCAATACCACTCATCGATCCAGTCAAATAAAAACAACGGGCGCCTTTAGTGACATCGGCGCAACTTTGAATAACCAAAGCGCTCAGGCGCAACTGTATCCGAATGTAAAAGTCAGCGTCTATGGTGATAACGCTCTCATTGGCGTGTTTATCGCAGCGCCCAGCGACTACCTATTGGGCAAACAAAGCCAACTGCCTGCTGCTGATCAGCGCCGGTTGCTATTTACAATACCCATTGCTAATACCCAGATTCGTCAGGTGACGATGACGCCAATTTATTAAGCGGTACTTCATAGAATAGCTTTGATTCTGTAGGCTACTTATAATCGATGTCAGTTTTAGCAATTGTTCTATTTAGATTGCGAGTAATCTGTCAGCGCTAGACGATATTAATTTGATATACTGTTATTCTGACCTTTAATAGTTTGACTCTTTTTTCATCTTAAGGATAGTATCTTATGGCACCTCACGCACAGCATAATGCCAATCATTTTGCTAAAAGCTCTGAGCACCTTGCCGATTATAATAAAGAAGATTACCACTCCCCTACTCATGATTTTGAGTTATCTCTAGATAGCCACACCGGTCACATGCAGCAACCACTACGTGTCCACGTCGAGCGCGTTGTCCGTCAGTACTTTGCGATGCTAGGCGATGAGATACCGACCGACCTATATGAGCTTATCTTAAAGCAGGTCGAAGAGCCTCTATTATCGGTTGTGCTAGAAAAAACACGTGGCAACCAAACAAAATGTGCGCAAATTTTAGGTCTTAATCGCGGCACATTACGTAAAAAACTCAAAACCTACCATTTGATGTAACCCTGCTATATGAGCTCAGCCATTATCACTGCCACTTATCATGCGTGGCCATTCGCTGTTCACGGTGTCAGTTATCGTGATGCAGTCTACCGTTATTGTCATCACCACCTTGCCAGACGTTTACGTCAGGCTTTTTTTATGGAAGATTTTTTATGAGTACAACCCCACTTGCCCTATTATCAGTCTCTGATAAATCCGACATCATTGAATTTGCTCAAGGCCTTATCAAAGCAGGTTTCGGCTTGCTCTCTACTGGCGGTACTTATCGATTGCTCACAGAAAACAACGTCGCTGTGACAGAAGTATCAGACTATACAGGGTTTCCTGAAATGATGGATGGCCGTGTCAAAACACTGCATCCTAAAATCCATGGTGGCATCTTGGGCCGCCGCGGTACTGATGATGCTGTGATGAGCGAGCATGCCATTGAGCGCATTGACTTAGTTGTCGTGAATTTATATCCGTTTGCTGAGACCATTGCACGCGCTGATGTCACCATGAACGATGCCATCGAAAATATCGATATTGGTGGCCCAACCATGGTACGCTCAGCCGCAAAGAACCACGCTCACGTAGGTATCGTGACCGATCCAGCAGATTATAATCGCGTCCTTGAAGCCTTAAATGGTGGCACTGAATTGACGACTACTCTACGCTATGACCTAGCCGTTAAAGCCTTTGAACATACCGCACAGTATGATGGCATGATTGCAAACTTCTTGGGCAGCCGTGTTAATGAGACACAAACGCCTGAGAACTTCCCTCGCACATTCAACGTGCAAATGGTGAAGGCACAAGACCTACGCTATGGCGAAAACCCTCACCAAAACGCGGCTTTTTATACCGAAAACCAGTCATCAAAGAGCCAGCAAGCTTCTATTGCTACAGCCAAGCAATTACAAGGTAAAGCGTTATCGTATAATAATATCGCCGACACTGATGCCGCTCTTGAGTGCGTAAAAGCCTTTAGCACGCCAGCTTGTGTCATCGTCAAACATGCCAACCCTTGCGGTGTGGCAGTAGATAACGACCAAGTCGCGGCTTATCGTACGGCGTTTAGCACTGACCCTGAATCGTCTTTTGGCGGTATCATTGCATTCAACCGTCCATTAACACTAGACGCTGCAAAAGCCATTATCGACAACCAGTTTGTCGAGGTGATCATCGCTCCTAGTATCGAAGACGGTGTACTTGAGGCAACGGCATCTAAGAAAAACGTACGCGTGTTGGTGTGCGGTGAATTGCCAGCGCCAGATCAACGTGATATCCAACTTGACTATAAACGTGTCAACGGTGGCCTGCTTGTGCAAGAGCAAGATCTTGGTCTGATGACCGCAGCCGATCTTACCGTCGTGACTGACGTACAACCTACTGAGGCGCAAATCGCCGATCTATTGTTTAGCTGGAACGTGGCAAAATACGTCAAATCAAACGCCATCGTTTATGCCAAAGGTCAGCGCACTATTGGGGTTGGCGCAGGTCAAATGAGCCGTGTCAATTCAGCACGTATTGCGGCTATCAAAGCTGAACATGCAGGACTTGCCACTGAAGGTGCGGTAATGGCATCAGATGCCTTCTTCCCTTTCCGTGATGGCATCGATAACGCAGCCGAAGTAGGTATCTCTGCGATCATTCAGCCAGGCGGCTCTATGCGTGATGACGAGACGATTGCAGCCGCTAATGAGCATGGTATTGCGATGGTATTCACGGGTATGCGCCACTTCCGTCATTAGATGGTTATGTGACTTAGCAGATTGATATGAATGGTAGTCGCTATATTTGACTGTCATTCATGTTTAGCCTTTGTGATAATTTTTTACAACGGTCTATGATAAAAGCAGCACCCATTAAAAAAGCCACTGTCTCAATTGCGACAGTGGCTTTTTTATGTTCAACGTTTAGGGCTGCTTAAATGATAAGTACTTAGCGTCCTTGTGCGTTTGCCATGTTAGATTCATTAATCTCAACCGGATACACCAAACGCAGATAGTCTAAGTAGTCTTGTAGCTGATCTTGACCTAAGTTATCACGAATGATGCTCGCTGTTTGTGCACGTTGCATATCAGAGAGTGGCGACTGTTGCTCCGTTTTGATGCGATCACCTACCAGTAGGGTTACGCCCATCTCGGTTTCACTAGCGATAGCTGACACGCCATTGGTAGCCGCTTGTTGGCTAAATGCCAACCCACGCTCTTTGTTTGTCAATCTGGTGGTTTGACGATTAATCTCACCCAATGCTTGAAAGCTGACAGATTGCTTAGCAATATCAGCTGGCGTTTTGATACCAGCAGCAATTGCTTTGGCTTCTTTTAATGCCAGCGCAGATGCTTTTTGTTGACGCAATATTTGAGTGATTCTTGGCGTTGCATTTGCCAACGTCAGTGTCTTGGTAGGACGATAGTTGGTCGGTTGTACCCATACATTGCCATTACCCACTTCTATACCTGACGTCACGGCCTGATCTTGAATCGTAAATTCATCAAAGGCTTGTTTGACCACGGCTGGTTGCGACAGTACTGACTTGTTATTTTCTTTGCGATAATCTTTGAGACGTTTTAGTGTCACACCTTCTTGCTGAGCGATGTCTTCGATACTGAAACCATCTGCTGCCAAATCATTAATCGACGTTACTTTATCAGCATAGATTTCCTGACGCTTATATTCTTTGGCTTTGGCCGTTAAGTCATCACGCATGCTGTCCAGACTTGGTGTCTTTTTGCCATTGTCTTCAGTGACGGTAAATATCTGGTAGCCAAAACTGGTTTTGATAGGTGCAGTAACGTCACCAACGCTCAAGCCTTCTAGCGCTGTTTGAACCGTATCTGCGTCATTGCCAAACACTGAAGGGTTGAAGCGTCCGATATCGCCACCTGTGTCTCCTGATGGATCATCTGACTCAGTTTTAGCCAGTGCAGCAAAAGCCTCGCCTTTGTTTAGACGCGCTTTTACCTTATCAGCTCTGGCTTTAGCATCAGTACCCGTCAATAAAATTTGGCTAACTTTGCGCTCATCGGTGGCCGCTATACTTTGCTTATAGGCCTCATACTGCTGCTGTAAATCTTCAGTAGTGATGTCATCTACTTTGATGGTTTGCGGACTGAGTTGGATATAAGCCAGATCGACCATTGCCGCACTTTTGAGTGTGTCTTTATTGGCATCATAGTATCCTTGAATATCACTTTTGCTCAGCTTAACTTGGCTTTGATAATCTTGCCAATTAAAACGATGTATCCACACGTTGCGCGACTCAAGTTGTAGATCGATCAGCTGACTGACTGCTTGCATTGGATATACAGCCGTGCCAACGATACTGGCATTTAGCTGATCGAGACTCAACTGATTGCGAAACTCTGCAAACAACTGGTCTTTGCTCATACCGCGCTGACGCAAAAAGTTGGCAAATTGATCATTAGAAAAATTGCCTTCTGCATCTTGGAATATCTCTTCTTGACGCAGCAGACGATTTATCGTGTCATCAGAGACTGTCATGCCAAGCTTGCCTGCTTGCTGCTCAAGCAAAGTCCGATCAATCAACCCTTTTAACACTTGCTCGTGCAATACATCTTCGTTCAGTAGACTGGCATCCTCAACCTGCTCTAACACTTCAGTGCGACGATTATTTACGGCAGTCTGATACTCGGACAGTCCTACGCTTGCATCACCTACTTGAGCGATCTGGTTGGGGTCAACGCCACCACCAAAATAACTTTCGACACCCAATAAGGCAAGTGGCGATAGGCATAAAATCAATAAAATGCGACCTGGCCAGCTTTTTAAGAAATCGCGCAATTTATCCATAGTTATCTCTGCTTTATTAACCTATATTGATGAAAAACCATTGTAATACTGTTTGGGCATGTTCAATATGGCCCAGTAATATCAGTGCTGTCTAAGCTGGCAATGGTAAGAGTAAAGACGTGTGCGTTATATAAGACGACACAGGATTTGATAAAAAGGCCAGATCAAAAACCCTTATCCAAACAACGCATCTATCGCGCGCCCTATGATACGTGATTTTTGATGCAGACTCAAAATATTCACATCATATGATACAAACTATAGCGACAAAAAAAGCACCTAATAGTTAGGTGCTCTCTTGGCGCTTGGCTTAAAACATCAGCCAAAGCAGCCTTAAATCATATTACGACTAAAAAAGGCTTAGTTCAAACGCTCTTTTAGGTTTTTACCCGCTTTAAAGCTTGGTACTTTGCTTGCTGGGATGCTTAGTTCTTCACCAGTCTTAGGGTTACGGCCAGTACGTGCTTTGCGATCTTTTACGCTAAAAGTACCAAAGCCAACTAATGAGATGCTATCGCCAGCTTCTAGCGCTTCGCCAACACTTTCCATAACAGCATTCAGAGCTTCACCAGCTTGAGTCTTATTTAGACCACTTTTGTCTGCGATGCTATCAATTAATTCTGACTTATTCATAAAATTTCCTTCAAGTTTAAGGGGGTAATAAACGCTCACGCCAAATATTGTAACGCTCACGCGGTACTTACGCAATAAAAAATACTGCACTGGCGTATCAACAGGTCTCGCATTGTTATCGTCTTTATATCAAGGCAGCATAAGGAGTGCAAGCGATTTTACATATTTTTGTGCCATGTACTACGTATTTGACACCTAATGTTACGCAAAACATCTGCAACGCCCGTACAATCTTGCAATCTTCACGCCCAAGCTATTTTACAATAGGCTCACCATTATGGCGTGAAACGCAAATCTGGCGCATATAGCCTACGATTGTAGCCCAAATAGCCAACATTATTATTGTTTGAATGACGCAGTTCAATCTAAGCAGTTTTAGTGTAATTAAATTTTGGCTTTTGAAACGCTTATTTGTCTATATTTTATATTGCGAGTCACAAATAGCAGTGTCTTTATTGAGGACTAAATTGTACTGTAATAATGTAGCTGCTGACAGAAACTAGCGTTACTTTTTATTATAAAGACGTTACTATAAGCAAAATATCACTGCAAATTTTGCATAAGTGCCATCCCACATGGCTTTGATACACTCAATTTGCTAAATAAAAAACGGATTATTTACATGAAGCGTTCTACGTTGTCTCACTCTTTTCTTAATATCATTTTAGTGTTTATCGAGTCAGCGCTGACACTACTGTTACGTTTGGACCCTGAATTGCGTAAGGCCGCTTATCCACTTGCCAAGCAAGGCACCGTGGTCGCACTTCGCTTATATCTACCTCATGTAGAGGTATTTGCGACGTTTAGTACCAAAGGCGTATTGCTCGATGCACAGTTGCCTATTGGCCGTAGTGAGCCGGACGTGGTCATCAATGCCTATAGTCTTCAAGTCATCAATGCCATCACCACTCATGACAGCGAAACCACCGAAAAACTACAAATGCGCGGTGAAACGGTTCAAGTGCAATTGGTCAAGCAGTTCATTATGCAGCTGGGTCTTGGCAGTCTGATTCAAGGTATCATCAAAAAGATAAAAGGTGGCAAATCAAAGCCCAAGCCGACTGATGCTGAAATGGCAGAAAAGAAAGAACACTATAAAGTACGCATCAAAGAGCAGCAAACCCAAATCAACACTTTGACCATCAAAAACCGTGAACTTGAAACCATGGTAAAGGAACTACAAAGTAAGCAAAAAACATTAATGATTGTTACCATAGCCGCTTTAGTCGTTATGGTTGGTGCCCTCATCGCACTGGTGATGAATTGATTTCAATGGTACATCGTAGTTTAAAACAATAGCTTGATAAAAAAGCGGCTGATATCTATTACAGGATATCAGCCGCTTTTTGCTTCTTTACCACCTCAATACTTAATCAACTCAATAATTAGTCTATTCAACATAGTACGCAGACAAACTTACAATCTTCTGCTTTTTAACACATTCAAAAGCTCTAAGCACAATCTCTATAATCACCACCACTAAACGGTTCTATGATCGCCTCTAAATACCATTGTTTTTATCAATCATCGCGATAAGCTGGATTAACCATTCATCCACACTTTAATCTTGACTAAATTACTCGGGATTAAGTATAATTGACCTAATCGTTACACACATCGAGTTCATCATCTGCTGTTTACTAGCGATAAAACATGACTTAACCAGCATGTCGCTTATTAGTATTTTAATAGCATTTTTGGTTAAAGTTACTGTTGAATAAATCGTTGTTAAACAAAATGACATAAAAGTTTGGAGATAACACATGCGTTTGACTACTCGGGGCAGATACGCCGTTACTGCATTGCTAGACTTAGCGTTACAGACTAGCCAACAAGAAAGCGCAGTATCTTTATCTGATATCGCCAAGCGGCAATCAATCTCCATCTCATACCTTGAGCAGCTGTTTTCCAAACTTCGCAAGCGTGGCCTTGTCACCAGTATTCGCGGCGCAGCTGGCGGTTATCATTTAGCCAAACCATTGAATGAGATTGATGTGATGAGCATCATATCTGCCGTTGATGAATCCGTCAATGCAATGCAGTGTGAAGGACGCGGTGACTGCCAAGGTGGTACCATGTGTCTAACCCATGATCTATGGTGTGCACTATCAAATCATATTGAACAGTACTTGAAAAATATCACATTAGCGCAATTATTAGATATGGAAAACGTGCAGTCAGTTTCAGAACGTCAGCACAACTCTACAAAAGATTTCTCCATAAAAGACATTAACACTATTACTCTATCGAACAGCGAGGCAAACCCAGCATGAGCCAACATAACAACCTTATATACTTAGATTATGCCGCCACTACTCCAGTAGCTAAATCAGTAGCTGCTAAGATGAGCGAGTATCTGACGGTAGATGGCGTCTTTGGCAACCCAGCCTCGCGCTCACACGGTTACGGCTGGCAAGCAGAAGAAGCAGTAGAAACTGCTCGTGCCCAAGTGGCAGAAGTGATCAATGCTGATCCACGCGAAATCGTCTTTACCTCTGGTGCAACAGAATCTGACAACCTTGCTATTAAAGGTGCCGCCCATTTTTATCAGTCTCGCGGTAAGCACATCATCACCAGTAAGATTGAACACAAAGCCGTACTAGATACTTGCCGTGAGCTTGAGCAAGAAGGTTTTGAGATTACTTATCTTGAGCCGCAACCAAGCACCGGTCTTATTTTGCCAGAGCAAGTCAAAGAAGCCCTACGTGAAGATACTATCTTAGTATCACTTATGATGGTGAACAACGAGCTGGGTACGCTTACTGATGTTACTGCGATTGGTGAAATTACTCGCGAAGCTGGTGTGGTTTTCCATGTTGATGGCGCGCAATCAGTGGGCAAAGTATTGATCGACCTTGCAGAGATGAAAATCGACTTGATGAGCTTCTCAGGTCATAAAGCTTACGGTCCTAAAGGTATCGGTGCTTTATTTGTTAGCCGCAAGCCACGTATTCGTCTAAAAGCTGAGCAGCATGGCGGTGGTCATGAGCGTGGCATGCGTTCAGGAACTTTGCCAACGCATCAAATCGTCGGCCTTGGTGCTGCATTTGCTCTAGCCAATGACAGCTATAAAGAAGACAATGCGCATGCAGCCAAACTACGTCAAAAACTGTGGGACGGTCTACAAGATATCGAAGAGATTTATCTAAACGGCGACTTAGAGCATAGCGTTCCTAACATTGTGAACATCAGCTTTAACTTCGTTGAAGGTGAATCACTCATGATGTCACTAAAAGACTTAGCTGTCTCATCAGGTTCTGCCTGTACGTCAGCCACGCTTGAGCCATCATATGTACTACGCGCTATCGGTCGCCCAGATGAGCTAGCACACAGCTCAATCCGTTTTAGCTTTGGTCGTTATACCACCGAAGCAGACATCGATACAGTCATCAAACAGATGCATGAGGCAGTTGATAAATTACGTGCCCTATCGCCACTTTGGGATATGTATCAAGAAGGTGTTGATTTAGATTCAGTTGAATGGGCTGAGCACTAATATTAAGAAGACAGGGTACAAACCCTGTCGAACAAGACATTAATCAGACAATTTAAACTAACGTTTGACCCCAATTATCGATGAGTAGTTAGACACTTAAAGTTAATAAAGGACTACTCATCATCTAACCAGGAGAAAACCCCATGGCCTATAGCGACCAAGTTATTGATCATTACGAAAACCCACGCAACGTTGGCAATCTTGATAAGAATGCCAAAAATGTCGGTACCGGTATGGTCGGTGCCCCAGCATGTGGCGATGTGATGCGTCTACAGATCCAAGTTGATGATAACGGTATCATCGAAGATGCACGTTTTAAAACGTATGGCTGTGGTTCAGCAATTGCTTCAAGCTCACTCGTTACTGAGTGGCTAAAAGGCAAGAGTCTAGACCAAGCTGGCGAAATCAAGAACAGTCACATTGCTGAAGAATTGGCATTGCCACCAGTAAAAGTGCATTGCTCTGTACTTGCAGAAGATGCTATTAAAGCCGCTATTAGCGACTATAAAGGTAAGCATGGCGTAGCAGCAGCAACTGAAGAAGCTGTTATCTAAGGCTAAACCTACTAGCCTATGCACTGTGTGGTCTTAGCAGCGCTATAGTAGCAACACGTTAAACAGCTACTGATGCTAAAAAGGTGACAATGACACTTATGTAATTGTCACCTTTTATTTTCTAAGAGCCGCTAGCATATTATCTTGGCAATCTCGTAATTTCAGTTGCCAGTCTATACAGATTTTTTTATTGATACTTATAATTAATAGTCAATGGGAGTTGGCATGATTGAAATGACAGAACGCGCCGCTCAGCATGTTCGAGACTTTTTGGACAATCGCGGCAAAGGCGAAGGCATTCGAGTCGGTATCCGCACAGCGGGTTGCTCAGGTCTAGCTTATGTTTTAGAGTTTGTAGATACACCTGACGAAAACGACACACGTTATGAAAGCCGAGACGTTAGCATCTTTATCGATCCTAAAAGCTTGGTATATTTAGATGGTTTGTTGATGGATTATGAAAAAGAAGGTCTCAACGAAGGCTTTAAGTTCAGTAACCCTAACCAGAAAGGCGAATGTGGTTGTGGTGAGTCCTTTACCGTTTAATGATTCACTGAATCTATGCATTTAATTGTATAATTAAAAACCATCGTTACTAACTGTGAATACTCGAACGGCGATGCTTCATGATCAGAACCATCGTAATCATGATATGTCTGGCCATCGGATAAGGTGGTAGATAAATCCTGAACCAGATCAGCATTTTAAAAATCAATAAAAAAGCAAGGCGTAAGATATGACAGACACTCTTTCAAAAACGCAGTTCGATAACTTTTTTGCCTTATTTGAGCAGCCTGTACAATTTGAAATCAATCAAGACAGTCTCGATCAGCATCTACGTCTATTGCAAAAACTCTATCATCCTGACAACGTCGCAAAAAACCAAGCCGATACCGCACAAGCAAAGCAGCAGTCAGAGCAAACCTCCGCACTCATTAATCAAGCATACCAGACGTTGAGTGCGCCTGATAGCCGTGCAGGTTACCTATTAGATATGGCGGACCAAGCGCAAAACATAGAGCACTCTATCGCTGATTTAGATTTTTTAGAAGATGCGATGGAAATGCGAATGGATTTAGATGACGCCATTGAAGGAAAAAATCTGTCAGCCTTGCAACAGTTACATCCTCAAATCACAGAACGACTAGCCAAACAATCTGAGCGGTTTAGTAGCGCTTATATCACTCAAGATTGGCAAACAGCCATCGATGCGACGCAAAAGCTAAAGTTTTTGGTCAAATTGAATGCTGACGTTACAGCGGGTCTCGATGATGTTGCCACAGCGGATCAATCAGATGACGATGATTTGTATATGTAATCTTTGATTGCCAACACCCTTGACTGGCAAATCCTCCTATATTTGGAGTGAAAATACCGTCTTGACGCTGTCATAGTACCCATACTGTATTTGCTCCGTTTCTCTTATTTACTTTATCTCTGAGTTGTCTTATGTCTTTAATGCAAATTGCCGAACCCAATCAAAGCGCCCAACCTCACCAACATCGATTTGGTCTCGGTATCGACCTTGGCACGACGCGCTCGTTGGTCGCTGTCGTACGTTCGGGTAAGGCGCAAGTTTTAGAGGCCGGTGCTGCAACAGATACCCTATTGCCTTCTGTGGTCTATTATCCAGCGACTGGTAATCCTTTAGTCGGTTATGATGCATTGGCTCACTTAGCGGATGATCCAAAAAATACGATCGTCTCGGCCAAACGTTTTATGGGTCGTAGCCAAGCTGATATCAAATTCTCACATCCTTATGAGTTGTCTGGCAGTGAAGATGCTATGCCAGCGTTTGTGACTGCTCAAGGTGAAGTCTCTCCTGTTGAGGTGTCTGCCCGTATATTAGCGGCGCTTGAGCAACGTGCAGCGAGTGCATTACCTGAAGACAGTATCGAGGGTGCAGTCATTACTGTACCGGCTTATTTTGATGAAGCGCAGCGCCAAGCAACGAAAGACGCAGCGCAAGCGGCGGGCATCAATGTACTTCGTTTATTAAACGAACCTACTGCAGCGGCAGTCGCTTATGGACTTGACCAGCATCACGAGCATAGTGATAAAGAAAGCTATTATCTAATCTATGATTTGGGTGGTGGCACGTTTGACGTCTCTATCTTAAAATTGAACGATGGAGTCTTTGAAGTCTTGGCAACTGGTGGCAATAGCGCCCTAGGTGGCGATGATATCGATCGTCTTATTACCAATTGGTTCATCAAACAACTTAATATTGACCCAAAAGACGTCAGTCGCCACGATAAGTCGATACTGGCGCAACAAGCCAAAGCTTACAAGCAAGCATTGACGGATGCCGAACAAGTCGATATCGACATCACCGTTAACGACCAGTCTTATCAAGGTATATTACGCCGTGAAGACATCATGACGATCGTCGAGCCAGTCAGTCGCCGCACCTTAAGCGTGTGCGAACAAGTACTGCGTGATGCCAAGCTATCTGCTGCAGATTTGGATGAAGTTATTTTGGTTGGTGGCTCGACACGTATGCCTGCGATACAGCAAGTTGTGACTGAGTTTTTTTCCAAGCAGCCGCTTTGTCGCCTCAATCCAGATGAAGTCGTTGCCTTGGGTGCGGCCCAGACAGCGCACCAATTGGTCAATGGTGATAGCAACAACAATTTGCTCTTATTGGATGTGACGCCACTATCACTTGGTCTTGAGACTATGGGTGGCCTAGTCGAAGTGCTCATACCGCGCAACACGCCTATCCCTGTCAAAAAACGTCAGGTGTTTACAACTTATCAAGACGGTCAGACAGGCATGGTCATTCATGTGGTTCAGGGTGAACGTGAAACTGTCGATAACTGCCGCTCGCTTGGACGTTTTGAATTGTATGGCATTCCTTCTATGAAGGCTGGGTTTGCTCGTATCGAAGTCACTTTCAGTATTGATGCCAACGGCCAGCTGACAGTTAGTGCGCAGGAAACGACCACCAAGACAGAAAGCAAAATCGAGATTGTGCCTTCTTATGGGCTATCAGATGAGCAAAAAGAGCAACTGTTAATAGCAGGCTTTAAATACGCAGAAGAAGACAAAAACGCGCGCTCACTGATCGAAACCAAAGTGGAAGCGGAGCGTGAAGTACTGGCGCTACAATCTGCATTGAACGAATTTGCCACATTATTGTCTGCTGAAGAACAAAGTACTTTGGCTGAGCACATTCAAGCATTATCGACTGCCCTTGGCACTGACGACCTAACCGTGATCGAAGCTCAACAGGCACAGCTTAAACCACATAGCGACGCCTTTGCGGCTCGTATTATGAATCAAAGCGTTAAAGCCAGCATGGCAGGCACAAGCGCCCAAGATTGGTAGCAAATACGCTCCAAATGACATCTTAGTTATCGTACTAAGTTGACGTTTTTTTATATTAAATTGATTAGCATTGGACAGATAATTTATGCCAAAGGTTACCGTACTACCTCATCACGAAATTTGCCCTGAGGGTGCAGAAGTTGAGCTAAAAGCTGGCGAAAACTTGTGTAAAGCATTATTAGAAAAAGGCATCAAAATCGAGCATGCGTGTGAGATGTCAAAAGCATGTACCACTTGTCACGTGGTGGTACGCAAAGGCTTCAATAGTCTAGATGAAATGGATGACATCGAAGCAGATTTGCTTGATCGCGCTTGGGGGTTAGAACCTGACTCACGCCTGTCTTGTCAGGTGATGCTCGATGACGAAGATTTGATTATTGAAGTGCCTAAATACACACTCAATCATGCAAAAGAAAATCACTAAATACGCTTAGCATGCTTCACTTGTATACAAAAAAACGACCCGTTATTAAATATTAATAACGGGTCGTTTTTTGTATCATCATTCGAGCTGTCAGTCATGACAACCACGGCCATACTTGCTATTATTATCCGCTGAATGGTTATCTCTGGCCAGTTTTATGACGTTTGCTTTCTGCTGCGATGCTTGCAGCCACTTTTTCTTCCTCTTTCTCAACCCGTTCAAGCGCGACATTTAGGCGTGACCTGATATCTTGATAATCCTCATCTTTCATATCTTTGAAATTTAGATGTAGGTTAAATCCAGGTAGTGTATGATCTACCCATTTAGAGAGATAGCCTCCATGACTATCAGGGTCTAACACTTGCCATGCGTTGACCTTATCATCAAAGCCCTTCAACTCAAGTGCCGCAATGTACTGACATTCATAGTTATGACAAACATAATCATAAGTGCTTTCATTGATCAATATCTCATCTTTGCCGCCGCATGATTGGAGCCTAGAAGCCAAATTGGCCTCTTTACCAATCAGTGTATAACTGAGTCGATTGTTACTACCAAAATTACCCACATGGCAGTAGCCAGTGGTAATACCGATACGTATATACAAACCCTCAAAGCCCATTAGCCGCCACTTTTGACGTAAGGTTCGCATTTCGCGGCGCATGTCTATCGCCATCGCCACACAATCTAGTGCATCTTGACGCGAACCGCGGCTATCAGGTTCGCCAAAAAAACACACCATGCCATCCCCAATGAATTTATCCAAAACCGCGCCATGTTTGTCAGCAATCATAGTCATACAGTGCATATAAGTGTTTAAGATATCGGCCAAGTTATCCGCACTCAGGCTGTCAGATAGTTCCGTAAAACCCACAATATCCGAGAACATAATGGTCAGCTTTGCACGCTTATTAGAGACAGTAACTGGCATATCCGCTCTGACAATAGGTTCCCAAACCTGGGGTGGTACAAAGCGCGTCAGTTTATTGATGACTGAGACCATCGTACTCAAACGCCCGCCTGCCTGATAAGCACTTTCTTTATAGTCAGTGTGCTTTTTATGAGTTCGTCGAAATTGACAGAGAATAACCGCCATGCTTGCCAGCAATATAACAGGTGGCAACCAGCTGTCATTGCAATCCATACCACCAGCATCCAAAATATTACTGACATAATAGAAGACAATAGCGGTCACTAAAGCGACGGTAAATAGTCTTAAATGGTTTTCAGGCTTGTTTAGGATGATTCGCATAGCGATTAAAGACGCTAGACTGAGCGATATAACCATGCAGAACTGTATCGCACCAATCACTACTGCCAGTAAAATAATGACAATATTGGACGTCCAAAAACTGGTTTTGCGTCGATAGTTATAAATAAAAATCATTAAGCTGGGTAGAATAATGATAATCGATAATGCCATCGATGTCGGACGAAACCCATAATGAAACGTGAGTAATATAACGGTGAGTATTAAAACGAAAACTTCTGGATAGTCAAATTGGCAGATACCGTTACCCTTTGACAACATTTTTAGCTTTAATGTCTCTGGTAAGGGCATAGGGAGTATTCACTTAAACTAGATAGACTATCGATGAGATGATAGTACTTGAGAGTAACATAGCTACATGATTTTCGCTTATGACAAATCATTATAAGATATATCTAATAATATATTATACTTTTTAAAACAGATGAAACCTAGACCATTGGTGCTCAAAAAAACGCCCTTTGTCCAATGTTATGGCTTAATAAGTCACTATGGGCTTTA
This sequence comes from Psychrobacter sp. NG27, assembly GCF_016106655.1. Classification (NCBI taxonomy): domain Bacteria; kingdom Pseudomonadati; phylum Pseudomonadota; class Gammaproteobacteria; order Moraxellales; family Moraxellaceae; genus Psychrobacter; species Psychrobacter sp. NG27. Next base: position 663,504 of record NZ_JADGIN010000001.1, read on the forward strand.
CCTCAAGTAAAACCCAATAAAAAAACCAGATACCATACGGTATCTGGCTTCTCTTATCTGTTCTATACGCAGCAGCTATATATGTGAGTTTTGGCTTACGAAAATTGGCCATCTCTCATATTATGAGAATGAAACCTAAAAGCCTCATTCTTACTATCTGACTACATTTGCCAATCAAAAGGCATTTGATGATGACCACGTAGCGCCATCATTAACGTTTGCTGCATCTGTGCTAGCACCTCTTTAGTATAAGGGATAGCAGGAACACCCCACACTGGGTTAGGCCATTGCATGTCATTCTGATAGCGAACGATATGATGAAAATGAAGCTGGGGTACTTGATTACCAAGGGCTGCTACATTCATTTTATCTGCTTGAAAAGTTTTGGCCAGCTGACTCGATAGCCAGCTTGACTCACGTAAAAACTGTGTTTGGTCAGCTTCAGATAACTCATACAGCTCTTTGATACCTGATACGCGCGGCACTAATATTAACCAAGGAAATTGGCAGTCATTGATTAAACGACAAGTAGACAGTGGGAAGTCCCCTACTAAAAAACTATCAGCAGCAAGTTTATGATGAAGTTGGAACATAATGACGGTTCTCTTGTTGTTTAATGCAAATAAAAACACATAAAATATAAAAGGGTAAAACGCAGTTTGGCTATTTTATCAGTTATCTGGTTGATAAAATAGCGCCATGACAGATTGTATGACAACTTACCTCACTGGCATAACACACGTCACTTATCTCATGCCCTTCTTTGCTCGACACTCAGCGTTTATTAGATTAAGCGGACTCTGTCACCATATGCTCGCTAAAATAGCGCAGCAGCTCTTGGATAACGGTCACTCGCTTTTGCGGCGTTGCCAGTTTATCAGCATTTTGATAACGAATACCAGATGCGCCATTCATACGATAATGCTGCCCATTCGACTGTATCAGTTTAATAATAGCTAAGGCGTCGACCGGTGTATCTGGTGCAAACTCAAGCGTCATACTACTACCATTGGCATCAATTTTATTGATCTTTAATGGCTCCGCTTGCAAGCGCAATCCGTGAATAGCAAAGAGCTGTTTGGTTTGATCTGGCAGTGTACCAAAACGGTCTATCATTTCCGTGCGAATGTCAGTCAATGATTCTTTGTCATCTGTATTGCTAATACGCTTATAAAACAATAAACGCTGATGCACATCATGTAAGTACTCTTCTGGTATGAGTGCAGAGCTGTGTAGATTGATTTCACTGGTCAGCGATAGCGGTGTGTTCAAATCAGGCTCTTTGCCCGCTTTGATGGCCTTAGTCGCACGCTCAAGCATATCCATGTACAAGCTAAAGCCAATAGCCTGCATATTACCACTTTGCTGTTTACCTAATATCTCGCCTGCACCGCGAATCTCTAAATCCTCACTTGCCAGCATAAACCCTGCACCCAACGTATTGGCACGTTCAATCGCATGTAACCGGCGCTTGGCATCTCCTTTAAGCCCTTTGATAGAAGGCACTAACAGATAGCAGTAGGCCTGATGATGGCTACGTCCGACTCGGCCACGTAGCTGATGCAACTGCGCCAGACCGAACTTATCCGCGCGCTCAATAATGATAGTATTGGCATTGGGCACATCAATCCCTGTTTCGATGATAGTAGAACAGATGAGCACGTTGAATTTTTTATGATAAAACTGCTGCATGACTTGTTCGAGTTGGCGCTCTTGCATTTGCCCGTGTGCCACGCCTACTCGCGCCTCAGGTACAAGCTCACGGATGGTCTCTGCCATACGCTCGATACTCGCAACATCATTGTGCAATAGATAGACCTGCCCGCCGCGCAATAGCTCGCGCAAGATCGCCTCTTTCATCAGAGCTTCTGTTTTTTGCATCACAAAAGTTTTAATGGCAAGACGTCGGGCAGGTGGCGTGGCGATGATTGACATATCACGCATGCCTGAGAGCGCCATATTCAGCGTTCTAGGGATTGGGGTTGCCGTCATAGACATGCTATCCACATCCGTTTGAATGGCTTTGATACGCTCCTTATGACGCACGCCGAAGCGATGCTCTTCATCGACGATCATCAATCCTAAATTCGAGAATTTCACATCGGGTTGTAGCAGTTTATGAGTGCCAATCACGATATCTACTTTACCAGCAGCCAAATCAGCCAAGACTGTTTCCTGGTGTTTTTTGCCACCAAAGCGCGACAGACTTTCGATACGTACTGGCCAATCAGCAAAACGATCACGGAAGTTGTCTTCGTGCTGACCTGCGAGCAGCGTCGTCGGCACCAATACAGCGACCTGATAGCCAGCACTAACCGCAATAAAAGCCGCTCGCATGGCCACTTCAGTCTTACCAAAGCCGACATCCCCGCAAATGAGACGATCCATGGGTTGATTTTGTCTCATGTCCTCCATCACTGCATGGATGGCATTGGCCTGATCGGGGGTTTCTTCAAAGGCAAACTGACTAGAGAACAGCTCGTACTGTGAGGGATCTATTTTAAAATGAATGCCTACTTTGGCCTCACGTCTTGCCTGCATATTTAGCAGTTCTGCTGCCACATCATGAATTTGCTCAAGCGCTTTTTGTTTGGCTCTGTCCCATTTACCGCTACCGATTTTGTGCAGTGGTGCTAATGCTGGGTCACCGCCACTATAGCGACTGATCATCTGTAGATTGGCCACTGGCACATAGATACTGGCATCGTCAGAATACTTTAGATGAATAAACTCTTGCTCACCATCACCGACATCCAGCGTAATCAGACCATTATAACGACCAATGCCATGCTCGATATGGACGACCGGACTACCATCTGTTATCTCGGTGACACTTTTGACCAAAAACTCTTCTGACACACCGCTTTGACGGCGACGGCGCGTTTGCAGGACTTGACGACCGAATAGCTGTGTCTCACTGATCAATACCAAACGCTCAGGCACATAAACGCCGCGCTCGATAGGTGCTACCGTCAGACCTACTTTAGGTAAATGATTGGTAAGAGTAGTGCTTGTTTTATCTGCTAGTAGAAACGCCTCAAAGCTGTCATAAGCGGTAATATCAATCTTACCTTTAAACAGCTCAATAAGAATCTCGCGGCGTCCTGCCGTTTCAGCAACAATCAATACAGGCGTGGCCGTTTGCGCTTGTATCTCTAGAAACTCTAACAATTCAGTTAGCGGTTCAGATTTTTGATGATTCACTGCCAATTGCGGTGGTTCTTGTGCACTCAGTGCGACCGAACCCTGCTGCTTATCTATCGCAAGCTCATCACGCGCACTCAGTATCACTCGTGGATATTGGTTCAGCTGTTCATTCAGTGCATTGGACAGCAGGTACAGCAATTCAGGTGCCACAATGGGTTTGTCTATGTCATGACGCCGCTCTTCGTAGCGACGCTGGATCTGTGACCAATATTCAGCCTGCTTTTCATTGATCAATTCATCAGTGATAAATAGCGCATCACTAGGCAAGTAGGAAAATAAACTACTCTCGGACTCCCAGTCTTTTAGATTAAAAAATAACGGCTGATAGTATTCAAGCCCGCTACTGGCTATGCCTGCCATTACGTCTTTGTGTAATTCAAATTTACGGCTACTGGCATTCGGAAACATCGCGGCAAAATTCATACGGAACGTTTCGCGCCCTTCATCGAGCGGAAACTCCTTAGCGGGTAATATTTGAAATTGTTCAATCGGTTTTGAGATATCGGGCAGTTTATGCAATAGCGATAGTGACTCTTTTGCCATACTGGTGTCGTTACCAGACATCAGTGCTTTGAGATCATCGTTGGTTAACGTACGCTGCGTTTGTGGATGAAAAAAACGAATCGTCTCGATCTCATCATCGAACAGATCCAAGCGCAGCGGAAATGGCTGACCCATGGCAAAAATATCAATGATGCTGCCACGTACCGCAAATTCACCTGGTTCAAAGACGTTATCAACCGCACGGTAGCCTGCTTTTGCTAGTAACCCACGCTGAGTACTGATATCGAACAAGTCACCCACACTCAGATCAAAATGCTGCCCAATTAACCAACTTGGCGGCGCCACACGATGCATCAGCGCTTGTATTGAGATGAGCAGGACACCTGAGCTTGGTATATCTGTCAGCAGATTAATACGCTCACTGACGATATCCTGATGCGGAGAAAGCTCATCATAGGTCAATGTCTCCCAGTCAGGGAACACATAAGCATCGACCCCGCAAAACGCCAACTCTGTCTCTATCTGATTGAGCTGGTTTTGGTCACGTGCCACAACCACCTTTAGTCGATCGGCAATATCCCATCTAGATGCCTGAACCAAGCTTGCCAGCCACAAGCTACTGACCGCACCGTGCACAGGTGCCAGCCAACGCCGCTCGGCGTTTTGGATAGGAAACAGTTGCTGATTAATAGGGTCAAAGGCGTCAGTTAAAGCAGTGATAGGCATAGAGAGTCGGATCAAAGTTAAAAGTCAGAAAGCTATTATACGAATATTTCAGCAATTACCAAAACTTATGCCGTAACGGTTTGTCACCTGCAAGCTCATTTATCATAAAAGAGGCAACACGCTCTACGTGAAACCATTAAGCGCTGACCGTTATAGCCGCACAAAAAAGCCTCAGCTTATAAGCTGAGGCTTTTTATTCGTACCCATAAAACCAAGTTTAGATGAGCGGGCTGACACTAGCGATAATACCGTTATTGTCTGCGTAAACAAACATACCAGAGTTTAAGGTTAGGTCACCAAAACTGATTTCGATATCTGTTTGCCCTTCATCACGGCGATTTGACTTACGCGGGATACAGCCTAGCGCCATGACGCCGATATCCATCTGTGCTAAGTCATCAACATCACGGACACAACCATATATAACCACGCCCGCCCAACCATTATCGATTGCTGATTCTGCAATCATGTCGCCTAGCAATGCACAGCGCATAGAGCCGCCACCATCCACAACCAACACTTTACCATTGCCGTCTTTATCTTTACCATCACTATTCAGCAATGCCTTAACACGGCTATTGTCCTCGAAACATTTGACCGTCACAATTTCACCGCAAAATTTATTTTTTGCACCAAACTGACGAAACGACTTGCCTTCAATATTTGGCAAACATACCTGCGACTCTGGATTTGCATCTAACAAATCACACGTCACAAAAGTGTCTCTATCCATCTTTATCGATTCTGGCATTGGTTTTACTCCTTGTTGTTGGTGATTTGGTTAGCTACGCTGCTTATTAGTAAAAATCGCCTGTTGATAAAAAACCCATGCTAATGAAAACGCTTGAGATGTCATTCTTTATTTTTTGACGCGAGTCATCGCTAGCATCTGCTTATTTTCAATGACATTGGTATGTATGGCTTGGGGTTCAGTACGATATTTGCTCCGATGATAAATCTCATGGGCGCTCATAGCCATGGCACTAGCCACGCGCTTTGCAGAAATGGGATGCAACGACAGTGACTCTGAGACCAAAGGCGATATCAGCTTAAATGCTTTTTGGCCGAGGCTTTCAAGCGGGCGACCCTTATGCTTACCTAACAACAATGATGGTCTAAAAACCACTAGCTTTCCAAAACCTAATGACATAATGGACTGCTCAGTCTCAGCCTTGACCCGATTGTATAAAAAGCGACTGTCGATGTCAGCATTCATAGAGGAGAGCAAGAAAAAGTTCTCTACGCCTTTATCGCGGCAGAGCTTGGCAAAGTTCACATTATAATCATGGTCTATTTTTCGAAAAGTCTCATCGCTACCCGCTTGTTTTTTGGTGGTCCCAAGACAGCTAAAAGCATCTGTCGTTCGATCCGCGCCCACACTTGCAAACACTTCTGAGAGATTATCGAAGTCATTGACCTGATAAAAACGCATGCTAGCATTGATATAGCGTGGCGGACGCCGAGCGATCACAATCAATGTATCATAGAGCTCACTCAGCTGTTTTACCAAGTGTTGCCCTACCAGTCCTGTTGCGCCAATCACAATTGCTTTTCGCTGCATACCCTATCCATTTATATGACGTTAGATGATCTATATTGATGAAAAAATACCTATATCAAGGTCTATCGCTACCGTATCATACCTAAATTCGCAGGTAACCGACCGGATTATGTGAGATTTATTGTAAGAGATTTTATCAGTTTACCACTATCATGAATGTGAGAACGGTTCGTAAACTTGCCTAGACTGTATTTTTATTCTGTTAGGGTCTGTTTGATATTCAAACATTAGGGCTGCTGATCGATAAAATTGTACCAAACTAGGCAAAAACTGGCGATAATGTCGAGACCTTAGCTAGGTTTTCAACAACGTTTGGGATGATTTTAGCATCAGCCTTTCAGGGCAATACTCTTTTTTACCACTACATGTTTTTGCCAATACATGGCGAAATTATTTAACCTAGAATGACTAGGCATCAAAAATTTCACTGCATATTGTCTAAAAAATCGTCACTGCCAGCACCACGTTTGCATATTAAACAGACCCTAAAAAACTTCTTTGGGCATTAATCATCAAATATATTGTCCTTAGCTCAATAATTTGATAAGATAACCGGCTTTACACGTCAACGCTGTTTAATTATTCCAAACAGTTCTGGCGCTTGCGATGGTCTATTCGTATTAGATACTTTAATATCAGACATCGACATCATGTTTGACGAGAGGCTGCTCGTCACCGATGATTGTTAAACCCATTATTGCAATCAACATTCATATTTTTATCTGTCTTTATCAAGGAGATACGCGTGGCTAATACTGCACAAGCTCGTAAACGCGCCCGTCAAAACACCAAACGTCGTCAGAACTCTGCGTCACAACGCTCTATGGTTCGTACTTACTTAAAACGTGTTGATGCGGCTATCGCAGCTAAAGATTATGACGCGGCTACCGAAGCTTACAAAAAAGCGGTACCAGTTATTGATCGTATGGCTGACAAAGGTATTATTCATAAGAATAAAGCTGCTCGTCGTAAGAGCCGCCTAAACAAAACAATCAAAGGCCTACAAGCTTAAGATTTGTACTGTTTAGACCGCATCTCGCTTTGATAGCGTGATGACTAAAACCTTGCTACTGGTTCTAATACTGGGGCAAGGTTTTTTTATGCTATATTATCGGTATGTCAATAATTGGAAGATGCTCAGTGGAATCGATGAATAAGCGCGCAATCGTGATCGGTGGTTCGTTAGCTGGGCTTTTTTCGGGCACACTACTACGCTCTATTGGCTGGCAAGTAGATATTTACGAGCGCTCTACTCATGATTTAGACAGTAGAGGTGGTGGTATTGTCTTACAACCTGATGTGGTAATGGCGCTAAAAAGAGCAGGTATTGCGACAGACAAACTAGGCGTCGATGCCCTTGAACGCTATTACCTGCAAAAAAATGGCCAAATTGAAAGAATGGCCATGCGTCAGACGCTTACCTCTTGGAACATCCTTTATCGCTCGATGCGAAGACACTTTCCAGATGAGCGTTATCATCAAGGAAAAGTATTAGCACAAGTAGAATCAAAAGGTGCCAAAGTCACCGCTACTTTCACCGATGGTACTTGTGAAACTGGAGACTTATTGATTGGCGCTGATGGACCAAATTCAACCGTGCGCCAGCAGCTTCTCCCTACTTATCAGCCTCAGTATGCAGGTTATGTAGCCTACAGAGGTTTGATAGAAGAAGCTGAATTACCAGTAGAAGCAGCCGAAATATTTACTGAACGGTTCGTGTTTTATGACTTTCCAAACTCGCATATTTTGGCCTACGTCATTCCCGGCGAAAACGAGTCGCTGGTTTCAGGAAAACGCCGATTCAACTGGGTTTGGTACGTTAATTACGATGAGAAAATGGAACTTGCTCATCTACTTACGGATAAAAACGGCAAACATAGAACACACTCTGTTCCACCAGGCATGATGTCCCCTGCTGTAGAACAAGCCATGCGAGACTACGCAGAACGTGTCCTCGCTGAGCCCTTTAAAAAATTAGTCGCCACAACTAAAGAGCCTTTTGTACAGTCTATTTTGGATTTGGCAGTGCCTCAGATGGTTTTCGATAGCATAGCCCTGATAGGAGATGCCGCTTTCATTCCTCGGCCTCATACAGCAGCGGGTACGGCAAAAGCAGCAGCGAATGCTATGTCACTGGTACAAGCACTCGTTGACCATAATCATGATGTTCCTAATGCCTTACAAGCATGGGAGAGCCATCAGATATCATACGGCATGCAGTTATGGCAACAGGGTCGCAGCGCAGGTGATCGCTCTCAGTTTTCTTATGGCAAAAACCGAACAGAAGGCTAGAAGACAGAATCATTTTACGTTGTTGAAAAGATTGGGTTAGACGTTTGCATAATGGCCATAAAATATCTTAGCAATCAGTCCCATTTCACCTTTGGCGGCAGTAGCAACTTGCTTGGGTGATGGCCTGCTGCTTGGTAGTCCTCTAAGAGGGAGCTAATGGGACGAGTGTAGACCTTACCACGCCAAATGAAATGTGCACTGCTCTGCGCGAATGGCTTATCATCAAACCACAAGAACACGCCCTCCATCATCTTTGGCCAATCATTCCAGTCAATTTCAATCACATCAAACATCACTGCCAAAAATGCAGAGAGTAAGGTATCGTGACTGACCGCGAGCATTAAGTGACCTGACTGCGGCTGATTCTGATAAAAAAGCGACAGAATATCGAGGCCACCTTGATAGGCATTTTTGGTGCCTTCAAGATTGCCTTGCAAAAATCGATTGATGAAGTTCAATACGCCAATCTCTTTAAATATTGGATTGGCTATTTCAGGCTCAGTGACGAGGCTACCAGGTTCAACCAGTAGTGATTGATGTGTAATGTCTCGTCGTAGCCCTGCCCCTTCCTGCATCAGATAGGCCGTATCAAGACAGCGTCCAATTGGGCTTGAAATGCTATCGACATCGAGTGAGTATGGGAGATGACCTGCCAACCAACGCCCCCAAGACTTTGCCAATATTCGACCTTTGGGGGTCAGTGGCAGCTGATAACTGGCAAAGCCGTTGCCATCAGAGCGCTCACGTAAAGAGTGTCTCGTAAATAAAATCAGACGCTTATTTTCTGGCAATAGACTGACGGATGGAATCATACTATCTGGCAGGTGTGAGGGTGCAGGCGCGCTTGGCGTGTGACTGGCAAGCTTGTCAGTTGCGCTTTGGGGCGGGATGTTGCTAAGATATTTACTCATGATGCAAGCCTAGCAGATTTTTTGTCAGGAATGAACACCATACAAATTCAGTTGCAATATATATTGTGAATACTGTCTATGATTTGCAAGACCATTTCTCGCCAGACAGATTGCGGCAAATTTTATTTTTCGATCGTGGTATTAGCAGTGCGTACTTTTGATTGTTGTTGTGAAAGAGACATATACCTCAACCTTTAGTACATAAACTGCTTTATACCCATAGAAGTGCGTACTAGCCAATATCTACGACTCTATCCCATGCAAACTCCAATGCTGTACTGCTCACCTCGTTGGGATATGCTCGCGGATTGACAATGACCCGAGTATGACCAATACGGTAATCAAATGCCTCATGTGTGTGCCCATGTACCCATAATGTAGGCGCCCAGTCTTCATTCATCCATTCAGACAAATCACTGACGAAAGCGGCGTTACTTGGTAGATTGGCATACTTTTCGGACACAGAGAGTGCACTGACACTATGATGGCTCATTACTATGGTCTTTTTGCCCAACTCTTTAGCTGTTATCAATGCTTGCTGTAGCCACTTACGATGCGTTGCATGGATCTGCATAGAAACCTCAGGTGAAAATAGCTCGTTACCAGCATAGATTTGTTTATAATCACGCATAAACTGCCGAGCAGCAGCCATCGTGTCTTCATTGGCATGATATTGATAATCTGTCCAAAGCGTACAGCCCAAAATGCGAACGTCACCGATATCAATATGCTGACACTGTAATACGCGAACGCCTTGATTAGACGCAGTGTTATAGTTGTCCCATGTTTTCAACTTTTGATCAAAGTTCAATACATCTTCATCAAAATACTCGTGGTTGCCTGCAACCGTAATCACTGGCACTTGTAGACGTGCTGCTTGCTCTTGTAGCCATGGCATACCTTTATCACTGTTTGCCGTATCACCCGCTACTAGGACTACATCTGCATCCGTTTTAGGAATATGTCCAATAGGATGCAACTGACGTGCATAGCTATCAATGTGTAAGTCACTGAGTATCTGTAATTTCATATCATCTCGTACCGTTCAATCATATCATTACTGAAATTTTAATAAAAACAAGCATATGTACTGCTTTTATCTGGCAAGCTAAGCGTATCCCATTAGAGCCAATTATGTTTTTATCGTGGCAACAGCATAAATTTAAATAGTGTAGCACCTTTTTATCTACTGCCAAAAAGTAAAAAGACAGCCATATAAGCTGTCTTTTTACTGTCTATGCCTCGAGCCCATAACTCATTGTATACTTTGAAGTATCATCTGTAGTTTGGCAGCAGGATCTATAGCCTGAGTAATAGAACGACCAATGACCAGATAGTCGGAGCCATCCTTTAGCGCCTGACTTGGTGTACAGATTCGCTTCTGATCATCAGCACTGTCGTCTGCCAATCTAATGCCAGGCGTCACCAGTTTGAAATCTTGACCACACAGGGCTTTGAGTGCCTTTGCTTCCTGAGCCGAGCATACCACACCATCTAAACCGGCTTGCTTGGTCAACTGTGCCAGTCTACTCACGTGCGCATCCAGACCATCAGTAATGCCCGTTTGCATCAACGCTTGAGTGTCCATCGAGGTCAGCACCGTGACTGCAATCAATAACGTATCAAAATCATTATCTAGCAAACGCTGCTTTGCTAGAGACATGGCCTCTAAACCAGCACTTGCGTGGACATTCACCATCCACACACCAAGCTCAGCCGCCGCTAATACCGCTTGTGCGGTAGTATTGGGAATATCATGAAATTTCAAGTCCAAAAATACATCAAAGTTACGTTGATGTAGCGCCTTTACAATATCAGGGCCACAGCGTGTAAAAAGCTCTTTACCCACCTTTAATCGGCATGCTTTTGGGTCTAATTGGTCAGCTAGTGCTAAAGAGGCGTCCAAAGTCATATTATCTAAAGCGACGATGACTGGAGAATGTATTATATTGTTCATGGTTTTGCCATATTTGTATCAAAGTGAATGAAGTCGCGTATTTTCAAGCGTGGATAAGCATAGATGAGCGTAGCGACATCACGACGTCTGGTTACTAATCTCGCTTACGCTTAGACAGCGTACCGCCTTCATTTAAGTGAGTATCTGTACTGTCTTGCACGTTGGTAGCCGTTGCACCATAGACAGCCTCTTCTACCGTCGGAGCACTTGCCTGGCGATCGATGACTGTATTGGCCTGAGTGAGCTGCTCTTGCAGATTCGTATTCGCTTTTTGCAAACGCGAGATTTCCCATTTATTCTGTAATACTCGAAAGATAAGTAGCGCCATTAGAATACCAATCACGATACCGAGTATCAGACATAAAATCAGCAGCAGCCCCAAATTCATAGTAGGTGCTTGCGAAAATATGAGATTGACTCCAACCTCGGTATTGTTTGCCAATACTAAACCCAGCGAATAAGCAAAGCTCAGAAATAGCAGTACAAATAGTAAAAAGCGCATGAGACAGTTACCTTAGTTTGAAGTCATAATATTAGGATCATCACGTACAATGACATTAGCTGTCAATAATATTAAATATTGGCAACAGTATCATTGACGGCTTCACGCAACGCTTTGCCTGGCTTAAAATGCGGAATGGCTTTGGCAGGTACTGGTACGCTTTCACCTGTCTTAGGATTACGACCCAGACGAGCACGGCGATGATGTAGACAAAAACTGCCAAACCCACGAACTTCAACTCTGCCATCATTGGCCAAAGTATGAGTCATCAAATTCAATATTTCACGCACTGCATCATCGACAACCGTATCGGCCATACTGTCACAGTTCGCACTTAAATTACTAATAAATTCGGATTTGTTGATCGTTTGCTGCATTATTACACTTGCCTTGTAGATTGATGGATAAACTGATGATGAATCAGAGCCCTATTTTAACAGCCAATACCGAGGGCCATTTTCAACACTATGTATTTATTTGCATTACGCTAAAACTGCAAATACATAGTGACTCACATCTTGTTACTCAATGTTGCAAATGATAGCGGATATTGGGGTAAATAGGAATAAGAGTTTGCCAATTTTGGCAAAAACATCCCTGATCAATATCATTATCAAAATTCAGTAATAAAAAAAAGCGACCGAAGTCGCTTTTTTTTATTACTTGTATATCAATAACTTAATGCTTACTGCATTTGTTCTTTGATCAAGTCACCAATAGTTTTTGGTTGAGCTTCAGAACCGGCAGCGGCAGTAGTACTAGTGCTGCTTAGTTCTTTGATTGCTTGACGCTCTTCAGCTTCGTCTTTCGATTTGATAGACAAGTTGATGCTGCGTGTTTTACGATCAACGCTGATGATTTTAGCTTCAACGTCATCACCAACAGTCAGATGCTTAGTTGCATCTTCAACGCGGTCACGTTGGATCTCAGAGGCACGTAAGTATGCTTCAACTTCGTCAGCAAGCTCAATAGTAGCGCCTTTAGCATCTACTTCTTTTACTTTACCAGTAACGATAGCACCACGGTCATTGTTGACTAGGTATTCGTTGAATGGATCAGAGCTTAACTGCTTCACGCCTAGGCTGATACGGTTAGCTTCTGCATCTACAGACAATACCATTGCTTCAACGGTGTCGCCTTTGTTGTAGTTACGGATAGCATCTTCGCCAGTTTCGTTCCAAGAGATGTCAGACAGATGAACAAGACCATCAATACCACCGTCTAGACCGATAAAGATACCGAAGTCAGTGATTGATTTGATAGTACCAGTGATTTTATCACCGCGCTCATGTTTCTTATCAAACTCATCCCATGGGTTAGCAAGAGTTTGTTTGATACCTAGGCTGATACGACGACGTTCTTCATCGATATCAAGAATCATTACTTCAACTTCATCGCCAACTTGAACTACTTTAGATGGGTGGATGTTTTTGTTGGTATGATCCATCTCTGACACGTGTACTAGACCTTCGATACCTTCAGAGATCTCAGCAAAACAACCATAATCAGTCAAGTTGGTTACGCGTGCTTTAACAACGCTACCCACTGGGTATGTGCCGCCAACGTTATCCCAAGGATCAGTACCAAGTTGTTTTAGACCTAGGCTAACGCGATTGCGCTCACGGTCAAACTTCAATACTTTAACTTTAAGATCTTGACCAACTTCAACTACTTCAGATGGGTGCTTGATACGGCGCCATGCCATGTCAGTGATGTGCAATAGACCATCGATACCACCTAGATCAACGAACGCGCCGTAATCAGTAAGGTTCTTAACGATACCTTCGATCTCGATGCCTTCTTCAAGCTTGTTCAACAGCTCTTCGCGCTCAGCTGAATTTTCAGCTTCCATAACTGCACGACGGCTAACAACAACGTTGTTACGTTTTTGATCAAGTTTGATGACTTTGAATTCTAGCTCTTTGCCTTCAAGATGCGTCGTATCACGGATAGGACGTACATCTACCAATGAACCTGGTAAGAACGCGCGTACTGAACCGATATCTACAGTGAAACCGCCTTTAACTTTGCTTGAAATGATACCTTTTACGATTTCATCGTTGTCAGCAATTTTCTCAAGGAAGTTCCAAGTTTCAACACGCTTAGCTTTTTCACGTGACAGCAAGGTTTGACCCATGCCGTTATCAACTGCTTCAACCACGACATCAACGCTATCGCCAACTTCAACTTCAAGTTCGCCTTCTTCGCTTAAAAACTCTTCACGAGCGACAATACCTTCAGATTTCAGACCAGTATCAACAGTGATCCAGTCGTTATCGATGGCCACAACAGTACCAGTGATAACCGAGCCACGCTCGATATCAAGACCTGTTTCTTCGATGCTCGCTTCAAATAGTTCAGCAAATGATTCCATTATGTCTACCTTTGTATAGCCGTATCCTGTCCAGCACAGTACGGATCAAATTTATGATTGTATAAAACGAGAATACTGGTTTTATATCCCATACAATCATATATAAAAACGTTTGTTGTCAATAAGCACATCACTTATCAAACTCACTAACAACAACTATCTTAACTCAAGCGCTATTTACACTCTGTGAAATACTAAATATTAACTGTACTAGTTTATACTAAAATCAAAGCTTATGTTCAAGTTTTTAGTACTTAATAGGTTGTTTTTATTCGTTATTAAAAAATATACCTTTATCCTGACAGTGTTGAGTGATTTGTTTATAAACATCATCAGCATCTAGCATAGAGCTATCAAGCCATAGAGCATCTACTGCGGGTTTTGATGGTGCCGTACTACGGTTCTCATCACGATCGTCACGGGCTTTAATCGTTGTCAAAATCGCATCAAAATCTGCTGTTTGGCCAGCTTGAATCAACTGGGTCACACGGCGCTCTGCACGTGCGCTAGCACTAGCAGTCAAAAATACTTTCACATCCGCGTCTGGAAACACAACCGTTCCCATATCACGGCCATCAGCGACCAATCCTGAAAAGGTCGCCATGTCTTGTTGCAGATGTAACAATGCTTGACGAACTTTTGGAAATACAGCTACCTGTGATGCATAGCCACCAACCGTCTCGTTACGTACCTGGTCACCAACTGTTTGACCATTTACAATAATGTCCACGCGTCCTGACTCGTTGTTCGGTACAAAAGCTATTTTTAGGCTTTTTGTCAAGTCCAACACGGCCATCTCATCGATAACTTGACTCGCATCCGCTGTGATCAATCCCGCTTCGAATGCTTTAAGCCCTACGATACGATACAACGCCCCCGAGTCTAGCAACTGATAACCTAAAGCTTGTGCTAAGCGCCAAGTTACCGTGCCTTTGCCTGCGCCACTGGGTCCATCGATACAAATAACAGGATAGCGAACTGACGGCTTTTGGCTATCATCGTTATCAGTTATTGGACTGTCGGATACAGGGACTGTCATAATACTCGCTCAATAGTAGGTGGTGCTTATATACTGGTTATTTCATAGCCATGCAGCAATATTTACTGCCATTTCAAATGCTTAATCACACGCTAAAACGTTAGGTATCAAACAGGGCAATATTATAGCAAAGAATCCTCGCTATCACTAGCACCAAGACTGATATCTTGTCGATTAGTATTGTCACTAGTAGCAGCTTGTTTGTTCTTTTTTGCAGCGCGTCTACGCTCACGAAAAAATGCCTTTAGCATTTGGCCGCTATGTTCGCTACACAGCCCTTTCTGAACTTGGATACTATGATTATAAAAAGGCTGTACGGATAAATCCAGTTGACTGCCAACCATACCTGCTCGTGGTTCACTAGCGGCGTATACAAGCCTATCTACACGAGCATGTATGAGCGCACCAATACACATCGTGCAAGGCTCTAGCGTGACATACAGTGTTGTCTGTAATGGCAGTCGATAGTTCTTAAGACGATTGCAGGCGTCTCTTAGTGCCACTATCTCTGCATGTGACGTGGCATCATGACGCCCGATTGGCTCATTGAAACCCTGTCCAATGATTTGCTCATCATGTACCAATATAGCGCCTACTGGTACCTCTCCGCGCTCAGCGCCTTGTTTGGCAAGTCTCAGTGCATTTTTCATCCACTTAACATCTTTAACTGACCAAAATATAAGATGTGCAAACGCTATGCTCTCTAATTCAATGATTGATAAAAAAGATGGTGTTAAATTGACATTCATAGTATTTAGCATTTACTGTGGCAATTGCCAGTCAATTGGTGCTTGACCATACTGTACCAAATAATCATTGGTTTTAGAGAAGGGCTTAGAACCAAAAAATCCACCGCGGTTGGCAGCGAGTGGTGAAGGATGGACAGCAGTCAGTATCAGATGCTTATCGGTATCGATATATTTGCCCTTTTTTTGGGCTTTACTGCCCCACAGTATAAATACAGTATGCTCTGTCTGTTCATTGACCGCATCAATCACTGCATCGGTAAACTGTTCCCACCCTTGATTTTGATGACTGTTTGGCTCACCTTCTTTCACTGTCAAATAACTGTTCAGTAATAGAATCCCTTGCTGTGCCCAATAGGTCAAATCGCCATGTGCCGACGGTTTGATGCCGATATCATCTGCCATTTCTTTTAACACATTATTAAGTGAGGGCGGCTTCGGAATGGCTTTTGGCACAGAAAATGATAGTCCCATTGCCTGTCCTGGGCGATGATAAGGATCTTGTCCTAAAATGACAACTTTGACCTGTGATAGAGGCGTCAGATTAAGCGCATTGAACATCAACGGGGCTGGCGGATAGATACTATCATCTGATTGGTACGCCTCTTTTAAAAACGCACGCAAACTGTCCATATTGTCTGAGGTTAACTCATCTGCTAATGCTGTCTTCCAATCGTCTGGTAGGCGAACATTGTCTAAAATGGCTTGCTTTTGCTCTGCAGTTTTAATTGGCTGTTCGTCAAAAAACTCCATGTTGTATCCTTTTTATATTTGTTATGGAATAGATATATAGGGTCTGTTGAACATTAAAATATTAGGGCTGCTGATCGCTAAAATTGCACCAAACTAAGCACAAATCGACGATAATGTCGAGACCTTAGCTATGTTTGTAACAACGTTTGGGGTGATTTTAGCATCAGCCTTTCAGGGCACTACTCTTTTTTGCCAATATATGGCGAAATTGTTTAACCTAGAATGACTAGGCATCAAAAATTTCACTGCATATTGTCTAAAAAATAGTGACTGCCAGCACCACATTTGAATGTTCAACAGACCCTAGCCATTGGCTCTTTTTAAGCATTCATACTAACAAAAAACGCTATGAGCTTTGTTAATGAATTATAGCAATAAAAAAACGGCTACCGTAATAATACCGTAGCCGTCTTATTGTAATGACATTAAATGATTTAACTAGCTACTGACTCAGAGTCTGAGCGCGGCTCATGCGTTTCAACGACAGTCAAGATAATACGGCTGTCAGAAGAACCCTTATCAGAAGACTTACCAAGCTTCACTGTATCACTGTCCTGCGTCTCATCTGCTTTAGGTTCTAAGGTCAGATGGACTACCCCACCATTGACCAAATCACCAAACAGAATCATGCTGGCTAATGGCTTTTTGATTTCATCTTGAATCAAGCGCTGCATTGGACGAGCGCCCATCAGACGGTCATAGCCTTTATCAGCGAGATAATCACGTACATCATCATCAATCTCTAACGTTACTTGTTTGTCATCTAACTGCACTTGTAGTTCAACCAAGAACTTGTCAACCACAGATACCACCACTGAGCTGTCTAGTGGGTTGAACTGAATGATAGCATCTAGACGATTGCGGAACTCTGGCGTAAACACACGCTTGAGTGATTCAGTGTTATCACGGCTATGATCTTGCTGAGTAAAGCCCATTGACGAGCGGCTAATACTATCTGCGCCGACGTTGGTTGTCATAATAACGATGACTTGCTTAAAGATAGCAACACGGCCATTGTTATCAGTCAAGGTACCATGATCCATAACCTGTAATAACAAGTTAAAAACATCAGGATGCGCTTTTTCAATCTCATCAAGCAATAACACACAATGCGGATGTTGATTGATCTTTTCCGTCAGTAGTCCACCTTGGTCATAACCAACATAGCCTGGAGGTGCACCGATCAGACGTGAGGCGGTATGGGCTTCCATGTACTCTGACATATCAAAGCGTACCAACTCCACACCTAATAGATTGGCCAATTGACGTGATACTTCTGTTTTACCCACGCCTGTCGGACCTGCAAACATAAATGAACCAATCGGCTTATCTGGTGATTTTAGACCAGCACGAGACAGTTTGATAGCATCCGCAAGCGTTGCAATTGCTTCGTCTTGACCAAACACCAAGTGTTTAAGATCACGATCTAGGTGCTGAAGAATGCTCTTGTCATCACTAGACACTGATTTGGGCGGTATGCGTGCCAATTTAGCAATAATAGCTTCGATATCGGCCACATCAATTTTCATTGGTGGTCGTTGGGCTTTAGATACCTTGATACCATCTGCTGACTTTTTACCATCGCTTGCCTTCGCCGTTGCGGCTTCATTCTGCATTTCATTATCTGTATCGCTACCGATACCTTCAAGATCGGCATCAATCTGTGCATCGAAATCATGCTCTATATCTGCAATAAAGCTTTCTTCAGCATCGATATCATCTACATCAGCGACGACGCCCAAACGCTTATAAGCGCCTGCTTCATCAATCACGTCGATGGCTTTGTCCGGTAAAAAACGCTCGTGGATGTGTTTGGCTGACAATTGCACTGCGGTAATAAGTGCTTGATCCGTGTATTCAACGTTATGAAACTCTTCATAGCGAGGCTTCAGACCACGTAAGATATCAATAGTATCGTCTACGCTTGGTTCTTTCACATCGATTTTTTGGAAACGGCGTGACAACGCATGATCTTTTTCAAACACCTGACGATATTCAGTAAAAGTCGTTGAACCGATACAACGTAGCTCACCGTTAGCAAGTGCCGGCTTAATCAAATTAGACACATCCATATTGCTGCTCATGGATGAACCTGCGCCAATAATCATATGGATCTCATCGATAAATAAGATCGCATTTGGCTTATTCTTCAGTGCATCAAGGAGTGACTTCATACGTTTTTCAAAGTCACCGCGATATTTGGTTCCAGCAATAAGCGCACCAATATCAAGGCTATAAATCACACAGCCATTCAGTGGTTTTGGTGCTTTATCATTGATGATCAGCCATGCTAGACCTTCAGCGATAGAGGTTTTACCCACACCTGGCTCACCTACTAGCAATGGGTTATTTTTACGGCGGCGGCACAGTACTTGAGCGGCACGTTCGATCTCAGAGGCGCGACCAATTAACGGATCAGTTTTACCTTCAGCAGCGCGCTGATTTAAGTTGGTCGCAAATTCAACCAAAGGGTCTTTGCTGGTTTTTTCAGACGCATTACGACGCTCGCCAGTACCAGAAGCACGTGACTCAGAAGGCTCATCTTTGTCCTGACCATGCGATAGATATTGAGTCAGTTCAAGACGGCTAATGCCTTGCTTTTTAAGCAAGTAAACAGCATAAGTATCATGCTCTGAAAACATCGATACCAAGATATCAGAGCCTTCGACCAGACGACCACCGCCAATCGATTGCACATGAAAAATAGCACGCTGTAAGATACGATCAAAACTCTGCGTTGGCTGCGGTGACTGCTCGGTATCTGCATCGACCGTTGGCGTGTGCTTATTGATATACACTTCAAGCTCGGTACGCAACGCCGAGACGTTGGCGTTACAGGCAGTCAATGTATTAGCAGCATGGGTATTTTCTAGTAGCGCCAATAATAGATGTTCAACAGTGAGATACTCATGCGATTTTTGGCGCGCAAGCGTCATTGCTAAACGTAGAGAAACTTCAAGATGACGACTTAACATAACAACTTCCTACGGTTATATCTATCTTTATAATTGATAGTTTTATGAATGAGTTAGTAAGTAAATCAGGGCGATAGATGCATTGTTCAAGGGCTATATTTGTATTATTGGAAATCGAATAGACTCAGAAACCACGGATACATCGTATGAACCATAGAATTTTCAACCACTACCGCTGTTTATCTGACGGTTGGCAATGATGGCAACAATACTGGTTCGCTTTTCTTTATATCAACACGATATTTGGATAGAGTCAATCTATTAACGCAGACTAAAGTGTATCAAAGCATGCTAACAGCAGACAAAAGGAGCTGGGACGCAGATTATCCACGTTTAAGAAGACGAATAGCCAAAAAGAGAAGGATAACAATAGAATGAATAAGAAGAAAAAAGGTTAGAGCAATTTGATGAGAACTTTTACGGTCAATTTGACGATGATTTGAATAGTATTAAAGCAGAAAATAACAAGCTCACGATAAAAGTGAGCTATTGATAAGCACTATAGAATTATGCAAAAACCAACTAATTCCACAGAAACTGGGTTTATAAAAGACTAATGCATAACAGTGGCCGTTATTCGCCTTGATGCGGCTCAATCTGAGTTAATAGCGGATAACCTTCACGGTGCGCCAAGCTGTTTACTTTTTTGGCTTTGGTTTCAGCGATATCTTTTGGATAAATACCAGCGATACCCTTACTGTTGTTATGAATCGTCAGCATAATTTCGACTGCAGAGTCTGTACTATGACGAAACTCTGATTGCAATACGTAGACCACAAATTCCATCGGAGTATAGTTGTCGTTGTACATCACTACCGCATACATGGGTGGTTTGGCTATTTCTGGTTCTGCAACCAGCACGTCAGCTTGTGGTGACGTCTCACCATCAGTGTCACTATCTTGTGCACGGTGAACAGGCGTACTTGGCAGGTGCCAATCAGCAATCATTGGCATGCTATGTAATATCATTTTTTTTGTCATAATCGGAATACAATCGTGAGATGAGTTTAAGAAAAAAGATTTATTGAGACAGAGTCGCCATATCGCTTAGAGCACAGGGATTGAAATCAGTAGTACTCATTGAGGCGATGTTAAAAAGCGTACTGACTATGAATGATTGATACCTTAGATACAACATGTCCACCCTGCACGAATACTCTTAAGCAAGGCAGTCAGTAAAGGCAAGACTCAGCAGTTACTCTGAAATAGGGCTTTGGTCAACATCTGGTAAATCTAATAGCGAGGGCAACATATTATCGACACGGCTCCCAAGCTTCCAATCATATATTTGCTCTATTTTCTGAGCACCAGATTGAAGCGTTAATTTGGCTTGTAACGGCCTAAATCCTGATGGCATCACAAAACGACCACGTATGCGAACGATACCTTCAATTGTATAGCTGGTAGGATCTAATGGTACTTCTACCAAATCATCATTGTTCAATAACGTCAACGTGGGTCTTAAGCGCTTGGCTTGACCATCACCGCTGAGCATACCGATATCAAAACCATACTCAAAAGCGTTTTCAGGTAATGGCTCAATCTTGGCACCCAATATTTGCAAAGGCATACCGCCTTTTTCGCTAATAAAATCGGCGTAGAATTCATTAAGTTGTGCAACTTGCTTGTTTTCTACTGTCATGGCTTGCTGATTCTCACGCAACTCTTTCAAGTTTGCCAAACTGATAGCCAGCTCTTGTTTAGAGGTCGCTGCTTGATTGGTCGCTATTTTGTTACTAAGCCGTAAATCTTCAAGCGATTTCGTGGCTTCATTGCCGTTGATAATCGCTTGCTTGGCTTCTGTTTGCATTGAGTGCAAGCCGCGCTGATAGCCAAGTTTGTGACCGAACATTAATCCGACCACAGCTGTCACAAGCACTGCCAATACAAATAACGCCAATACCAGTGTCGATGCACCGCGCTGAGTCATATTTTTAGCATTTACAAAGTAATCATCATCTCTCAGGAGACACTGCTTACTCTGCAAATCATCAATAGCAAAATCTGGACACGATGGACGTGTTGGCTGTGGGCAAAAGCGTAGTACAAGCTTAAAACGCATTTAGACAGTATCTCTTAAGAGTAAGGGCAAGTCATTATAGCGGAATTTATAATCAATACCTAGTAGCATAAATATGAATGACTTAGCCGCAAAAAATCTCGTACTAAGGTACGATAGGCGCAAAATTCAGTCCCATTGATTCATCAAATCCAAACATAACATTCATGTTTTGGACGGCTTGTCCTGCAGCACCTTTGACCAAGTTATCCTGTACCACAATCACCGTCAGCTCAGCACGGTCATTGTCCTGATGCACAGCGATACGTAAACGATTGCTGGCGCGCACGCTACGTGTGTCAGGATAAATACCTTTTGGCATGACATCAACAAATGGCTCTGAGACATAAGATGCTTCAAATGCTTGCTGCCAATCAATCATAGCACCTGCATCCGTGAGCTCCAGGTGAATAGAGCTGAGCATGCCACGTATCATCGGCACTAGGTGCGGTAAAAAACGAATACGATGGGCAAATTGGCTGTCTAACAACTGTGCAACGCCTTGCTCAATCTCAGGCAAGTGACGATGACCCTCGACGCTATAGGCTTTGAAATTATCTGTTGATTCAGCATAGTTGAGCGCAAGCGAGGCTTGGCGACCCGCTCCAGACACACCAGACTTCGCGTCAATAACAATACGAGATTCAATCAAACGTTCTGCTTGCTTGTTTTGAACATCGATAATGGGCTTCAAACCCAAAATCGCAGTGGTTGGATAGCAACCAGGATTACCCACTACTAATGCATTTGCCAGTTTGTCGCGATTAATCTCTGGCAATCCATAAACCGCTGTCTTTAATAGCTCAGGACACACATGTGACTGTTTGTACCATTTCTCAAAATCAGTCAATGACTGCAAGCGAAAATCAGCCGCCAGATCGATGACCTTAACGCCAGCTTGAGTCAGTGCTTCCGCTTGCTGCATCGCCACGCCGTGTGGGGTCGCAAAAAATACTACGTCACACTTTTGTAGCGTCGCGAGTGTGTCATCACCTAAGTCACTGAAGACAATGTCTGAGATGCCGCGTAAGCTTGGAAAAATCTCATCAGCACGAGTGCCCGCTTCGCTACGTGAGGTTAGTAAATCAATAGAAACGTTTGGATGCGCAGATAACAAGCGAATAAGCTCAATACCTGTATAGCCTGTACCACCAACAATCGCCGCTGAAATCATAAGAGACTCTCTTTTTCTTAAAAATACTAAATATACGCTGACAGATAGTAAATCAATTATTAAATTTTATAGTCATGTACCGCATCGACAAACACTTTGGCATTGTCAGGATTGACCCACTGAGTAATCCCATGACCTAAGTTAGCAATGTAACCCGTTTTATCACCATTCGCATAGGCTCTATCAAGCATGGCATTGACTTCAGTACGAATCGTCGCAGGTGAGCCATATAGCGTTGCTGGATCCAAGTTACCTTGGATGGCTTTGCTACTTTGTAGTTTTTTATGTTGCTTGGTCAGTTGACGCTGACTGTCAGTCAATAACTGACGTGCACGGTCAATCGGCATCGTCCAGTCTAGGCCTAATACATCGGCTTCGCTATCAGCCTGGATGTCTAACCATAATCCACCCCCTTTGGTAAATAACACCACAGGTACCTCGGGATGGCGCTGCTTAAGCTCAGCAACAATGCGCTTATTATACTTGTGTGAAAAGTCGATAAATTGACGATGGCCAAGCGCCCCGCCCCAACTATCAAATATCTGTACAATCTGAGCACCAGCAACGATTTGTGCATCTAAATAATCAATGACAGACGTTGCCAATTTATCCAATAATTGATGTAAAAAATCAGGATTACTGTATAAAAAACCTTTGGTATAACGATAGTCTTTTGAGCTGCCGCCTTCGATCATATACGTCGCTAGCGTCCATGGACTACCAGAGAAACCAAACAACGGTACTTGCCCATTCAAAGCTTTACGAATACTGGTCACCGCACGCATGACATAATCAAGAGAGTCTGTCGGATCAAGCTTTGGTATTCTATCAAGATCCGCTTGCGTACGAATAGGATGCTTAAATTTAGGACCTTCACCAGCCTCGAAATATAAGCCCAATCCCATGGCATCAGGAATGGTCAAAATATCACTGAACAAAATAGCCGCATCCAAATTATAACGGCGAAGTGGCTGCAGAGTGACTTCAGTGGCACGGTCGGTGTCTTTGCATAGGCTCATAAAGTCGCCTGCTTCAGCACGAGTTGCCTTATATTCTGGTAAATAGCGACCTGCTTGACGCATCATCCAAACTGGGGTGGTATCGATAGGCTCGAAGCGTAGCGCACGTAGCAATCTGTCGTTTTTTAAAGGCGCAAACTGCTGCTGGGCCGAGTCACTGTTGTCTAAAGCACTCATGTACAAATCTCCGAAACACACAGTATTTATCATTCTTTAAGAATACTGTGCTAAATAAATTAAATAAAAATTGATTAATACCTATGATACAGGGTCAGCATCTATGCTGATTAAAGGGTATTGCTCTCATTTATAATAGCCACATCATAAACTGATACTTGGGTATGAACGTAAAAAACCATGTCTGACCTATCTGTCTGTCACCAATAAGTAAGGCTTGTCTAAAACCATAAACAAGCCCTACTCACTAATACAAACGATGCGTCATCAATTTACTATACGGTTAATGCCAAGTTATCACGATGTACCATGACCACACGCTCTTCACTACTACCAAAAATCTTGTCAAACTGTTCGGTACGCTCACGAGCCACACGTCTGGCATCATGCGATGAAAAATTCACCTGTCCAACTGCGAGACGTTCGCCAGTATCCTGATGGATAATCTCAACCACATCGCCTTCATCAAAACCACCATGGACTTCGACAACGCCGACTGGCAGTAAACTTCTATTGAGTTCAGTCAAGGCCTTTGCCGCACCTGCATCCACAACCAAACTGCCTGACATACGCAGGTGAGCCGCCAGCCATTGCTTACGAGCAATGATTTTGTCTTCGTCGTTGGTTGTCAAAAGCGTACCAACCGCTTCACCTGATACCACACGAGTGATCACATCATCAATCGCGCCGCTCACGATAACGGTTGGACAACCACCCATTGCAGCGAGACGACCAGCACGGATTTTGGTGAGCATACCACCGCGTCCTAGCTTGCCGCCATCTCCGGCTATATCAAACAAATAATCAGCCATCGCACGCTCTTGACGAATCATTTTTGCATTAGGGTTGTCACGCGGATTGTCTGTGAATACACCATCTTGATCGGTGAGGATAATATACAGATCAGCATTGACCATCGCTGCTGCCATTGCCCCTAACGTGTCATTATCACCAAACTTGATTTCATCAATGGTAATGGTGTCGTTTTCATTAATAACAGGTAGCACGCGCCATTCTAATAATTGCGTCAACGCACCTGTCGTATTGAGATAACGGCTACGATTAGACAAATCATCATGCGTCAGTAGTAGCTGCGAGCTTTGGATACCATGCTGAATCAGAGCTGACCACCATGTTTCAATCAAACCCATTTGACCAATAGAAGCACAGGCCTGTAGTGCGGCTAGTTTTTTAGGGCGCTCCTCAAGGTTCATACGTACTACCCCTTCGGCAACAGCACCTGACGATACTAGTAGCACTTCGACGCCTTGCTTGTGCAGCTTAGCAATCTGCTTGGCCCACTCGTATATGGCAGTTCGATCCAGCCCTCGACCGTTATTGGTTAATAACGACGAGCCAATCTTGACAATAACGCGCTTAATATCAAAGTTGCGAGTTTGTTTAATAAACCTTGCTTCTTCGGTCGTGTTTGCTATGTCATCTGCCATATAAACTCCTTTTTATCTTATGAATTGATTAAAAAATTCAGGTACATCAGTTCAAGCTTGTTCACTTATGGAACGTAAACCACCTCGACACCGTCTTCATCATCGAAGTCGTCATCATCGTCATTTAAGTCTACCCCTTCACGTGCTGCTTTGCGAGCCGCACGATAGGCTTCACGCTGGGCTTCAGTGTTCAGACGGACTTCTACTTCTAAGCGCTCAAAACGTGTTCTTTGTGCTTCAGCGAAGATAGGATCTTCTAGTTCACGCTCACGCTCTAGTTCAATCTCATTCATCAGATGATATTTAACTGCATCAGTCCCTTCACCCATTAGGGTTGAGGTGCGAAATACATCGCCTGTCCAATCAAGCTCGGCGACAATATGGGTACAGAGCTCATCTAACTCTTCTTCAGGCACCTGATCAATTTTGTTTAATACTAAAATCTGAGGCAAGTTGGATAATTCAGGCGAAAAACGTTCAAGTTCATTTAAGATAACACGAGCGTTGGCTACTGGATCGCTTCCATCAATTGGTTGTACATCAACCACATGTAACAAGCGACGAGTACGCGCCACATGCTTCAAGAAACGAATGCCAAGTCCAGCGCCTTCTGAAGCACCTTCGATCAAACCTGGAATATCCGCCATCACAAATGAGCGATGACGACCGATATCGACTACGCCTAGATTCGGAACGAGTGTGGTAAACGGATAGTCAGCAACTTTTGGTCTAGCAGCAGAAACTTGACGAATAAAGGTAGATTTACCAGCATTAGGCAAACCAATCAAGCCAACATCAGCCACTACTTTTAGCTCAAATTTAAGAACTTTTAGCTCACCTTCAAAACCAGATGTCGCTTTACGTGGTGCTTGGTTGGTAGAGCTCTTGAAATGGGTATTACCCAAACCACCATCACCACCTTTGGCAATCAGTAACGTCTGACCAAGTTCAATCAAATCGCCCAATACTTCATCTGTTTCGGTATCAATGACCGTGGTACCGATAGGTACTGGTAAAAACAAATCATCAGAGCCTTTGCCTGAACAGTTTCTACTATGACCATTCTCAGCTCGCATGGCGTCATGACGACGGGTATAACGATAGTCAACTAGGGTGTTGGTGTTATCTTCTGCAATGACATAAACATCTCCGCCTTTACCACCATCACCACCATCAGGGCCACCACGTGGGACATACTTTTCTCGGCGAAAACTGGCGATTCCGTTACCACCGTCACCTGCTTTTACCGTTACGACGGCTTCATCAATAAATCGCATTTTACTTTCCTTAATTCACAATCCAGTTTGTATACTGGTTACAACCAACGGTTATATTATGGGGTTTTACTGTGTTGTCACAAAAAATATTGTGACAAAATAAGCGCTAAAAGCACGCTACTTATATTTGATATTCAATATGAAAATAACACCCGATAATCAATCGGACTATCGGGTGTTTAAGTATGACAGCTAACGCAATATCAAGCTATCCAAACCAGACGCTATTATGGCAAATTTTGCAGTATTACTGCATCGATTTACACAATATTAGACAACTGGTTTGTTATGCTTAACGTTCTATGCAGGAATTTGAGTGTAGCTAATTCCAGCCATCTGGGTCGCCAAACGCAATACCTGAGTACTATAACCTACTTCGTTATCATACCAAACATACACAATGGCTTGATTACCAGTCAGAATAGTCGCTTGCGCATCAATGATACCGACATGAGTCGTGCCAACGAAATCCGTCGATACGGCTTCTGTAGAATCGGTATAAGCAATCTGCGACTGCCAAGTGCTGCTATTAGCAATTTTACGCAAAAATCCATTCAATGCTTCAGCACTTTCTGGTGCCGTTTTAAGCGTTAAGTTCAGAATTGCTAGACTGACATTAGGTGTTGGTACACGGATAGCGTTACCCGTTAGCTTACCACTTAATTCTGGTAGTGCTTTACCAACTGCTTTTGCCGCGCCTGTGCTCGTGATAACCATGTTCATCACAGCACTACGACCACGGCGGTCTGCTTTATGATAGTTATCGACTAAGTTTTGATCATTGGTAAATGAGTGAATAGTCTCTACGTGACCATTTTCGATACCGTACTCATCATTCAATACATTCAACGTTGGTGTAATAGCATTGGTCGTACAGCTGGCAGCACTAACGATAGTGTCATCACCAACGGTGTCGTTATTCACACCATAAACGACGTTTTTGATGTCACCACCAGCAGGGGCAGTTAGTAGTACTTTTTTCACGCCAGTAGATTGTAGATGCTTGCCAAGGCCTGCTTCGTCTTTCCAAATACCCGTGTTATCGATAACGAGAGCATCGTTGATACCATAAGCGGTGTAGTCGATTTCACTAGGGTCTTTGGCATAGATAACTTGTACAAAACGACCATTAATAATCATGCCGTTGTTGTCATCATCGATGCTGATGCCACCCAAGAATCTACCATGGATCGAATCACGCTCAAGCAATGAGATACGTTTGGCCAAGTCACCAGCAGCTGCTGGGCGTACGACGATAGCTTTTAACTGCATACCTTTTGCGCTTGACGCTTGCGCCAATAATAAACGGGTCAAGATACGACCAATACGGCCGAAACCATATAATACAACATCCGTCGCGCCATTCACGGCACCTGCATTATTAACAGATTTTAGCGCAGCTTGTACGTCAGTGTCATTAGCAATCAATTGACCAACATCGATACGAGTGGCTTGGATATCTTTGCTTTCTGCAATGACTTTTACCATCGCTAACGTGTCAGCGATATCAATAGACTTAGCACCATGGTCACGTAACGCAACTTTTTGGTGTAGAGCAAGTATTTGACCAACTGAGGTAGAGTCTAGCGTTTCGCCGAACAAGGTCACTTGTACGTCTTGCGCGTTATAGAGCTTATTCAATAACCCCATTAGCTCAATCGCTTGTTGCTCTTGATTGTTATAGTTGCTTAAGTGGTCTTGATGTAATTGGCGTAAGGTATCAGCGTTGCTCACGAGAAACATCCTTATGGTCAGTAATGTATGATCAATAAAATATGAAGAAGTATGAAATAGATGGGTTGTGTATGCTCTAAATGGCGACTCTAATATGATAATCAACCACTATCAATATGGGTTATTAACACTAGAGTATTTGAATCGCATAGATTTTAGCCTAAAATGCCGCATTTTGCCAGTAGTAACCGATTAGCTAGTATGCATAATAGGTTTCATTCTCATATACAGACTCATATTATAGACAGAGATAAAAATAAAGGCAGCCATATATGCTGCCTTATTAGGTTTTTTGAGTAAGAGTTGCTATGAAATTTTATTCATTGAAATAACCTGATAATAACCAGCGCTCAATCAGATATACAAACTCATTCTGCAATTAGAATTTAACGTTTTATATTTACATCAACTATGGCGTTAAGTTTACCGTCTGATTGGTTTGCGGCGTTAGTTTAAATTCTTTTAGATCATAGCCTTGCTGTTGTGCAATCTGACGATATTTAGAATAGGTCTCCTGACTGACATTAGGCGAGCGTGCTAGCAGCCACAGATAATCTTTGTCAGGTGTGCCGACCAATGCCGTCTTATAATCAGCATCACGTGCTAGCACCCAATAGTCGGCTCGTCCGACTGGTAACCAACGAATCCATGAGGGCAAGAAAGTTATTTTTAGCTTGCTGCCAGTATCATCTGCTGGCTTAGCAAGACCTTCGGCAACAATCTCCGAGCCATCTTCGGCCATACACTTGTTAGTGACAGTTATACCTTTTCCATCAGCTTTTTGAGCATAATTGGCCGTAACATCACCTGCGCATTTACGTTGGAAATACATCGGTAAACGCCCTATCTCGTACCAAGTGCCTGCATACTGCTTTAAATCAACACTATCTACAGTGGTTGGTGTATTTGCAGATTTGTGAATAATAGCACTTGATTCTATAGACAATGTCTCTGTCGTGGTTTTATCCATCGTTGCATTATTAGCCATAGACGCTGCATTGACTGGTGGCGTAGCAGCATAAGCTGAGAACGCCGCCAATGGTATAATAATCGCTAAGGCAATACCCGTATGCTTAATCAGTCCATTCATAAATACGCGCTCTGTTATGTCTTTGTTTGATACGTTTTTGCTGTCCAACTGACCCAACAGGGTATCGCTATTATTGAGCTTATCTGTCTTAACTTGATTGCTCTTAGCTTTATTTTTTCCCTTAACACTGTTGCTTGTGTCATTACTAATATTGTTCTTTTTGTCGTCAAAACATGCTGCCATCATTGGCTCATCTTGATTTAGCCTTGGTGACTCTTCATGACTATTGGCTTTATGAGTATCAATCATGCTGGAATTTTTTTGATCACAACTCTTTTTACTACTACTGCTCTTGTCACTTTTATATCCAAGATAGCAGTCTTGCTTTGCAGTTTGTTTTGCTAAATGCTGAAGGCTATCATGACTCAAGTGATCGCGATGGTAGCTGGCATCATTACTAGCATGACTGACATGGTCATGTTGTTGCATGCCAACACTGTGCTCGTCATAGCCACGTTCGTTGTAGCTCGACGACTGCTTTAGCTGCTGAGACTGAGAACCAGATGCCTGTGAACCAGACCAAGCTGATTTAGGTAACTTATCGGCTTTCATAGGAGTACCACTATTTATGATGACTGTTTAGGTGCTATCTATCTCGCTGATCTACTTTTATGTTTTGACAGTGTCTCTTTTGTGAGAGACCCTTGATATAAACCGCTTTTACAAAAATTTGTTTTTTTATTGTTTTAACAGACCTTTGATTGAGGGTATGGTTGTCAAAGTAGTTGTCAAAGTAGTTGTCAAATAAAAATAGAATCAATGCGCTATAGATATGCAATACATACTAAAGCCAACGGTGTCATTAAAATAGGAGTCCAATGTAGGGAAACGCAACGGTTTGTAAGTAACCATATGATTGTGAGGTGTTTATGCTGTGCTATGAACACATCGTAATCAGATGGTTACTTACTGGATAAACATCTTAAAATTCCGTTGCATCTACTTACGAATTTTTATCAATACGCACACTCATATGAGCGACATTAGCATCCATATAAATGCGCCCAATATAGGGTTCAGATTTCGCGGCTAATATTTTACTGTTGGTTGGTGGCGCTATCTGACGGCTATAATGGATCACTAACGTACAAAAATGGATCACTAACGTACAAATTCACGAATACCTGCAACACTGACGCCGCCATTTTCTAAAGCTTTATCCAGCATCAATGGTGTCACACCGCCCAAACCAATGACTGGCATATCAGCCAGCTGTGCCAACGTAGACCATGACTCCCAGCCAAGTGGCGTTGTATCAGGATGAGTTTGGGTGGCAAGGACAGGAGATAAAAAAGCCCCTATCACTGGAGGCAGTCGCTGCTGTAATCTAGCATCAGCGAGCTTATTAGCAGCTGTAATGCTAGCAATATCATGACAGCTAACAATCAATGGATAAGCGCTTGGCAAATAATCATTTGATAAATAGCCATCTAACACCTTCTCAGTATCCGATGAGGTCTCAAACCCTAATCCACCAAGAATGTTACTAACCCATATCAACAGCTCCGTATGTGTCAAGTGTATAGCACAGACTTGATGTTCTGTGTCTATGTCATGGGCGACTGGCTCGATATGTTTGGTCAGAGACTCTTTATCGTCACAATGCGATAATATCACTTGAATGTCTGGTCGTGCTGCCATGAGCTGCTTGGCCATATGTGCTGAGCCAGATTGCTTCAAACGGATATAAACCCAAGCCGCCATTGGCAGTTTTTGCTGATGATATTGCAGCCACGCTGTCGCTGAATCTTCGCATTCGCTAAAATGTCCTAACGGATAAGTAATCGTTATCTGAGTTGGCAGTTTCAACCACTCTAGAATCGTTTTATTTGCAGCTGGCAAGTGATACTCCCCTGCTAATAGCCCAGCCTTGTCTACCCATGTCAGAGCTTGTCCTTCTAGGCCGTATTGACGATGTTTGTGTTGCTCATACTGCTGTATGGTCAGCTCAACCTTGTATACCTGCAAACTGACTTTTTTATCGCCATAATCGTGATGCAGGCGGCCGAGCTTAACAATGACATTGTCACCAATAGCAATGCCAGCTTCTTCAGCCACCTCTCGAATCAACGCCTGTGTGGCTGACTCACCGGTCTCTATCTTGCCACCGACAAACTCATAGCGATTGCCTTGGTGCTGAGTGGCGTCCCGAAATCCGAGTAAGTACTGATTTTTATAGTGAATAACACCGACTGCGACATTAACGATGGTTTTTGTAGTGTCTGGTGTTGGGTTATTTTTTTGATGTGGCATAGCAGTATTCTCTATTTTTATAGACAGGTCGAAACAGTTAAGTTGAAATGGCTGAATTAGAATAGTTAAGTTAAAACGATATCGATGTATGACACCGCATGGTACAGAGCGGTATTTGCATACATAAAACGCAAGTAACTTTATAGATGACACCTGTTCACAAATACGTTTATTAAGACAGATAAAGCATGAGATTGACGCTTTATGACAGCAGGCTTAGATAAGTTTACACAATAACTGCATTTTATTTTATCAATTAGCTTGCAAATTATACGAATCTAAATGATAATTATTATCGTTAAAGCCAAATACTCTATGGCCAGTATGAGCCACTATTTTATCAAAAGGAATTTACCATGAGCATGGTCATCTCTCGTTATTTGAATTGCCGCGAAAACCGTCTCCCTACATTACAGTCACAGCATCTGTTTGCTTTGACCAAAGAAGTGCGTATCGAACATGAAGGTGAAGAATATCGTCTGCGCTTAACTCGTAATAACCGTCTAATTCTAACCAAATAGAATGAACATCACTCGATGTCTACTGATAAAAAAACGCCTTAGATACTAAGGCGTTTTTTATTGGCTAAAAATTACTATGATCATCATTAGTTGAGATAGCTGTTAGCTATCGACAGTCATTTAGAGTCAAAGAAGTCTAAAATTGCCACAAGGCAGTCGACTGCAGATGGTACAAGTAGTACATTTAGGGAGACCAACATCGTAGCAGTTTAGTCGTTCTCTGACTATAGCATGACGTTTAGAACTGCCAACTATAAACCACATCAACTGCGTTTTCTGCTGCTGAACTGGCTTCAACGTAAATGCGTCGTGTGAGCTGATAACGAACTGAAAGACTGTTCTGAGCATTAAAAACACCCACGCCATAGCGGATATATAAGTCAGGCGTCACGTAACCGGTGACATTGACATTGGTGTCCTCGCTACTGCCTGAGGCATCAACCGTAAGACTCTGCAACCCAAACGCTTGACCAATTTGATTAGTCAAAGTGCGTGTGCCGCTAAGGCCAAAACTCAATCCAGCGGCGGCTAAGTTATTGGTCACCTGCGACTTGAACCCTTGCTCACTGATCTGGGTGGCGCTCTTATTATCGATACGACCGGTGACCAACGCATTCATCGCTTGCTGCTGAGTCAATCCGGCATTATTAAAGACAACGATATTGGGGCTTTCAGTAGAGCCTTTGACTCTTAAGCCAACGGTTTTACCACTGATGGTTTTGGCAGCTTCAATACTGAGGCTAGGCTTCATCACATCGCCATTGAAACGCACTTGCCCGTAGTTCAGCTCTAAGCTCTGGCCAAAGGCATTGATATTGGTACGACGTGAGACTTGAACGACCCCCTTGGCTCGCATAATACCTGTGCCATTTTGGGTGATGTTAATGGCACCTGCTAAAGGAATAACGGCACCAAAGCCTCGAAAATTAATATCATCACCCAAGTCGACACCAATATCCGCATTGATCGACCAAGGCTTGGAGATAGCCAATACTTCATCGATATTACCAATCAAACGACGATCTAGCACCACCGCATCTTCAGTCTGCGTGATGATATCTTCACTAGCTTCTGGCGGACGAATCGTCGCCGTTGGGACACTAATGGCACCTTTGATATCTACATAGCGGTCGCCTGGGCGTACGATGATGTCGATATCAGGGTCAATCTCAGCCACCAGTAGCGGTGGCTGCGTAATCAACAAGCGCTCACCAACGATACTCAGCTTGGCCTGCAGCTTCTGCTGCCAATTGACCGTACCGTCTAGAGTGCCCTTTCCTTCACCACTGTTAAAGGTACCAGCGATGGTCGCCTGTGTGCCACGAATTTTGGCTTCTGTATTCACATTGGTCAGATTCACGGGCAGATCCAGCATCGCGATACGACCATTAGAAAGTTTGACATCACCATAGAACTGCGGTTTTTTTAGTGTGCCGCCTAGTCCGCCTGCCATTGTCACGTTACCTTTTAGGACACGCATACCAGGGAAGAACGGCTTAAATATCGCCAGATCAAGCTCATTGAGCACCAGCGCGCCAGAAATGGGCTTGGGTGTGCTATAAGGGTCCACGATAGCCTCGGCATAGCCTCGAGCACCGCGACCGGTATTGATATCCGTACGCAGTTTGATGCCTTCAGGTACTGACAAGGCAATGAGTGAGACACGCTTATAAGACAACGTCACGGGAGTACTATCGCCATCTTGCAGCAGACCGATTTTGCCATTGTCTGAATATAGCGTGGTGTTGATGGTTGGTGGACGACCACGTTTCCAACCGACAATCGCTTTACCATTGATTTTGGCATTCCAGTCGATATCTTTTGGTAAGAAGACCGAAAATAATGACGTATCTAGGTTCTGTAGCGCAATATTAACCTCTCCGCTGTCTGGCGAGGCCACCAAATTTTCACGCAAACATAACTTACCTGTTTGGTCAGTCGCTTGCCAACAATGGGCGGCAAGCTGTACTTTTAGATCACTGTTTTTACCATTTTGGTCATTCGGTAGGTTCACAATCAATTGTGCTGGCTGTAACTGATTTAAGGTCGCATACTTTGATTTGATACGGCCTTTGCCGATTACCCCTGACCAGCTCAGTTTGTCTCGATCAAAGCCGCCTTTGATTCTCGCACCCACATCCAATCGCTTGTTGGCAACATTCAGATCAATGACATGAGATTTTTCGGTGCCATTGAGCGACAGTTTGATGTTATCAAAACTTTGCCCAGCAGCATCTAAGCCTTCAGCTGTAATGATAAGCTGACTTGGACTGTTGGCTAAATTGACCAGCTTGCCGCGCACACGACCTTGACGCAGTACAAAACCTGGCAAGGCAAGGCGTTCTCCGACCAAATCAATATAAATGGTGGGTAACGCCTGACCTGCTGGCTGTGATAACGTCGCACCGCCAGTGACTTTACCCGCCAGCTGACTTGATAGCTGGTCTAAGCTAGTGATGTTTATTTTGGTTTGTAGTTGCTTGGCATTGCCATTAGCAGTGACGTAATTGTCACCCCAACGCAGCACCAAGTTATTGGCATTTAAGCTATCTATTAAGGCGTTGACTTGCTTGTACTGTGCTTGGGCATCTTGTGTTTGTAGTCGTTTAAGATAGCTTGCCAAATCTTTTGGTAAACGCATCTTCGCTGATAGGCTGCCTTTCGCACTGAGCGGTTGACCTTTTAGCATACCACTTAGGTTTACTTGCTTAATATTGATAATTTGCTGCGTGTCACCCCAACTACCATCAGTATCGATTGTGCCAGTAATTCGGCTTGGCGTATCCTTTAGAAAATACCCAATGTTAAAGCGATCCATCACCGCGTTGACATCCCAAGCAATACCTTTTCGGACATCGACAGTACCACTAGCATTGATACTGCCCGCAGCGCCCACGTGACGGAAGCGCTTGATTCGAATCAACTGGCTATCGCCACTGGCCTCGATGGATAGCTTGCCTGCGGGCAATTGCTCAGCATCCAATACACCATCAAAATTAATCGCGAAACGTTGTAACTTTCCGGCCGTATTTGCGCTATTTTTGGGCGCATTTTGCCACTCACCACTGGTTTTTAGATCCCCTGTAATGATGGCTGGATTGTTAGGCAAAAAGTAACCCACATTGAACTGATCAAAGCGGCCATCAATCGTCCAACCAATGTTTTTACGTAAATCTATGACACCATTGGCTTTGACTGCACCCGCTTCACCATTGTAATTGAGTTTTCGAACACGAATCAGTTTTGGTGTGCCCGCAGCATCGATAGAGAGACGGCCCGCTGGTACGTCTGCCGTATCGACCTGACCATCAAAACGTACATCGAAGACAGACAGCTCACCGCCGACGATATCGACGCTCGCATCACCACTACCTTTGATACCGATGGTACGACTGTTTTGCGTGGCATCAAGCTGTGCCTGCATATCGGTATTGTTTAGCGTAATGACATGGCGCTGACCACTGACACCACTTTTTGTGATATTCAGCAATCGACCACGCGCACTGATACGTCCTGTTAGACGCTCAAGCGGCAAGTCGCTGCGGTATTTTTTGGGTAGTAACCCTTTAGTACTGGCATCGATTTGCCAGGTCAGTGGACGCTTCCTATTGGCCAGTTGAATCTGCCCAGTCCCTGATAGGTCGCCGACAATACCATTATAGTTGAGACGATTGATATCAATGATGTCTCCTGCTTTACGTAAGCGCACATCATAGTTACCCTTGGGCGCGGCATTGAGCTCATTGATGACCGCATTGGCATCGACTGAGAGTCGTGAACCGCGAAGAATGACGTCTGCTTGACCGCTAGGACTGTCAATATTACCAATATTAGGCACATCACGGCGTATGAGGTTTTCCCATTTCGCATCGATATACAAAGGAGCTACTTGTGTAGACTTGACTGATGTTTTACCGAAGATCATATTGGCATTGATATGCTCACCATCACGCTGACGCAAGTCAGCATCAATCTGTGTGTTGCCCGTGCTGTTTTTCTGTAGATAACGTACGGACACTCTGCCATCAAGGGTTTTTGGGGCGTAGGCTTTAAAGTCCGCATATTCATCAGGAATGGCACGGCGAATATCAAAATTGCGACCAGACGCACGTATGGTCGCCTCAAAACCCTCTTTCCAGTCCAAGATACCCTGCAACGCCAAACGACCCGCTGGCACGTCCGCTTCTAGGCGATCAATACGTAGCTGACTGTTGGCAATAACCGCACGGCCTTGATAGTGGCCAGAGGGAATGTCTTTGGCCGTCAGGTCAGTATTGATACGAAGTCGTATGTCAGATATGACACCCGATGCTGTCGCGATACCGCTCTTGAGACGGATGTCTTGACCCTCTGCATAAGGGATAAGAATATCGTCCCATTGGAGTTTTGCATCAAACGGCGATCCTGCATCCAATCCTTGCACCACGAAATCACCGCGAACGTCGTTATCGTTATAACGGCTGCGCACTTTACCTACAGTACGTTTTAGCGTCCCTGTTGCCGTGATATTCAATGGGTCGATATAGGCTTTTTCGAGGGCGCTGACTTCTGCAATCGCACTCAGATCTAATGGATAGTCGCCTTGCAGGTCAATTTCACCTTGTAAGGCACTGACTTTGACAATATCAGCATACTGTAAATCACCGCGACCGACCGTGACGGTGCTACCCACCCATGTCAGATCACGCGCTTTGATGTTATTGATGATGATGGGATCTTTGGTGACTTGTTTATAAATGACTTTTTTGATAGTGGCTTGATCAAAACGCAGATTGACTGGCAGTTTTAGAGTCTTATAATCAAACGGCTCACCCGTAGGAGGCTTCTTATTGATGATTTCAATGGTTTGTATCGTAGCGTCACTCAGATGCACCTCTTTTGCAAATACGGCGCGCCAGCCTATCTTGACATAAGCTTTGTCTACCAATATCTCAAGGTCTTCTGTGGCCTCGATATCGATATCTGTCACCCAGATACCATCACGCAAGTTGCCTTGTCCATACTGAAAGTCGATACCTGTTTCGGCACTGACTTTTTCTAAAATAAACTTTGTACCTGCATCGGTGCCTGCGGCATAGAAAAATATCGCAAACATGATCGCAAGGATAACGAGCATCAGCCCCAGTAGTTTGAGCAAAAACGAGAGCGGATAAAACCGCCTGACCGCACGCGCATCACGCTGTGCTGGATCTTCATCTGGTGCAGGATTAGGCGGGGTATTTTTTGTCAGCATGACACTCAACTACGTTAAAGAATGATGACCAGCAATCGGTACGATGGATAATATATAAAGCGGTTTAATGGCTAGACTATAGTCATTCCACTATAAAATTATTACTGCGTTAACCTCGCTTGAAGTATTTAATATACATCTACACTCGGTTGCCTTGTACTATTTTTAAATTGAATCGACTATATAATACTATGACAAAACTAGGCCGCTATACCATTATAAAGGGGAACCAATAAAGAAGTGTAGTCGCACAGGAATACTCTCCTCTGTCACACCAGCGGCCACATCAACACGTACCATACCTACTGGAGATGCCCAGCGGATACCGACACCGACACCGACTTTTGTCTCTGTTTCAAAGTCTTTGTCATACGCATTACCAACATCGGTAAAGAACGCGCCGCGAAATCCGGGTTTAAATTCGTAATTGTACTCAGCACTACCGACCGCCAGTATTTGACCACCTGTCAAATAACCTTTGTCCAATGGTGATAAGCTCTCATAGTCATAACCACGGATACTTTGATCACCGCCCGCAAAAAAGCGCAGTTTATAAGGCACATCATAAAAATCATCGGCCCAGATATAGCCTGTATTAACACTACCCAGCACTTGGTGCTTTTTGTCTTCACCAAAGCTATAGATACCGCTGACACCAGCTCGTACAATCGCCAAATCTGTATCGCTCAACGCGGCGTCGCTGCCTGCTTCAATCGAATAATACTGACGGATACCTTGCGTTGGATTGGTCGCGTTATCGACTTCGGTTTTATTCATGCCATAACCAAACAACAGCGCTCTTTGTTTCGGACTTGATGAGGTGAAGCGGATTGGCAAGTCATCAAGTGCCGCTCCATCAACGCCCGTTTCAAGCTCATCTAAACGATAGCGCACAGAGTAGCTTCGGTTCCAGCCATTATCACGGCGAATATTGCGTGCCAAGGCAGCTTTGAGCGTTTTGGTCGATAGATCAAAGTTGCCTTCACCTTGATCAATGACTTCTTCTTCATAGGTGAGGCGCGCATCTAGCTTGTCATTCAGCGGATGGTTCCATGGCCTGCTCGCATAGACTGCGACGTTTTTGCTAATTCTTGATACCTCAGTCTCCGCGCCTGCTTGATAGCCCTGACGGTTAAGGAGGTTATAGTCTATTTTTGCTGTCGCTCGAACGCCTGTATCGGTACCATAACCCAGTCCAACTTGCGCATCGCGCGGTTTGTTGGCAGCGACAAACACATAGAGCGGTATTTTTTTACTCTCTGCTACTTCTTGCGGGGTTTTGCGCCCTGCTAAGGTTGGCGGTACAAAGTTCTCATCAGCGAGTATACTGACTTCATCAGGGAATATTTTTTGTGCGACATTGGTGATTGAATCACTGATTTTACCCAATATACTATCTGTTTCTTGTTGCTTCTCATCAAGTACGCGGTCATTTGGCAAACGGCTGAGACGATCTGCTTTTTGTTGAATGGCTTTTAGCTTATCGAGGGTGGCTTCATCCGCTTCAAACTCGATAGCCGCTATGTCCGCAGGATTGACCGTCTCGCCGCTACTGCTACCTGATATACTGTTACCCGCTGCACCAATGTCACTATTGTCATTACTGGTGTTTTCTGCACTGGCCTGACCGTTTTTAAATGCTGTTAGCACCTCGTTATCGCTATTATTAATAGCTTCTGAACCATCACCGCTATCCACATCATCATCTAACGTGTTGCTGCTATTATTTGGCGCGTTATCGAACGCCAAAGTACTGGTTCTACTGCTATCATCTGGTGGCAATATCGATTCGACATTGACGGTATTAAAATAGCGCGTCGCCGATAAATCATTACTAAACTTGGTCACATCAGGACGATAAAAAGGCTGTCCTGGCGTAAAGCCATATAACTGCTGCAATAATGACAACTCAACTGGCAACTTGTCAGGATCTTGTGTCAGGGTATTGGTTTTTGCGTCATAAGTAAAAAACACAACGTCATCAAATTCATAGCGATCCCCAGTGTTATAGACCAAAGACACATCGGCTTTGTTATCTGGCAAGATGATATCAACTGATTTGTTTAACCAGTATTGATCAAAATACCCATAGGTGTTGCTCAGCGCTTCGAGCGCAGCCTTGCTGCTTTTATAGACACGGTGATTAAAGACATCACCTTCTTGCGGCGGCAAGTCTTCTTGGAGCGCGATAAACTCTTCTTGTTCACTACCTTCACCGCGAATCTCGACAATGCGGCTATCCACGAGTACCGGCTCACCTAAATCTTCGATGATAACCTCGATCGTATCTCGATTGGGCTGACGCAGCCGTAAGTTAACCTCGTAGTAACCAACTGCTTTAGCAGCATCCATCGCAGTCTGGCGCAAGCGTGGCAGAGCCGCTGTAAAATCAACAAGTGATTGTACGGTCGTTTCATCGAGTGCTGCTTTGATGTTTTTCATTGGCTGCACATCAGTATCCGCTTCAATGAGCTTTACCTTATCACTCGTAGCGTCAAGATTGGTTGAGCGAGTACCCATTAAACCACTGTCGGCACTGTTTTTAATGTCATCGTCTTTAATGTCACTATTTTTATCGGCTGCTTGCTGTAGATAAATAGTGGTTTCTACATTTGGCAGCGCTATGACGCCATCACCGAAGAAACGATTATAGAGACGTTTTACGATATTGCCTCTGTTACGCGCGCGTGGCTTTTTCTGTTCAGTGGCATTAATACTTTGATCGACTACTTGAGTGTCGGTTTGATAATCCGGTAAGTAGTCATCAGGATTGATAATATCAGCTGTGGTCCCCGATTCACTGCCTGTATTGTCACTAGCCGCTACATCATCACTAACAGTCATGGCTTCATCGTTAGTGATAGCGTTTTCTACAGTGATATTGTCTGTGTTACTGGTACCGTTCTCTTGATTGGCACGCCCATTACTTACAGAGTCAGTCACCGTGGTTGGGCGCGACAGCGTGGTAGCAGCCGCCTGTTCTATATTTGAATCACTCTGACCCAAGGTCTCAAGATTACTCGGCGTGGGTACACTGGTCGCATCCAGATCGATATCTAGTCCAATCGGCGGTGACGTATCAGCAAGCATTGCAACGGGTACATCAAAGTCACTGTCGTTGTTACTGCTATTGTTTTGATTGTTTATGCCGTTAATGTCTTGTGCATTTTCTAGATCCAGCGCAGCCATCTCACGATCAATCTGTTCAGGCGTCATCATCTGATAGCCCTGTTGCTGTAAGACAGCCGCCTGCAGTGCTGCGTCTTCATCGAACACGTCTTCATCTTGAGCACTACTGCTATTTTGAGTGCTGCTACTTTTTAAACTGTTAGGTTGGGTGCTACTATTTTGAGAAGAGACACTATTCGCGTTAGACTTTTTGATACCGAGGGTTTGTTCTCTATAATCGTCTAATACCGATTGCTCGATGATACCTTGCTCGACCGCTTTTTTTAGGCGCAGTGCATCTAGAGCAGCATCGAGTTGGCTATCACTTTCTGTATCATCTGCTGGTTGATTGTTTTCTGGTAGATTGTCATCTGCTGACAGCGTGGTTGCTTCATCGTCAGCTACTTGATTGGTCGTGGGCTGATTGGCATCATTACTGTAGTTGCTATAATTTGTGGTATCTGCCAATGCCGCAGGGGCAATGCCTATCAGACTGGTAGCAAGCGCTGTAAAAAGCGCTGAACGCGAAAAATGCACACGCGGCGCAGTATTGCGAGCACAGTGAACGCCGCTATCATTTTGAATAATAACGGTATGATGCGGTGTCAGTGTTGCATAAGGTGCTCGACTTAAAGGCTGCTGGGTCATATTTACGTCCTATCATCTCACGCGGCACAGCTGTGTCAGCGATAAACCATCGCTCAGTCTGACCGGTGAATAAACTTATAGCAGTTGGCTGCAATTAATGGTTTACTACCTTGCTCTTAATTTTGACCGCTCAGATTGCCATCTTGTGCTGTGCGCTATCACCGTACGATGGGTCATGATACAAATGATTTTAGCGACCTTAGCAAATAGCAATGCACAGAGGTATGGGCACCACACCTTATAAAGCAATCATGCAAAATTTACAAATCATAACTTAGATAATTATGAAATCATAGCGCCCGTCACATGTATTTTTTATGAAGCCTTGCTATTATACGGCTTAATATCGATAAAACCTACGCTATATTTCGATAAGTTTTTGATAATATTAACGATTATGACTATATAAATAACCAGAGTTAGCACTGCTCTTTACTCTATCAGCCGCGATTTATCTGTAGGAATATCCATGTCCAGTCAGTTCCAGTTATTTAAGCACCGCCGTTTTAGTGCCATGTTTTTTACCCAATTTTTGGGGGCATTTAACGACAATATTTTTAAGCAAGCTCTCATTCTGGTACTGACTTATACCGCAGCTAGCCAGCTGGGAATGGAAGTCAGTATTTTAAACAATCTAGCAGCGATGTTATTCATACTGCCCTATTTCCTATTCTCGGCGTTGGCAGGGCAAATTGCTGATAAGTACGAAAAATCAAAGCTTACCCAGTTTATTAAACTGCTTGAACTGGTCATTATGGCCATTGCTGCGATTGGTTTTGTGTTTGAGTGGTATGCGTTATTGTTTGTGGCGTTGTTTTTGATGGGTACGCATTCGACCTTTTTTGGCCCGATTAAATACGCGTATCTACCGCAAGCCATGAATAAAGACGAATTGGTCGGTGCTAATGGTCTGTTTCAGATGGGCACCTCACTGGCTATTCTCGTTGGTATGATTGTCGCAGGTGTCCTCACCCAACTGTCTCAATCACTGTATTGGATCAGTGCCACAGTCTTGGTCGTCGCAGTCTTTGGTTATCTGGCTGCACGTTACATTCCTAACATGCCAGCGATGCAGCCGACGCTGAAGATTAACTGGAATATCATTACCACCAGTTTGTCTACGGTACGCTACTTATACTCACTACCTTTTTTGTTTTTTGTCGTGCTGGGTAATAGCTGGTTTTGGTTTTATGGGGCAACTTTTTTGACCCAAGTGCCAGAATTTAGTAAGGTGATTTTGAACGGTGATGAGTCAGTGGTCATTTTCCTATTGACCTTGTTTTCTGTCGGCGTCTCAATCGGCTCGCTGCTGTGCAAGTCCTTTACCAAAAACCAAGTCAGTTTACGTTTACTGCCTTTCGGTATTGCTGGTTTGAGTATCTTTGCTGTTGATTTGTACTTTTCGCTTTCCGCACTCGATATAAATGTGAATAATGGAACTTTATTGGGTGTCAGTGATTTGTTTGGTATCAGTGGCAGCTTGCGCGTCTTTATTGATTTATTCTTTTTAGGATTCAGCGGTGGTTTGTATATCGTCCCTTTATATGCGTCGATGCAAGCATATGCACCCAAGAGTCACCGTGCACGTGTGGTTGGTGCCAACAATATCTTTAATGCGATATTTATGGTCACCTCAGCGATTTTTGCGATTGTGATCTTAAATACCTTAGGCCTGAGCCTACCACAGCTATTTATGGTGACAGGACTACTCAATATTGCCTTTGGTGCTTTTTTATATATTAAGCTCAATAAGCACATTAAACACGCGGTGATTCAGACCGAAGATGAGCACGCTGTATAGTTAAACATTGCCCCACTAGAATTTGTATTATTAAAAAGTTAAATGTATAGCTACCAGAGCCATTTAACCCAGAACAGTTCTGCTAGAAACGCGCTTTGGTTGCTAATATTGAAAACTGTAGCACTATATATCTAACGTTATCGATAATGCTCAACGCCATCAGGAGTGAACCATGGCCCTGCGCCCTTTATCTAAAATCGACCAATTATTACTTGGCGTCGACAAGGCCTTACGAGCTGTCGTGCCGCATTCAAA
Source organism: Psychrobacter sp. NG27 (assembly GCF_016106655.1). NCBI lineage: Bacteria > Pseudomonadati > Pseudomonadota > Gammaproteobacteria > Moraxellales > Moraxellaceae > Psychrobacter > Psychrobacter sp. NG27. The sequence goes on from NZ_JADGIN010000001.1 coordinate 706,908, forward strand.
CCCCAGTACTCGTCCACTACCTGTTAGTAGTGATGAGATTCCTGAGCTGACCATCACAGAGGCAAGACATGTCTCAGGCCTCATGCGTATCAACCATACTGGCGAAGTATGCGCGCAAGGTCTGTACCATGGGCAAGCATTCGCTGCCAAAGATAGCGGCGTCAAACAGGCCATGCAACACTCTGCTGAAGAAGAAGTCGATCACCTCGTGTGGTGTGAGACTCGCTTGAGTGAGCTTGGTAGCCATGCCAGTATTTTTACCCCGCTTTGGTACGGCATGTCATTCGGGCTAGGTGCTGTCGCAGGCGCAATCTCTAATGAGTTTAGCTTAGGGTTTGTCGCAGAAACAGAGGCACAGGTCAGCGAACATCTGCAAGAGCATATCGGACAACTGCCCGCGCATGATACACGTTCAAAAGAAATACTGGCACAGATGGATATCGAAGAGTTGCATCATCGTGAGCTGGCATTGGCCAGTGGCGGCGCAGCATTATCACCACCGATACGCCATACCATGCGCTGGATGGCCAATCGTATGAAAGCCACTGCATATCATTTGTAATAGTGGATATGGTATCTTTCATCAATAGCGTGACTAATGTCATTAGATATGATGCACATTGATGATTAACAGTCCTACCACAGATAGCCTGACGCTCAATTTGCTAGGGTATTTGTAATGGTCTTATTTTAGCGTACAGACATATCCAAAGAATCTACCAATCAATGCATAAATAACCGTCAAATAAATCAAATAAGGTAACATTTTTTATGAAAGCGACTCTCTCTAACAGCCAGTCACCAAAGATTGCCACACTCACTGCATTGGCCGCTGCCTGCGCGATGATGCTATCTGCGCCAGTCAATGCAGCAACTGATACCGCAGCGACGTCTATGGCCGTACCAAGTGCGATGGACTCAAGCAAACGTGTGATCCGATTGGCTCGTCCTAACGCGACCACTATCCCAGCTCAGCCAAGCACAGCATCACTACCTGCGAGTAATGCCCCATCAACAGCCAACATGCAGTTCAATAATGCACCGCAAAACAATGCGGCTGTCAGTGTTGCACAGCCACAGATGACTCCACCAGCATCGCAAATGATGATGCCAAATGATGCGCCTGTGATGAGCGGCACCACTCGTGTTTATGAGCCAGGTCCAATGACAGCCCCAGGTATCGACTTACGTAGTGGTCAGCTGCCTAATATACCAACGCCGCAAGTACAACTCTCAGACATGAGCTTTGTTACCACCGTATTGGTTCCTCAGCAAAAAGGCCTTGGCACAAACAAGCTTGATGTCAGCTTGCTCGATGATTTCATCGCAGATGTATCGCCTAATGCTCGTCATTATCCGCCAAACTTCCCTAACCGTACGCAGCGTCATTACACGCGTGAAAAAATCAAAGTATTGGCTGATTGGATTGAGCCGTATGCCAAGTCACCAGAAGCCTCTTATGAGGTGTTGCTACGCGCAGCTAAGCTCAATGGGATGGGACGTAATCTTGACTTAGGGTCAGACTATACTGTGCGCGGGGGTCAATATGTTGACCGCGCTATCAAGCTGCAACCGAGTAGCGCCGAAGCGAACTTTTTGTATGGCATGATGCTGTCAGAGGGTGGCGGATTCAAAGAAGGTCAGAAATATCTAGATCGTGCTGTGTCTTTGGGCTACACCGAAGCGGAGCAAAGCTTGGCACAGTCAGATCTATTGAGTGATCGTAGAGCCAATGCATTAGAGCGTCTACGTCGCCTTGAAGGGCAAAATCCTGATAACAAAGTCATTCCTGAGCAGATTAAGATGATTGAAGACGGCAAATTCTATATTTGGGATATTGCAGCACCTAACATCAACGTAAAACCAGGTGCCTAATCCATTTTTTGAACACTAATGGTTTATAAGTAATGTCGTTGTCAGATACCAAGCGCGTTTGTTTTATGGACAAAGCAAACGCGCTTTTTTGTGCCTACCGATATAGTCAGAGAACTATAGGGTGTTCGCAAAGATATTTAGTCTTAGTTATTCTTCCCAAATACAAATGCGCTTTAAAATCTAAGTATGCTTAGCATCAATAACACTAATTTGACCACATTATCCGATACATAGATCTTCGTTATAGCACCTGAAATAAAATCCTCTAATAGCAAAAGTTGCGCTACACTCATTCATATCGCTATTACGCTCATTGTTCGCACTCATGACCACGGTTTATTGGACTGACCTATGATTTTTGCTAGCCTTGGCAAACAGGTAGTAACACACGCTACCAAACCCCCTTTGCCCATCACCGCAGTTCTCTTATTAGTAGCGACAACGCTACTACCTGCTTGTAGCGTCGTCTCAGTGGAAAAACAAGCCACCGCCAAAACCATCACTGCACAGCGCGGCAATATCGTCACTGACGACAAACTGAGTAGCGATACCGCATCCGCCCTACTATCAGCAGGTCTTAATGAGCAAGCCTGTCTGCAGCAGTTTGACTTATGTTTGACTCAGCTGACCGACAGTATTTTAAACAAACATTATCGTCCGGCATTAGCGATTTTTGCAGAGTTACACTATGCAAAAGCCCGTCAATTGGCTGACTCACAGAGCTGCCGCAGTGCCCTAGATCGCCCACCACTTGACCCTTACTATGCCAATGCGCCTTTAAGCGATGAAGACGCCAAAGCGAAGCAAGAAGACACCAATCTGTGTCTAACCGCTTATCAAGAGCGGTTGTTTGATGCCGTCAAATCGAGTTATACCTACTTATTTTATGACAGCTTAAATCATGATTTTGAGGGGGCAGAACAGAGTGATAGCCGCACACCTAGTCAGACTCGTATTCCAACTGATAGCGATATCCAAACCCAAGACATCTATAATGCCGCCAGTAATGATGTGATTACGCAGCTCTATCGATCGACTGAGAATTCAGATAATTTGCTTGGCAATACAAAAATAGAGCATCTGCCCATCGCATCTACTGACCGTGATAGCAATCATCAAGCCTCTATTGCCAATCGTGCACCGCTAAAAGGTAAAGCGATTGATCAAGTCAAAGTCATGAAGGTACACATAGATGACTATAACCTTGATATCTATCTGCCTAATGAAAATAACTATCTACAAAACGCCAATAAACAATCTTCGGCACTCGCAGATTTGGTCTCAACTTACGAGTTGCGCCTCTCTGGACTGAACTCCATTAGCAAGCGTCCAGGCTTAGGTATCAGCTTGGTTGCCTCATTAGATGATCGTTATACCACCACTATTCGTCAGCTGTTGGTTTCTACGCTGTCAGACAGATTGGCAAGTGAAGATGAGCGCACCAATAGCAATGCTGAGGGCAGCGATAATGACAGCGAGACCAGCTCGCGCATTTACCCTACTGGGCATCTATTGCTGACTGGGCTAATAAAACCAAGTGGTGACAGCGTGCTAGACGTGCTGAACAGTCGTCAATTGGACATTCATTTGTACAATCCCTACCAGACCGAAACCGTCAATATTCTCAATGATGACTACCCACTGGCGGCCAATTTTTCTGCCGGTTATGGTTTATGGCTAGCAGAGAACCAGTTAGATAGCGTGGGTTATCTCAATCTCATCACGCGCCAGCCAGAAGAGCGGCTCCCCAAGCTATTTATGCTCGAGCCTTATGACCCTGACAAGCGCGTCTTAATTATGTTGCATGGTCTGGCATCTAGTCCTGCCACTTGGGTCAATCTGACCAACGATATTTTGAATGATGACAAACTGCGGGACAACTATCAGGTGTGGCAGATATTTTATCCAACCAACTTGCCTATCTTAGAAAACCGCTATCAAATTCAACGCCTAATCAATAGCACGTATGACAAGACAGACCCAGAGGGGCAAAATCGTGCAAGTCGCAATAGCGTCATCGTCAGTCACAGTATGGGCGCTATCATCGCTCGTATGATGCTATCTGATGACAATTTGGTCAACGACCTAGATAAGCTCAATGATCAAGACACACTTTCTAATAATGAAAAACAGAAAATCCGTGATGCGCTAAAAGCGTCCTTTGGCGAAGAAGAGCTAAAGAAACGGTTTGAGCTACAAACCTTACCGCAAGTAGACACGGCAGTGTTTTTGTCAGCACCTTTTCGCGGCACTGATTACGCAGATCGCTGGTTCACCCGTGCGCTGCGCCGGATTGTTTATTTGCCAGTGGGATTGGTAAAAACATTTACGGATAATTTGGCGACCATCGCCACACAAGGCGATTTGGCGGAAAATCCATTGGGTGCGCTTTATCTACAGAACGGTGCCAGCCAGCTTAGTGACAAATCCTCTTTTATCGCGTTAACCAAAGACATTGCCATTAATGATCGTATTACTTATCACTCCATTATTGCCAATAATGATGCTGACATTACCAAAGGACTGGCACAAGCACAGCCAGAGGGCGCCAAGATTGACCTATCACAAGCGGCCACAGAAAAAGAGAGCATCGACGACAGTACTGCTATTACTGATACTTCAAGCGATGAACCAAAGCTGCCGCCTGAACCCTTAGTCGCTGCTGTCACCGTCGACGAGGATATCAGTCAAGCACTGACCGAGCGTCTGTCAGATGGTATTGTTCCTTATACCAGTGCACATTTAGATGGCGCCGCTTCTGAGACGATTATCAATGGTGGACACAGTATTCAAACCAACCCGCAAACTATTTTGACGTTGCGAAGAATCCTGCATAAGCAGCTACAAGAATGATGTAGATTTTTGTTATTGATGAGGGTTTTTGAGGTACGAATAGCCCTCTTTAAACACAGAGTTTTATTTTTAAATAACGCAGCCCTTGCTACATAATGCTTTGTTTTTAATAAAATTAATTTTATTTTTCAACATTGATGGTGCTTTTTTTCGATGACTGCTAGGTATGCAACTGACCTTTTAGGTTGCTTGCGTGTATATCTAGGTAAGCGCATAATATATCTATAGCACATGACTGTAATATATGAATTTATAGGGACATAAATTATTCAATTCAGCTAAACAGTGAACCACAAGCCTAGCCGCAATTTATGTCGAATGTCGCTAAGCCCACGTCACTGAGCCATTGCCCGTAATGCTTGCCCCTTTGATCGATGGACAGTTACGGACAGTTACTTGAGCGTTGTACGGATGGCAGCGCTATTCAGCTAACAGATGAGAGTAACCGTTTATGTTCGCTACATTTATGATTGACCAGCTCGATGCGCTGACACTCGCTCGCATCCAATTCGCTTTTGTTATCTCGTTTCATATTGTCTTTCCTGCATTCTCTATCGGTCTTGCCAGCTGGCTTGCTGTACTCGAGTTTCGTTGGTTAAGAACTGGCAAACCTATCTACGCTGAGGTCTATAAGCACTGGGTAAAAATATTTGCCGTGGTCTTTGGTCTAGGTGTAGTATCAGGTGTGGTAATGTCTTACCAGTTCGGTACCAACTGGGCTGTCTTCTCTGACAAAGCCGGTAACGTTTTAGGCCCACTACTTGCCTATGAAGTATTGACCGCATTTTTCTTAGAAGCCTCCTTTTTAGGTATTATGCTATTTGGCTGGGGCCGTGTCAGCAAACGCATGCATTTTGCCGCCACTGCCATTGTTGCTATCGGTACACTGATTTCAGGCTTTTGGATCTTGGCTGCTAACAGCTTTATGCAAACCCCTCAAGGTTTTATGATGGGTGCAGACGGCCTGCTTTATCCGACCAATTGGCTTGAAATTATCTTCAACCCCTCATTCCCTTATCGTTACGCACATATGATGACGGCGGCCTTTTTAACCACTGCCTTTGTCATTGGTGGTATCGGTGCCTACTATATCCAATCTAAGAAACACGTTGAGCACCGTGAACATGGTCGTGTGATGCTAGGTATGGCAATGATTATGGCCATCTTTGTGGCACCAGCACAGGTGTTGATTGGTGATGAGCATGGTCTGAATACGCTTGAGCATCAGCCAGCCAAAGTGGCTGCGATGGAAGGTATTTGGGAGGATGAGCGCGGTGCCGCATTGCGTCTCTTTGCGATTCCTGACCAAGAAAATCAAACCAATAAATACGAAGTAAAAATCCCTTATGTCACAGGTTTGATTCTCACCCATTCATTAGATGGTGAAGTGAAGGGTCTCAAAAACTGGGCTCCAGAAGACCAACCACATGTCATTATTGTATTCTGGGCATTTCGTATCATGGTTGGTATTGGCATGTTGATGGTGCTGGTCGGTTTATTTAGCGTCTATAAATACTTCAAAAAACAACAATTCAATCCCGAAAGTGTTTGGTTCCACCGTGCGTGGATGATGATGACACCGCTTGGGTTTATTGCATTGTTGGCAGGGTGGTTTGTGACCGAAACGGGTCGTCAGCCATGGACGGTCTATGGCGTTATACGTACCGCTGAGAGTATGTCACCAGTCGCTGCACAGCAAGTCGCTACGACATTAATTGGATTCATCGTGCTGTACATCTTTGTCTTTGGTGCAGGTAGCTTTTATATCCTACGCTTGATTGCTCAGGGGCCAAAACCTTACACAGATCCTGCTGAAGATAATTTCTATGAGCACTCAGTAACAGAGAGTCAAGGTCGTGCGTTAAGTGGTGATATCAACCATGAAAAAAGTACAAAAGAGGGCCTAGATGCTCCAGCAAATGATGTCGAAGATGGAGGATTACGCTAATGTTTAACTTCGGTGATGTATTAGATTTACCTCTTATCTGGGGCGGATTGATTGCTTTGGCGGTCTTTGTCTATGTACTGCTTGACGGGTTTGACTTGGGCTGCGGGATTTTATTTCCGTTTGCCGGCTCAGACAAAAACCGTAGCCGTATCATGAATTCTATCGCCCCTTTTTGGGATGGTAATGAGACGTGGCTCGTATTAGGCGGCGGCGGGCTGTTTGCAGCGTTTCCTGTTGCTTATGGCATCATAATGACCGGTCTCTATTTGCCTGTGACGGCGATGCTATTTGGTCTTATTCTACGCGGCGTGGCATTTGAGTTTCGGTTTAAATCCTCGACACGTCGCCATGTTTGGGACACTTGCTTTTTTGTCGGCTCAGTGGTCGCGACCTTCTCTCAAGGTATTATGCTTGGGGCGCTGGTGCAAGGATTAGAGGCAAGCAATCGCTTGTACACGGGCGGGCCATTTGACTGGTTAACGCCTTTCTCTATCGTTTGCGGCTTTGCCATGATTATCGGCTACGCATTACTGGGCTCGACGTGGCTTATCATAAAAACAGAGCACACCCTACAAGTATGGGCACGCCGCGTATCTGGTTGGATGCTGACTGCCTTGGTCATTGCGATGATTGTGGTGACGACATTCATGTATTTTTCTGATATCGATGCGCTTGAAGGATGGTTTGGTTTTCCAGAGCTACTCTACCTTGCCCCTATGCCTATCATCGTCATGCTGTTGTTCTTTATCATGCGTAAAGATTTAAAGACTGAGCGTGAATATCGTCCATTTTTATTGACAGTGATGTTATTTTTGATGGGATATATTGGTGTTTGTTTTGCCATGTTCCCTTATATTGTCCCGTATCAAATGACGATTTATGAGGCCGCTGCAGCGGATACGTCTTTATCCTTTATGTTGATTGGCGCTGTTATTATGCTGCCGATTATCTTAAGTTATACCGCCTTTGCCTACTATACGTTTAAAGGTAAATCTGATCATAATCCGATGTACTAATACAAACGGCGGTACCTCGCAGATCAGCTAGAAACTGTGGTTGTCATTATTCACTTGTGGTGACCACATCTCAGAAGCTAATCAGGAGATCTATATGAAAAAACTCAGTAAAAAACAGTCCCAATGGGCGTGGTTTTTTGGCTTGTATTTAACTGGATTTTTGGTGGTATTTACGATTGCACAGTTAATCAAACTGGCCATGGGTGTTTAAGTGTTGGTCTAATACTCAAAAACAATGTTTAATAGTGACACTTGATAACAATAAAAAAGCAGCGCCGATTGATTGGCGCTGCTTTTTTATGACTGGGGTTCTATGACTGCAGTTTTACGAAGGGTTCTGTGCGTGTTAGCGTGGTCGACCTTGATGATTATCAATATTGTTTTGTTCAATAAATTCATTTACTTGGGCTAAGCGCTCAAGGGTACCCACATCTATCCAATTGTCGGTAATGACTTCAGCGGTAACCTGAAACTTAAGCATGGCTTGTTTGAGCAGTGGTGCCAACGCGGCAGGCTGACCTGATACTAGCCCTTCTACCAATTTCGGCGACATGACGCTGATACCCGCAAAGGTATGCTTGTCTGCATCACCAACAGGCTGCTCACTAGCAAGACCGTTATTGATAGCAAAATCACCGCCATCATTGTGTTCTGGGTTGTCAATCAGTAGTAAATGTGCGCGCTGATCAGCACCTAATTCGTAGTCTCGCAACTGAGCAAGATCATAGGTCGTCCAAACATCAGAGTTGACAAGAATAAATGGCTCGTCTCGTAACTTACCTGATTGTAATGCCTGAAAAATACCGCCCGCTGTTTCAAGCGGTTCATCATCTTCCACGGACCAATGCAGTGTGACCCCATATTGAGAGCCATCACCCAGCGTGTCCATGAGCTTGTCTGCAAGCCATGATACATTGATGGTAATATCGGTAATACCTGCCGCTTGTAGCGCTTTGATGTGCCAAACAATGAGTGCCTGTCCGCCAACTTCAACCAACGGCTTAGGGGTCTCAAGTGTCAGTGGACGCAGGCGGGTACCCTTACCAGCAGCCAAAATCATGGCTTGCGTAATGTTAGGCGTAGACATAGCATTCGACATATGCGCTCCTTGTTGTATTGTCTTAATGTTCAGTTTTTCTGATACAGCTTATAGCGAGGCAATCTCAAATTTATTTTGATACGCAGGTAGAACAGTATCTTGCAACCATTGATTAAACGGTAGCACTGCCTGTTTTATCTCATCGCTACCCTGCTCGGCCAGCCAGTTTAACTCGGTAATCAAATCACGCATCACTTTAGGGATGTCAGCCAAATAGCGGTCTTTGCCATCTCGCTCAGATAGTCGAATAAATATGCCTAGCACCTTAAGGTGACGCTGTACGCCCATCACATTCATATCGTTTTCGAGCTGGGCTACTGTGTCAGTGGTGGCGATGGCTCTTTGCTGTTGCAACTGCCAAAAATCATCAACCCATCCAGATATTTGACTCTCTGACCAGTCAACATACGCGTCGCGTACTAATGAGACCAAATCATACGTATAAGACCCGATCACAGCGTCCTGAAAGTCAATCACACCCAATCGTGAAGTATCTGCTTGGTCTTGCATCAAGTTGCGACTGTGATAATCGCGATGAACAATGACCTGTGGCTGTTGTAAAATGTCCGTCATTAACACTGACTTCAGGTTGCCCCACACTGCTGTCTCTGGCTCTACGCCAACATAAGGCATGAACCACTCACTAAATAGGTTCATTTCGCGATCCAATAACTCAGCATCATAATCTGGTAGCTGGTACTGAGATTTTGCGGTCTCAACTGGCACCGTTTGTAGGTCAGCCAATGTCTGCATGGCCAATTGATAATGTTCATTAATCTGAGCAGGTGCCGCACCGGTGAGCAAATGAGCAAACTCTACTGTGCCAAAATCCTGTAGCACCAAAAACCCTTTATCCAAGTCTTGGGCGACAAAGCTCGGCACATTGATGGCAGGTGACATCAGCTCTGCAACATTAATAAACTGGCGCATGGCATCCTGCTCATCAGCAGAATCCATCACAATATAACGCACATCTGCTGTTTCCTGATTGTCTGAAAACTGAATGCGATGATATCGACGTGCACTTGCATCACCAGGTAGACTGTCTAAGACAAAAGGTTTGTCTGCAAATACTTGCTGCAGCCAATATTTTAATTGCTGATTACGCTCATGATTGTTATCAGTCATGTCAGTTTCTAAAGAGATTTTATCAGTCATAATGGGCATCGCCAGTTAAATATAAGTCATAAATAATTAAAGTAGTGATAAGTCAGGCAAATACTTGCTAAAATAGTGACATCTTACGCTGTCATAGCAACGGTGACAGTCATGTTAAGAGGTGATTCAAGCGCTAGCGCTAAGCCAAAACTTTATACTCAGAAAAAAACAGTTCAGCTATATTACAAATTTTGGTAAATAGTGTAGCTGATTTGGTTTTTTTTGACTATGATTAGTCGTCATTATATGTAAAACGCCCATATTCTTGAGATAGCATGCTCAGTGAGCAATGGTTGCTTTCTCATTCTCAGCGATACACGGTCAGACACTCTTTATCGGTATTGTTATTATTAGACAATACAGCGACTCATTTATTAACGTAATCTGCAGTAACACAGTTTGTCGTAATACAATGCTCAGTAACGCAATCCAATAGGCTCTGCAATCATAGGTGTGCCCTTGTTATATTCTCCGCTTTACCAAAGCATTCGCTTGATTTTATTCGGTGCACTAGGCTTATCCAGTCTAGCTGTGAGTGCTGCCATCAGCGATGCTGACACGCAAAATACCGAGCCATTGATTACTGATAGTACCAACAGCTATTCTGATGTCTCAGCTGACACCAGTATCAGTCAAGATAGCTTTTTAACAGACGATACTGCCTCAGATGACAATCTAGGCAATGACGATACATTAGAGATAACTCGTATAAATAATGATGCAGATGCGCTAGCTGCTACTGATATGGTAGAGCCTGCTGCACAGCTCAACGATCAAACGCAAGGCAATCGAATAACCAGTACTCAAGCAAACAATGATATCCGTATGGATGACGTTGTCATACCTACTGCTGTAGAGACCACTAAGCGTACGCGCAAAAATGGTAAGCTTGACTTTAATGATGAGAGTATTCAAGCCAGCCTGATGCGCTTGGCAGAATTTTATGAGTTGACGCCAGACACCGATGCCTCAACATTAAATAACATCGACAACACTGCGGTGTCTGACAGAGATCGTAATTCAAATACGTCAGTATCTCATTCATTGACCCCTACTGCACAGACCACGCCAAAGGTAGGTCGGGACTTGCAGCTATTGCCGCACTCAGTCGACAGTGCACAGCGCTGTGAAGGTCAATGGGTCTACCCAACCAGCAACCCTAACTATCAGCGGGCAGTGAACGAAACAGGTGGCGCAAACGGACAGCCTGTGCCTAATGTCAGCGATGTCCCTAACAATCAAGCGCCTTTATTTGCAGAGTCAGATTATAGTTACTACAACAATATTAACTATGCTGAGCTGTCGGGCAATGTCATTGTCAATCAGGGCAAACAGCATATCGAAGCAGAAAAAGTCATGCTCGATTTGAGCAATGGCATTGCGGCGGCACAAGGCAATGTCATGTTTACTGACAAAGCCATCGGAAAAACCGCGCAGCGTAGTAACGCTCAAAACCAGCGTAATGCTAAAGGCAATGCGTCAAGAAGCCTGAACGATAAAGCCTCACAAGGTGGCTTAATTGGGGTTGCAGACAGCCTAAATTACAATACTGAAACGGGGCAATCCACCGCAAACGATGTGGCTTTTGCTAGCGTTGATTTGCAAGCACACGGCTATGCCAAACACTTGAACAAGCCTAGCGACAGTGAGTATGAGCTGGATCAAGTCATGTTTAGTACGTGTCCACCAACCAACCGTAAATGGCAGTTTGAAGCTAAGAGTATCGATTTAAATACAGATACCGGTCGCGGCGAAGCCTATAACACGACTTTTCGAGTGGCTGACATACCCGTTTTTTATCTTCCCTACTTTAACTTTCCGATAGACAGTCGTCGCAGTAGCGGATTTTTATTGCCGAGTGCCAGTGTCAGTAGCGAAAGCGGTCTTGAGTTAGATGTTCCTTACTACTTCAATCTAGCGCCCAACTATGATGCGACGCTCAACACGCATATTTATACTGATCGTAACCCTATGGTCTCAGGTGAATTCCGCTATCTGACAGAGAACTACGGTGAAGGTATTTTTAACGGCTCGTATCTGCCAAATGACAAAGAATATAACGACGAAGACCGTAAGAGCCTTTTTTATGATCATTCTTGGTCATCAAAAAGCATTCCTCGGTTAAGCGGTGATGCCGAATACAACTATGTATCAGATGCCGACTATGTGAATGACTTTGACACTCTAGGTCTATCTGACAGCACCATAAACTTGCCACGCCGTGCTCGAGTTAATTATTACAATGACTATGTCGATGGCGAACTAAAGGTAGAAACATTTCAGACGCTAGACGCCTTTACTGATAATGGTGAAGCACTAGAAGACAAAGACAAACCGTACTCACGACTGCCGCAGCTCAAACTTGATTACCGACTACCGTGGGCAAAGAATTTTGATATTACGGGTGTACATGACTCTGCCTATTTCAAAAAATCTATCGACGATGGCTCTGAAAACGAAAAAAGTGGCGTGCGCATTTATAATAAGCTAAGTGCCGTCTATCCGATGCAGACCTCTTGGGGTTATGTTAAGCCCAAATTAAGCTTGCAGCATCTTTACACCTCTTATGATGAGGATAGCTTAGCAGACAATGATCTGAGTGAAGAAGATGGTAACCAGTCTGTATTTGTCCCGCAAGCCAGTATCGATGCCGGTCTGAACTTCTATCAAGCAGGGTCGCCTTTTGGGGTATTTGACGATACCATGGGTGGGTATCGCCTGCTGAGTCCACGAGTAAAATATACCTATTCACCTTATAAAAACCAAAACGACATCCCTAACTTTAATACTCGTATTGCTTCTATCAACTACGAACAGCTGTTTTCAGACAGTTGGTTCTTAGGCCATGATCGTTTGCAGGATTTGCACTCTATCACGCCTGGTGTCAACTATCGTTACATCGATGCAACGGGTGTGACACGTTTTGATGGTAGCATTGCTGAGCAGTTCTATATGGATGATGGACGTGTAACACTAGATGATGATCAGCCTGTCTTTACCTCTTCTTCTGGAATGGTATGGGATACTAGCACTCAACCTTATAATAATTTTTGGATTGATGTCAGTGGCGCGCTGACCAACAGCTATGATTTGAATTATGTGACAACTGAACTGCGCTATCAGCCATCAGACAACAGCTTGTTCAATGTGGGCTTTGTCAAACGCCAGCGCGATGAAAACACAGATCAGTTGCCGCTATCGGCATTTACTGCATCCGCTGTTTTCCCCATCAATAACAGCTGGCGGATATTGGCTCAAGGTCAATACGATTACAATCGTAATAAGATGCTTGATTCACTGTTCGGTGTTGATTATGAAGACTGCTGCTTTGGTTTTGCCGTGTATGGTCGCCGTTACTACAATGACCTAAATGTCAAAGACGAGCCCACACAAGCCATCATGGCAGAAATCAGATTGAATGGTCTGGGTAGCGGTAGTAGTCGCTTGACAAGACTACTTTCTGACAAGATTTTAGGGTTTGAACCCGTACAAACAGCTTGGAAAGACTAAGCTTGAAAAGACTAAGACAGCATTACTTATAACGGTATTTGTAAGACATTATTTCTATCCCTATTATGTATGATGGGCAACGCTGCCAAATATTTTACTATTTAAGCGTATTGGATCGAGTTGATTGACTACTATCCGATACAATGATATTGATGAGGAACTTCATGAGATTTTTTTCTTTAGGTCAGATCAGCCAAGCAGTATTGTTATCTATGAGTGCCAGTCTTGCACTGACACTAAGCGCTCACGCGGCCACGGTAAAGCCTGCTGTCGCTAAAGCATCGGCCACTACTGAACAAAGCTCTGTCAACCGTTTGACACCTGCCAACAGTACCGATGGTATCATTGCTTTGGTCAATGAAAACGCTATCTTAAAGAGCGAATTGATCGATGCAGTGGCACAAACCCAAGCTCGCGCCCAAGCCGCAGGAGAGCCGATTGCAAACTCAGCACAACTGCAAACTGAGGTGCTAAATGCCCTTATTTTGCGTGAACTACAGCTGTCGCTGGTCAAACGTAACGGCTTATCACCTGACGATGCTGACATCAATCAGCGACTTAGTCAGATTGCTAAAGCTGAAGGCCTAAATAGCATCTCAGAATTGCAGCAACGTCTAGATGCCACTCAGCCTGGCAGTTATGCTGGTCTACGTGCCAAGCTAATTGAAGATACTGCTATTCAGGAATTACAACAGCGTCAAATCACACGTCGAGTACGTATCAGTGAACAAGACATCGATGCCTTTTTGGCCTCGCCTGAAGCAAAACGCTTAAACCAAAGCGAATATCAAACTGTGCATGTGCGCGTTCCTTATATGGACGACTATAGCCGCCTATCAGAAGCTCAGCGTGAAGAAGCACTCAAAGTCGCACAAGCATTGCGTACTCGCCTGCTTGAACCCAATGTCGATGTCGCCGCAGCCGTTACAGCGAGCCAAGGCAGCTATCCTATCCCGCTACAAGGCGGCGATATGGGCTTTCACAAAGCCGCTTCTTTACCAACAGAGCTATCAACTCAAATCACCAAACTGGATGTGGGCACGGTCAGCGAACCCATATTGACCCCAGAAGGTATCGACATCATCAAGCTTGCAGACAAAAAAGCCAGCGATAAAATGCTGATACCGCAGTGGCATACTCGTCATATCTTGGTCAAAGTAGATGAGCTACAGACGGATGCACTGGCTGAGCAAAAAATCAATGATTTGTATGAGCAACTGCGTAATGGTGCTGAATTTTCTGCTCTAGCATCGACCTATTCAGATGATCCAGGGTCAGCGGGTCGCGGTGGGGATCTTGATTGGGTAAGCCAAGAAGATATGGTCGGCCCATTTGAAACCGTGATGAAAAACACAACGGTTGGCGACTACTCTGCACCCTTCAAAACCCAGTTTGGCTGGCATATTTTGAAAGTAGACGAGACACGTCAACAAGATGTTAGCGAGCAGTACCGTCGCAATATGGCCCGTCAAGCGTTGTATCAACGTCTAGCGCCGCAAGCCAAAGAAGACTGGCTACAAGAGTTACGTGCCGGTGCATACGTACAAGTAGTTGGCTAAGAAACAATGAATCGCTGAAATAATGAAAGGGTATATGCAAATGCATGTATCCTTTTTTGCAAAGTATATAACGCGATAAACACACATAACACCAGCATGCATAAACCAGCCATTTATAAGTTAAAACTTACGCACAAAGAAAAGCTCCGAACCTAGGGCGATTGGTTCGGAGCTTTTACACTTCACGTTATTATTATTATCTTTCTTCCTTGTCGACTCATCCTAAGTCGCGAACAGTAATATAAGACAGTGGGCTGACCTGCGCTTTATTAGTACCATCTCAACACTGTATCCTTACGTATCCTTGTGTTGATGGTTGCTATTATAGGTCAATCAATTTGGTAGGAATAGAAGCTAAAGACCTTATTTAGCGTAAGCATATGCTTACGTGACAGTGGTAAGTTTTATGTTTTTTCAACGTACGAGCCATAGCCTATTTTAAACAAAACGGCGCTGCTCTTGCCGATGCTCTTCTGAAACCTTTTTACCTTCTTTTTTACCCTCGTGTATTTTGTGATCTGTCTCTTTTATATCATTGGCTTCTGCAGTAGGGGCATTCCCCTCTTGCTGGCTGGCCTCTTCTGGCTCGTACTGCAAAGTTGTCATCACAGGAAAATGATCGGAACCTATCGACGGCATACGCTTGATATCTACCACCGTAAAACAAGCACTATGGAAAATATGATCCAATGCCCAGCGCAAAAACGGGTATTTGACATGAAAGGTATTGATAAAGTGTCGACCAATACGAGGATCTAGCAATCCAGAAATGCGCTGAAAACGGCGAGTGGTTTTTGACCATGCCACATCGTTTAAATCACCTGCCAATATCGCCGTTTGATCGTTTTCTTTTATATGCTTACCAACCATCAGTAGCTCAGCATCACGCGTGGTTGATTTGTCCGCTTCTGTTGGACTCGGCGGCATAGGATGCAAGCAATACAACCAAATCACTCGACCACTTTGCAGACGCATTTGCGTATGAATGGAGGGTATGTCATCAATGATCAAATACTTAATGTCAGGATCTATCAGCTCAAGCTTAGAATAGAGGTGCATGCCGTACAGATTATCAAGCGGCACTTTTACCGTATAAGGATAGTCAGACTCGATTTGATGTAAAGCTGCCTCCCACTTTTTATCAGTTTCTAAAGTAATCAAAATATCAGGCTGTTTTTGCTCAACCAACGCCACCAGTTTTTGTGTGTCATCATTAGGGGTAAGGACGTTTGATACCATGATTTTTATATGATGTGCTTGCTTGTCCGATTTGTCCTTTGCTTTTTGAACCTCTTTTTTCCATAATTTGGTATAAGGCAGTATCATTCTCAATTGAAACGCCAAAGTAATACTAAGCACAATAAACAGCGCCCACTGCCCGGTCTGCCACTCTGACCAAAACCCTAGCATACCAATCCACGCAACGATGCCAAGCACCATGATCTGAATACGTGGAAACTCAACGCCACGTACCCACCAGTTATCAAGTGGTATCCAGCCCCAAATCGTGACAAATGCGATGAATCCTGCCAACCACTGTATACCGTAATAGAAGAGTGAGAGATCCATAGTAGTTACTAACCGTTTGTTAAAGTGATAATAATGCCAATAACGACAGACATCATGAGCTAAAAGATAAACAACAGCGGAGCAAAGCATGTCAAAAAATGAGACTCAGTCTCGTGCTGTCATCTATATATTTTGTCTAAGATTGGCTATTGATTGTAGATAGTGAAGGTTACTGTAGCATTTCATAGAATTTTCGCCTACTGGTGAATAACGATACTATGGCAATGACAATAAATAATTACAATGCTAGTGCTATCTCAATTGACAGTAATAACTTAAAGTTATAGTGAACATAGTTAATTGTGCATGAAAAACGACCAAATAATGGCCAAAACGTCTTGCTTTTTTAGGCTATTCACGGCATTGTTACTGGTTGACGATGCAACAAATAACTGTAAATAGGATTGGATTTCATGAGTAATTTGACAGTAGGCTTGGTAGGCTGGCGCGGTATGGTCGGGTCAGTATTAATACAACGTATGCAAGAAGAAAACGACTTCAACGGCATCACACCTGTATTTTTTTCAACCAGTAATGCTGGCGGCAATGCGCCCACATTCGAGGGTATTGAAACCAGTCAACTAAAGGATGCTCATGATATTGAAGCACTTGCTGCTTGTGATGTGATTATCACCTGCCAAGGTGGCGACTACACCTCAAAAGTGCATCAGCCTCTACGTGATGGTGGTTGGAGTGGTTATTGGATTGACGCGGCAAGCACACTACGTATGAAAGACGACAGCATCATCATTCTTGACCCTGTCAATCGTACTGTCATCGATAACGCTTTAGCCAGTGGCACAAAAGACTTCATCGGTGGTAACTGTACCGTGTCATTAATGCTGATGGCTATCGGGGAGTTGTTTAATAGAGGCTGGGTCGAATGGGTCAGCGCCATGACGTACCAAGCCGCTAGTGGCTCTGGTGCCAACAACATGCGCGAGCTCATCAGCGGCATGGGCCTATTACATGATGCGGTCAAAGACGAGTTAGCTGATCCTGCTAGCGCCATTCTTGAAATCGACAAAAAAATCGCTCAGACTCAGCGTTCAGCGGACTTTCCTACTCAGTATTTCGGTGTGCCACTAGCAGGTAGCTTAATCCCATATATTGATGTTCAGTTAGAAAACAAACAGTCAAAAGAAGAATGGAAAGGTGGTGTTGAGACCAACAAAATCCTTGGTAATTCTGAAGCTGATAAGATTGCTATCGACGGTATGTGTGTGCGCGTCGGTGCGATGCGCTGCCATGCACAAGGCTTAACCATCAAGCTCAAAAAAGACATTCCATTAGAAGAAATCGAAGCGGCGCTGAAAAATAGCGGCAATGAATGGTTGGACTTGGTAGAAGATGACAAAGAAGCCACGATGAACCGCTTAACGCCAGTGGCTGTCACTGGTACTTTGACTGTTGCGTTAGGCCGTTTGCGTAAGCTCAATATGGGTCCTGAGTATCTAGGTGCATTTACGGTTGGCGACCAACTGCTATGGGGCGCAGCTGAACCCTTACGCCGTATGCTTAATATCATCCGCGAGCAAAAAAACTAGACAAGCTACCCAAAACCTTGAATAAAAAAAAGACAGCGATTGCTGTCTTTTTTTATGGGGCTAATTTTTATAAACCTATGAATCGTTAAAGCAGATAAATAACATACTTATTAAAAATAATATCTTTGAGCTGCAGCTACTATTTCGGCTCGTAGGCAATCATTACCTCATTGCGGCGCAAAAATGGTAACGTCCAAGGTGGGTTATAACGTGCCAATTCAGGCCCGCCTGTAGGCGTTAGATTCTGGTCTTGCATCCATGTCTGCAACGCTTCGGTTTTTTCCGCTACTTTGTCCTCTCCTGCGAGCCAAGAGAACTTAATCACACCATAAGTCTGTGCAGGCACTTCAATAATCTCAACATTTGGATTATTAGGCTTTGGTAACGTTTGCATCGTGTATTGACTAGGCATAGTGAACTGCACGCGCCACTTCCCATCTTCCTGCTGCATACTCACTGGTGCTGTCATCGCGATTTTCTGTGAGTCGGTCTCACTTTTTTTATTATTAGGCTGCATGGTCACAGGCGCTGTCATGCTAATTTTACTACTGCCACCCGTTGGTGCTGTATTATTACCAAAAATATAGTCCGCTAATACTTTAAACCCTTCTCGACTGGCGGAATCTTGGTCACCACTCACCCACGTTTGAGCCACGAGCTGCTCGTCATAACGACGCAGCTCAAAGTCGCCTGTTTGCGACAATAACGTGTACTCTGGCTCTTCTGTCTCAGCGGCCATCGCTCCTTTTGATATCAATAATAATCCGCCCATTAATAATAAATAACCTGTCTTTTTCATATTATTTCCCTAATTTCTTAAAATGTCGTCTAATGATGGTCTGATGACTCTGACTGCGCCACCTGTATGATTGGTACTTTATCAATGACGACACTTGCTGTCTGTGTCTTTTGGGATGCTATCTGTGTTTTTTGGTTATGACGAAGCGATATTGACCAAAGTGCGTATCGAGCGTATACCGATGACACCTAATATCTAGAGTCAAATAACGCTAAAACGGGTACAAGGTAGCCGAATGATAATGGTACAAGTAGTACATTTAGGGAGGGTAACGCCGTAGCAGTTCAGTGATTCTCTGACTATATGTCCAAAAAAACCGCTAACAATGCTATAATTATCGCCATTTTCATAGCGTAAATAGTGATAATCATATGCAATTTGTCTTACACAAAACGGCCATCGGTGACACACGTGCACGCCGTGGTACCGTTCATCTCAATCATGGCGACGTGCAAACGCCTGCTTTTATGCCTGTTGGTACTTATGGGACGGTCAAGGGTATGCTGCCACGCGATATCGAGGCCATCGGTGCGGATATTATTTTGGGCAATACCTTTCATCTATGGTTACGTCCAGGTACCGAGGTGATTGATAAGTTTGGCGGCTTGCATAAGTTCATGCATTGGGACAAGCCTATCCTGACTGATTCAGGTGGTTTCCAAGTATTCAGTCTGGGTGCCATGCGTAAAATCACCGAAGAAGGCGTAGATTTTAAATCCCCTATCGACGGTGCTAAGGTATTTCTGTCTCCAGAAAAATCGATGCAAATTCAGTATAGCTTAAACTCAGACATCGTCATGCAGTTTGATGAGTGTACGCCATATCCTGCCACTCATGACGAAGCCAAAAAATCGTTAGAGTTGTCGCTACGTTGGGGACAACGCTGCGTGGATGAGCACAACAGACTGGGCAGCACCAATGCCTTATTTGGTATCGTACAAGGCAGCATGTATCCTGATTTGCGTCAGCAATCACTTGAAGGTCTGCTAAATATTGGCTTTGATGGTTATGCTATTGGTGGTCTATCTGTTGGTGAGCCCAAAGATGAGATGATGGATGTCCTAGACTATCTCCCTGATGATATGCCAGCAGATAAGCCGCGCTATCTGATGGGCGTTGGTAAGCCTGAGGATTTAGTTGAGGGCGTACGTCGCGGTGTCGATATGTTCGACTGTGTGATGCCAACGCGTAACGCACGTAATGGTCATTACTTTGTCACAGGCGATACAGACAACGCAGGCGTAGTACGTATCCGTAATAGCCAGTATCGCAACGACGAAGGCCCACTCGATCCTGAATGCGACTGCTACACCTGTCAGAACTTCAGCCGAGCTTATCTCTATCATCTTAATAAATGCAAGGAGATGCTGGGTGCACAGTTGGCTACTATTCATAACTTACGTTACTACCAGCGTTTGATGCAAGGCATGAGAGATTCCATTGAACAAGATAAGTTTGATGAGTTTGTCGTCGAGTTCTATACTAAGCGTGGTCAAACGGTACCTGAGCTGAACTTGCGCTAACGATGGCTCCATGTATATTTTTTAAGATATAAAATCAAAAATGCCAGTCAGGAAAACCTGACTGGCATTTTTTTATTCACACGTTCATTAGCTATTAGCGACTAATAAATATGATCATCTGGCAATTCACTCATAGGAATGTCAGGATGCTTTCTTAGATGCAAAATTGCAGCAATCAAACCGCCCCAGATAAGCAGCATTGAAATAATCATAAAAATAATGGCTGAAGTACTCATAATAAGTTCCTATTAAAATTTTAATCTGATTAGCGAGCATCATCAAGTAAGCGTGATTTGTCATCCTCATCATCGTATCGACCTTTGATACGAGTCATTATGAATGCACCCAATCCAAAGAATACCACAACGCCCCAACCAAAGAATAATAGGATAGAGGTTGAATATCCCTCATAAGGCTCTCGAACCAAATCGATCAGCTTTAGACCCAAAGCAATCGTAAGGACAGTCGGTGTAATAACCGTTAGCATAAATACCCAAGCACCGCCAAGTTTGACACTAGAAATACGGTTGATATGATCAAGTAGGCCTGGGATCTTTTGGCGATTAAACCAAGTGACGCTGACAATTGACAGCAGACCACCAGCGACAATACCGATATTGTTGGCGAAATGATCGATCACATCGACCAATACCAGCGAGCTGCCGGTAGAGAAGGCAACAATAGATATAGCAGCACAAACACCACCAATCACCGTAACGGCTTTTTTGCGTGACCAGTCAAATTTATCTTGGAAGGCAGAAATAGGCACTTCAAGAATACTAATCAAAGAGCTGATACCTGCAACCACTAACGATCCGAAGAATAAGAAACCAACGAAATCACCACTGGCACCCATCGTAGAGATGATTTTTGGGAATACAAAGAACGCCAGTCCAACACCACCACTGGCCACTTCTGCAACATCTTGGCCTGTTGATACTGCCATAAAACCAATGGCAGCAAAAATACCGATACCTGCGATAAGCTCAAAAGAAGAGTTGGCAAAACCGACAACCAAGCCTGCACCGGTGAGGTTTGTGTTCTTTTTAAGGTAAGAGGCATAGGTAACCATGATACCAAAACCTACTGACAGTGAGAAAAACACATGGCCATAAGCGGCAAGCCAAACGTTAGGATCTTTCATTTTTTCCCAATTTGGCTCAAAGAATGCGTTCAAACCAACGGCAGCGCCTGGTAAGCTCAGCGCTTTGAATACCATGATACCGAACAGTACAATAAGTAATGGTATACAGATTTTGTTGGCAAGCTCAACACCCTTACGGATACCGCCAAACATAATCAACATCGCCAATGCCCAAACAAGGATAAGACCTATAAACATCTGCGGTACAAATACCGCGTTTAGATCCCCTGTGTGTTTGATAAAGTCACTGACAAAGAAGGTTGTCGTATCCTCTCCCCATTTCTGGCCAAAAGAGAACACCATATAACTGCCTGCCCAAACGATGACGGCAGCATAGTAAATGGCAATGACAAAGGAGACGAGAGTCTGCCACCATCCGATAAACTGAGCAGACTTCACCATCTTTTTATAAGCGCGCGGCGGCGCTGAACGATATTTATGCCCAATAATATAATCTAAAAACAGTAGTGGAATACCTGCCGTGAATAAAGCGATCAGGTATGGCACCATAAATGCACCACCACCATTATCATAAGCCACATATGGAAAACGCCATATATTACCCAATCCTACAGCTGAACCGACAGCGGCGATAATAAACCCCGTCCTACTAGACCAATTTTCCCTTTGCTCTGCCATGCGACGCTCCTAAAATTCAATAGTAATTCCCTTTAAGCTATCAAACTCATTGAAAGTCTAAGACAGATACTTAAAGAGACTACAGATTAGCGGTTGGTTAAAATAAGTTACTAGAGTCTAACAATATATAACTAGGAAGTTTCTGCTAAGCGACTAAAAAAGTCAAGTGCTCATAAACATAAAAGGCCATAACAATTGGTTATGGCCTTTAGCAATATCATCTCTCACTGATAAAAGTTTGGTACATTAAAAGTGCGAAATACAATACCTTCGCTTACTTTTTATAGTGCCTCAATACGTGTTTAGCGTACTACACCGCGGCGACTCTTCTGTAAGGAGTCAATGAGCAACTGAATTTTTGGCTCTTTTGGCAGCATCTCATTACTCAAAACCTCAAGCGCTTTTACTGTCGTCAAGCCCGATCTGAAAATTGTACGGTAGGCTTCGCGTAAAAAATTGATGGTCTCTTTTGACCAGCCTTTACGGCGCATGCCTTCAATATTGAGTCCATGCGCTTTTGCCGGATTGCCAGATACCATCGTAAATGCAGCAACGTCTTTTAGAATTAAACTGGCACCGCCAATCAAACTATAGTCATCTACTGTACAAAACTGATGAATACCTGAATTACCACCGATAATCGTATGATCACCAATGGTCACATGTCCTGCTACACCGACATTATTGGCCAGTACATTGTGATCGCCAATCAAACAATCATGTGCCACATGCGTATTGACCATCAGTAAGTTGTGACTGCCAATTTTGGTTAGCTCGCCATCTTGAGCAGTGCCACGATGTAAGCTGCACGCTTCACGAATTGTATTATGATCACCAATCTCAAGCCAAGTACGCTCACCCGCATACTTCAGATCCTGAGGATCTTCACCAATGCTGGCAAATTGATAAATTTGATTGTGCTCACCGATACGAGTCAGCTTAGTCACGACCACATGACGATGCAACACCGTATGTGCACCAATTGACACCTCGTCACCAACGATACAATAAGGACCAATAATAGCAGTCTCATCAATCTGCGCAGATGGGGAGATGAGTGCTGTGGGATGAATCTGACTCATAGTGTGGACCCTTGTATCATTTAATACGAGTAAATAGTAAGCAAAACACAACCCATCTAGCCTAACCATAAGGCTAATCATAAGCTGCGTTGTCAAATATAACTGCTAGTTCTAGTTGTTGTAGTCGATCTAATATAAGTTTGCATGCACTTTGGCTTACTAAAAAATTAAGCCTCTTTCGCGTCTTTGACCTTTTGCTGCTCTTGACGTGCAATCATAACTTGAGCGCTAGCGGCCAGCTCGTCCTCGACATGCACAGTACAATCAAATTTATAAATACCATGTCTCTGCATCACTGTTTTGGCACGAATAATCAGCTGATCACCCGGAATCACACGACGCTTGAAGCGAACTTTATCAACCCCTGCAAAAAGATACAAATAGCCATCTTCTG
Source organism: Psychrobacter sp. NG27 (assembly GCF_016106655.1). Classification (NCBI taxonomy): domain Bacteria; kingdom Pseudomonadati; phylum Pseudomonadota; class Gammaproteobacteria; order Moraxellales; family Moraxellaceae; genus Psychrobacter; species Psychrobacter sp. NG27. The sequence continues at coordinate 730,623 of NZ_JADGIN010000001.1, forward strand.
CGGTTAATCCAGCACTGATAAACCCAAGCACACCTGACACTTGTGCCATTGCCTCTACCATTAGTACGCCTGGCATGATTGGCTCGTCAGGAAAATGACCGTTGAAGAATTCTTCATTAATCGTCACGTTTTTGATACCAGTAATGCACTCACCAGGGGTGCAACACACAATTCTATCCACCAACATAAAAGGATAGCGATGCGGCAGGTAGTGCTTAATAGTGTGGTAAGTTAATGGCAGCGTCAGACCTTGCTCAGCCAAGCTTTTAATGTCTTCGTCAGTTGGGGTATCTATGTTATTGCTGTTCATAAGGATGCTTCCTTGCTGTATCTTAAGTTTTTTTATTGGGTTATAGGGCAATCAGTTATTGCCGAGCTGGCGAAAGCGTACAGCCGCACGTCGCCAATTGGCAGTGGGCATTGCAGCAGTGCCAGAGGAGTATGATCCAGCTGTTTTTATGGATTTGGTGGCCATGGTCATACCAGACAAAGTCACATCATCGGTGATATCGATGTGGCCCGTAATACCGACCGCACCGCCGATGATACAGCGTTTGCCAATAGTAGTACTACCTGCAATACCTGTTTGAGCAGCGATAGCAGTCCCATCACCGATACGTACGTTATGTGCCACTTGTACCAGATTATCAATAATAACATGGTTGCCGATGACCGTATCATCGATCGCGCCACGATCAATGCAGCTCTGACTACCGATGCGTACATGATCACCGATGATCACACGGCCTAATTGAGCAATACGCTCCCAGCCTGTGGTACTAGGATCTTTGGTAGGCGCAAACCCAAACCCTTCAGAGCCGATACTGACGCCCGCATGCAGCCTCACATGGCTTCCAATACTGCAGTCGTGCCCGATAACCACTTGCGACTTAATCACACAATCCGTACCAATATTGGAATTAGCCTCAATGACCACGTGAGCTGCGAGTGAACTACGAGCACCCACTTGCACATTGTCACCAATCACGCAAAAAGGCCCAATACTGACCTGCTCACCAATGATCGCGCTATCAGCGATCACAGCGCTAGGGTGAATGCCTTCAGACAGTGACTCACGGGCAAACAACTGACTGGCAGCAGCATATGCCAAATAAGGGCTGGCAACGACTAAGGCGATTGAATTATTAGGTACTTGGTCACGATATGCCTCGGTGACCAATACAGCACCTGCCTGACTACTGGCCAAACTAGTGATGTAGTGCGGGTCTGCCAAAAAGCTGAGTTGCTTTTGATCAGCAGTCGTCAGGCTACCGACGCTAGTGAATGGTTGACACAATTGCTCAGCATGTATTTCAGCCTTGTTAACCACAGGCTGACGCTGCTCAATTCGAGTGATAAGCTGCTCAATCGTTATCATAATTATTATTAATAAAGTAGGGTTATAAATGAAACGGTCGTCAAAATAACCATGTGTTTTGACGACCTACTAGACGTGATGATCTTTTGTTTGAGCCCTTAAACGAACCGGATCAAACAGCGTGAATCAGGGATGACTTCTTAGAATGTATTACCAATCTGGAATTGGACTTTTTCAGTCTCATCACCTTCTTTATCCCCGAAAGGTACGGCATAGCTAAGTGATATCGGCCCAATTGGCGTATACCAAGTAATACCAGCACCCGCACTATAGCGGAAGTCATTGTCTTGAGTCAGTAATGGCACATCTGAGTCATTGAAAGTTCGATCTTCTTTGTCAGACGTATCAAATACCTGACCACCTTCAGCAAACAACACAGGACGTACTTGATCTGCCCAATCACCTTTAAATGGCATTGGCAAAATCAGTTCAGCACCGAACGTTGCTAGAGCGTTACCACCGACCTCTTCTGCGGTAAAGGTTTGATTATCTGGATCAGTGACCGCGTCATAATAGACTTGTGACTTAGGGCCTAGGGTAGATGACTCGTAACCACGTACTGAGCCGTAGCCTCCAGCATAAAAGTTTTCGTAGAACGGCAAGTCGTTACCATAGCCAAGCTTGGTATAACCACGAGCGACGGTACCTTTATACAGTGGGTAATATACGTTACCACTATAGACGAGTTTTTGGTAATTGGCATCACCTAGACCGATGGTCGCGTCAACTGCGTGACTCATCCCTTTGGTCGGGAACACTGGACGGTCTAACGTGCTGTAGTCCCAGCCAAGTAACAAGTTATAAGTTTGGTAGTCGTTTTTAAAGGTCGAAACGCCATCAGTATCATCGTCAAATGTTTGTGTGCCACCATCATCTAGAATCTCTTGAACATTAGAGATTCCCAAGTATCGACCGCCACGCACTTTAGTATTATCAACATTGATACCCGCGCTCACACGCTTGGTTTCATCAACAGGATAACTGTAATTAAGCGTCGCACCATATGAGTCAGTCACATAATTACTGACGTTATCATCATCATATTTGGTTTTGCGATAGTATCCGCTCAGACCTTGCGAGACACCGTTTTCTGTAAAGTACGGGTCAGTATAGCCCAAGCTATAAGAATCACGCGTTTCTGAACGTGATAACGCCGCTTTGACACGATTACCGGTACCCATAAAGTTATTCTGGGTCAGATCCAACTGAAAGGTCACACCGCCACTCTGTGAGTAACCTGCCGCAATAGTTGAGCTACCAGATGGCTGCTCTTCTACCGTATAGCTCACATCAACTTGATCTGGCTGGTTAGGAACTGGCTTCACATCGACATTGACAGCTTTAAAGAAACCTGTACGCATCAGGCGCGTGCGTGACAATTGGATTTTTTCACTTGAGGCAAGTGATCCTTCTAACTGACGCATCTCACGGCGTAATACTTCGTCTTGAGTTTTGATATTGCCCGTAAAGTTAATACGGCGAACATAGATGGGACGCGCCGGATCAATATAGTAATCAATATCGACCATTTTGGTCTCGTCATTGATACGAGGTACTGGTCTTACTTGGGCTAGGTAATAACCCTCATTACCATAGCGACTTTTGAGCGCTGCTGTCGTGGCATCTAGTTTGGCTTGTGAGTATTTTTCATTAGGGTCAAACGTTACCAGCTCTTTTAGCTCATTGGTATCAAACGTTGGTTTACCCAAAAAGTTTACATCACCAAACTGATATTGCTCACCTTCAGTCAGACTGACTTCGACAAACACACTGCTTTTATCTTCACTGATATTTAGTACCGCATTATCGACTGAAAAGCGCACATAGCCATCATTTTGATATAGGGCTTTTAGGTTTTCTAGACTGGCCGCCAGCTTTTCTTGAGCGTAACGATCAGACTTTGATAACAGGCGTGTCCAAGACGATTCTTTTACGGCAAAGACGTCTTTAACCTCTTCATCACTAAAGTGCTTGTTACCAATAATATTGATATCGACCACTTTAGAAGGCTTGCCTTCGATAAAGCGCACGTCCAGCTTGACACGGTTGCCATCAAGCACGGTTTGGTCTACTTCAATATTACTGTTGTAATACCCTTGACTGATATACTGCTGCTGCAATTCGTTGGCCACGCCTTGTAGCGTAGACTGCTTTAGTACATCGCCAGCAGAAAGACCCGCATTCTTCAGTCCCTGCTCAAGTCCCTCTTTTGGAATGAGCTTATTGCCCTCAAAGGTAACCTCAGTAATGGTCGGACGTTCAACCACATCAAACCTTAGCTGACCGCCTTCGACACGGCTTTGAATATCGGCAAAATTCTCAGTAGCATATAGCGCCTTAATACTGGCGGCTAAGCGACTGTCATTTACCGTATCTCCTACCGTAATAGGTAAGACCGGATAGAGGCTATCAGGGGTTAAGCGTTGTAGGCCGTTGAAACCGATGTCAGTTACTACAAATTCTGCAGCATGAACTGGCATACTCATCATCGCTACAACTAACGGCAACCCAGCCGCGCTCATAAATAAAGGCGTACGCATAAACACTATCCGTCAATAAAAAATTGCTTAAGTTAAGGTAAAAAGTATATGTTGTCTAGCCCGTTTCGCACAAAGTCGTAACCAATGTGTGGGTGACTCAGAACACTTTATATAAAATGCATCACAAAATAAACTAAAAATTACGATTAGTACAGAGACCGCGACACAAAGTATTGCGTGTATCATAACAACAATTGAGGCCTAGCAGTCGTAAAACCATTAGTATATCGTGCTTTATCAAAGATACTATCGACAAATCGACTAAAACAGCCGGCTGATGTCATTACCAATTGCTAACACCATGAAACCTGCCAGTAAGACTAGCCCGATGTTAAGACCCACCATTTGCACTCCGTCCGAGAGTGGCTTACCTCGTATTAACTCAATCAGGTGATAAACGATATGACCACCGTCCAGTACTGGGATGGGCAACAGGTTTAGTACCGCCAGACTCAAACTGATTAAAGCCGCCGTAGACAAGACCATTTGCCAACTGATATCAAAGCTTTGTTTGGCCACTTTGGCAATAGTAATAGGACCTGACAAATTATCCAAACCGATCATACCTGACAGCATTTTTCCCATTGAGCTGACCGTCATAACGGCTAGCTGTTCTGTTTTTTCAAATGACTTAACCAGTGACTCACCAGGGCCATAAGCTACCGTGGTTTTATAGGCATCAGGAATGACGATCTCTGACTGCTCAACCATCGCACCGATTTGCCCATAATCATTGCCTAGATTGTCTTTTTTACCTTGTGGCATGATCGCTAACTGCACAACTTTGTCATCACGCAATACGGTAAAATTCAGTAACGTCTCAGGGCTATCACGAATGATACGTGTAGCACTGATCCAGTCTTTGATAGCTTCATCATTAATAGCCGTGATACGATCACCAACCTGTAGACCTTGGCGGCTAGCAGCACCATCAGGTGTTAAGTCGCCGACAATCGGGGCAATATCAGGTTGCCACGGCAGCATCCCAAAACTGCTCAAGGCATCTTTGCCCTGCGCATCGCCCTGCATAAAGTCGGTTATGGGTGCTTGATAGGTTTTAGTTGAGGGGTTGCTTTGAGCATCCGCCTGTAGCGTGATACTGACATTATCCGTTTCGCCCATACGCCCAGCGAGGCGATAGTTTATCCCTTCCCACGTCTGAACGTCATGCCCATCGATAGCGACGATTTTATCACCAGCCGGCAGTTGTGCGATTGCTGCAGGTGTGCCTGGTAATACACTGCCAATTTTGGTTGCTAATTGTTCAGATGGAGTCATAAACAATACCCAAAACAAAGTGATAGCAATGATGAAATTCATGATAGGACCAGCAGCGGTAATCGCAATCTTCTTGAGCGGATGCTGATGATTAAATGCCAGATGCTTCTCATCTTTGGCAACCTCACCTTCACGCTCATCGAGCATCTTGACATAGCCGCCAAGCGGTAGCGCAGAGATACGATAATCAATGCCACTCTTTTTGCTCGTCCAGCCAAATAATTTGGGGCCAAAACCGATAGAATATGTCAACACCTTGACACCGCAAAGCCGCGCTACGATGTAATGACCCCATTCATGTAGGGCAATGAGTGGCCCTAATACAAATATGGCCGCAAGAATCGTTAATAAAAACGTCATGATTGTTTCTCAGTATTGTCTCTTAGCATCTTTATTAATTGCTGTATTAAAGCATGCTGAACATCGTCTTTTGACTATAGTCAAGTCTATATAAATCCGCTACATCGTCATCCTCGCTAAGCATACTAATGTATAACTTGCACTCGGTTTCCTTGTATCGAAATTATATTGAACCTGACTATATTCGTTTTTCAACTAGAGGCTTGTATTATGCTTTGGCTATCATTGTGCTAACTTCATCACTAACTTGTCAGTAAGATGACGCGCTATCTTATCAATGGCTAATATGTCTTCTATATCAGCCGCCACGCTTAGTGGTGGCAGCTGTATATCCGTTAAGGCTTGCTCATTGATGTCTGCAATATCAGTTAAGCGAACTTGTCCATTTAAAAATGCAGCCACTGCGACCTCATTGGCTGCATTTAAGACAATAGTCGCCTGCGTCCCTGCTTGCATAGCTTGGCGAGCCAAACGCAGACAGGCAAATTTTTGCAGATCAGGTTCGATAAACTCCAAACCACTGAGTGCATACAAGTCTAACGGCTGCGAGCCACTGTCGATACGGTTTGGGTAGGCAAGCGCATGTGCAATGGGCGTTTTCATATCTGGACTGCCGAGCTGCGCTAAAAAGCTGCCATCGCTGTATTCTACCATTGAGTGAATGATGCTTTGCGGATGAATGACCACATTTATTTTGTCTTCGGGCAAATCAAATAAATGACAGGCTTCGATCAGCTCAAGCCCCTTATTCATCATCGTCGCCGAATCTACGGATATCTTTTGACCCATTGACCAGTTTGGATGTTTGACCGCCTCTGCCACACTTGCCTGCTGCATTTGAGCAAAAGACTGTTGTAAAAATGGACCACCTGACGCCGTTAACCACAGCTTTCGTACACCGTGTTCTGACTGGTGGATTTGGGTGTTGTCTTGCTGAATAGAGGATGGCAGACACTGAAAAATAGCATTGTGCTCAGAGTCGAGTGGCAGCAAAGTAGCATCATGCGTTTTGACTGCATCAATCATGACCTTGCCTGCCATCACCAAGGCTTCTTTATTGGCGAGCAGAATACGCTTGCCTGCACGTGCAGCTGCTAAGGTAGAAGGCAAGCCTGCTGCTCCTACGATAGCCGCAATCACTGTATCGGTTTGTGAGTCGGTCGCAATCTCTATCAGCCCTTGCTCACCGCCTACCACGTCGATATCCAGACCTGCGCTACTGAGACGCTTAGCAAAATCATCGACCGCTGCTGTCGGCACGCTTACGCGCTTGGGCAAAAACTGCTGACAAAGCGCAAATAATTTGTCCAAACGGTGATGGCCTGATAAAGCATATACTTCATACTGGTGCGACTGTGCCGCTAAGATAGCTAACGTGCTATCACCAATCGAGCCTGTCGCGCCTAGTACGGCGATGCGTTGCGTCATAACCAGTGTTGCCTATGATACTTATAAATAAAAGAAGAAAATAAATACGGTGTGATAAACATCAAAAAATGTAGCGATACAGAGTGAGAGGCAACTTATAAAATGGCAAGCGGCCTATACCCTATCACTCTATACCACGATTAGGCCAAACTGTTGTATCGCCCAAAAACCCAGTGCAAATATCGGTGTTGCTGACAATAGCGAATCAATACGATCCAGTATGCCCCCATGGCCTGGCAAAATCGTACCGGAGTCCTTTACATCAGCGCGGCGTTTGAGCATCGACTCAAACAAATCACCCAGTACAGAAGCCAAAATCGTTATCGCTGATAGTGTGACAAACGCAATCAGCGGCATACCTGTCAGTTGCAGCTTAAAGACACTGATCGCAATCACGACTAGCAGACCTGTGACCAGACCACCTGCCAATCCTTCCATGCTCTTATTAGGTGAGACATTGGGTGCCATCTTTCGGCGACCAAGCTTACGACCGACAAAATAAGCGCCGCTGTCTGCACACCAGACTAATAAGAATACATAGAGTAGCCACCATGCCGATAGCTGCCAGAGATAAAACATTGCGGTGATTGACGCGGTCAAGATAACCACACCCATCAGAGCCAGCTGCTTACCATACCATCTCGTCTGTGTCGGGAAGACCCTGACCCAAGACAATGCCATCAGCCATATAACGAGTGAAGCCACCCACCAAAACAGCCATGTCACCTTAAATATCAGCGATATGAGGGTTATCACTAAAACCATTAGCACGAATACTACAGGCTGACGCCATTTGGGCATTAATTTAGCCCACTCATGCGCGGCGATAATCACGCCAACGGCCAAAAGTGGCGCAAATAAAATAGGCGTTTGGCTCGCAAACATTGCAATACCAACGATAATAACGAGAACAATAGCCGTCTTAATTCGTTGCCACATACTTATCGAGCCTTATAATAATGAATAACATCGGGTCAAAAATGCAGTATAACAGCCAATCAACCATAGCCTACTGATAGCGATTGACACCAATTAAAACGGTTTATCACATCACAAGCAAGCAGTATTCATCACCGCCCGCATATAAATGATATCGTCTTGAGGACGAATATTTTACTATTGCTGTTGTTCGATGACTATCTGCTCACTGGTTTTTCCAAAGCGGCGTTGACGCTGGGCAAACTCTGTCACCATCGTCGCCAGCTCTTCTGCTGCAAAGTTTGGCCATAGTGTCGGAGTAAAAAAGAGTTCAGCGTAAGCAGACTGCCACAATAAAAAATTGGACAAACGGTACTCACCGCCAGTCCGTATCAGCATATCTACCGCTGGCGTGTCTGCCAGTTGCACGTACTCACCCAGCATCTCTTTATCAATATCTTCGGCGTTTAGCGTCCCCGCTTGCACTTGCTGCGCCAACTGCTTGGCAGCATGCGCAATATCCCACTGTCCGCCATAGCTGATCGCAATCACCATGGTCATGGCCTCAAACGCTGCGGTCTTTTCTTCAGCATCTGCCATCAAAACTTGTAAGTCATGACTGAGTTGACTGCGGTCCCCAATAAAACGCAGGCGAATGCGATGCTCATTCATCCGAGGCATTTGATCATGGATGGTTGAGGCCAATAGCTGCATGAGTAACGCCACCTCACTGGGTGGACGTTGCCAGTTTTCACTAGAAAACGCAAATACGGTCAGCACCTCTATGCCTTTATCAACACAGTACTCAACGATGGGATCTAGCGCGTCTTTGCCAGCCACATGTCCTTGGCCTTTACCCAAATCATTGGCTTTACCATAGCGATTGTTACCATCCATAATGATGGCGATATGACGAGGAAGAGTAGCAGGAGCCAAAGCGGCTGAGGTAGACATAGGCGAGAGTACTTATTGTTAAGGTAGAATAATAATAACGTGCATAGCAACGATTAAAAAGTGCGATATAGGCAATTCACAAACTTACCATAATAAAAATCTGAAAATCGAAATATTATGGCAGGTAAAATATAGTGCATATAATAGTAAAAAGCCAATAGCAATGAAGTATTGGCTGTCTACTATTAAGGGTGACGCGTAACCAGTTATTGTGATAAACCACAATAAACAGTCTTAAACAGCCATTAAGTCAGTTTCTTTTTTGCTCAAACGGCTATCGATGGTTTCGATATATTTGTCAGTGATTTTTTGGATATCATCACTCGCGCGGCGCTCGTCATCTTCTGATATCTCTTTCTCTTTTGCCAAATCTTTGATGTCGTTCATCATGTCGCGGCGAATATTACGGATAGAGACTCGGCTACTCTCTGCTTCACTGCGCGCAAGTTTTTGCATATCGCGGCGTGTTTCTTCTGTCAATGCTGGCATTGGCACACGAATCACATCTGCGGTCATTGGGTTTAGACCCAAATCTGCTTCGCGAATTGCTTTATCAATGGCTTGTACCATCGTACGGTCAAATGGCTGAACCAATAATGTGCGTGAATCTTCAACGTTGACACTGGCTACTTGGTTAAGTGCCGTATCAGAACCGTAGTAGCTGACCATCACACCTGACAGCATACCTGGATGGGCACGACCTGTACGAACTTTGCTAAAAGTGCTTTCAAGCGCTTCTAGTGTTTTTTGCATGCGTGATTCGCCGTCTTGCTTAATCTCTTTGATCATTGTGTGTCCTTATTTATCGCTATCGATAAATTCTTTATTGTTAACTATGTAAGGTTTTAATTGTCTAAGCAACTGGCTATTGACCAATGATTGCTATTTATCTACCTGAATGCTGTCTGATTAATGAAAAACACGGGTGCCTTCATTTTCGCCCATGATGACATTTAATAGGGCATTGGGTTTGGTCATATCAAACACTTGTAGCGGTACGTTATGCTCACGGCATAAAGCAATGGCTGTCAAATCCATCACGCCAAGTTTTTGCTCTAACACTTCATCAAAGGTCAGGCCATCATACTTAACCGCATCAGAATGCAGACTTGGGTCTTTGTCATAAACGCCATCTACTTTGGTGGCTTTTAGGATCAAGCCCGCTTCGATCTCAATACCGCGCAAGCAAGCAGCCGTATCAGTGGTAAAGAATGGATTGCCCGTGCCTGCGACAAAGATACAAACCTCACCGTTTTTGAGATAACGAATCGCATTACGACTGCTATAGCTTTCGGTCACTTCACCGATTGGCAAGGCTGACATCAGGCGTGTTTTGATATTGCGGCGCTCAAGCGCATCACGCATGGCAAGACCGTTCATCACAGTCGCAAGCATACCCATTTGATCGCCCGTCACACGGCCGACCAGACCTTCTTTTTGTAATTGGGCACCGCGATATAGATTGCCACCGCCGACCACGATACCCACTTGGACACCCAATCCACGTAAATGAGCGATAGACAAGCTCATTTTGTCGAGCACTTCGGTATCGATACCCATGTCTTTGCTACCAGCCAAGGCTTCGCCTGAGAGTTTTAGCAAGATACGAGCGTAACGCGGGTTTTTGTCAGACATGAGGTCACCTTTTATCATTGAATTATAAAGAACATTATCGGTAAAATACAAATCGAGTTTGCCCACAACGCCGCCTATACAGGCACACGTATTAAAAAGGCTAAATTGCGCTAATTGTAGCAAAAACTGCCCACCATTGGGCAATTTTTGCGTGTATATCACACGGGTATTCTACCCCTGATAACTACCGAACAAATCATATTCGCTAGCATCATCGATTGTGACCGTTAAGAACTGACCCACTTTAACCTGATCCGTAATGTCATCGACATAGACATGACCGTCGATTTCAGGCGCATCCGCATAGCTACGGCAAATGGCGATACCTTCTTCTCTATCAATCTCATCGACCAATACCATGAGGGTTTTGCCGACTTTTTCTTGCAGTTTTTGTGCGGAGATGTCTTGCTGCAAGGTCATCAGCCGCTCATAGCGAGACTGCTTAACGTCTTCAGGCACATGGTTGGGCAAAGCATTGGCAACAGCGCCTTCGACTTCTGAATAGGTAAAGGCACCCACGCGATCAAGGCGAGCCTCAGTCAGCCAATCAAGCAAGCACTGAAAATCTTCTTCGGTCTCACCAGGGAAGCCGACCACAAAGGTCGAACGAATCACGATATCAGGGCAGATAGCACGCCATGCTTTGATACGCTCTAAGGTGTTTTCACTGTGTGCAGGGCGTTTCATCGCTTTTAAGATACGATGGCTGGCATGCTGAAACGGAATGTCTAAATAAGGCAAGAGTTTCTTCTCACCCATCAGCTCAACGACTTTGTCTACGTGTGGATACGGATAGACATAATGCAGACGCACCCAAATACCCAGACCGTTCAAGGCTTGGCATAAGTCATAAAATTTTGACTTGAGTGGCATCCCATTCCAAAAGCTGGTTTTATATTTCAGATCCAGCCCGTAAGCTGAGGTATCTTGCGAGATGATGAGCAGCTCTTTCACGCCAGCGTTTTTAAGTGCCAACGCTTCATTCATCACATTATCAATCGGACGCGAGTCTAAATCACCACGTAAGCTTGGAATAATGCAGAAGGTACAACGGTGATTACAGCCTTCTGATATTTTTAGATAGGCATAATGACTGGGCGTAAGCTTAATACCCGCCTCATTGATCAAATCTATCTTTGGGTCGTAATTGGCATCTTTACTTCGATTTGGTTTGGGCACATGCTGCGCGACGGCCGTAATGACCTCGTCATAGGCATGCGCGCCAGTCACGGCGAGCACGGCTGGATGCATTGCACGGATTTTGTCCGCTTCTTTGCCCAAACAACCTGTGACAATCACTTTACCGTTTTTGCTGATGGCCTCGCCGATGGCATCGAGCGACTCTTGTACTGCTGACTCGATAAAGCCGCACGTATTGACCACGACCAAATCAGCGCCTTCATAATCACTGGCGACTTGATAACCATCGCGGCTTAGCTCAGTGATGATACGCTCACTATCCACCAGTGCTTTTGGGCAACCCAATGACACAAAACCAATCTTTGGCGCCGCACTGACTGGCATAGTGGCAGTCGCATTGGCAGTCGTAACATCACTACTTTGTGCGATACTACGGTTTTGGTTGTGGTTGGCTTTATGGTGATAAGGTTGGCTGGTATCTGTCTGGCTCTGCTCTTGTACTACGATAGGCGCGGCAGGATTAAAGATAGTGACGGTTTCTGTCGCAGCGTCTTGTATGGCTGATAGAGCGGCTGTCGTTGTCGTGTTCACTGACTCGGTAGAAGTTTTGGACATGGCTGACCTTGCTAGAGATAAATTGGCTGAGCGCATTGTACGTTTTTTTTGCAAAAATCACCAGTTTTGCCGCTCTATAGTCTTGATTTATGGTTAAATATTATATTAAGCATCCTCACTTTTTTGGGCACTATCCATGACGGCTGATTTTATTACCACCAAAACAACCCCTGATTTAGCATTTATATCACAGCATTTATTTACCGCTATATTGTGGGTGAATGATGAGCTATCGATCACTCGCTTAAACGCCCAAGCTGAGCAACTGCTGGCCATTAGCAGCGGCCGACTGATTAATCAGTCTATTTTGACATTATTGGCACCTGATGAATTGGTACCAAAAGCCAGTACATTACTTGAGAATGAGCATGAGCATGCGCCGTTGGAGGAGCGCACCTATTCGTTGACAGAACGATTTGCACAAGCGCAAAACTACCAGCAGCCTTTTATTGATCACGATCACATCATTACGACGCCATTAAATAGCAATTTGTCGCTATCGGTAGACTATAGCGTAACGCCTGTTGTATATGAGCAGCAGCCCTATTTCATCATTGAGATGTGGGGCAAAGATCGTCAAAGCCGTATATCAGATGAGCAACGTCAACAGCAGCAGTATACTGTTGCTCGCCATATGCTACGCTCAGTGGCACACGAAATAAAAAACCCACTGGCTGGTATTCGCGGGGCGGCGCAGTTATTGCAGCGTCAATTTATTAAATTCAGTGATGCCTCTGCTGTCAATCAATCACCTACTGTTAATCAGTACGCGACCACCGTCAGTACCTCCTCGTCAACCCCTAGCGCTGACACCAGTGATGGTTTGCAAAAGATGAATCAAAAGCTGCGTAACTATACCGATATCATCATCTCAGAGACGGATCGCTTGACGCATCTTATCGGACAGCTGCTTGGCTCCAATCAATTGCCAAACTGGCAGACGCTAAACGTTCATGAGCCGCTAGAACACGTATTGACACTGGTCATGAATCAATATCCGCAAGTAGTGCTACAGCGAGATTATGATTTGTCGTTGCCAGAACTGTCCGCTGACAAAGACCAGCTGATTCAAGTTTTTTTAAACTTAATCAATAATGCCTGTGAGTCCATGAGTGAGTTTGAACAAACGCTACAGCGAAACCAGCAATCAGAATCAAGCCTCTCTCAGTCAAAGCCCTCTCAGTCACAACCATCTGAGTTAAAACCTGCTAACGCAGCCGATTCTAAATCTAAAACACCCGCATCAATCAATACACAAACCGATCTTAAGCCCAACTACCAGCCAACCCTACACATTCAGACTCGCGTTGCCTTTCAGCATACAATTGTAGGACAGCAGCACAAGCAAGTGATGCAAATCACCATCACGGATAATGGTTCAGGGATTGATCCGGCGCTCATTGGACAGATATTTTTTCCGATGGTGACCAGCCGTGCAGCGGGCACGGGTCTTGGGTTGTCTATCGTCCAAGATATCATCAGCCATCATCATGGTATGATCGATGTCAGCTCGACAGGATCATCACAGGATAAGCAGACTCGATTTACGTTATATCTGCCTTTTAATCAACCTTTAGCCGAAACATAAACGACATCTGTGCATAAAGCTGCTAAATTATAAGACAACTCATCCCAAACTTATCATAAATAATTGCTCATTAGGCCCGATACATGACTCAATACAGCGACAACCAACCACCTAAAAGCAATGCTCAACCTTCGATGGTAACTGTAAATAACCTGCCAAGTGACCAACCTGCAACGTTATGGTTGATCGATGACGATTCCGCCCTACGTATGGTATTGGCTGATACCTTTGAGGATGCCGGACTGACCGTTATCAGCTTTACCCAAGCACAAGCGGCGTGGACCCGTCTCAATGATGTCTTAAAGCAGCCAGAATCAGTTGCCCAGCTACCAGATGTGATATTGACCGATATTCGCATGCCAATGATGGATGGTTTGTCCTTTAGTGATTGGGTACATCAGCACTTCCCTGACATGCCCATCGTCATAATGACAGCGCATTCGGATCTTACCTCTGCGATTAATAGCTATCAGACTGGTGCTTTTGAGTACTTGCCCAAGCCGTTTGATTTGGATGATGCAGTCGCAACGATTTATAAAGCGATCAACTATCAGCCGAACATCGAATCATCAAATATTGACAGCAGCCATTATCCAAATGGAACCAATATCCAAGAAAGTGCCAATGCGCCTGCCGCTATTCAGGCAATGCCTCATAAAACCACACAAGCAAAACCTAAGACGGCAGTTGATGTCAATTCTGATAAAAAACCTGCTAACAACTTCAAAAATAATACTGGCACGCCCACCGATGCCAAAAGCAATAAAAACCCTAGTGGCATCATCGGTCAATCACCTGCCATGCAAACGGTGTTTCGCGCCATTGGTAGACTGGCACAATCGCCTATTTCGGTGTTGATTACGGGAGAGTCTGGTACAGGTAAAGAGCTGGTTGCCAGTGCCCTGCACCAGCACTCTCCCCGTAAGCAGCAACCTTTTATCGCTCTTAATATGGCAGCGATACCCCACGATCTGATTGAGTCCGAGCTATTTGGTCACGAAAAAGGCGCGTTCACTGGTGCAACCACCACTCGCCAGGGCCGCTTTGAACAGGCTGACGGCGGCACGTTATTTTTGGATGAGATTGGCGATATGCCGTTCAGCACGCAAACACGCCTGCTTCGGGTATTGGCCAATGGCGAGTTTTATCGCGTCGGTGGTCAGCAGCCCATTAAAGTAGACGTCCGCATCATTGCGGCCACACATCAAAACCTAGAGGAGTTGGTGAAGCAGAATCGTTTCCGTGAGGATTTATTTTATCGCCTTAACGTCATACGTCTGCCACTACCACCGCTACGCACGCGCCCTGAAGACATTCCTGCGTTAGCCACCTATTTCATGCAATGCGCGGCTGAGCAGATGAACACGACGCCCAAATACTTACATCCTGCGGCATTACAACTGATGCAAACGTTTGGCTGGCGCGGTAATGTCCGTCAACTTGAAAACGTCTGCTTGTGGCTGACGGTTATGGCGACTGGCGATACCGTCATGGCCACCGATTTACCACCTGAACTGCTTGAGAATGTTCCGTCCGATGCAGCAGGGCATCAACCAGACCACAGCTTGTCACCTCAAGCCTCGACGCAAAGTCCTCAATGGCCAAACAGTGATAGTATAAATCCTGATAATATAAACACCGATGCTAAGACGACTCAGCTTGCTATCGGTCAAAATTGGCAACAAGCATTGGCTGATTGGGCACAGCAGTCTTTAGACAGCGGCAAAACGGACATTTTACAGACAGCAATGCCTGAATTTGAACGTGTCTTATTAACGGCAGCACTCAATCATAGCGGCGGCAAAAAGATAGAAGCCGCCAGCTTACTTGGCTGGGGACGCAATACGCTCACCCGTAAGTTGCAGCAGTTAGACCTATCTTCCCAAACGATACTATCTAAAGAGCAAATAGAGTAGCAATCCTCTAAATTAAATATTTATTAATATCAATTACTTATAATATATAGACAAAAAAAACGTGAAATAATTAAAAATAATTGCAAATAGGGGTTGCCAAACTATTTAAACTCTATATAATAGCCAACCACTGAGACGCACTACCGAATCAGTTAACTGTCTATATTGTGTTTGAGTTTAAACGCTAATAATGATAGAGTAACGGAAAATGGGGCTGTGGCGGAATTGGTAGACGCACCAGATTTAGGTTCTGGCGCCGCAAGGTGTGAGAGTTCGAGTCTCTCCAGCCCCACCATTTTCGGATAGTAAATCTTAGACCAAATATCAAAACCTGCTTTTAGCAGGTTTTTTTGTGTCCGCAATTTGGCATTAAAACTATAAAATATCTTATCAAGAGCATTAATCTACTTTTCTACCCTTTATAAATCCTTTAACACCTCTTCCATACTCGATAGCACCTACTTACCCGCTGCTTCATGCATTTGCCATAGGCATACTTAATTAATAGAAAGGTTTCCCTCACTGTCATTAAATAATGCACTACGTTGATTTTTGCGGAGGGTTTCACGTTGAATTATATTTTTTGCATCAACTTTTTCTAAAGGTAATCTTGTTTCGCGAGAAAGATCGCCATCGGCTATTAAGGATAAATAGCGAGAACAACAAACCCTTAAAAAAGAAGTGAAATTGCCAATATCATGATCGGCATCGAGAGATTCTAGGTATAGCTTAGTGATCAGCTGATTAACCGTCATTTGATCCCGAAATGACAACTCTTCTAATATATCCCAAAAAAACACCTCTAAACGAATTGAGGTGACTACTCCCTGAATTCGAAGTGATTTGGTTTTAGAGCGCCACAAGCTGTCGTCAGCACTAATAAAAAGTTGACACATATAATATCCTCTCTCGACACTCATTAAAACTTATAATAAGGCAACAAATTGCTTTAGCATAGCTGGGTGGGCAGGCCACGCAGGAGCCGTTACCAGTTGGCCATCTGTAATAGCGCCATCCATAGGTAACTTGACATATTCGGCGCCAGCCATTTCTATTTCTGGCTGACACGCAGGATAAGCAGATACTTTTTTACCCTTCAATACGCCAGCAGCCGTCAGCATTTGTGGTCCATGGCAAACCGATGCAATTGGTTTATCAGTATTTGCGAAATGCTGAATCATTGCAATGACTTTAGCATTCAAACGCAAGTATTCAGGCGCACGTCCACCTGGTAAATACAAAGCATCGTAATCTGCGACATTGATATCGGCAAAAGATGCATTAAGGACAAAATTATGACCGCGTTTTTCGGTATAAGTTTGGTCACCTTCAAAATCGTGTATTGAGGTAGTGATGCTATCACCTGCCACTTTATCTGGGCAGACCGCATCAACTTCATGTCCCATCGCTAGCAGCGCTTGGAACGGCACCATGTTTTCATAGTCTTCAACAAAATCACCGGTTATGATAAGTACTTTAGCCATGATATTCTCACTGTATGGTAATAAAACATTGTAATGAAATACGGAAACCCAAATTAGCTTATAGTGACTGAGCTTAAAATGAGCCTGAATATCCATTCAAACATAAAAAACAACGACTGGGTAACATGTGAATACTACAAACAATCACTTTTTAAAAATAAAATCATAAACTTAGCGATTGTCTAATGATGTTAAATCCTTCAAAACATCCTCCATACTCCGATACCGTCTCTCTATCCGCTTCGCCAATGCCTTATCGACCATACATTGATAGTGACTATATTCTGATGGTAACTTTGGAATCGGCTTTTGGCAATGCTTGATCGCCCACGCTTTTAATTTATCATTGCTATTGCTACTTATATGAAAGGGTCGCTTGCCTGTTAATATCTCAACCATCATGATGCCAAACGCGTAGATATCACTTTGCACCGTTGCATTCTGTCCTTGCCAGCGCTCAGGTGCGAGATAGGCAGGCGTACCAGCAGGGCTTCCCTCTTTTGGCTCGTTAAACCTCTCTGACAAGGCAAAATCTGTCAATAATAAATTTGGCATTAAGCTGCTGGCACCTGCATTATTTAGCAAGGAGCTATCGAAAGAGTCATGCAGCAAAATATTGCTAGGTTTAATATCATTATGCAACCAGCCAGCTTGATGCACATTGGCTATTAAACAGGCAGACTGCATGATGAAATGATGTTTTTGTGGTGCTGTCAATAAATGCTGATTTCGATCACTCAACTGTCCTGCCAAGCTACCGTTAGAGTAATAAGGCAATACTACTATTACGAGCTGTTGAGACGACTCTAGTATCTGAACGTTTATGCAATGATGCGCCAATAGTGGCGGTGCGATAGCATTATCTTTGATTCTTGATAAAGCCTTTACAGTAGCTAAAACGTCTGCTTCATGAGTTAAATCAGGAGAGGTAGGATAAGCGTCAGCACTCAACTGCCATTTAATCATGACCTGACCAAACTGTGGATGTTGGGCGCGTGTTAGACCTTGGTAGGACGTATTTTCAATATTTTGCGTTTTGATATCTTGTGTTTTGATACTTTTCTCATGATTTTGCTGAGCAATACGCTGGTGTACTATCTTACTAAAGTGTTGTGCGACTAATTCTTGCGTAATAATGGGCAATAGTTGCTTAGATTGTCTCTGCAACGCTTGTATAGTAAATAAATTACTGGCACTATTTCCCATGGTATTGTTTCTCATAATATGGTGAGATCACTGCCTTCCCATTCGTATCATTTCCAAAAATAATAATAGCGCAAATAATTTTGACTAGGGCGTGTCATCAATTAGATTGTGAGACTTAAAATGAGAAAAATTGTAGATAAACAAGGAAGAAATTGCCGTTAATATGAACATATTGACAAAAATTCTGACGATGTTTAGCAAAATTTAGCCATTTTAAGGCAACTAAATGTATCCATGTGCTAATTGATGACGCACCCTAGTACTACACTCAGTAGGCACCAAAATTTTAGCTGCGTTAATGATATTTTTGGGTATGGTATTAAAGACAACCTTAACTGCTAGAGCCACTATGTCACAATCAACCATCACAACCTCGCCCTCTAATCAGCCTACTTATGCCCTACCTCAACCTTTACTAGACTTACTCAGTCAGTACTTAAAAGAGCAGGTTACACCGACTATTGAAATCGATCCGAACCAACTTGCTTATCGATGGGTTGGTGGACGCACTGGCAATTTAGAGCCTTTGTCGGTCAACCTGTTTTTGAGCTTAGATGACTTACATGGTATCGATACGCAAAAGTCTAAACTGGTACAAAACACCCGTCAGTTTATTAAGGGTTATCCTGCCAATCACGTATTAATGTCGGGGACACGCGGTGCCGGTAAATCATCATTGATTCGCGCCTTGCTTCAAGCCCATCATAGTGAAGGCTTGCGTATTATCGAAGTTGCTCGCGATGATCTGCAAATATTAGATAAGATTCGCGCTGCCATTAACGCCCTATCAGCAGACTGTAACTGCCGCTACATCGTATACTGTGATGATCTCGCATTTGACGGTCAAGATGAAAGCTATCGTACGCTAAAGAGCGTGCTTGATGGCTCGCTAGACTCTGAGCAAGACAAGCTACTGGTCTATGCCACCAGTAATCGCCGTCGTCTGCTACCACAAATGATGAAAGACAATATTAATATCTACAATGGTCAGACGGATGAGGTCAATCCTTATGAGGCCATTGATGAGACCGTGTCATTGTCAGATAGATTCGGTTTATCACTCACTTTCCATCCTATGGATCAGCAGACTTATCTGCATATCGTTCAGCATTATCTGAATTTAGAGCAGCAGAAAATCTCAGCTGATATGGATAGTGATGCTAAGAATACTTTGGAAAGTCAGACCATGCCTGACAAGATCAAAAAGGATGCGCTACGTTGGGCCTCTGAACGTGGTGGTCGCTCAGGACGAGTTGCTTACCAGTTCAGTCGATACTGGAGCGGTATAACGCAATTGGAAATTGCAGACGGTAAGCGCTAAGCCATATTTAACGCTAAGCTATATCTAATGCTAAACCATATCTAATCACTGCGTGCAGAGCCTATATACTGCACGCGGTTGTCTTCTTGACTACCCTTTTGATTACCTGCCAAGTCAACTGCGCCATCGACCATATATTGGTCAAAATCTGCGGCTAACCATAGATTATCTTTGTAAACGCTCTCAGCATCTAAACGAATGTATGCCATATTTGGCGTCTTGCTATTAGGATTATCAAAACCTTGATAACGGGCGCTAAAGTGCGTCAAAATTAAATTATTTACGCCACTGTTTTCTACAAAATCCGCCACCAATTGCGCACTGCTATGCATCGGATCAAACTCTGGATTTTTGGCTTGAATCTTAGTCAACACCTCATGCGTATACGTCGCTTCATGCACCAATAAATCCGTATCGATCAGCGGATCCGTGAGACACGCTGGCGTATCGTTATCACCAGCCACCACCACTCGTGTTCGTGATACCTCATCATTGACATAATCATCTGCACATAATTGCTGACCGTCTTCAGTGATGACGTCGTGACCTTGTTGCAATTTGCCCCATAGTGCGCTGGCAGGAATACCTTGCGACAGCAGTTTATCTGTATCAAGCGTGCGATGATGGATAGTCTGCGTGATACCAAATGCGTGAGATGCAACCCGATGTGATAGCGGCGTGATATCGATATCAAGCTGATGCTGATCGCTCAAGCGGATATTTACCTTATTTGTATCACTTTGCTCAGATAACACCTCTTCAATCGCTACAAAATTGAGAGCAAAGGGTAAATACAATTCCGTGGTTAAGGTAATGGCTTCGAGCAGTGTCGCGATTGCTTTTGGGGCAATGAGGGTCAATGGCTCACGGCGGCCTGACATGGCTGCGCTCGCTAATAGACCTGGCAGGCCATAGCAGTGATCGCCATGCACATGGGTGATACAGATGGCAGCTAGTTGATGCAAGGAGAGCTTGGTATGTAACAGTTGCTGCTGCGTGCCTTCACCGCAATCTATCAGCAGCCATGGACGCGACTTTTTATTCTGATTATTGTGATTGGCAGCCCGTGATTGACCATTCGGCTGAGCACCATGCGTATTTAGACATTCAATCGCTAGTGCGGTGACATTTCGCTGTTTGGTCGGCACCCCTGCTGATGTGCCTAAGAAGGTTAATTTAAGCATAGATTACCTCTCTTACAGATGAGACTTATTCGCTATGATAATTGGCATATCATGGTTCTTTGACCATCTACCATCTGCCCACCATTGGCCGTACACTCATTGACCATATTGGATTCATAAGACTTCCAACCACCATAAAAACTGGCCACACATAGTATAACCACGAGTAATTTTTGAGACCAAGACTTGATAGACACCTGCTGGCTATCGATTTTTTGTCTGTCATCCATGCTATGGACGGCAATGCGATTTGCATCATTGTCTGTCTCTGATGTTTCATTATGCGATTTTTTTAAGTCTGTCATTGTTCTATCCTAAAAAAGGCTTTGTTTATGGATAAACAAAGCCTTTGGTTTATATGGCTGCTTGAGCATTGGTCAGTAATTATACCAGTATTGGCTAAAAATTTAGACGACCGCCCTTTTTTTCTGCAAGTTTAAAGGCATCTCGCTCTTCACAGCGTTTGAGCCAGTTTAGGATATTGGCATACTTATTCTTGTCTAACCCTGCACCAGCATTGGCCCCGATCACGGCAAGATGCATCTGAATATCTGCGGCACTGAACTCACTGCCTGCAAACCAATGGTTCTTATTCAAATGCGCCTCCATCATGCCCAGCATTTTTTCTAAACCACTGCCAATCATATTTTTCTCGACTTGGCCTTGGATTTTTTTACTAATGGGTCTGATGAGCATCGGTGATTGGGATACGACTTTGGTAAACACCAGACGCATGACCAATAGTGGCATCAACGAGGCTTCTGCAAAATGTAGCCAAAAAGTATAGGCTTCCCATGCCGATTCATTACTATCATCAGGTTTGAACTGCTTTTCTTTATCATAGTGCTTAATCAGATACTCGATGATAAAACCTGATTCAATCAGTACGCGATCATCCACTTCTAGCATCGGAGCATGACCAATCGGATGCACTTTTTTTAGGCTATCAGGCGCACGATATGCTTTGTTGCGCTCATAACAGGTCAGTTTATAATCGGCGTTCAATTCTTCTAACAGCCAAATGATACGAAACGAGCGTGAGTTTGCTAAATGATGAAGATGTAACATAAACCGTCCTAGTCATATATTATTTTAAATCAGCCCTAATTTTTTAGAGATAGCCTCTTAGAGAGGATGCCTCGCTTTCAATAAAGCGTGATAGCACTGCCCTCGATAATAGCCTAATTTATATCCCTTTGACACAGCAAGTTTGTAGAACTGCGACGAAAAATATTGCCTATCAAGTAATCTCCATCAACGACTATGACACTAATCTCATCAGCATTATTCTATATGCAATGCTTCAATCTTACGCGTCATCTTGTCTATCTTTTGCTGATATTTTTTAATTTGGCGGAATCTATGTGCGATCAGTACGCCTTTGATACGGCGATTTTTAAGACGACGACGCGGTGGAAAACTGCCCACCTGTGGTTCATTGTAACCATGTAAGCGGTCTTCACGTTTGCGCGCCATATAACCAAGCGCGCTATCAGCAATCATAATCAACAGCGCGACAAAAATCATGCCATACATCAGCATAGAACCACCGTCATGTAGGCTGCGATCTAAGATTGCGATCGAAAATACAAACAAGAATATCGGCTCAAGGTAGCACAACGTTCCAAACAATGAGACTGGTAATTTCTGACTCGCTATCATCGTCAATGACATCGCAGCGGTACTAATAATGCCTAACAATGGCAACAGATACCACAGCTTATGATTGGTTATCGCGACTTCAAAGCCACCATTCATATACAGCGCGACTAATACGACTGGCAATAACAATACTAGGTCAGATATAAGACCCGTGATAGGCGGCACTGCTAGATAGCGACGCAGTAGGTAATACGGCGGGTAACCCAAGCAAACAAACAACGTCGCCCAAGAGATAGCACCATATTGAAAGATATCATAAGCGATACCGAAACCTGCACATGCAATGGCAGCCCACTGAAGTAAGCTCATGGCTTCGTTGTAAAAGAACCTGCCGACAACAATCATAATCATCGGATATAGGAAGTAACCCAACGTCACCTCAAGCCCTAAGCCATTGACGGGCGCCCACATGAAGATCCAAATTTGCGCACCTAAAATCGGTGTGGGTAATATAAATAAAAACCACTCTTTTGCGTTTTTCAGTGTTTTTAGATAGTCAAAAATATGCTGCCACTGCTTTAGGACAGTGACCAGCAGCACTAGACTATAAAACATCGTCAGCACGCGCCACGAAGCAACTTGTGTCCCTGACAATGGTTGTAGCAGCAAACCAAATAGAAACAACAATGAGTATAGAAAATTGGCAGCCACCGCAGTGATCGTGCCTTGCGAGGTTTGGTTAGTAGTCAGCATCACAACAGCCTTTAAAGATTGGGGCACATCCTTGGCAATTTTTAAAAAAAACAAAAGCCTCAGACGAGAACGTCTGAGGCTTTTGCAAATAAGGTCGTCGCGCAATCTAAGATAAACGCTTTGAATGTATCGTACTTACATCATGGCGGGCATTATGTCAAAGTCAAAACAGATAAGCAATGCCAGTGTTCATCTACTGACTTAACTTCTGCCATGAGTCAATTTAATACACATAAGTGCTTATTTTATATCAAGTTGTGCGATTTTTTGTTTTATCTTTACCAGCTTTTTTTGATAGCGGCGTTTCTTGCGAAAACGGTGGGCTGTTAGCGCACCATCGATACGCTGATTGATAAAGTGACGACGTGGCGGAAAGCCGCCAATCTGAAGCTCCCTATAGCCATGCAAGCGGTCGTTACGCTGACGAATGAGGTAGCCTTTCACACTATCAGCCAGCATGACCAGCAGCGCAAATGTGATCATGCCATACATAAAGAGCGAGCCGCCTTCTTCAGGGCTCTGGCTCAGAACTGTGATAGACAGCACAAATAGCAACATTGGCTCTATGTAGCTTAATGCCCCAAACAATGAAACAGGCAGCTTGCTACTGGCAATCATCGTCAATGACATCGCAAGCGCACTAAAGGCACCCAGTAATGGCAATAGATACCAAAACTTCATATCCTGTATTGCCACACTAAAACCACCACTAAAATATAACATGGTGAGTACCACTGGCGTCAGCAGTGTCAAATCAAACAGTAGCCCTGTCACTGGTGGGACAGAAAGCGTGCGACGAAGCAGATAATATGGTGGGTAACCCAAGCACACAAACATCGTCACCCAAGAGACCGATCCATACTGAATGATATCGTAACCGATGCCAAGTGCTGCAAATATCGCGGCAACCCACTGTAATACACTCATATACTCATGATAGAAAAATCGACCAAGGACTATCATCACGAGCGGCAGCAAAAAATAACCCAATGTCACATCTAGCCCGAATCCATTGACGGGCGCCCACATAAATAGCCAAATCTGTCCGCCTAGGATTGGCGCTGGCAATATAAATATTGACCATTCCTTGATTGTTTTTAGCGTCTTTATATAATTAAACACATGTTGCCACTGCTTGGTCAAACTGACCAATATCACCAAACTGAGTAGCATCATCAATACGCGCCATGATGCGACTTGAGTACCCGTTAAAGGCAACATAAACAGCCCAAACAAAAACATCATCGAGAATAAAAAGCTCGATGATACCGAAGCGATGGTTCCTTGAAAAGTTTGATTGGTCGTGAGCATAGCAACAGCCTTAAAAAATTAAATCCTATGTGTAATGTATGAGCGATGACAGTTATTGATGGTAAAAGTTATTAACGATAAAGTTAAATAACGATAAAAGTTGGGAAAATTTTGAATCAAAAAATAAAAGCCTCCGACGACAACGTCAGAGGCTTTTTCTAGAACAATCATATAAGAAATCAGACCAAAAAGCTAACGGCTGAGACAGTTATTCGCCATCTAATTCATTATCATTAGCAATATCGATAGCATCATCAACGTCAGTGGTCGCTGTATTGCCAGTCGCTGCATCAATATCTATCTGCTCTTGACCTTCTACATCGAATGTACCGTCTTCTCTCATGGCATCGATAAGCTCATCGTCACCTTCTTGATGCTCAACACGTGCCATAGCGACCAGCTTTTCATCTTTTGACAAACGAATCAAGGTAACACCTTGCGTATTACGACCAGAACTGGCCACATGCTCAACTGGTGTACGAACTAACGTGCCTTTGTCAGAGATTAAGATGATGTCATCTTCTGGATCAACCTTAGTGGCACGAACGAGTGCGCCGTTACGCTCACTGGTTTTGATAGCGATAACACCGCCACCGCCACGATTTTGGGTGTTGAACTCATTGATAAAGGTACGCTTACCAAAGCCATTTTCACAAGCAATTAGGATTTCACGTACATCATCTTCGATTACTACCAACGACTTAATAAATTCATCATTGGCTAGACGCATACCACGGACACCTTTCGCAGTACGGCCCATCGCACGCGCATCGTTTTCATCAAAACGAATGGCTTTACCACTTGAGGCAAATAGCATCACTTCTTGGCTACCGCTGGTGATACGAGCGCTGACCAATTTATCGCCGTCTTCTAGACCAACTGCAATGAGACCGTTCGAGCGGATGTTGGCAAACTGCTTAAGCTCAACACGCTTGACGGTACCATTAGCCGTTGCAAAGAAAACAAAAGGCGCTTCTGCTTGGTTGCTGTCTTCTACTGAATCGTCATCACTATCTATTAATATGTCTGCGTCTGACATCTCACCTGTGACCGATGTATCCCCTACGATTTTCGGAATCGGTAATATCGTCGTAACGGTTTCATCACCATTTAAGCCGATTAGATTAACCAACGGACGACCACGAGCACCGCGACTGGCAATCGGCACTTCAAAACCACGTAAGCTAAAGACGCGCCCACTATCCGTGAAGCACAATACAGTAGAATGTGTGGATGTCACGACTAAATGATCAATCATATCATCTTCTTTCATCGCTGTTGCAGACTTACCTTTACCGCCACGTTTTTGCGCGACATAATCGTCAATTGGCTGAGTCTTGGCATAGCCAGTACGCGATACCGTCATAACAACCGTTTGCTCTGGAATAAGGTCTTCACGGCTAAAGTCAGTACGTGAGTCAATAATGTCCGTGCGGCGCTCGTCACCAAAGTTATCACGAATCTCAATCATCTCATTCGAGATAATGGTCATTAACTTATCAAAGTCACCTAAGATAGACTCTAAATGCGTAATTTCACGCAATAGGACTTGGTATTCTTCGGTTAATTTGTCTTGCTCAAGACCAGTCAAGCGATGCAGCTGCATGTCCAAAATCGCATTGACCTGCTCAAGAGACAAGCGATAGCGCGCTTCGCCTTCGATTAGACCAAACGGTGCTTTAAGATCTTCGCCTTCGATATAGTCAGGACGCACTGATTGACTGCCAGCAGCGGTAAGCATCGCAACGACGCTGCCTGAGCCCCATGTATTATTTAATAAGCTTTCACGTGCCAATCCACGGTTTGCAGAGGCTTTAATCGTCGCAATAATCTCATCAATATTGGCCAGTGCAACGGTTAAGCCTTCAAGCAGGTGACCACGAACACGCGCTTTGTTCAATTCATAAATGGTACGACGTGTCACTACTTCTTGACGATGACGGACAAAAGCAGCAATGAGCTGACGCAAGGTCAATATCTTTGGCTGACCATTATCAAGCGCGACCATATTGATACTAAAGCTAGATTCAAGTGGCGTTTGTAAGAACAAGTTATTAACAATAACTTCAGCCGTTTCACCGCGGCGCAAGTCAATAGCGATACGCATACCGTCTTTATCAGACTCATCACGAATCTCGCTAATGCCTTCGATTTTTTTATCACGTACGAGTTCTGCGATACGCTCAATCAATTTGGCTTTATTGGCTTGATACGGTACTTCTGTGAATACAATGCGCTCGCGATCACGGTTGACGCCAGCATTACTCATCGGCTCAATATGATAGCGACCACGAATATGCAAGCGGCCTTTACCTGTGCGATAAGCATCTAAAATACCCGCGCGGCCATAGATGATACCGCCTGTAGGAAAGTCAGGACCCGAGATATGTGACATCAGCTCTTCAGCTGAAACTTGTGGGTTTTCGGCATATGCCAAACACGCATTAATCACTTCAGTCAAGTTATGCGGCGCCATGTTGGTCGCCATACCGACAGCGATACCGGTTGCACCATTGACCAACAGGTTAGGAATACGCGCTGGCATGACGCTTGGCATGCGCTCAGAGCCATCGTAGTTGTCTTCCCAATCGACTGTGTCTTTGTCCAAATCAGCAAGCATCTGATGGGTCAGTTTGGTCATACGTACTTCGGTATAGCGCATGGCTGCCGGAGGATCATCATCGATCGAGCCAAAATTACCTTGACCATCAACCATCGGATAACGCAAGCTGAAATCCTGCGCCATACGGACAATCGCATCATATACAGCGCTGTCACCATGCGGATGGTACTTACCGATGACATCACCGACCACACGTGCTGACTTCTTGTATGGCTTATTGTAGTCATTAGATAGCACATGCATGGCATACATCACGCGGCGATGCACAGGTTTGAACCCATCACGTACATCAGGTAGCGCACGCGAGACAATCACGCTCATCGCATAGTCTAAATAGGACTGCTTCAGTTCATCTACGATGCCAATAGGACTGACCGACTCGCTCATATACACTCCTTCATTCATATCCCCGTTATTCATTTTGCAGGCTTTATAGATAGATTATTGCTCCCCATAAATACTGATAAAAATCAATTTATATGGTGAGCAAAGCAGCACGATAAAGCGTGAAAAATACTAGGAAAATGATGATATTTTTGATAGTAAATAAAAGAAACTATTTTAGCACAAATTTGATGATTTAGGGGGCTTTGACTGCCATTAAAATCAAGCAATACAGCTTCTTAGTTGTCATATTTGCCACAATAAATTCATGCCAAAAAACACTACTGGCACGTTTTTTTTGATTGGCTAATTTTGCCATTTTTGCAGACAAACTTACCATCTGCTGAACAATGTGATACGCCGCCCATTTTTCCTGAACAGGGTGTATTACGTGCTTGCACTTGACCAGAAAATGACAGGGACAAAATAACGGTTAGCAGTACTGTGCTGATTGATTTCATATCATATCCTTTGATGTATAACAACGTAAAACCTCAAAAAATAGTATCCAGTGAGTACCATTTTTTGAGAGGGTGTGTAAATAAATGACTGACTTTTTTCGTGATTATATTATGATTTAAACCACGTCGATGATGCTATTTTTTTGGTGATACTAGACAAAAAATTTCTAACCGCTACACTAACTCATCTTTTACGATACGTACATCACTACCTAACAGGCTACTCTTATTATGGATATCATTCTTGCGATTGTTTGGATTTTAGCGATGGTGCTATACAGCTTTTCGAGCGATTATGTTACTAGCTTTCCTAACCATAACAATCGCGCTGTCCCTTATGTCCGTTGGGGAGCACTTTTAGTCGCTATGGCTTTATCAGCTTATTTGGCACAAGCCTATCAAGAAAATCTGCAAGGCAGTGGTATGTGGGTGTTTGTTATCGTCGTATTTGTCGTTATTGTTTTAGCAAAAATTATTTTCAAATGGGTCATTAACAGACGTTTGAAACGTTAGGGCGTGTCCTCATTATAAAAATGAGATAAATTGCAGTCAAACAAGGAAAATAGCGTAGATAATATCGAGCTATTTGGCAAGATTTAGCCATTTTTAACCCATTTAGATAACTATCGATTGAATTGAGGACACGCCCTAGGTTGTACTAAATATTTTTCTTATAGTCAAAGCAATCTAAAACAGCTACAAGGCAGCCGACCGCAGATTGTACATATAGTACCTCTAGGGAAGATAACACCGTAGCGGTTTAGTAGCTCGCTGACTATACTCTAACCCTTTTAATTATTGATCTGAATACCTTATGCCAACTAAACCTCAAGACAGCCAACCTGACTCAAACCACTCCATACCAGCAGAAGTTGAACAAGCAGAAGTATTATCAGCAGACACACGTACTGACCGCAGCTTTGATGCCATTGCTGATCATTTCGAGAAGAAAGTGTATGGTGGTTTAAAAGGCGACATCCGATTGGCAGTACTGCGTCGTGATATTTTTGAGTATTGTACACAGATGAGTCAAGACCTTGGTCGGCCTTTGCGTATCTTAGATGTGGGTGCAGGATTGGCTCAGATTTCGGTTGAACTGGCCACTTTTGGTCATACGATGATTATCAATGATATCTCTGAGAATATGCTAGAAAAAGCAAAAGCCAGTGCAAAAAAGAGTGATCAAGCATTAGATATCACATGGCATGTTTGCCCGTATCAAGACCTTGTGGGAAAACTGGCTCAAGCAGGAACAGAAAAATTTGATTTGATACTCTGTCATGCCCTACTAGAGTGGCTGGCTGAGCCTGTGGCTGTCATGGATTTTTTTGATCAGCATCTTACTGATAATGGCGCGTTATCGTTGTGCTTTTATAATCCTGCGAGTTTCGATTATCGTAACCTGATAATGGGGAATTTTAACTTACTAGATAATACTGGCTATAAAGCTGACAATAAAAAAAGCCTAACGCCTAATTACCCTGTCGCTAAAGAAGAAGTCGAGTCTTGGCTCATTGCCCATCAATACCGAACCCTACGCACCAGCGGTCTTCGCGTCTTTCATGATTATACCCCACTCAAGCGCGGTGGTAATAACGACCCAGAGGCAGTGATAAGGATGGAGCTACGCTATTCACAATTAGAGCCATACAAGTGGTTAGGACGCTATTTGCATATATTAGCCACTCGCTCAGCATACGAGTAGAGCAGCCCGCTAGACTTATAGTTATAGACTAGGAATAAGCGCCATTAGCCATGTTCGTCTATTCTTTCAGATCTGTCGTATTCTGACCACGTGGTGGCATTGATGTCTTTTTCATCGAAGACCACAACGTGCTCTAGCAGCGGCAAGATACCAATATGCGAGCCAATCTCATGATTATGATGGCTTGCAACCAAGGATAAGACGGTCTGCCCATCATCTAACTGCAACCGATATAAGTAGTTGGCGCCCCGAAACACACGTCCAACGACCAACGCTGTCTGTGTGCTGTCATCGTCGTGAATGATATCATCAGGACGTACCAGTACTTTGATTGGTGTGCCGTTTGGATAATCGTATTCGCAGTACTTTGGTTCGCCTGACTCGCCGTAAACTTCCATACGCCGATAAATATTGCCCAGCGCCGTCTCGACATGACCTTCTTTGATGGTGCCATCTATCATAGCACCTTCGCCGACGAACTCTGCGACAAATGGACTGACAGGCTCGTGATACAGCTCGCTTGGTGTTGCCCACTGGACTAACCTGCCCTGATCCATCACTCCCACTTTATCTGCTAATGCAAACGCTTCATTTTGATCATGAGTGACCAAAATCGCAGTGGTATTGGTGCGCTTGAGAATATCACGCACGCTCATGGCCAATGACTCACGCAGCACCACATCTAAGTTAGAAAATGGCTCATCGAGCAACAGCAGCTCGGGCTTTGGGGCCAATGCTCTTGCCAACGCCACACGCTGCTGCTGACCACCGGATAACTCATTTGGACGTTTGTCAGCATGCTCGGTCAGCTCGACAAGGCTCAACATCTCAGCCACACGGGCTTTTTTGTCAGCAGACGACCATTTGTTTAGGCCAAAGGCGATGTTTTTTGCCACGCTCAAATGACCAAACAATGCATAATCTTGGAACACCATACCCATACCGCGTTTGGCAGGTGCTACGGTAAATGAGCTGTTTTTTGTCTGTTCAGTGAGGCGCTGATTGTTTAGGTAAATGCTACCACCGCGACTCTGTTCTAGACCTGCAATGGCGCGTAATGCAGTGGTCTTTCCGCAGCCGCTATAGCCCAAAAAGCAACCAATCTCGCCTTGCTCCAATACCAACGATAGACCATTGACGACGACAGTATCGTCATAGCCTACGATTAAATTTTGTACACTAAAATATGGATGGGTAGCGATAGGTTTCTCAGTCTGTTTGTGAGTGTGTTTCTTATTATCTTGATTGCTGCCTTGATATGAGGCATCGATTTGACTTAAGGCGTTTTTGGACGGGCTTTGCGGTCTCTTAATTGGCGACTTTGTTACAGGATTGAGAGGCACTTGTGATTGTGTCGACTTGGCATCTGATGGAGGATTTATTAAATCAGTATACATGGACGGTACCCGTTCGCTATTGATGAATGCACCATACATAAAACAGTGCAAAATACAGTAATGAAAAAAGAGACAGACTCGCTAATGATAGACAAACAAGCTAGATACGCAAAGGTTTTGCTTAGACATGCTTCTCACTTTGACGCAGCAATATCCAAACAGGAAGCAGACCAACCAACACAATCAGAAGACTTGGCAATGCCGCTCGCCCCCACATGCCTTCACTGGTCATCTCAAATACTCGAACTGCCAGCGTGTCCCAGCCTTGACGTCTGGTCATTAAGGTAATGGGCATCTCTTTCATGACTTCAACAAAACCCATGAGCAATGCCGTTAAAACTCCAGGACTGAGCACAGGCAGCATCACATGACGCCAGCGCTGATAAGGGCTGTCACTGAGTAACTTTGCGGCGGCCTCCTGATTGACTGTTAGTCGCTGTAGCTGACGATCCACTGGTTGAAAGCTGACGGTCATAAAACGTGTCGATAAGGCAAGTAACATGACGACCACACTGCCTGATAGTATCTGATGCGAGGTAAGACCGAACGCAATCATTTGATTGTCGATCCATGCAATAGGAATAAATATGCCTACAGCCAATACTGTCCCCGGCACGACATAACCTAAGTTGGCCAAAGTGGTCATCAGCTTGGTCGATTTATCAGGATACTGCCGCTTAATCCACGCAATAATAATCGCCAAAAAGGCAATAAACAGCGTGGTCATACCAGCAATCATCAGGCTGTTGGTCACAAAATCAATATAACGGGCATCAAAATCTTGCCTGAAATTCAACGCTGTCCAATAAATCAGTTGTAAAAACGGTATCAAAAAAGCAATCGCAAAGATGAACGTACACAGTAGTGTCATGGCAATCTTTGCAGGTTTACTGACCTCAAAACGCTGGTTGCTGCCTTGGGTGATAGAGCTGCCACGCTTGGCCTGCCAATACTGCTCAAATAATACCACAATAAAAACCACACCAATCAACAGTGCGGCAAGCTGTGCGGCTGTGGTTAAGCTAAAAAAACCAAACCATGCCTTGTAGATAGCAGTAGTAAAGGTGTCAACATTGAATACCGATACCGCACCGAAATCAGCTAAGGTTTCCATGCTGGCGAGTAACAATCCGCCGATAATCCAAGGCAGTGCTTGTGGTAATGCCAATCGAAAAAACACACGGCGGCGGCTCAAACCCAGCATCTGTCCTGCTTCAATCGCTCGCCTGCCTTGTGATAAGAACGCTTGACGCGCCAGTAGATAAACATAAGGATAAAAGGCCAGCGACAATACTAGCCCTGCGCCCCATACATTGCGTACGGAGGGAATCGCAGTAGTGATGCCAAAATCACGTAACCCTGTCTGTAATGGCCCACTGAAATCAACAATACCGACCGTGACAAATGCCAGCACATAAGCTGGTATCGCGAGCGGCAGCATCAGCGCCCACGAAAAAAACCGCTGCCCAGGGAACCGGTACATACTGGTTACCCAAGCAAATCCGGTACCAACCGTGCCTGCAATAATGGTTACCATAAATAATAGTATCGCCGTATTTTTGAGCACTTGTGGCAGTACATACTCTGCCATGTGTCCCCAAATATCCGCGACAGGCTGTGTCCACGATAGCAGCACGATTAAAATTGGCACCAGCATAAACAACGAAATCAGCCCTAAGACTGATTTTGAAAAGATACGTTTACGCACGGCATGGTCTTGATTGACTGTCTGATGCTTATTACTACGGGTAGTATTAATAGCAGCATCGACTGTATCGCTTTGATGTACAGACGCGTCTGGCGTTATGCTCATAAATTATTACCGTGTCATACGTATAGCAACCTTACGTCATACCAACCTCAAAAACACGATGAGCCATGTCAAACTTAGTCCGTCAACTTATCAACTTACTGTTCCAGTATCTAAGCTAATATCTAGACTAGTATCTAAGCTCACCTCTCAATTACTATCGTTTTTGAGATTGGTATTATTGGTAGTGACGCTTATTTATAGCCTGCTTTGTCCATCAATTGAATCGCTTGGGTTTGCAACTCACCGAACTTCTGCACGCTGATGTCATCTTTGTTAAATGGGCCCCACGATCTGAGCATTTCTGACTCATCAATACCTTCTTTCACTGGGAACTCTTTGTCTGAGCTGGCATACAGACCTTGAGCTTCATCAGATGACAACCATTCGATCAGTTTCAATGTACCGTCTGGATTGTCTGACCCTGCGACCACACCAGCGCCCGAAATATTTACGTGCGTGCCAGTCGTGCCTTGGTTTGCCCAAAATATACTGACTGGGAAATCTGGTTTTTCATCAAGCAAGCGACCATAGTAATAGCTGTTGGCAATACCGACTTCACATTGACCAGCAGCAATTGCCTCTAGCATCGCCACGTCATCACTAAACACGTCAGTGGCCAGATTATCGACCCAACCACGAACGATCTCTCCAGTTTTTTCTTCGCCCAAATGTTCCATCATACTGGCCACAAGTGACTGGTTGTAGACCTTTTTAGACGTACGTAGGCATAACTTACCTTTCCACTTTGGATCGGCCAAATCTGCGTACGTAGATAACTGGTCGGCACTGACTTTGCTTGGGTCATAAAAGATAGTACGGGCGCGCAATGACAAGCCTGTCCACTGACCTTTTGGATCACGGTACTTTGCAGGCACGTTAGCTTCTAATATAGTAGAAGACACAGGCTGCAATAGACCCTGCTCTGCTGCTTGCCATAAGTTACCAGCATCAACGGTCAACAGCATATCGGCTGGCGTGTTCTGACCTTCAGCCTTTAGACGTGCCATCAATGGACCAGTTTGGTCTGTGACCAACTCAATCTTGACACCAGTCTGTTCGGTATAGCGATCAAGTAATGGCTTAATTAGCTGCTCGTTACGTGATGAATAAATCGTGATGGTTTGACCATCTGCACTAGTAGCACCATCATCAATAGCAGGTTGTTCAGTGCCAGCCGCTGTGGTGTCTGTCTCTGCGCTTTCTTCTGTGGTAGATGAATTGCTACAACCCGCCAAACCCAACATCATGCCAAATACGGCAACAGGTAAGATAAGCTTAGTAGACGTTAGCGTCGCGCTCATAGCGTTCAATGACATGGTTTTCCCCATAATGGTGCTATAAAAAAAAGTAAGATAGATGGTGACACAAAACAGCTCCCAAAACACCAATGATCAGCGCTAGTAAGACCGTAACATATCAAAGCCACATACTAATGGAAATGAGATTAATTATCAATCCATTTATTTAACCCACAAATCGACGCATCATTTTGATTAATCAACGCTTTCTTTGGGCTGAGCCTTTGCCATTACTCAATAAGATTTGCTTTGGATACTTCAGTCTATAGTAGCCACTGTCCCAAGATAGCATTGACCGCCGCTTCTGTGCGTAATATGCGAGGCCCTATGTGTACGGCATCACAGTGCTGTGCGGCTAGCAGCGCTATCTCATAATCAATCCAGCCGCCTTCAGCACCGATACAGACCAAACTGGGCAGTCCTAGTGAAGGCTGCTGCTGTAAAAACTGCGAAAACGATTGTGAACCATAAGGATGCGCGGCGATAGCGCTACCCTTTATCCAGCTTGCCAGCTTGTCCTCGACAAAGGGTTTAAAGCGTTTTTCTAACGTGATAGTAGGCGCAATGGTATCAATCCCTTGTTGCAGTCCCTCTAACACAAACTCATTAAGACGCTCGAGCATGGGGCTTTGCCAATAGCTTTTTTGAGTTCGGTAGCTGTTAATCAAAATAATATCCCGCACACCAAGCGCGGTCATATCCATGATTAAGCGCCGCAGCACCTTAGGGCGTGGCAGTGCCAAGACCACCGTCAAATCCAGTTTGGCTGGTGGGCACATGTCTAGCTTCACATCAATCAGCTGAATACATTCAGCCGTCATACTATCGATGACAGCCGTACCCAGATGACCACCCAGTTGCCCAATCTTAAGTGTGTCACCAACCGCGGCGTTCAGTACTGTCTGCACATGATTGATCTGCGTCACCGCCGTGATATGGGCAACGCCTGATGAGAAATTTTCAACTGGCAATAAGATACAGTTCATAGTCGCTCTTGGCTTAGGTGCCGTTCTTGGCTTGGTTTCTGGGTTAAACGCTGCTCAATCGTATCTTCGATCATCGTGAACTGCCGAACCAATACAGCTTGCTGCTGCATGGTCATTTGCGCACCCGCCTGCCCTGCTCGAATCGACAATGGCAAATCACTCAGCCAGTTATGCAATTGCTGATAGAGGCGTGCATTATCATCAGCTGAGCGTTTGCGAGAAGATTTTTTATGAGGCATAGCGTTAGGCTGCTCAATTGACTGCTGATTCTTGCTATTGTCTGTCGTAATTGGACGATACCAGTCATTGTTTGGCTGATACAGAGCTCCGACCTCAGACAATGTATCCACCACGTTTTGACAAGACTGGGTATACGTCCCCATGACAACAGGTGTCGCAACACTCGCAGGCTCAACGGGGTTATGACCACCGACATCGACCAATGAGCCGCCTACGAATGCCACGTTTGCTAGAGCGTACCACGTCATCATCTCGCCCATACTGTCCGCCAGATAGACGTTTGTATCTGCACTGATAGCGTCTGTATCACTGCGCCTTGCCATGTTTAATCCTGTCTTTTCGATCAGCGCTGCAACTGCGTCAAAACGCTCAGGATGTCGCGGCACGATAATCAATAATGCCTCTGCTAGCGCCGGACTAGATAATATCTGCTGTTGCCATGACAGTGCTATCGCCTCTTCCCCATCATGAGTGCTTGCCGCTACCCATACTGGTCGAGATGCTGTACCAAACTCCTCTGTCAGCTTGGATTTTTGCAGTGCTACAGGCGTTTTTCTATCTGTTACTTCATCATCAGCTTTTGGGGTGTTGATCACCCATTTTAGCGAACCTGCCACACGGATTTGTGCGCTATGAGCACCCAGTTGCCTGAAGCGTTTGGCCGAGTCACTGTCTTGCGCAATAACCAGCGTCAAGTTTTTCATCATGCTGGCACTCACCGCACCAATCTTCTGATAACTTTGAAAAGAAGACAGCGACAGTCGCCCATTGACGAGTATGCTTGGAATACGGTGCTGGGACAATTTGGTCAGAATATTTGCCCATAGTTCTGTTTCTACAAACAAAGCGGCAATAGGCTGTACATGCGACAAGAACGTCTCAATCACTGCGGGACTATCGACTGGCACGTAACTGTGACTCATCTGTCCTGTGGCAATCTCACTGGCGAAACGACTGGCACCACGGGCAAAACCGGTCTGCGTGGTATTGGTCAGCCATATCTGATAACCGTGCGCCAATAACATGTCTAGCAAAGGCGCGACTGTATTGGTCTCACCCAAAGAGACGGCATGACACCAAATAACGCCTTTATGACTGCTGCCATGCATCACTGGTCGCGGTGGATACTGCTTACCAAAACGCTGATCGATTTCTTGCTGATAGTTCTCGCGCTTATGCGATCGACGCCATACTTGCAGGCGATATAGTGGCTTTATTATGCTGATTAAACCCTGATAATACAGCGGAGTATCGTGCACGGTTTGACCAGTATCTAACGATGGGTCGGTCAATTTTGAAGAAACATCAGATGGCACATGAGATGATGGCATGAAGCAGCCCAATTTAGTAATGGATCAAGCAATAAGAGAGTAAGTATAAAAACGCACCAATTTTACCTGAATTTAACGCGTAACAATAAGCTTTTAAAAAGTTAATGGCCCAAAATAACCGAACTAAGGTATGTCATTAATCTAGTAGCCTCATTTGTATCACATCAGTTGGATTAGATTAGTTACATCGCATCAGTTGAGTTGCCCTATTTAAACCCGACAGTCATCTGAATGCATTGAATAGAACACGCCTTTAAAATCATCAGACAATAATTATGATCAATAATGCGACCACAATCACCGCAGCAAATAACCATAGATAACGCTTGGTACTGTGCTGCTCTTGTTTTCGTGTCGTCATGAGGGCCTCTGCTTGTTGCCACTGCTGCACCAGACTCGCCGCGGCTGTGTGACCATTGTCTGCCGCTTGCTCTAACCAATGTTTGCCATTGTCAGTATCTTGCGCCACCCCTATCCCTTGATAGTACATCTTACTGAGCAAACGCTGTGCACGACTGTCATTTTTGCTCGCTGCTTGCTTAACCAACGCTGTCCCTGACTCTATCGCAGTATTTTTGTCCGTGACCAATCCTTCATTAAGCAATTCATACATCGCAAGGCGCAGCATAGCCGCGGTATGCCCAGATTCGGCAGACGCTTGTAGTTTTTGCAGTGCTTGGGTTTTTGCCGCTATATGTTTATCTGAAAATACAATCTGGTCACGTGGCTTGTCTTGCTTACCAATATACTGCTCGAAATGCTCTAGCACGTTACAGGCTTGCTGATAGTTATCCTGACCAACTGTTTGTGGCACCTCAATTTCATTCAGCTCTACGAGTAGCTGCGCGAACATGTCTAGTATGGGTGATGGCTTCGTTGGTAGTGGCTCTATTGGCGACGACTTTATATTGATAGGAGGCTGAGTATCAGCGACTGTATATTTTGGCTCTGGTTCGGACAGTTCAGGCTGAACGAGGGGTTTTGTGTCCATAGCCGTTTGGCTGGCTAGTACCTCATAGGCATTAGGAGCAATCGAGGGGATTTCTACATCAATGGGTTCTTGAGACTCCTTGCTATTAGAATTGATCAGTATCTGTTGGGTTGGCTGATGCGTATGAGTCGATTGGCTGGTGCTTATATGCGTATTCAGGTGTACATCTGCATTATTATCTTCAGCAGTATTTTGTGCAGCTACATTGACAGCTGTACCATTAGAGTGACTGGATAGGTTTGGCAGCCTTTCAATCACTGCTTGATATAGGCCGCTCGCTACCTGAGCGCCTTGTACTGAGTCAAACTGACGATCGATATGACCAAATAGGCGCAGACCAATGGGTTCTAACGCGAAAAACAATGATTTTGCCGCGGTATCATGATGGCTATCACCATAGGCCACTGCCATATGCTGATAAAAATCATCGTTAATCAATGATAAATCAGGATAGCGTTTACGCAGCTCAAACTGACCGTACCACTTCGGCTCGTGCTGCCATTGAGATGCAAGCACACGGCCCGCATAAATACCCAAAAACACGATAAAGTTACGATAATACTCATCAGCCAACAGTGTCGCCTCGTCCCATAATCCCCCTCTGATCAGATCACGGCGTACCTGAGACAACAAGGTATCTACACGCTGCAAGCTCTCAAGCGACTCGTCCAACACGCAAGCATGTAGCTCTTTTTCATACGCGATACCGCCTGCGATGGCGCGCCCAGCTAAAAAGTCTTGCCAGTAGCCTGCTGCAATATAATCAAGGGGTGTTAGGGGCGATGCAGACATAAATGGGCCTGTCCTTTTTGCAAATGAGTTGACCATAAAAACGATGCGTCCATCACGATAATAGAGCACTGCTGACCAATTACCTTAACTCAAAATCTCAGGCGCTACAATAAAGGACTGAACAATCGCACGACATTATCGAACAATCGTTTTGACCCTGGGCGCTGCTGCCAATCCTCTAAACTCAAGATACGGCAGTTTTGTAAGTAGATATCTTGGCAATAGGCCACTTGAGCTACCATCTCTGGCGTATAAATGGCCAAACTGACCTCCATATTTAAATAAAAGCTACGCATATCGATGTTGACCGTGCCAAACAAACAATAATCATCATCGATGACCACGGTTTTGGCATGCAACAAACCGCCTTTGAACAAAGCAATGGTCACGCCAGCATCTAACAGCTCTTGATAGTAGGCCTGTGAGGCGTGCTGCACCAGAAATGAATCCACCTTTTCGGGCACAATCAACGTTACTTCCACCCCGCGCTTAGCCGCTATCATTAGTGCCCCTGATAGCGATTCATCAGGGACAAAATAAGGCGTGGTAATACGAATGCGTTTATTGGCACGATGAATCACCGTTACCAGCGTGTTATAAATGACATGAGCGGTCAACTGCGGTGCCGAAGGAATCAGCTGCGCGAGTACCTTATCCACGACTGGCATTGTTGGTATCACAATCGAGGTCGCGCCGATATCTGGCTGATCGTGATGCTCCATACCATCGCTCAGCACTTTTACTCGGCTGTTCAAATCATTAATGGTGGGGTTCATCACATAGAGTTTACGGGTGTAATTGTTGACGCGCTGATGCAGCTCAGCAAGATTGTTATTATTTTCAGCGCCGATATCAGTGACAATCACCTTAGCCATCGCGGTATTGATACTAATAGGGTGTTGACTGGTCGTTCTTATTGCCACATCAATCCATTGACCGACGTTTTTATTTTGTTTAAAAAACCTCGGATCAACCAGATTGAAGCTACCGATATAGCCGATATGTTCATCAATGACCACCATTTTGCGATGATTGCGCAAATCAGAACGTTTAAACAAGGTTTTAAACAGTCCTACTGGCAACGACTGATGAACAAACACGCCTACCTTTTCTAAGGTACGGTATGCCTTACTATTGATGAAACTGAGACTGCCCACGCTATCGGCTAATATGTGACATTCGACCCCACGCTGCGCGGCCACAGCCAATGCTTCTATCACCTCCCATACCTGACCTTTGGGATATACGATATAAAACTCCATCAACACAATGCTCTGTGCTGCATGAATATCATCAATCAAATGCTGAAAAATCGAAGCAGGCGTCGTCAATAGCTGCATTTGATGATTGGGAAATACGCCAAACCCCGTCCAGCGTGTGCCTATTTGACTAACACCCCGATAATGAGTGGCCAATAGCTCTTGCCCTTTATCAAAAACCAAATGCTCGCGCCGTGCCATGTCATTCATCATGGTGCTTACTTGATCCACTCGTTCGCGATAGCGACGCCCAATCATAGGCTCGCCTAACAGTATATAAGCGACAAACCCAAACACAGGAACGGTATAAAGCACCGCAATCCAAGCTATCGACACGCCAATATTACGCTGCACCGAAACAATACGTAGCGTCATTACTATCATCAGTACAATATGCAGTCCCAAACCCAGACCAGCGAAGTCTCCCCACGACCAGCTGGTAAAGGTCTCTCTAATAGCAAAAGTATTTATATTGGCCTCCATCAGCCCTATCAATGAACAAAGTATGCATAGTATAGTAGCTTTTCGCTATCAAACAACAGATAACAATAATTATCAGATCCTTGGCAAAACCTTGTCACTATTGACTTAACAGATTAATATTGACGATATCAAAAAGGAATTTCTAATTATTTTAGAAAAAACTTAAAATAGTGTTTGACAGCCATCTGTAAATCTATATAATACACACCCACAGCAAGGGGACTTAAACAGCTTCTTACTGAATAAAATACTTAACTAAAGGGTGACAACTTTAGAGACAGTAAAGAATAAATTATATATATAATTTATTTCAGGGTGATTAGCTCAGTTGGTAGAGCGTCTGCCTTACACGCAGAATGTCGGCGGTTCGAATCCGTCATCACCCACCACTCTTTTAGCAAAGTGGGCCTTTTATAAAGGTAAAATGCTAAAGCGACTAGCAGCGGTAGTTCAGTTGGTTAGAATACCGGCCTGTCACGCCGGGGGTCGCGGGTTCGAGTCCCGTCCGCTGCGCCATATTTAAAACTTAGTTTTAATACAAAAGTTTCAACCTCAAGTATTATTTTACTTGAGGTTTTTTTGTGCCTATAGATTTTGTCTAATAGTTATCTGCATACATCATCTTTATATAGAGACTTTACAATACACCTCAAAGAGACACTTCAACGTATACTATGTGCGCTGGTTCAGTCGACTCACACTGGCAATCAACGCTACCATGACCACACCTACAATAACCAAGATCCCAGACATCATGTGCGCTGCCTCATAGTTAAGCGCTTCGACTTGCTCATATATCGCAATCGATACCACCTTAGTCTCACCAGAGATACTCCCCCCTATCATCAGCACGACACCAAACTCACCAATCGTATGGGCAAAGCTCACCAAAGCCCCAAGGATGATACCTACCCGCGCTTGCGGCAAGGCCACGCTCATAAAGCGTCTGATACGACTGGGTTCTAATAGCTGAGACACTTCTACGACGCTTTTAGGAATACGCAAAAACTGGGCATACACTGGCTGTATATAAAAAGGTAATGAGTAGATAATAGAACCCACCACCAGACCTTCAAAAGTAAAAATCAGCGGGCTAATATTATGCTCGCTTAACCATTTACCGATACCCATACTAGGGCTAAGCAGCAACAAGAGATAAAAACCTATTACGGTGGGTGGTAATACTAAGGGCATAGCAATGATACCCATAAGTATGATTTTGAGCCGTCCGATGGATCGTCTACGACTTGGCTTAGCTAGCCAATAGGCTATAGGCGTAGCAAATAACAATAAGCATAAGGTAGTGACACTAGCAAGCTTGATACTGACCCAAAGTGGGCTGAGCATATCTGACATGAGCGATGGGTCTATCATATAATGTCACGGCTCGTTCTATAGGTATAAGAGGCAATCTAGCGAATTACTCAATGGACAGATAGCCTGCTTGTAATAAATGCTGTTGCCCTGCTGGTGAGCGCAAATAGTCAGTAAAAGCTAGCGCTGAGGGGTTATTATTCAAAACGATACCATCTTGTAAGATAGCTGGATAAGACTCTGGTGGCAAGGTAATAAACTGCTCAGACTTAGCCTTTATCGCGATGAGCTGAGACTGCGCCACAAATCCATAATCCACGCTACCAGTATGCGCATATTGAAAGGCTTGACCGATATTTTCTGACTGTATCAAGCGCTTTTCGGCATTTAATTTATCATATATCTTTTGTGACTGCAGATAGGCTTTTGCAGATGCTCCATAAGGAGCCAGCTCAGGATTGGCGATGGTTATTTTAGCATTTGCATCATTCGTAATAACATCAGCCAGTGATTCTATATTAAAATCACTTAATGATTTAGTAACACTGTATAGCGCCAATTGACCTTGTGCATAAGTAAACGGAGGGTGTGTTATCTCGTTTGAATGACTACCCTCTTTCTCTTTCGCAAGCTTGGCAGGAAATTCTTGGTTGGCTGATAAAAATACATCATAAGGCGCGCCAGCTTGGATTTGAGCATACAGCTTACCAGATGAGGCATATGTGACATCGATATCTTGAGTAGAGACAGTATTATTGGCTTGATAACTGCCAATAATACTAGGCAGTACATCAGACAAATTGGCAGCAGCAGCGATACGTAGCGTCTGGGTAGCCTCAGACGAGCTGGCAGCAGACTCTATATTAGTGCTACTCTCCTGCGTACAGGCGCTTAATAATACTAGCAGACCAGTAGATGCGGCCAGTATTAACCTACCCATTATTGCTCAACCATTTAGAAGAATCATCCTCGTAATACTCTTGTTTCCATACAGGAATATCTGCCTTTACCGTGTCTAGTATCCAGCGGCATGCATCAAAAGCAGGGTAACGATGGGCAGAAACAACGCCCACCCATATGGCCACATCACCCACTTCTAGCGCGCCAATACGATGTATCGCAATGGCGTGCGTAATCTCAAAACGTTTTTTGGCTTCTTCTATAATGGCACGGCCTTGATTAATCGCCAAATCCTCATAGCCATAATAGGTCAAACGATCAACGCTAGTGGCATTATTATGATTGCGTACTCGACCTTCAAAGCATACAAATGCGCCGCAGCTATCGTCATCGAGCGTTTTTTTGAGTCTGTCCTCATCAATCGCTACATCTAATAAAGCAAAACCATCACGTT
Organism: Psychrobacter sp. NG27; assembly: GCF_016106655.1. NCBI lineage: Bacteria > Pseudomonadati > Pseudomonadota > Gammaproteobacteria > Moraxellales > Moraxellaceae > Psychrobacter > Psychrobacter sp. NG27. The sequence goes on from NZ_JADGIN010000001.1 coordinate 773,665, forward strand.
CAGCGACTGCATATACTTCATCCACACTACGCTTGATCGTCATCGAATGGCTATGAACATTATCTGTCATGTATTTTCTCTGTTTATTCTACGGTCTGTTGAATAGTTATGCACGTCTCTCTAGCCACCCGCAACTGGCGTGATAAACACCACACTGTCGCCATCAGAAATAGGGTCTGTCCACTTAGCGAAATAATCATTCACCGCCACTCGCAGCTCTGATTGTGGACGACTGAAGCGATGTGTTTGACTCAATTGTGTATATAAATCAATAAGTGACATTGATGAGTCAACACTTACCTTTTCCTCATGACAGCCCGCTTCATCAGCTAAACTGGCGAAGTATAGAATATTAATAGTCATCAAGGATTCACTGTTTTTTTCTATGTCAGTATTATCTATAACATCAGTAGTATTCATAAAACCTTCCATTTATTACAGGCTGTCGAGTTCATATTTATTATACGGCTAAGTGTTCAAACAAAATCTGATGATGTTATTTATGCTGATAATCGGATTTACCACCTATCTTTTTGACCAAATGAACACCATCAATAACAATGTCATGTGACAGTGCTTTGGTCATATCATAAATGGTCAAGCAAGCCACACTGACTGCTGTTAGCGCTTCCATCTCAACCCCTGTTTTGTGTGTGACTTTGACAGTCGCGCTCACACTAATACTGTGGCTGGCATCGTCATACTCAAAGCTCAAGCCGATTTTATCTAACGGTAATGGATGACACAGTGGAATGAGGTCATGCGTACGCTTGGCCGCCATGATACCTGCGATATGTGCCGTCTGGGTGATACTGCCCTTTTTGGTCATGCCATCAGCGGCTTTAATTTGGGTATAAATCTCGCTTGGAAAACGCACTTGCCCGACAGCGTGAGCCTCGCGTGTCGTGGCAGTCTTGCTACTGACATCAACCATAGTAATATCACCGTCACTATCTAGATGAGATAAGGTAGACTGGTTGTTTTCTTGGCTACTGATATTCATTTATGATTTCTCTCGATAGACTTTTATAAATTATTTAAAGCCGTACATGCCTGTTCAAAATCTTCAGGCGTATTAAAATTGGTCAAGTGCTGCCAGCTCTTTGCAAAGGGTACGGACTGCACCATAGACTTGATAAACGGCATCACTCGGCGCTGTCCACTATCAATATAGGCTTTTAAGTCAGGCTCAATACTCAACTGATAAAGTCCTAATAGTGGGTATAAGTGACTGTCATCTGTTAAGCAAATTATTCTTTTATCAGTGGCTTGAGCACTCACCTGTTGCAATTCGTGCCACAAGTCAGTCGCCGGTATCAAACTATCACAGCTAATGACCATCAGCCATGATGGCTCGCTGTTATCTATGGTCGCTGAACCAGCCGCTGAACCATTTACCTTCAACAATGTTTGCATAGCAGACTCAATAGCGGCCAATGCACCAGCCGTATCGATCTGCTCATCACTCTCATTAGCACTATAATCAGAAATACGAAAAACTGCTGAGTGCGGTCGGTTTTGCATCAAATCTGCATCAATATCAAACCCGCGCTCATTGTCTGCAATCATAATAGGCAGATTGGTATCAGCCACAGTTAGCTCAAGCGCATGACGGACATGGTAATCTAACAGGCGCTCGCCTGACGGCAGCGTAAGCGCCGCTTTAGGCGTACCCATGCGTTTAGAAGCACCACCAGCCAAAATAACAATACCTGCCAAGCAAGCAATATGATTTGAGGTAGTCATCATTGATAATATCAGTCGTGACTTGGGTTCTGTGCCAAAAAATGCGGCACAAAGTTACAGGGACGTGTACGGCTATCAAACTGGTCTTTTAAGATATTTTCCCAACCAGTACGGCACGCACCTGATGAGCCAGGCAAGCAGAATATGCCCGTGCCATTTGCCATGCCAGCCACTGCTCTCGACTGTACTGTTGACATACCAATCTCATCTTTTGAGATGAGACGGAACATCTCACCAAAGCCATCGATAGACTTATCGAACAAGACTTTTACCGCTTCTGGCATACTGTCTCTAATGAAAAAACCTGTGCCGCCAGTCGTGACCACTGCATGAACTTTTGGATCCGCAATCCAACCACTAATAACAGCTCTTATTTGATAAATGTCATCGGTAATCAGCTGACGGTCTGCCAGATGGTGGCCTGCTTCTTCTAGACTATCGGCCAAGTACTGTCCTGAGGTGTCTTGTGCTAGCGTACGGCTGTCCGATACGGTCAAGATAGCAATATTGAGGGGGATAAATTCCGCAGCGGGCTTGCTCATAAAAACTCCTTTATACATATGATTTTATAGTATGTTTCAAAATGTCGTTGGCATTCTATCTATTTAATGTCGTGTGTCATGCTTAATGGTTATATACCTTAACCACCGATGATTGATAGATTGTGCATGATGCCACTGTTAGAATCGTGCAGATGATGGTGCTCAGGCTTGATCGGCATAAACTCATGTAAGGTATTTACCAGTCCTTGCACATCGCTTTGCTGCAGATGCGGGCGAATATCATAATTGCCTTGATCGAACAAACATAAATGCACTTTACCCTGACTGCTGACTCGCAGACGGTTGCAAGTATCACAAAAATGCGCAGCATAAGGCGCGATCATACCGATACGGCCTACATATTCAGGATGACTGTACTCTACCGCTGGGCCATCGCTACTCCCGCGCTCATGTGGTTGCCAGCCGTGATCCAATAGATAGTCAGTGATGATATCAGACTGCGCATGCTGGGCAAAAAACAAGTCACTATTATCACTGGTCTGCATAAACTCGATAAAACGATACGTGACTTTTCTGTCTTTTACATAGTCGATGGCATCCATTAGGTTTTCAAAAGCCGTCTCTGCCATCAAAACACCGTTTATTTTGAGTTTAATATCTGTCGTTTCTAGTAGCGTATCCATATCGATGAGCAGCTGCGGCAAACTATTAAAGCCCGTCATCTTATGAAAGGTCGCGGCATCAAAGCTATCCATACTGATATTAAGCTGATCCAGTCCTGCGGCTTGCCAACTGGCTAAATGCTTGCCGAGCTTATAACCATTACTGGTCATCGCCACTGTCTCGATGCCATCAGTTTGCTTAATCGTTTTTATAATCTCAACAACATCGCGGCGGATAGAAGGCTCACCACCAGTAATCCTGACTTTTTTAGTCCCTACTTGGGCAAAGCCGCGTATTAATGTGGCAATCTCAGGCACACTCAATTCGTCATCAGGTCGTTTGCCTTGATAGCCATTTGGTAGACAGTATTCACAGCTAAAATTACAAAAATCAGTGATAGATAGACGCAGATAAGTCAGACGACGTGAAAACCCATCCGTCAGGGGTTCATAGTTTTCCAGTGGCGAGTACTGTTGAGCACTGCCTATGTTGCCGTTATTATCACTCATATTTTACTACCGTCAGCATTGCTTACTATCTATAAGCACTACTTTATTATTTGCGTTTAGCATACCATTGTAGAAGTCATTATCAGTGGTTTGATACTCACCTTATAGTAAGTTAACACGTTGTGAATTAATTATATAACCAAGGAAAAGGTTGTACCGTGACCGTACTATTTGCGGAGACATTGCCGCTGTCTTTATCGAGTACAATAAAACAATTGGCACGGCTAAGCTGCTTTATTCTGTGAGATTGCTGACTGGTGAAGCTCTCGACTTCATAACTGCCTACTGCATTCTGTGACAGCACACCGCGCTGGAAATCTTTACGACCTACTGATTTTCTGATGTCATTGGTGAGTGTGGCTTGAATACTCAGTTGCATAGGTTGCTCTAACGGGTCCGCGCCTGACATCTGCCACAGCGCTGGTATCACAAACTGTAGCGCGCCAACGACTGTGGATAAGGGATTACCCGGTAGACCAAAGTACAGCACTGGCTTATCAATGTCTTTGTTTAATTCCCCAAACACAAAAGGCTTGCCTGGCTTCATCGCCACTTTATAGTGATTGATTTGACCTAACTGCTCAATCACAGTGGTCAAAAAGTCATAATCACCAACAGACACGCCCGCTGTCGAGATAATAACATCACACTCTTGCATGGCATCACGAACAGCAGCGGTCGTCTGCTCTAAGTTATCAGGAACAATCCCGTAATCACGAATGGTAACAGGTAAATCGGATAGGAGGCTTTTAAGCGTTGGGGTATTAGAGTTATATATTTGTGCTAGGCTGGTCAGCTCATTGCCAATCGCCACAAGCTCATCGCCAGTGGCTAGAACGCCTACCATCAGCGGCTCAAATATACGGACTTGGCTAATACCTAAATTTGCTAGCAAGCTGATATCGGCAGGGTTAATACGCTTGCCTATCTTTAGGACAACTTCGCCAGACTCAATTTCTTCGCCTTGCGAGCGGATATTGCTATCAACCTGAGCTGCTTGTGATAGCGTTATGGCATAAGGTTGTGATTTATCTAGCGTATCTTTTATGTCCGAAAAATTGGTGTTTTCTTGCATAATGACAGTATCACAGCTGTTTGGCACTACTGCACCAGTAAAGATACGGACACCTTGTCCTGCTACCAACTCACCTATATAGGCACAGCCAGCCTGAGACTCTCCGATAATGTCGATAGTGCTGTCTTTCAATAGCTCGCTACCTTGAGCAATCGCATAGCCATCCATCGCAGATAGATTTTGTCTGGGTACATCAAATGTCGAGGTGATTTCTTTCGCTAAGACATGGTTGCGACTGTCTAATAAGTCACACGTCTGTAGCTCTCTATTTTGTAGTGGAAAGTCGGTATCGTTGTAGTTATTTATACGCTGCTTTATCGCCGCTTGTAGTTCTTCCATGGTAATCATATCGCACACTCTTTGGATCGTTCTATTTATTTATTATTTGAAAACGGTTATTCGAAAACTTTTATTTAAAAATCATCATTTAAAAACTGCTGTTAAAAAACGTGGTTTAAAAAATCCATTTTTTAGGGCGTGTCCTCATTTTAAAAATGGTGATAAAAATGAGATAAATTGCAGTCAACCAAGGAAAATAGCGCAGATAATATCGAGATATTAGTCAGCTATTTGACGCCGTTTGGCAAGATTTAGCCATTTTTAACCCATTTAGATATTTAGATATAGTTGATCCGATTTGGAAGTGGTACAAGGCAACCGAGTGCAGATGTATGTGTAATACTTCAAGCGAGGTTAACGCTGTAACTCTTTTATAGTGGATTGACTATAGCTATCGATTGAACTGAGGGTACGCCTTAGAGTCTAGCACTCACAGTCGTAATTTTCTTGTACGAACCTTGTCCTGATAAGTTTTGACAAAAGTGCAGTAGATTCAGCTTAAGTACTTCCTACTCATCGTCTCAATAGATAACAGCAAAATTACCCATAGACTGAGGCAAAAAAAGCACCTTGGCAAGGTGCTTTTTGTAGAACAAAGTAACGTAATCATGAAATATCAGCGGTCAAAAACAACGGCGCTTACACCACGTATTAACAGCAACAGCTTCTCTCACCATGAGGCCAATGAAGAAGCACTGCTTTGAGTGATAAAGCCATCTGGCGTCTGATTATTGTCTCCCTGCCAGCGTTGAAATGCCATGCGAGTATTGGTACCGACGATGCCATCAGCGCCTTTGGTATCATAACCCATACTGGTCAAACGACGTTGCAAATTGGCGACTTGGGTGGTCGATAATGGACGCTCATAACGAGGCCATGACTTTCTTAGGCCACTTTGTCCATCAATGGTCTTGCCCAGCAGACTCACGCCTAGCGCATAGCTCGATGAATTATTATAAACCTTGATGACATCAAAGTTTGGACTGAGCAGTAGTACCGGACCGTCTTTACCAGCTGGCAGCCATAACTCCATTTGCGTATTGGCATCTAGATACACATCGTCTATGGTATCAACGCCCATCGCAGCCCATCTAGCCGCTGGCTGCTTACTACCGACTGTCGAATAGTCAAACGAGGCAGGTACGGTTGCCTCATAAAAAGGCGCAAGACCACGAACCCACCCTGAGTTACTCAGGTAGTTGGCCGTAGAGGCGAGTGCATCGCCAGTGGCCCATGGGTTACGATGTCCATTACCATCACCATCAACGCCTTGCTTGAGCCATGTCTCAGGGATAAACTGTGTCTCTCCCATACCGCCTGCCCAAGACCCCTCAAGCTGTGACCATGACACATCACCGCGTTGTAGTAGGGTTGCAAGTGCCAATAGCTGAGCTTCAGCAAATTCTTGACGACGACCATCATAGGCGAGACTGGCAAGCGAACTTGGCAGATCACTATTGCCGGTTACCACGCCATATGATGACTCCATGCCCCAAATAGCTGCAATGGTTTCTGCATCGACGCCATATTGTGACTCTAGCTGAGACAACAATGCACGCTGCTCTGCAAACTTACGCTTACCTGTGCTCACCCGCCCACTCGATACAGCAGAATCAACATATTCCCATGGCATCTTAGAAAACTCGGGCTGTCCTGAATCTAGCGAGATAACCTGCTGATTCAGATAGGCTGAATCAAGCAATCGGCGAATAATTTGAGTATCATAACCTGATGAGATCGCACGCATGGAAAAGTCGGACTTCCAATCAGAAAAACTGTTATAGCTTGGCTTGGGTGCTGGTTGCGGTTTCACAACCGGCGCTGGCGTTGGTTTGACCTGAATGGTTTGGGTCTGAGTAATCTCGACGCTGCCTTGACGAATAGGCTTACTCTGCATCGCCTGCTGGCTTGTACACCCAACCATGACTAATGCTGGCATAAAGGTGAGGTATTGTTTTTTAAGTTTCATAAAAAGTCTCAAACATGAGTAAATAAAATGGCTTAAGGTCGCCAAGCCATCAGCGACCCTACCTCAACATTAACGTCCAAGTACCGCACGTGGGTCAATTGGATTGCCATTTAAGCGAACTTGAAACTCTAGGCCCACTTGATTGGTCTGACCACTGCTGCCCATATTGGCAATACGCTGGCCACGCTGTACCGCGTCGCCCTCTTTGACCAGTAGCTGACTGTTGTGCGCGTAGGCTGTGATGTAGTTATCACTGTGGCGAATCATGATCAAATTGCCGTATTCTGTGAGGCCATTGCCTGAATAAAGCACCGTTCCTGATTGGCTGGCCAGTACTGGGTCACCCATGTTCCCAGCAAACCATATGCCCATATTGCCAGCAGCGGCATCGAAGTTGCGAGTCACTTGGTTGCTACTAGGATACTCATAACCTGAGGTTGCATTGGCCGTCACTTCATATACTGGCGTTGGCGTCTGTGTCACAGGCGGTGTATAAGTCGTTTGCGACTGTGCTGGTGCACTGTAGCTGTTATTATTCGAGGCTGGTACAGCGTTGCCCTGCCACAGTTTGAGCCATTGACCACTATAGATCGTATATTTACTATCTAGGCCATTCATCGCACCGATTTGGCGATAGTTAAGACGATAGCGTGCCGCAATCTGACTGACCGTATCGCCGCGCTGAACACGGTGGTAGTTAGGAACGCCTTGCGCGTTGGTGATGATTTTAGGACCTGCTTGGTTGGCTGATTGATAAGTTGGTTTGGTTGCACAGCCAACCACTGTCAACGTCGCCACTGCCATAGTGCCGATCAACGCCGCTTTTGCAAAACGTGATCCAGTCATGATGTTTTTCATACAAGGTTCCTATTCTTTGTGTCGCTTATCTATTGTGGTATTACTAGGATATTTCTTCCATTCAATCAATGGTCACTTAAAAGCTTTTCGACATCTTCAATGCGCGATATCTTCATGATGCTTTACACTCTGGTTGAGCTGATTGATAAATCATACAGTAAAAACCGTATTTTTCATTGGCATCGTTCATATTTTTGTTGATTGTCTCGTGCTGAGCCTACCATTCTAACTCTGAGAGCTTGGACAATGCGTCGGCTGGGGTATGATGCAGTCGCACTGGGGAGAGACTGATATAACCCAAAGCCACTGCCTGATCATCCGTCATCTCTTGCGCTGATGACAAACATTCATGTTCGAGCATTCCTTTATTTGCCCCAGATACTTCATGTGCTCCAGACGCCTCAGCTAGCTCGCGTAATGGAGCGTCACTTTTGCCTTTACGCAGAGACAGCCAGTATGCATCGCGTCCGCGGGGGTCAATCATATGACGGACAGGCTGTGCGATCTGCTTATGCCCCAATGAGGTGATTTTTTGACCTTTGATATCACTGCTACTGTTCACATCAGGAATATTAACGTTTAATACATGATAGGGCAAATTTTTGAGAATATTCAATATTGGCGTATTGCTCAATAGTTTCACGATCTCATGTGCCGCTATTTGATAATCACTCGCTGACTCCTGCCCACCGCTTTTGACACCGCCACCAACTAACGAGGTGGCAATGGCAGGTATGCCAAAGAGCTGCGCGGTCAATGCTGCACCAAAAGTACCCGAAAACATCACATCCTGACCCAAATTAGCCCCTGAGTTGATACCAGTAATCACACAATCAAAGTGCGTGTCACGGTACAGCTCATGCAGCGCCAAATGCACACAATCTGCTGGCGAGCCATTCACCGCTATAAAACCAGAAGGCAATCGATGGGTGTGCAAGGGCCTAGCGACACTTAACGCACTTGCATAGCCACTTTGCTCATCATTTGGGGCCACGACCACAACCTCTCCGATGGCAGATAGCGCCTGCGACAGTGCCATCAGCCCTGGTGCATACACCCCATCGTCATTGCTAATTAAGAATTTCATGTTGGCTCAATATGTTATATCAGATGAACATTTTTTTGTTATGGTACTGATGCTAGGGCATCAGATTACAATAAGCAACCGCGAAGCACAATACAAACCGATGCGCTTATATTGGCGTAACTTCCTTGGTATATGCTACTGATATGTTTCTAAAAAATGCCCTTGGCTCACAAGATATCTACACATAAATCAATATTTTATGTGACTTTTGTTTTTTTACCCATTAACATATGACCATCAAATAATGATAAGCGAGTGTCATCCTGAATGAAGAATCAATCGATATTATCTATAGCTTCTGTGATAGCAAATACTGCCTCGAAAATTGGGATTGCAGGACTGATAACGTCTGTTGCCATGTTGGCTCAAGCATCTCATGCTGCAAATAATCCTGCGACCACTATTCCGCTGGATATGTCTGGTATCAATATTACCAAACATGAAATTGCCGTCATGCAGGTATTATCAGAGATATGCCCACCGATGCTTAATGGTAAGCAAAAACAGCGGTTTTATAAGTCGTACACGGTACAACTGCATGAGCTAATGCCTTCTTTAGAAGACCCTAAAGCAGCTATTCAATACCTGTCTACACAGCAAGATTACCGCCAAATACTACAAGGTATTCGTAGCTGGACTATGGGCTTCTCAAAGCAAGACAATAAGGCACTATGTGAAGATTTGGCGAACGCTGATTACTAGTAACCTTTTCTGAATAGTAATAAGTTCTGAGTGACCTCTATATTTGTGGTTTCGCTCATTAAAATGTTTTAGTTCTATTTTTTACTATTAACTCTAACTTGTGCCCTTTTTTTCCTCTTTTCTTGGTTGATTGGTCAACACTATGACTGTAGTCGCAAGAGTATGATCCATAAACGCGTTTGTCGGAACCTTTGGCCGAATACATGTTGTCCAAATCCACGATAATAAACAAATAATCGTATTGGCTAGAGCGGTTAAATAAGTGTTCATCAGAATAATAAGAGGCGCTTGTTATTTTGATTGATACAAGAAAAAAGCTTGCTGTAATTCTGTTTGTCATTGATAAACATTACAGCAGGCTTTTTTGTGTGTGTAGTATTCGTTCTTATCAGAGCTCATATATTTAGATGAGAGCAAACACTTGATAGATCGTCACTTTTCTTTTTTATCCTGCCTTATTTTTGCATTTATCGATTCCCCATCGGTTGGCATTTTGCTAAGATAAGGCGTTAATTTTATGTCTATCGTACAGTCATCCCTGTTTTCATTAATACATTATTTTAGACATGATGTTTAAGACATGCTGCTTAAAATAATGTATGAAGATTGGTATTGAGCACAAGCGATAGATACATTTGGTTCCATGATGCGGTGTAATGATATATGACAGTAAAGCGTGTAAAAAATCAGCTAGTACAGCTGGTAGTTGGTGTAAGTATCTCGATGAGTGCAGTGATGGCAAACGCAGCCATACAGCCACCTGAGATGGATAATACTGCCTATGTATTGATGGACTATAATACTGGTGAGATTTTGGCACAGAAAAACGCCAACGAGTCGCTACCGCCAGCGTCCCTAACCAAAATGATGACCAGTTATATCATTGAGCAGCGCCTAGCATCAGGTGATCTCAAAGAAGATGAGCAAGTACTGATGAGTGCCAACGCTTGGTGTCGTGGCAGTAGCAGCCAGTCTTGTATGTATGTGCCAGTCAATAAAACTGCCAGCGTGATTGATATGTTACGCGGTATTATCATTCAATCAGGTAATGACGCGTCAAAAGCGATGGCTGAGCATATCGCTGGTAGCGAAGCATCATTTGCTATCTTGATGAATGAACAAGCAGAAAAGATTGGCATGGAGAACTCTCATTTTGTCAATGCGACCGGTATGCCTGATGAAGGTCATTTGGCTTCTGCTTTGGATTTGGCCAAACTGGCACGCTCTATTATCAAAAATAGCGGCGACTATTACAGTATCTATTCAGAAAAAGAGTTTACCTATAACGGTATTACTCAAGGTAACCGTAACGCCTTGCTCATTACTGATCCAACTGTCGATGGCCTAAAAACTGGCCATACCGATGCGGCAGGTTATTGCTTGGTCGCCTCTAGTAACCGCGAAGGCATGCGCCTGATTTCTGTGATCATGGGTACCAAGAGTCAGCAAGCACGCGCTGATCAATCACGTGAATTATTGAACTGGGGCTTTGGCCACTTCACTACCGTTACTAAAGCACCTGCTGGACAATTTGTTAGCAAAATCCCAGTATGGTTCGGGGAAGCGGATGAAGTTGAGCTGGCTATTGGTGACAATTTACAGATTTTGACCAGCAAAACGCAAAAGAATAAAATCACGACAGTGGTTGATATTCCTGAAAGCTTAGAAGCACCCATCAAAAAAGGCCAAGAAATTGGCAAAATGATGGCCGTTATCGATGGTAAAGCAGTTGCCTCTGTTCCTATCGTGGCAACTAGCGACGTTGAAGAGTCTGGATTTATGAGCCGTACTTGGCAACGCGTCGTACGCTGGGCAAAAAACCTGTTCTAAAAGGTCGTTTATCTGTCCATGATGCTTATCATAAAGCCAAAAAGACGCCTCATTTGAGGCGTCTTTTTTATTGATAATCAAGCGTTAAACAGCGTCTAAGATAAAAGTCCCTATAAAGATATCTAACGCGTACAGACGATACAAGAACGCCTCATTTAATGAGATTTTTTGAACCAGATATTATGTCCATACCAGCCAGCGCTTGAGTAAATCACCTAAGGCTTTGCCTTTATAAGCAGCGCTATGGCAGTAATCAATACCAGCCGCTTTTAAGCCGTATTCAAAGCTGTCCATATAACGCACTCGATGCTGCGGATACCAATATATCAGTAAGGCACGTTTGTCACTTTCGGTACGTTCATATTCACGAATACGCTTGGCTAATAATTCCGCTTTATCTGGAAAAATATCCTCAGCGAACATCACCATCTCAATTTTGCTATTACTCATCTCATCGATGACCCGTTGAGGATTCTGATGACAGATAACAGTCGCCCCCAAAGATTCTAACTCGCTTGCCAGCGATCCTATTTCTTGATGATAAAAACAAATAATGTTCAAACCTGTCAGTAGACGCTGCTGCCTAGACTGCTGTTGGTTCGGCATGGCGATGGTCAACGTAAACTGAGTGCCTATGCCCAACATACTCTCGACCTCAATACTAGCGCCCATAAGCTGTGTCATTTGCTTGACGATAGGCAGCCCAACACCCGACCCTTCATACTGCCGAGTTTGTGATGAATCTACCTGAAAGAACGGATTGAAGATATCATCTATATGCTCACTATCAATACCAATGCCTGTATCTTTGACACTGATCTGCCAACGATTGCTCTTACTAAAATGGGTCAGTTGCGAGGTAATCGTGACGTCCCCCGCTGGCGTAAACTTAATGGCATTACTGAGTAATAGAGACAAAACTTGTTCGATTTTTCCTGAGTCGCCATACAGACTGTAGTCTATATGATGAATGTTACTGACCAGTCGCAGTCCTTTTTGATTGGCAATGGGTTCAAATATCGCCAAAAGATCTGCAATCAGTTGTAGTGGATTGAACTCGTTTGTATGCAGTCTTATTTGACCTTTTTGAATTTGGTTCAGTTGGATAATATGATCCAGTGATAGCACCAGTTTGTCACTGCCATTGCTGATGATTTCAACCGCGTCTTTTTGCTCGTTGCTTAAGGTATCATCATCTAATAACTGCAAACCACCCACAATTGCATTTAATGATGTTTTTAATTCATGAGATATCATGCTTTGAAAGTTGTGCAGCTGTACATCAAGCGACACATCCTTATTGTGCAATTGCTGCTCAAAGGCAGCAAGGGCTTCATAGCCTTGCTTGGTGTCTTGTAGTCGATTGAATAGCACTACCAACGCTTGTTTTATTTGTACCATTTCTTGAAAGTTGAAACGCTGCGGAATAACGGGTAATTGTTCCAATTCTGGATTTTTTGTTACCGTATTACAGACAGCGACCAATGCTTCGATGTCTCTGATAGGCCAGTTAAGTTTTCTGAAGATATATAGTGCAAAGAGCACTGTCAAAGTAACGGTTATCAGCCATAACCCTAGGATGCTACGAAACCAGTGCATCCGTAGTATTTTTACATCTATCGTGATGTTGATATAACCAATCAATGTACTGTTTTCAGTGCTATCAGTGATTGATGCAGTCTTTTCGGTACTCTCACTCTTGTGTTCTAATAAAGCCGTCTCTAGTCGTTGATGAGAGCCTGAACGTTTAGACTCTGCGTTGCCGATATACTTACTGACCACTGGGTAGTTAAAGCTGACAGTGTCAGCAAACAATGCATTTTTCCAGTCATCGAGTAAGGGACTGACCTCATTGATAGGCTGAGCGGTTGAATAAAAAGCGATACTTTGAATCGTTGGCTCATTCTCTAACAAAATATTTACTTGTTCAGCCACCACATTTGCACCATCGACAGTTGAGGCACTGGTTGTCAGTAGCGCCGCTAATTGCTGGATATGTCGCTGCTCATCTTGATAGTGATGTACCAAGCCATAAACAAAAGACAGTAAGACACCTGCCAACACAGCCACAACTAAAGCTTGTACGACAGAGCGCCAAATAAGCACGGGCATGGTTTGAGACGAACGGCTGTTCATATCACTCTACTGGTTTGAGGTAATTTTCACTTATAGTACAGGTATTTTGAAGGCGTGATAAGAAAAACATTTAGGCGTTTTGCGACTGATTTTTGATTTCAGTGACAGCATGAGAATTGCAGCGTTACTTAGCCCTATTTTGGGTATGTCTTACCGTACTCAATAGCACGGTAAAACAGATTATCCATCAGTCAATTGTACAATTAACGAGGCTTTTTGTCTTTCGTTGTGAATTTTTGCGTACGGTTACGTTCACGCTGACGCAGTTGCTGTGCCTTCGCTTTGGTTGGTGTGTCGCTCTTGTTGGCATATGGATTGTCATTCTGCTTGAGAATCACGTTAAGCGGTGTGCCTTCAAGCTTAAACACTTGGCGGAATTGGTTTTCTAGATAACGCTGATAGCTCTTAGGAAGCGAGCTGGTTTGGTTACCATGAATCACGATCACCGGTGGGTTGTGACCACCAATATGGGCGTAACGCAGTTTGATACGGCGACCAGCCACTGTTGGCGGTGGATTCGCTGTGACAGCATCTTGCAATATCTGAGTCAAACGATTGGTCGATACTTCAAACATTGAAGACTTGTAAGCACGTAAGATAGACGGATATAGATTGCCCACACCAGTGCCATGCAGCGCCGATATCAGATGAATTTTTACATAAGGAATAAAGTTAAAACGGCGATCCATTTCGATCTTAATATAGTCTCTTTGATCTTGAGTGAGACCATCCCACTTATTAATGGCAACGACTAGAGCACGGCCTGCATCGAGGGCATAACCAATCATGTGCAAATCTTGATCGACAATCCCTTCATGAGCATCGATAACAATAACGGTGACGTTAGAATCTTCAATCGCCTGCAAGGTTTTAATAACTGAGAACTTTTCTACTTTTTCGTCAATCTTACCGCGGCGACGTACACCAGCGGTATCAATCAACACGTAGTCTTTGCCTTCACGTTTATAAGGAATATAAATACTGTCACGTGTCGTACCAGGCATATCGAATACCACGACTCGATCTTCACCCAACAGACGGTTGACGAGCGTCGATTTACCCACGTTTGGACGACCGATAATGGCAAGTTTCAAGCCTGCTGGCTCTACCACGTTCAGTTGCTCAGGCATGTCAGCGGTCAACACTTCAAGCAGATTGCCCACACCGCGACCATGGCTGGCAGCCATAGGATACGGTTCGCCCAATCCTAATGCATAGAACTCTGCAGGCGCAGAGTCATGGACGCCATCGACTTTATTGGCAACCACATAAACAGGCTTACCTAAGGTATGCAAGAATTTGCCAATCTCGGCATCTGCGCCGATCATACCAGCACGTGCATCAACCACAAATACAATGATATCTGCTTCATGAATGGCGGTATGTGATTGCTCAGACATATAATCATCAATATTACCCTGGCCATCATCGGCTTCGCCAATACCACCAGTATCTACCACAATAAAAGATTTATCTTCATAGGTAGCATCACCGTATTGACGGTCACGAGTCAATCCTGAAAGATCAGCAACCAATGCCTGCCGACTTTTTGTGAACTGATTAAATAGGGTAGATTTACCGACGTTTGGACGACCAATTAGGGCGACGACAGGCTTGATACTCATGGGTTACTCTCAGTGAAAGGCATAATGACGGACAATACAGCAATTCTTATACCAGTTGTTCAACAATAGTATGGATGCGTTATATTTGGCCGAAAATTAAAAAATGATGAAACAATAGCCAGCTATTGTACAATTAAAAAACCGGCTGAATTTAGTATATATGGATAACGCCTATGGCGTATCGGTCGCATAGAGTACGCGAAAGCCTGTCGTTAAACAAGCAGTTTACACAAGGCACTAAACGCTGACTAAGCAGCGTTTGTGTCACAAAAAGCGATAAGAAGTATCAGCACTTAATAATTTTATCAAAATAACCCATCAGTGGTCATATTTTGATTGTATCTATTCAAGGTCTTACTTGCTCATTTATTAGCGCGTCAGTTGCCAGATAGCGACTTGCCCTGATGTACTCTGAGTCATCAAACGGCTACCTTGTACTTGCAAGCTGGTCAACGCCCCTTTTGTCTCGACACGGCTAACGATGTTACCAGTGGCAGGATCAAATAAATGTATCACACCATCTAGATCGCCAACGGCAATGTAGTTGCCAATCATAACAGGGTTGGTCAGATCACGATAAGCCAGTGCTTCGCTTTCCCATAAGGTCTCGCCACTAGTACGATCATAAGCAATGACTTTACCCTCTAAGCTCGTAGCAATCACTTGCTTTGGGTTCACTGCCAAGGCGTTTAGGCTAGCCAATTCATTAACGAACATCACTTGACGCGATGCTAGATCTATTCCTAGCAACTGGCCGCTGTAGCTGATTGCAAACAGCTGGTTCTTGTCAACGATAGGCATACCATCCACATCGCTCATGCGCTCAACTTCACTGCTACCAGTACCAATGCCAACACGTCTTGACCACTGCGGCAGACCATTATCAATGGTAATTGCATGCAATCGGCCATCAGCCGTCGCCAATAAAGCCGTTTGGTTGTCTAGTAAAGTGGGAGCAGCACTGCCGCGCACACTGATGGTAGGGAGCTGGGTCGCAAACTGCCATACCGACTGCCCTGTTTGCAGTGATAGACCATGTAAAAAACCATCATTTGCAGACAGTACCACACGGTTATTGGCGATCAGTGCAGGTGTTAATACAGAACCTGATAACTGGTGCTGCCAGCGTTTTACACCAGTGGCACTATCAAATGCCAGTATTTTACCACTGCGAGTACTGACCACTGCCGTTTGACTGAGTGCATCCACAGCGACACCGCCTGTGATTTGCTCGTCAACATTGATAGACCATACACGCTCGCCTGTGGCATTAAATCCTGTTAGCTTACCGCCACGCGATGCTGTCACGATTTGACCATTGGCATAACCCACTTGCAAGTTCAATGGGTCTTTTTTACTGGCTTTTTTATTGCCAACATCAGTGCTAAAAACTGGCTGTAACACGCTGATCGGTTGAGCGATTTGTACCAATTTGACCGGATCGTTGACCACTGGCTTAATGCCTCGGGTACACCCAATGACTGCCGTACTCATGACAGCCAGTACCGCGACATGCATAGCAGTGGTTTTAATGGTTTTCATATTGAGCATGTTGTTAGAGCGAATAGATTGAGTCATTATATGTTCTCACTACAAATAAATTATTATTAATTGATGAATGGGCCGATAGCAAATCAGTCATCATTGGGTCATAGGCAAAAAACGTTAAATGATTACCAATGCTCAATACTATTCTACTGACTTACTGAGCGCCTTCGTTAGTAGTGCTTTCTGAGCTGTCTACCACTAGTGGCTGTTCAATAGCAGCGGACTCTTGAATAAGGGCGGTTTGCTCAGCAATGGGTTCAGGAGACAGACCCAAACTTTCCATCTTCAATGCCAGTACTGCACGCGTTTCTTGACGGCTGCTTAGTAGCTTCCACGCATTGTTATAAGATTTGATGGCTGAGTCTTTATTGTCTTGTACTAGGTAAATATCACCTAGTAGCTCTTGTTGACTGGCTTCAAATGAGCTTGGCATATCATTTTTAGCTTCTGCTAATGCCGCATCTGCATCACCTGTGGCCAATAGCGTTTTGGCATAACGTAAACGGGTAATCGCTTCTAATCCGGCATCACCCAAATCAATGGCCAAGGCTTTCTTGAATGTCTCAGTAGCAGCAGTAAAATCATCACTGTCTACTTGCTGACGGGCTTTAATCATCAGTGCTTGCCAGGCATAGATTGACTCACCATGGGTACTGACCAAAGCGTCGATATCTTTGTCCAATTGGCCACGGCTTTGTTTTAAAGACGCTTGGGCTTCTGCTTCTAAATCTGGGTTTTGTGAAGCCAAATTGACCTCTTCATTCAATCGCTGAATGTCTGCATACTGATCGGCGGCAACCGTATCTACTCTTGCATGATTGTTTTGCCAGTAAGTCCAACCAAAATAGGCGGCCAGTGCCACCAAAATAGCAGTAAGAATATAACTGCCATACTGTTTTAACGCTTGCATGGAGTTGTCTGCATTCGGCGAATTAGGGGTCAAAGCCATATGTGTTTACCTGATAAATTTACATTGAGGTGCGGATGCGAAAGCCTAAACCGATTACTGACCTAAAAAGTTGTCTTTATTAGACAGCCAGTCTTGTGCAACCGTTTTTTGCTCACCTGTTTGCATGTCTTTAATGCTGATCGTATTATCATCAATCTCTTGCTGAGCGATGATGATGGTCAATGCAGCACCGGATTTATCCGCTTTTTTCATTTGTGCTTTTAAACTGGTGGCGCTCGCCATTTTTACTCGCACATCTGGGCGACTATAGCGTAAATTTTGCGCGTAACCAACACCTGCACTGTATACCTCTGGATGAGCGACAACAAACACATCACAAGCAGGGACATCATCAATCGGTGCCACCACTTCCATCAATAGTAATAAACGCTCAAGACCCATCGCAAAGCCAACAGCAGGCTCAGATTTTACAGGCTTTTTGTCTGACTGATCGTCATTTTTGCCAATAGACTTTAGTTGTCCGATCAAGCCGTCATAGCGACCACCCGCACAAACGGTCGCTTGGCTACCAAGCTTATCAGTCACCCACTCAAAAACCGTTTTATTATAATAGTCTAGACCACGTACCAAATGCGGGTTGATCTCAAAAGTAATACCAAGCGCTGTTAGATAGGACTGTACTTGCTCAAAGTGCGCCACGCTCTCTTCACCCAAAAATTCAGCCAGTTTTGGCGCGTCAACTAATAAGGCTTGGGTGCTTGCTTCTTTACTGTCTAAGATACGTAGCGGATTGGTGGTCAGACGGCGTTGACTGTCTTCATCCAACTGGTCTTTTTTATCTGTCAAATACTCAACCAAGGCTTGGCGATATGCATGGCGCTCATCCAGCTCACCCAAGCTATTTAATTGCAGATGCATCTCATCGCTCAAGCCTAACTCTTGCCACATGAGGTGCGTCATCGCAATCAGCTCAGCATCAGCGTCTGGTAGCGCACTACCAAAGCTCTCCACACCCAACTGATGAAACTGACGATAGCGGCCTTTTTGCGGACGCTCGTAACGGAACATAGGACCGATGTACCATAATTTTGGCGTATCGCCACGTAGCAAATTATGCTCGATGACCGCACGTACCGCCCCTGCCGTCCCTTCAGGACGTAATGCCAATGGCGTTGGTGGATCTGATTTGTCAGTAAAGCTATACATCTCTTTTTCGACGATATCAGTTGCACCGCCAATCGCACGTGCAAATAAATCCGTCTGCTCAACGATAGGCAAACGAATATGCTCATAACCGTATCTACCCAGTACATCAGCCAATATTGCTTCTAGATGCAGCCATTTTGCTGATTGGTTAGGCAAAATATCATTGAACCCTTTAATAGCTTTGATCATGGTACGGTTATGTCCTTAAAATTTAACAGATATTTTTATCTTTATTGTCTATATATGAGTGAGCATCTGGCTTATCTAACGCGAATGATCTCATTCTCTCGCTTTTTAGCCAGGTCTTCTGCATGGGCGCGTACCATACTTTCTATCTCGTCGACCAAATTGTCGGTATCGATTAGGTGGCTTTTTTGGCCCATATGGTATACCAATGAACGCGGAGCCGCGCCAACGATACCGATATCTGCCTCTTTTGCCTCTCCTGGGCCATTTACCTTGCAACCAATCACAGACAGATTCATCGGTTCACGAATGTCTTCTAAACGTGACTCTAATGCTGTCATAACTCTAATGACGTCAAACTCTTGACGTGAGCAGCTTGGACAAGCAATGAAGTTTACGCCATTAGAGCGAATATTCAGCGATTTTAAAATATCAAAACCAATCTTAATCTCTTCTTCAGGCTCTGCTGCCAGTGAGATACGAATGGTATCGCCAATACCATCAAGCAAAAGACCACCAAGGGCAATGGCAGATTTGACCGCACCAGTACGGTATACACCCGCTTCGGTCACACCCAAATGTAATGGGTTGTCAATTTGCGCAGAGATCAGACGATACGCATCCAATGTCAAGAACACATTACTGGCTTTAACAGACACTTTGTACTGATCAAAATTGAGACGTTCTAAAATGTCAATGTGACGCATCGCTGATTCAAGCATTGCCTCGCCGGTCGGCTCGGTATACTTACGCTGAATGTCTTTTTCTAGAGAGCCTGCGTTGACGCCAATACGAATGGGAATATTGTGATATTTGGCACAAGCGACCACTTCACGTACTTTGGCATCGCTACCGATGTTACCCGGGTTGATGCGCAGACAGTCGGCACCGGCTTCGGCAACGGCCAATGCAATTTTATGATCGAAATGCACATCTGCAATCAGAGGTACGCTCACAAGCTTGCGAATCTCACCGAAGGCCTTGACCGTATCCATCGTCGGTGTAGAGACCCGCATCAGATCAGCACCAGCTTCAACGCAGCGCTCAATCTGAGCCACCGTCGCTGCCACGTCGCAAGTATCTGTGTTGGTCATACTTTGGACGCTGATTGGCGCATCACCACCAACCGCGACATCACCGACATATATTTTTTTGGTCAAACGACGATTAATAGGCGATGGCATTGACATACATAAATCCTTCAAACAAAAATAAAAAAACACAGGGTAATGCACGAAAATCAGCGTATCAACAGTGTATAAATAGCATCGCTGTACTAAAAACCACATAGGTTAGCGACTGAAACTTGCCATTAAAATTGGCAACTCACGTCAGGCTAACATTATGGGGTTAACTCAAAAGTCGCTTGCTTATCTGTGGCGTAAGTCTCTAACGCGACGGCTTGCTGATTAAGCATCAAACTGACGTTGTCGATATTGTCAATTTGCACATTGAACGGCGGCGTCCCTGATAAATCGTAATCACCAGCGGTCTGAGCACCACTTATCAAACTGTTACCAGACGCATCAGTGATACTAACCACTGCATCGGCTGTCAGCTTCATATTCAAGAACGCAGTACCAGCATCTCCTAGGTTCAATGCAGAGCCAGAGGCACCAACGCCATTGGTATCGTTATCGATATTAATGGCCGCCCCTTGAGCTTGCTCGATAGCGGATATGTCCTCAACCGTAGACACTGGCTCCGCGTTATTTTCTTGACTGGCATTACTCACCATACGGAATAAAAATACGGCCAAGATAATAAGCCCGATAACCCCTAAAATCAGTAGCGGGTTAAAACGAATGCGATTGTGCGTGTCACGCTGCAAAGTGCCCATTGGACGCAGTGGCGTATTGGTATTATTAATCGATTTAGCCTTGAGCTCTTTGGGATAAGCGGTATCAAAACTGCTAGCGATTTTTGCAGAATCAAGACCCAAGTATTTGGCGTAGTTAATCGCAAAACCGCGAGCAAAGGCAGCTTGCGGCAACTCAGTAAAGTTTTCGGTCTCTAAGGCTTCTAGATGACGCTTGAGGATAAACAGCTCGGCTGCTACCTCCTCTAAGCTCACTTTCTTATGTTTACGGGCTTGCTGCAACACGGCACCAAATGATCCCTGAGCGTTAGATTGAGTATTCGATGATGGGGTGGTCATTTCCATGGTGCCTCTGGATTATTCAGCCAAGTCTTAAGTTGTTTCGCTTCATCACTGAGTGGATAAGCGGATAAAAGGTTGTGTGCCAATTGCTGGCGTGTTGTTATGTTGTTTTGCGCTGCAGCAAGCTTGATACCTTGTAACAGCAAACGCGGGCTTATACCCTGCCCTTGCACTAGCATCAACGTCTCATCATATAGCCGCTGGGCTTGCGGCACACGCTGCTGCTCTAGCAACAAATCGACCAATTCGATATGGGCGATAATGCTACTGCGATTGCCATCGAGTGCCCGCAAAAATGCTTTGGCAGCGGCGCTATTGTCCTTTAGCTGAAGATAAGTACGCCCGAGATTCTCTAACGCACCGATACGGCCTTCATAGCCAAGCGACGCCCCTGCAATCTCGAACTGCTCTGCCGCCTCACGATAACGTTTTGTCTGTGATAAATAAACACCATAATTATTGTGTGCTTGCACAAACTCTTTATCGAGTGCGATGGCTTTTTTAAAGTACTCATCGGCCTTTGCAAGATTGATGCGGCTGCCTTCTTGTTGCAGCAAAACACCCATCATATCATAGGCTGGCGCGTAACGGCTATCGGCAGCAAAGGCTTTTTCAAGCTGACGCTGCGCCGTATCAAGCTCATTTTTGCGGATATATTGAGCCGCAAGTGACGTACGTACACGAGCAATCTCTTGCTGATCCAAGTTGCGATCATCACTGGGCCGAGTCGATGTCTGATAAGGCGTGCTGCTAGTCAAATCATTAGACGTTGTGGTTTGACAACCGCTCAGCAGCAGTCCAGCAATTGTTGCCACTAAGATAACCGGCTTTGACATCATGGCTCGGTCAGTCGATGCATCTGCTCGCTTGTGACGATTAAAAAATGTTTTTTGATATTTGAACTGACAAGAATTTTTAGAAGTCATCATAGCCGCCATCATAAAACTGTGATTCAATGCGTTCGATCCTCGAGGCATCAGTTTAATAGATTTAACCCCTATAAGTACAATTTAGTTGTGACTAATTGCGCCCTTATTCCACCTTGACCGTTATTGATACATTTTCATTACCGTTGCGACAGATAAAAGAGAGTTAAAAATCCATACCAAATCAGATATTAAGGCTATCTTCTGATGAATCCCCTAAACGTTTTCACGGTCTTTGATGCTTTGCTGCCATGCGGCTGAGCGTCTAGTACGATCCGCCACTTGCCCAACCAATTGGCCACAGGCCGCATCAATGTCATCACCGCGGGTTTGACGAATGGTACAAACAAAACCTGCTTCGCTCAATATGTTGCTAAACGCATGAATACGATTGTTGCTTGATTTGTCATAGTTTGCATGCGGGAACGGATTGAACGGAATAAGGTTAATCTTACTTGGTAGCCCTTCCAATAACGCAACCAACTGGTGAGCATGCTCATTGCTGTCATTGACGCCATCAAGCATCACATACTCAATCGTGACATGTTTTTTGTGACGCGGATTAACGTCAAACACATAGTTTTTTGCCGCAGCGATCAGCTCTTCTAACGGATATTTTTTATTAATCGGCACCAACTCATTACGTAGCTCATCGTTGGGTGCATGTAATGAAATGGCCAATGCCACGTCGATATCTTGCGCCAGCTGATACATCTTAGGTACGACGCCTGAGGTCGATAATGTGACGCGACGCTTTGACAAACCGTAAGCATGATCGCTGAGCATCAGCTCCATTGAGCCAACCACTGGTTTATAATTCAATAGCGGTTCGCCCATACCCATCATCACAACGTTGGTGACGTTATTTTCCCATAGGCTATGATCGACGTTTTCTAAGCTGTCATTTTCGTCAGTCATATAAGACGCATTGGCCACCCACAACTGACCGATAATCTCAGCAGCAGTTAAGTCACGCTCAAACCCTTGCTTGCCGGTACTACAAAAACTACAGTCCAGCGCACAGCCGACTTGTGAAGACACACATAATGTCTTACGACCGTTCAATTTGCTGTCATCTGCAGGAATAAGAACGGTCTCAACCAATGAGCCACCAGTAACTTCAAACACCCACTTACGTGTACCATCATCGCTATATTGACGATGAATCACTTTTGGCGGCACCACACAAGCATTGAGCGACAATTTATCACGCAATGATTTGCTCAAGTTAGTCATTTGCTCAAAATCCGTCACGCCTTGCTGATATATCCATCTCACCACCTGCGTGGCACGGAACGGTTTTTCGCCGATACTTTTGAAGTAGTCAGCCAGTTGCGCTTGCGTCATGCCAAGTAGATTGGTCTTTGCGTGCGCTTCGTCTACCAGCTTAATGCTATCAGTAAGTTTGGCAGGTACGTGTTGAGTAGGAGCTTGAACAGTGGACATAATAGGTAACCTTTTTGCATGAGCTTAGATAAGCGGTGCAATTATTGATATGAGCTTTGCCGTACATAGATATGGCATGAATGCATGAGCAATCCTTTGTGAGCGTATATTTTTGGACAATCAGTTTTACCAAATGGCTGGCAAAAATCCAGTAAAACAATGCTGACAAAGGATTGATAATGCTGACTAATATAAGATAATGAGGCAAATCATGACTGATTTCAATTCAGCTTGCTCTATTATAGTCGAAGTTGGAGATATAGTCGAAGCTGCACATGAGCAATTAATTAAAACGGCCTATACCCATAAGATATAAGCCGTCTTGCAAAAACAATTATTAACAATCAATATGCTAAATATTAGCTGACATTAATAATCGCTGCTATTAGCGCGTACGTGCACATACTTCATCATCGCTGAAGAAGTAGCTGATTTCACGTGCTGCTGATTCTGCAGAATCTGAACCATGTACTGCGTTTTCATCGATGCTGCTAGCGAAGTCTGCACGGATAGTGCCTTCAGCAGCGTCTTTTGGGTTAGTAGCGCCCATGATTTCGCGATGTTGAGCGATAGCGTTTTCGCCTTCTAGTACTGATACTAGTACTGGACCTGACATCATGAACGATTTTAGATCATTGTAAAATGGACGCTCAGCGTGCTCAGCGTAGAAACCGCCTGCTTTTTCATCATCAAGTTGCATCATTTTAGCTGCAACGATTTTTAGACCCGCTTGCTCAAAACGACTGTAGATAGCACCAATGTGGTTGCCAGCAACTGCGTCAGGTTTGATGATAGATAAAGTACGTTCGTTAGCCATGAAAAGCTCCTAATAAATGATAAATTCGGTAAAAAATGAAGGGGTTAATGCTTTGTTTTATCTT
Organism: Psychrobacter sp. NG27; assembly: GCF_016106655.1. Taxonomy (NCBI): domain Bacteria; kingdom Pseudomonadati; phylum Pseudomonadota; class Gammaproteobacteria; order Moraxellales; family Moraxellaceae; genus Psychrobacter; species Psychrobacter sp. NG27. Next base: position 797,971 of record NZ_JADGIN010000001.1, read on the forward strand.
TAGCCACAATGTTGACTTGGGCGGACTTCACTAACTCATTGTTAGTTAAATCTAAAACCTGAGCGCCAACATAGGATTGCTGCCTATTATAATGATTAAGACCATAAATGATAGGGCTAATTTATGACCATACCTTGCATAAAAGTAAATTTATTATGCATTAATGGTTGATAATGCTATGAATTCTGAAAAAAGCAAAAACCCCAGTGCTGAGCACTAGGGTCTTATCAATCAATCTAGCTATTAATAGTGAAACAAATATAAAGATATTACTGCAATTATGCGTCGTATGGGTCACGCAATACGATAGTCTCTTCACGATCAGGACCAGTTGAGATGATATCAACAGGGCAACCAATCAATGCTTCGATACGTTTGATGTATTTTTTAGCGTTCTCTGGTAGGTCGTCATAGTTGGTTACACCAACGGTTGACTCACTCCAGCCTTGCATGGTTTCGTACTTAGGCGTAACTGACTCATAGAACTCAGCATCATGTGCGCCTGCACACTCAGTCTCAGGTAGGTTGTAACCCACACCGATTAGCAGCTCTTCAAGACCATCTAGTACGTCAAGCTTAGTCAAGCAAATACCTGACATAGAGTTCAGTACCACAGCACGGCGTAATGCTTCAGCATCGAACCAACCACAGCGACGCGCACGACCAGTGGTCGCACCAAATTCATGACCAACTTTGGCCAAATGAGCACCAACATCATCAAACAATTCAGTTGGGAACGGGCCACTACCAACACGTGTGGTGTAAGCTTTGGTGATACCCAGTACGTAATCTAAATATAATGGACCGATACCCGTACCAGTAGACACGCCACCAGCGGTTACACTTGAGCTGGTCACAAACGGATAAGTACCATGATCGATATCAAGTAGCGTACCTTGAGCACCTTCAAACATTAGGTTTTCACCAGCAAGACGCAATTGATTTAGGTCTTCAGTTACATCAGTAACCATACCCTTAATCTCTTCTTTCCATTCTTTACAAAGCTTAAGTGTTTCATCAAAATCAATCGCTTCAACTTTATAATACTGAGTCAGTTGGAAGTTATGATATTCGATTAGGTTACGTAGTTTTTCTTCTAAATCTTCACGGAACAAGTCAGCAAGCTTGATGGCACGGCGTGCGACTTTGTCTTCGTACGCAGGACCGATACCACGACCTGTCGTACCGATTTTGCCGCTGCCACGTTTGGCTTCGCGAGCTTGGTCAAGCGCTACGTGATATGGCATGATTAGTGGGCAGTTAGGAGAGATGCGCAGACGCTCACGTACTGGTACGTTGTTGTCTTCTAGCTCTTTCATCTCTTTTAGCAGTGCGTCAGGGGCTAATACGACGCCGTTACCGATGAAGCACGTCACGCCTTCACGCAAGATACCTGATGGGATTAAATGCAGGACGGTGGTTTTGCCATCGACAACTAACGTGTGACCAGCGTTATGGCCACCTTGAAAGCGCGCGACTGCTGAGGCTTTTTCGGTTAGTAAATCAACGATTTTACCTTTACCTTCATCGCCCCATTGGCTACCCAAAACTACGACATTCTTACCCATGATCAATCCTTACCTTTATGTATTGAGGTGTGTGCAATAACCATTAAAAACCAACATAACTCTGTCGATGATACCTGTACTTATACCTATGTATCTAACGACTCGTTTAGCGTTTTAACAGCTTATAGTGAATAACTGGTACTTAGTGAGTGTGCTTAATAAATTGGTCATTAAACCGCTTGCAAATGCCATTGACTGTTGTCAGCTATGCTCAAACGATGCGTCATGCCAACGGGACAATCTGCGATATCTAATGGCATGGTGACGCGGTAACCCTGCTGACGTAGACTCTCAACTTGTTGTAGTAGTGTCTGTATCTCATCTGTATTTGCATTAGTCAAAGCGGCAAAATCCACCAAGACAACGGTAGGTGCAGCTAACTGTGTATGAGCCAGCAATCGGCTGACATCCATACTAAAGCCGGTGGCCGCGCGCAACGCCTGCGTCTGACTTTGCATACCGTCGAAACGTCCACCACGTACGAGTGGCTGCGTTTCGCTATTGATATAGCCATTGAACACGATGCCCGTGTGATAATGATAGCCTGATAGCTCGGTCACATCGATACTGACAGGGCACTGCCACTGCTCTTGTAGATGTAATTTTAGGCGTTGTAGCTCATCCACAGCCGTTGCGATTTGGCTATCTTTTTGCGCGTTGTCTGACAGTTTTGCCAACAGATTGGCAATATCGTGACCGAAACGTGCTAGTACATAAAAATCATCGCCCATCGATAGCGTGCGACAAACACTTTTGAGCTCTGGCAAGTTTTTATTGGCATATAAGTACATCAATTGCTCAGTATCACTGTCTGACAATTCAGCCAGTTCAGCCAAGCGCTTAAATATCGCTACGTGACCCAAATCAATATGGAGTGCGGCACTCATATTGAGTTTATTGACCATCGTAAACAGTACATCTATCAGCTCGATATCTGCGGCAAGTGACGCGCAACCAAATATCTCAGCGCCTAACTGTAATGGCGTACGTGAGCCGAACAGACCTGATGGCAAGGTATGAATCACATCACCAACATAGCAATAACGTGCAATACCAGTACCGCCATGATGCGCATCTATACGCAAAATTTGCGGGGTAATGTCAGCACGCACACCCATTAGACGGCCTGTCAGCTGATCAATAATCTTAAAGGTTTGACGCTTAAGGTCTTCTGATGCATCGCTTAGCAAAGATTCGGTGAATTCAATCATCGGTGGACAAACCAGCTGATAACCATGCGTAATAAGCTGCTCAATCAATTGGTGCCTCAGCACTTCTTGCTTATGAGCATCTTCAAACAACACATCAACCACACCGTCTGGCAGCAGCCAACTATTGGCCACGTCGCTGGCAAAGGTACTTAAGAATGGCTTGTGATTGGAGACAGCGCTGTTTTCAGCAGACTGAGTCACTGTTTCGTTTGTAGCACTTGGCTGGGCAGTTTTTGCAGAATCAGAACTAACAGACACAATAAATCCTTGTTTGGCGTATCGCTTACCAAAAACGCGGTACTGATGCGGTACTTAAAAGATGATTTGCCGGGTATTGACGCTGTGTGTTTTTATTTTTAACGCGCAACATCATTGACCCAATTATTTATAAACAAACCAGGTAACCGCAAAAGGGTGAATAATAAGTATAATTTAGAATGATAAGACGAGTATCTTTATGCGCTAAAAAACGGCGACAAATAATCAAGGCACTTTATGCTTTAGTTTAGCATAGCACTCAAGGTTCGCCTAGTGACAATTAGGCACAATCGCTATCTAATTACTGTCCAACTGTAGGCTAGGGTCGTAGCGGACGCAGCCGTTATCGTTGATGTATTAGGCTTAATATTGGGCGCATAACCAAGAGGTTTATTTTTTGTTAACCATCAGATAATGAGCATGATTACGGCAGCATCATCGGTACAGACTCATGATACACTAACACATATTTTTATCTCGGAAGCCTTATGTCATCTGATTACCACCCAAACCCTGCCATCAACCAAACCAATGTCTTAGGCACGGCGCTTGCCAGCTGTTGCTTCGATCCTATTACTGGCTATTATCGTAATGGGTTTTGTCATACGGGCAACCATGATGTCGGTCAGCATACCGTCTGTGCCAAGATGACCAGCGAGTTTTTAAACTTCTCTGCCAGTCGCGGTAATGACCTTATAACGCCCCTACCTGAATACAACTTTGCGGGTCTCAAACCTGGTGACTACTGGTGTATCTGTGCCCTACGTTGGGTTGAGGCGTTAGATTTTGATATTGCCCCGCAAATTAAGCTAGAAGCCTGTCATGAGAGCCTACTGGCATTGGTAGATATTGAGACGCTAAAAAGCTATGCACTCTAGGAATCAACTTACTGTGAGCAAACGCTAAAACTGTAGCCCTGCTCACGGTAAACTTCGATTATTGACGTTTTTGCTTATATGACAGGAGGGTGTATGGAAAACGACAATAATCAATTGATTAAAAAGACGGCTCGCATTGCACCTGATTCCAATATGGATCATATATATGCCCATATGAACGACCAGCATCTTTATCTAGACAGCGATGACAGTTATATTTATGGTGATGTCGCTGCGACGAGTGAGGATACCATTGAGACCATGACGGTCTATGATCCCGACTCTGAGCGCTACGAGGATATTGACCTATCGAGCGCAGATGAAGTCGTCAACTGCTACGCTTACTCACGTAAAACGGGTGAAAACCTTTATAAGGTGGCACTCAATGATGTCAGTCGTGCGCTGAATAATAGCGGTCAATTTATCTGGCTCGGTCTTTATGACCCCAGTCTAGAAACCATGGTCAAGGTCAAAGAAGCCTTTGATCTACATGAGCTGGCGATTGAGGATGCTTTCGCGGATCATCAACGGGCCAAAGTTGAGAACTACGACAATGATATGGTCTTTGTGGTGCTGCGTACAGCCAAGTTAGAGGACAACGTCATTCGCTACGGCACGACCGCGATATTCATGGGCAAAAACTACCTGATTACCATCCGTAATGGGCCGTCAAACTCTTATGCGCCTGTGCGTGAGCATTGTCATCGTCGTCCCGAAAAGCTGCGCATGGGCCCTATCTTTGTGCTACATGCAATACTCGATTTTATCGTCGATAACTATATGCCGATCACCGACCGACTGGGTCGATACTTGCGTGAGCAAGAACGCTATGTGTTTACCTACGAGTTTGATAAGAGTACCTTAAAAAACCTCTACGAGCTCAAATCACAGCTGGTACATATGCGTGCTATTATCCTGCCTGTCCAAGACATCTGTAGCTTTTTTATCAATCATAAAAAAAGCGAGATTGTCTCTGGATTTTCTCAAGCCGCCAAGCCCTATTTCCGCGATGTTAATGACCATCTTTTGCACTCTTTAGATGCCATCAATGGTCTCAATGAGATGCTGAGCGTAGTCATGAATACCTATATGGCGATGGTCAATATGGGTCAGAATGAGGTCGTACGTAAGCTGGCAGCGTGGGCAGGTATCTTAGCCGTACCGACGGCCATTGCTGGGATCTATGGTATGAACTTTGATTTTATGCCTGAGCTACATTGGAAGTATGCTTACCTTGTCATCATGGTCGTTATCATCGCACTATGTAGTTACTTGTACTATAATTTTAAAAGACTGAAATGGCTGTAATATCAGATATAAAAAAAGGACTACCAGTGGTAGTCCTTTTTTGTGCTGGTCATTATATATCATTCACGGCGATGCTTGGTATGGCTATCAGGTGCTTGCGCATTGTCAGGCAACAGTGCTTTAACCGTTAAGTTTGCATGCTGTTTATCAAGATTGTCCTCTGGGCGGCCAAAGGTTTTTGCTGTCCATGTCAGTATTACGATAGAAGCACTTAACAGCATAATAGCCACAGAAATTGTCGCCAGCAGCCACAAATGAAAATAATCTGAGACGGCCTGTACATCGACCACCAAATGCCGTGACAACGCCGTTATCGCAATGAATATCAAAAACTGTACGGGCAAACGGTGGGTTTTAAAATAAATCCCTATCATCGCTAGTAGCTCAAGATAAATAAATAACATCAAGATATCTTTTAAGTCCGCTGAGCCTTTTTGGACGATCTCAATAAACTCCTTGCCTGCCGTCCACACCACCACCACACTGATTAGAAATAAGATAACGTAGTGGCAAATATCGACGAACTCTCTACCAATACCCTGTAATCGCTCATGAATACCTACGTTTTTTTTAGCCATGTTTAGGTCCTATCAACTGAAATGTGGTTGATTTAGCCTGAGTTATTCTTTCCTCAGGCCCCTTATATATCGGCAATCAGTATTCCTATCACTCGCTTGTTAATCGAACTACAAACCCGCTGATTTTTCAGCCGCATCGACTGTCTGGCGGATAAGCGTATTGATGGTCATTGGTCCGACACCGCCCGGCACTGGCGTATAAGCACTGGCGATATTCTCTACACCTTGTAGCTCGATATCACCCACGCCGCCATTATCAGTAGGATGGAAACCTGCATCGATGACGACGGCGCCCGCTTTAATCCACTCTGCTTTAATCAATTCAGGCACGCCTACTGCACCAACCACGATATCAGCACGCTTAATATGCGATGCCAAATCCTGAGTTCTAGAATGACAAATGGTCACGGTACAGTTGGCATTTAATAGCATCATCGCCATCGGTTTACCCAAGATGGCACTACGACCTACAACGACGGCTTCTTTGCCTGAGAGCTCAATATTGTGATGCTCTAGCAAATGCATGATGCCCTGCGGCGTACACGAACCATAGGCTGACTGCTGCATACCCATGCGACCAAAGCCAAGGCAAGTCACACCATCCACGTCTTTTGCCAAATCGATCTGCTCAAAACAAGCACGTTCATCGATATGTGCAGGGACAGGATGCTGTAGCAAAATACCATGTACGTCTGGATTGTTATTTAGCTCCTCTACCTTTGCCATGAGCTGCTTAGTGGTGGTCTCAGTTGGCATCTCAACCCGTATAGAGTCCATACCTACACGCTTACAGGCATTGCCTTTCATACGTACATAAGTCGCAGAAGCGGGATCTGCACCAACCAATATGGTCGCTAAGCTCGGCGTACGTCCTGTCTTATCCTTGATAGCATCTACGCGCGTGCGCAGTTGCTCTTCTATTTGTTTGGCAAGTGACTTGCCGTCTAAAACAGTAGCGGACCCTTGGGCAGTTGACGGCTCTTTAGCAGTTGACATAGTGACTCCAATAGAGAAAGCGGAAAAAAATAAGGACAGCGCGCGTAAGTATCCTTACATGCCTGTCCTTTGCTTAATAAGCGTTTGGTTGATTATGGTATTGTACCTGCCTACGTCTAAAAATCCTAGCCTGTATTGGGGCATGTCCTCAATTCAGTCGACAGTCATCTAAATGCGCTGTAATGTAAAAGAAAAAAGCACTAAACTTATGACTATCATTAAAAAAACGGTCTACTATAATTTAGTAGACCGTTTTTTAGTTTCCCAAAATTCTAAACCATTCATTACTCTGTCACTTAATAGGTCTGAAACTCAACCCCTACACCTGCTCCAATGTCGCTTGATTGAGTATCTGAATCTACTGCCCAGAGTCTAGTGGTTAGTTTAGTCAGCGGCTGTAGCTGATGCTCCCAAGAAACGTCGATAGCGGTGAGCTTGTCGGTCACTGGAAACGCTTGGTTATCAGATTCCCCAGTGCGAGAATCTAACTCTCCTGATTGATTGACCTTGGCATGTTGCAACTTGGCATGAATGAAGTTACGGTTATCTAGCCATAATCGACCGCCGACCGCGACACTCTCAGCATCACCGCCAAGCGCATAGCCGAGTGGATAGCCTTGCTGATAGTAGCCATCAGTATAAGTACCATGGTCATAAGAGACGCCTCGAATTTCGCCACTAGTGCGAGTATCTGTGTACTCCGCATAAAGCTGATAAGGTTTGCCGTAGGCGGCAGAGGCGTAATCTACGCCAGCTAAATACATGTTTTTGGCTGGTAGACCACCTGCCTCATCTTCGCCAACATACTGTCCGTAGACACTCGCTGGTACATTAAGCAAAGGCGCTAACTGTACTTTAGCATCGAAGCCGCCCAGCTGATTGGCTGGATCACCGCCATCATTACCACCATTGTCTTTAGTTCCCAATATTGCATCGCCAAATGAGCGAATGCTATCCGGACGACCTTCTCCGCCCCACATAAAGCTACGTGACGCACCGACCTCTAACCAAGGTAAGGGACTAGCGGCCAGTCGTGCCCCAAAAAGTTTAGCATCAGGAATGGCATCATAATCATCCAGTTGACCAGCAAATAGCTGATACTGCCAAGGCCCGACCCAGTTTAAATATTTGTAATTCGGGGCAGTTTGCGTATCACGCTGCATCGTAAAGCCGGTGACTGGAAGACTGGCATCACCGCGAATCAGACTACCATCATGCCCAGGTCCCCACCATACCGGAATTTTACCCGCTATTAACCATTGATTTGCTGCTTTACCGGCGATATATGATCCTTCAAAACTGACATCACTATCATCATCGATGAGCTCATCATTCTTTAAATTGGCCTGTAAATTAAATTCCCAATCCGCTTCACTCAGCGACACCCCGACGCTTGCTTGCTGACCAGCGATCTGGTCATCTGCGAACGTTTCTGGGAGCAGATCTCGATCGGTTTGTATATGAAGTGCTGCCGACCCTTTTACCACTGAGTCACGGTTCTGATTCAATCGCGTTTGTACCGACTGCAGGATCTGCTGCTGTGCTGGCGTCTGGGCATTAGCTGTATTTAAAGCGCGTTTGATCTCATTGGCAGTCAGCGGCCAAGTACTGGTGCTAATCTGCGCAACTCCTTGAGTATTTAGCCAGTCAAGATCTGCCTTAAGCTTTAAATCATTCATATATAAGTTTTGTGCGGACGCCCACATCGACATCACCCCAAGACCCATTAACAAACTAAATTGCTTATACTTTGGTTGCTTATACATGGTTACCACCTTTTTATACATGGGACTTATCTATGCCAGATAAGCAATAAATAATAAACATACTTTTAAAGCATAAATATCAATGCACACGTTATAAGCAAATTAGGCTTGACTGGCCACATCAATATTTGCCAACACATTATCCAATGCCTGAACAGTTTGCTCAATCTCAGCAGTGGTCAATGTAGGATGGACTAAGAACATCAGGCTAGTTTCGCCCAATTGCTTGGCTATCGGTAACGGTGACTCAGGACGTAGACCAGTACCATCAAAGGCCTTTTCTAAATAAACTTCAGAAGCTGATCCTGAAAAACACGGTACATTCAGCGCATTAATCTCAGCGATAATCCGGTCGCGTGACCATCCTTGTGGCAAATGCTCTGGCTGCACATAAACATAGAGCTTGTAATATCCATGGGTACAGTCGGCAAATTCAGGTGTCTGCTCTAGTCTAGGCACAGACAGATAGCCTTTATCGCTCCATTTATCACAAGCATCAAGGATAGCATGAGCATGAGCGGTACGTTTGGCTGTCCAATCGCTCATACGCTGTAACTGAATACGTCCGATCACTGCTTGCATCTCAGTCATGCGCCAATTGGTGCCGAAGCTCTCATGTAACCAGCGATAGCCCGGCGCATGCTCAGTCTCGTACACCGCCGCATAACTCTTACCGTGATCCTTGTACGCCCACATCTTACGCCATAGCTGCTCGTCATTGGTGGTAACCATACCGCCCTCACCGCCCGTGGTCATGATTTTGTCCTGACAAAAGCTCCAAGCGCCAATATGACCAATACTACCAACGCTACGACCTTTATATCGCGTGCCATGCGCTTGCGCACAGTCCTCTATCACGTATAGGTCATGCTCAGCCGCCAAAGCCATAATGCCGTCCATTTCACAAGGCCACCCAGCGAGATGCACACAAACGATCGCTTTGGTACGCTCAGTTATTACCGCAGCGATGGTTTCAGGGGTGATATTACCCGTCGCGGCATCAACATCAGCGAAGATCGGTGTCGCGCCAGCATTGACCACTGATGAGATACTGGCTATAAAGGTACGCGGGGTGACGATGACTTCATCGCCCTCTCCTAAACCCAACGCTTGTAAGGCAACATCTAAGGCTAAAGTGCCATTACCCATGGCGATCGCATACTGACTGTCTGCCCATATCGCAAATTCTTTTTCAAATTCACGACCCTCAGTACCGGTCCAGTAGTTGACTTTGTTAGATAATAAGACTTGGCTGACGGCATCGGCTTCAGCTTGAGTAAAGCTAGGCCAAGGTGAAAATGGGGTATTTAGCATAGATGTCTCAATATATTCTTTGCAATAGATAGTGAAAGCTAATTATCAGTGTTGATTTAATTTTACAATGATTACTTATTTAAAGGTCGAGCCGGATTGCCAACGACGACCGCTCCAGCTGGTACGTCTTTAGTCACGACTGCACCCATACCGACAACAGCGCCTTTGCCAATGATCAGTGGCTTATCAGGCGTGCCTTGCTTGATAACTGCCCCTGTGCCGATATACGCGTGGTCATGGATATGGATATTACCGTTACAGCTGACTCGCGGAGCAAAGGTGACGTAATCACCGATGATGCAATCGTGCTCGACATAGCTATATAAATTAGCATGGAAGCATCTACCGATAGTGACGTTAGCAGCAATAGTGACAAACGGACTAAGAGCAGCACCGGCATCGATACTAACTTCATCCATAATCAAGGTGGTGGTTCCCTTTACTGTCCACAACGATATACCATCTTGAACCAGTTTATCTGCAATTTTTTGACGAATACTGCTATTAGCAATGGCGATCAGTACTGACTTATTAACAGGTTGCAAGTCGATAAATCGTTGGTAATTCATCGCTACGTGACCGTTAACTTTGGTGTCTATCGCTAAGGCATCATCTATAAAGACCAGCTGCTGCGCGTTATAATCATCGCCGTACAGTCGCTGTAATTGCTCAACGGCTACCGGCATTAAGCTACGACCACAGCCTGATGCGCCATAGACGGCAAATACTTTACTCATGGCTACTTTCCAAAGCTGAGTGGTCTTGAGAACCAGTAAACTTACTCATTGTCGCCTCACCATCAGCACTGATATCGTCTTTGACTAGTACTTTTTTTACAGTCTTAAGTAATATCTTGATATCTAGCCATAATGATTGATTGTCTACATACCACGTATCTAGGGCAAACTTCTGCTCCCAACCAATGGCATTTCTGCCATTTACTTGTGCATAGCCAGTCACACCGGGACGCACATTATGACGACGCGATTGGTCATCGCTGTATAATGGTAGATATTCCATTAGTAGCGGTCTTGGTCCGACTAGGCTCATATCACCTTTTAGTACGTTCCATAGCTCAGGTAGCTCATCGAGGCTAGTATTACGCAGTGCCTTACCAAAATCAGTCAGACGCTCGCTATCCGGCAATACATTACCCTCGCTATCGATAGCATCACGCATACTGCGAAATTTGATCATCTCAAACGGCTTACCATCGAGTCCGGGGCGCGTCTGACGAAATAATACTGGCGAGCCTAGATTCTTTTTAACCTTGTAGGCAGTGATGACATATACCGGAGAGAGGACGACTAAGGCGGCGCTAGCAGCAGTAATGTCGAATAGGCGTTTTAACATAAAATATCCATTTCATTTAGCATCGTTTGATTGACAGCATGTACATCAAATTTTTCTTCCACCAATTGGCGTGACGCCTTACCCATTTCAATAACAAGCTCGGGATTAACGATAAAACGCTCCATCGCAGCGGCTAATTCTTCCACGGCTTTGACAGGAACGAGATAGCCATTATAACTGTCAATGACGGTCTCACGACAGCCAGGCGCATCGGTAGTGATAATCGGTCGACCCATTGCCATCGCTTCTAGTACGGTGCGCGGAGTGCCTTCACGATAAGAAGGCAATACATAAATAGAACTCGCTGCAATAGCTGGCTTGACATCACTCAGCTTACCCCAAAAGTTAAACAACCCTTCATTAATCCAGCTGTCTAGCTCATGCTGCTGGATAGCATCAGGGTTATCATCGATCCAACCGACCAGATCAAACTGGGCTTGTGGGTATTTGGCTTTGATCAGTCGAGCCGCCTGTGCATACTCACGCACGCCTTTATCCCCTAGCAGTCGTGCTATTAGTAGGAACTTAGGAAACGGCTTGTCATCATCAATAGGAAAAGGCTGTACGCTGTACTCAGAGACATCGACACCAGAGCCATTGACGACTTTGGTCTCTGCGGTAGGTTTCAGTATATTCATAGACTTAAATAGAGCCTCGTCATCGGGGTTTTGAAAAAACACTTTATGAGTCGATGCCAATGCTACTGAGTATAATTTATGCATGATCTTTTGAAGATTAGACTTTTTATAGCCTTTTTCATCTGCACCCTGGAAGGCATAGCCTAAACCCGTAATTAAGGCAAAGCGATGCGGTACTCGTGACATCTTAGCAGCTAGTGAGCCGTAGATCACCGGCTTGATCGTATAAGCGATCATACAGTCAGGCTTAATCTCTCTCATTAGTCGATATAGCGCGATCAAAGTTTTGCTATCGGCAACAGGATCAGTACCAGTACGCTGTATGGGAATATCATGAACGATATAGCCAAGCGCTTCGAGCTGATCGCATTCTTCCGGATAGTCATCAAATTCAGGTGCGGCTATATGTATCTCAAAGCCAGCCTCTTGAATCGCGGCAATCAATGCGCCACGGAACTTTAGAATAGAGGCTGGGTAGCTGGCTATTATTAGAAATTTCATTGATAAACCTTTGACTTATTTACTTTATAGTTGTGAAAAGCGTATATCAATAGATAAAGCAGTACTGGCATAAACATCCACTTTTGACGAGTAGCGATACCCAAATTAGCTGTAGTCATCGCTAAAATACTACAAGTTAAAAAAACATAGGTAAATAACCAAAGGTTTTTACCTTGTATGAACGGTCGAAAATTAAATTTTGACTTCAATAATATGTAAATGAATAAAAATAGTATTATTATATTTTCTAAGCTAGTAACCAAAGCAACGACACTACTAGCTTCAAATGGCAATGGTCTAAAAACATAGGTAAACATCTGCATCGGATAACTCATAGAAGATATATCTAAAGAAGAGCCACCTTTACTATTTAATCCTTGTCTTCCGTCTATATAACCAGAGACACCTTCTAATGACACTTCATCTAGTCCAACATATTGTTGAACAAAATCCACAGATAAAAACACACAAATACCAATAACAGGGAGAAAAAACAGTTTAAAAATAAAATTAACTTTAGATTTAATAATAAAGTAAATTATATAAGAGACCAACATAATAAAAGCAATATGAGGCCTAACCATAAACATAAAAAAGAAAGAGATTGCGATTAATAAAGATGCTTTCTTACTAGTCGTAATAGAATATAAGAATAGACAAGTTGCGAAAAATGACACAGCATCCTTGCCTAAACCTGCACTCCAAAAACTCATAGATGGAATAAATAATATAAAGATCCAATACCAAGAAAACACTTTAAGATATTTTTTCAAAGATAAATACAATAAAACTAATCCAAGAGTACCTAAGAGATTATATAATAGAGTAGTGTTCAAGTAACTTGCATCAGCTCCTTGCGATAGCATAGAGCTAAAATAATTGACGAATGGAGTACCTGGATAAAAATAGGTACGTTCACCAATCACAGAACTTGAATAATAATGTGTTGCATCCGCAACATTGAATAGAGAATACAAATAATAAGTTATTGAAAACAATATATGCCATAAAAAAATGGTAGTGACTGTTATAAAATCACTTCTTCTTCTACAACCAATTAAACATACAATAATAAAGCTAACTATAATTATTATCACAGTAAGCATGTTTTGATAAAAACTTACACCATACATTTTATTTACCTAACAGATTTTTGACAATTCTAAATTTACCACTTTTTTCTGTAGGTATATCATTAACATTTTCAATAGAAATATCGATTTGAAGACCTAGACGCTCTTGTAGAGCTGCAACAAACTTGTCTTGCTCAATGATATTAAATCTATCATTAGTTACTATTAATACTTGAACTCTATCCAAAAAATTCTGTATAACTTGAAATTTTATGATTCCATTGACATTTTTAGTACTATTACTAATATTACCTAGATTTACTTTGCCATGTGTCGGAGATAAAATATAATCAGTTGAGCGGCCTTCAATTTTCTCTACTATTGGAAATAATGAGCCACAATCGCAAATCTGACTGTTTGAGCCAAGCTTTATACGATCGCCAATGCGATATCTTACAAGAGGAGTACCATGGGTTATAAAAGATGTCACGAGTATTTCACCTTCTTGAGCAGGTTGCATATCTTCATTAACCACTTCAAATATTCCAGTAAGCGGGTGTATATGCATATTCCCAGCTTCACATTCTAAAATGAAAGGCGCTCCTTCGGAAGAAGCATATTGATCCACTAGTTTACAGCCCATTACACGATTGATGACTTCACGATGTTCAGGTAAAACTGTTTCAGCCGTCGGGAAAAAAACCTTTACTTTATGTGTAAGATGAAGTTCTTTACTATCCGCCATTTTACATAATTCATAAACACTTGATGGAAAGCCAACTATGAACTCAGGTTTAAAGCTATTAAGAGACTTCCAGTAAGTATCAAAACTTCTCTCATTGATATGAAAAGTAGAATAAAATCTAATCTTATTAATAAAGTCGTAGTGAGAGCAGATCCCCTTTTTTATATCTTTATCTGATATTAAATTCTTACCTGAAAACCAGGCTGTTTTTTTACCAAGCTCATACCCGTGTCTTGCTCTAAAATGATCTAAAATGGCAAAACGCTCTTGCATATCACTTTTGGTGTAGATAACTTTCATTGAAGCACCAGTAGTGCCTCCTGTTAAGCTAACTAACCCATCTTTTTCATTTATTGTTTTTATTTCGTTAAGATGATTAAGGATATCTTGTTTATTTAAGACATTCATTAGACTAATATTTTCAAAGTTATAGTACTTATACCAAGATGAATGAGTTTTGATATATTCGAAAAATTTACTTTTCTTTTTTTCTATTTCTGTTTGCAAATCGATCTTATTAAGATTATCAGCATTTTTATAGTAATTCCTATAGTATCCATATTCATTACTATGTCTTATCTTATACATATAGGTATTATAAATAGTAATAGATAGGTTTAAAATCGGTTCAGGCGAATAATTTATAAATATTTCTTTAAGTTTCATTTTCTACTCTTATAACTCATTTTTAGATTAGCAACATGTATGCATAATTCGCTCAATACTGGAAATAAAGCCTTTCCAGCATTAGCTCTTGCTAAAATTGCATCACCTTCATCCTCCTTAAAAGACTCTTTTATATGAGCTAAATATATCTTTCGCAAATATAATTTCGACCAAAATGTGAGTTTTCTTTTATTTTTTGGAATAGAATAGTTAATAAAAGGATATGGAATACTTTGACTCCTACCAACCCTAGAATGATCCTCACTTATATTAATCCTGACAGAAACAGAGTTAAAAAAAGCGATTTTACCTAGTATTGCAAGTTCAATCCAAACGTATAAATCTTCACCAGCCTTATAATTTTCAGGAAACCCACCTAAGTCTAAAATCTGTTTTTTGTTAATACATACTTTAGAGCTATTTGCAATACTTCCAAATATGGAAGCTCTAAAGAAATTTGATACGTATCCTCTAAATCCTTCTTTATAAAATGAAGGGTTTTTGACAGGCTCATTACACTCTGACTTATATTCATGTTGCAAGCAGTAGAGACCAGCATCAGGAAAATCCTTAATTAAAGATTCCATATTATAAAGAAAATCATCTTTCCATTCATCATCAGCATCTAAAAAACATACATAGTCTGACTTTGCTATAGAAACACCCTTATTTCTAGCAGCAGAAACACCTTTATTAGATTGGTCTATAATAGTTATTAATTTACTTCTTATTTCGCCACTATATTTACCTTTTATAATAGATAGGGAATTGTCAATCGATCCATCATTAACGATTATTATTTCAAAATGAGTATATGTTTGAGACAGAATCGAATCAATGCAACGGCATATCGAATATGATTTGTTATATAAAGGCACTACTATAGAAAAAAACACATTCTCCCCTTAGTTTAATTAAAACCCTAAAATCATTTTAATATATTAAAATAGTGATTAACAGCTTCATACATACTGCTATACTCTAAGTTAATAGACACATTTGCACTGCTTTGAGCAGTAACTAAATCGGAAAAATTCCTACAATGATGCATACTTAACTGGGGATTAGTCATAACAGAATAGTAATCATTAAACTTAAAACCATCTCCTTTTACATTGTCACTAAAGCTAATCCACGTATTCGGAACGTTCATAGCATCAGAGAAAATCAATCCATGTAAAGAAGAGGAAAGAACTTTATCGCATCTTAGTATCTGATTACAAACCTCTTTATAATTTTTCTTAATGTCAATTATCAAGTAATTGGGTTTATTTTTAATAATTTCAGCGGCCAGTTCCAAATCTACAAAATGTGGAATCACTCCAATTAATCCCGTATTAATATAATTATCAGTTCTTGGTTTTACAATCTCTTTAGCTAGGAGTCCGGGATCACCTTTGAACTTAAATCTAATTGAATTGTCGTTTAATAGCAAACTCTTAGCAGTCAAGTCACCTCTTACACCAATAACATCATAATAATCAATCGATTTTAGTGACTGCTCTTCAGAAATAAAGCCAGCTCCTAAAATAATACTGTTTTCATTAGATTTTGCAAGAATGCTTCCACAAAACAAAGCATGTTTTCGTTTGCCACCGTAATATAGTCTAGTTTTTTTCTCAAAAAAGTCTTGTATAAAATCTTCATTGAAAGAGTCACCTGAATTTTTTTCAATGCAATAACTTAGTAAAGGTCCATCTTGAAAATAATCAAGACCCATTATTAAATAAGACTTAGTTTTTATTAAAACGTAATTATTTAATTTAAATAAATTATTATAAATATTCATATAAAACCTTAATTATATAATCTATACGTTAAAGAAACTCTCTTAACACTTTGTACTTTTCTGAAATGCTTATTTTCTCTTTTAATATAAACCTTAGGGTCTTTCGAGTGAAAACATAATAAAAAGAAGGCGATAACTTCTGGGGTAGCATATTTCTTAGTATCTTATTTCTATTTAAGAAGGATTCAAAGTTTTTTATTCTTAAGCTGACAGAGTCTTTGTTAGCTTTAGACCATGATCCCGAGTGCATTGATCTGTATACTGAATAATAATATGGTAAATAACCTGCTCCACCCTCATAAGAACCTAAAATTTGAATAGTAGAATGCCATAGGTTTTCTGAAAAGAAATCAGGGTGAGTAGCAAAAAAATCTATAAAACAATTTTTTCTTGCTATAATTGAAGCCATTGGCATAAACCCTGAACTAGATTTGATAACATCTTTAGCATCTAAAACTTTAGTATTTTCGCCATAAAATCCATACTTCATGTCCTTTAATTGATCATTAATTAAAGTATAACTAGGATGAAAGCAAAGGTTGATTTCTTTATTTTTTTCCAAGTAATTAACTTGGTCTTGAATTTTCTTATCAGAAACCCAATAATCATCACCTTCACAGAAAGCTATATATTCGCCTTTAGCCTCTAATATCAAATCAAAAAAAACAGTTTTTCCTTTGGAAAAAGTATTCTCTTCTGGATATATCACTTTAATTCTATCTTTATTAGATGCTTGAAAATTTAAAACTATTTCTGTTGTGGAATCCAAAGAACAGTCATCAAATATAATGATTTCAAAGTCAAAATCAGTTTTCTGTTTTAAAAAGGATGTAATAGCTTTATCAATATATAGTTCGTGATTATATGTTAAACAGCATATAGTTAGCTTTATTTCTGAACTCATTGTATTGGGACCTTTTACTATAGCTAGTATAAATATTTGAAATTATTTATTATGTATATCTTGTTTTTAAAGTATCAACTTTAATTATCATGCAGTTTAAACTTTTAGATTCAGAGTGTAACTCGCTATAATTCTTCTAACATAACTAGATAAAAATGATGAGGTAACTAATATTACTAAACTAACTATCGATATTTTGAATATCTCTACTATTCTATCTTCACTAAGTATATCTATGACATACTGGTTTGCAAACACAGCTATAATTATAGGTAAAAGTAGTATTTGAATAATATCATTAAACAGCCATTTAATATGCAATCCAGGCTCGAGCTTAGAATGAACATAACCTACCCAAAATACTAAATAAGTTAAATTGACGGACAACCACACCCAACCTGCCCCTATTGCCCCATATTCTCTTGCAACGATTACTAAAGTTGGCAATAGCATTATCAATAAAATTATATTTCCAATTAAATGATATTTTAAGTTACCTCTTGCATACTGGAGATAATAAGGAAAAGCTCCAATAGATAAGAAACCATAGCCAGCAGCATAAAGTTGTAAAATCGGCGCAACCTCCGCCGTTAATAATTCATCCCCTGTCCAAGCAAAGACTATATTATAAGAACATGCAATTATCGTAACAGTCGCTGCTCCTGCAATAACAGTAACTAATTGTGTTGAATTTCTATATAGCTGGATAAGTTCAGCATTTTTATCTTCTGAATGTAAACGTGCCATACGTGGCATAAGTGCAGTCGTAATTGGACCTGCTAGAATCATTATACCTGAGGCTAACATTACAGCTAGAGTAAAGTATCCGTATTCTGTTAGCGATAATATACCCGATAGAATTAATTTGTCAGTCTGAGTAATCAAGACCCAAACTGATGAGGTAAAAGCAATCGTTAAAGAAAACTTCAAAACTGCTTTAACTGGTTTGAATGACCAACCTATTTTAACTAAAATATCATTTTTTCTCGGAAGTAAGCTATTACCTTTCAAGTATATAGCCAATAACTCTAAGACAGCTATCATCAATTGATAAACAAAGAAGATTGTAGGTGTAGCTCCGAAAACCCACATTACAGGTAAAACCACTATAAATCTTAAAGAAGCTATAATTATATTATAGAGGCTTAGCCACACAAATTCTTCTGCACCAGTAATAACTCCTCGGTAAAGTCCACATAGCCATCTCAAAGCAATACTGATAGCCATTATTTCCACTGCTAAATTTACTTCGTCTACTTCAAGAGTTTCAATACTTAACCAACTTGATGAAATATAACTAGAAGAAAAAAACAGTATACTTCCTCCTATAATAGCTATAGCGAGAAAGATCACACTCAATGCTCTGTGTAATTGCTTATATTCTAAAGGGCTAATTGCTCCACCATGATACCTAGCACTTTGACGACTTATAGTGGGCGTGAGTCCTAAATCCAACATCGCAAAGAATGCTTGTAACATAGAGAAAAAGCCAACCAGACCATAAGCTTCTGCTCCCATATACTTAATGTATAAAGGTAGGATTAATATGCCTATAGCTGCTACATAAATTTGACTAGCATAGTTGGCTAGTATATTTTTCCTAAGAGACAAAAGCTTGTACCTTATTTAATTTATTTTCTAATTCAAGCAAGTCTCTTTTTCTCTCTTTTATTTTCTTTGCAGGAGTACCCATATAGATACCAAACTCTTCACAATTTTTGGTAACCAAACTCAAAGCACCAATTGCAACCCCATCTTCTAAAGTAACATTGGGTAATATGACTGAGCCTGAACCCACTATCACATGTCTTCCAATAGTAACCGGGGCATGATTTACATTAGTGAACTGAATAGGCACCATGGGGTTGGTCATATACTCACCACTATAGTCATCATTACTACTATAAATTGCAACTTTCGATGATATGTTACAAAAATCTTTTAATATTATTTTCCCTGATCCAATCAAAGAGCTAAATACCGCAATATGTATATAGTTGCCAATTTCGATCCCATCTACTCCAGCTGAAAGTACAGCAAAGTCGTCTATTCGAACATTATTGCCTATACTAATATTCTTACAGTTATAATAAGAGGCTTTATCTGAAAGAAGAACATTTTCACCGACTGATTTAAAGCCCATAGACTCTATCTGCTCTTTGCTTAAAAAACTCATATTAGTATAACTCCAATAAGTTTATGATCCTCTGAACATCGTTTAATTCTAGATTTGGATATATAGGTAAACACAAAATTCGACTGGCGATATCTCTCGAATTCTTACAAATTTGTTTACTATCTAGATAGGACAAAGTATCTAAGCTAGGATAAAAATATCTTCTAGGTAATATATCGTTCTCTTTAAGCCTAGCTTCAACTTTCAGTAACTGCTCTTCATTTTCAAAAAGTACTGGTGCATAAGCACAATTATTTCTACCATGCTCATTCCACTGCTGCAGTTCCATCAATCCTGATAGGTTTTCAGTGTAGATCTGCCAAATATCTTCACGGCACTGTCTGATCGTATCGATGTCATCTAATACACATAAGCCCATTGCCGCTTCAAACTCATTCATCTTGGCATTAGTTCCCACTGAATCAATAGAAGTCGGACTACTAATACCAAAGTTAATCATCAGTCTGATTTTTTTAGCCAGCTCATTATCATTAGTGATAACTGCACCACCTTCGATAGTATGGAAAAGCTTGGTTGAATGGAAGCTAAGCGTACTGACATCACCGAAATTTAAAACACTCTGACCTTTAAATTGTGAGCCAAAAGCATGAGCGGCATCATAGATAACCTTGAGGTCATGTTTATCAGCAATAGCTTGTATTTCCTCGACATTACAAGGATTGCCAAATACATGTACAGGCACGATAGCACTAGTACTGGGCGTTATCTGTGCTTCTATCTGACTGGGGTCTATATTGAAAGTTTGCGGATTGATATCAGCAAAGATAGGCGTTAAGCCTTCCCAAGCTAGTGTACTGGTTGTCGCAGCAAAACTAAAAGGTGTAGTAATGACTTCACCTTTTAACGCTAGTGCCTTATAGGCAAGTTGCAGAGCAAACGAACCATTAGCTACTAGGATTATATGTTTAACCCCTAAATAATCTGCAAGCCTACCTTCTAACTCTTGCAACAGGCTACCATTGTTAGTCAACCATCCACTCTCAAAAATACGATCAACATAGGATTGATATTTTGCTTTGTTAGGTAGATAAGCTTTGGTAACTGGTATCATAATATTTACTCTTGAGCTAAAGAAATTAAATATTGGCCATAAGCATTTTTACTCATCGTTTGACCAATCTCAGCTACTTGCTGCTTAGTCAACCAGCCATTATTGAGGGCAATTTCTTCTAAGCAAGCAACCTTATAGCCTTGACGCTTTTCAATAGTTTCTACGAACTGCGCTGCTTCTAATAAGCTCTCATGCGTACCCGTATCTAGCCAGGCAAACCCTCGACCTAACAGCTCTACATTTAAATCACCACGTTCCATATACATCTGATTGACCGTTGTGATCTCAAGCTCACCGCGCTCTGATGGCTTTACTTGCTTTGCTATCTCTATGACATCATTATCATAAAAATATAAACCTGTCACTGCATAATGAGATTTGGGATGAGCAGGCTTTTCTTCTATTGAAATCGCACGCTTATCTTCATCAAATGCCACTACGCCAAAACGCTCAGGATCTTTAACTTGATAGCCAAAAACTGTTGCGCCTGATTGACGATTGACTGCTTGACGTAATAATGGGGTGAATCCTTGACCATAAAATATATTGTCACCAAGTACTAAACAAACATTACTATCACCAATGAACTCTTCACCAATAATAAACGCTTGAGCCAAACCATCTGGGCTTGGCTGAACCGCGTAGTAGATATCGATGCCAAGCTCTTTACCATCGCCAAGTAAGCGCTTAAAACCATCTATATCATCTGGTGTACTAATGACAAGCACTTCACGAATACCGGCTAGCATTAAGACAGATAATGGGTAATAAATCATCGGTTTGTCATAGATAGGTAGCAGCTGCTTAGAGACACCCTTAGTAATAGGATAAAGACGTGTCCCTGAACCACCTGCTAAAATAATACCTTTAGTATTCATTATAGTCGTTTCCATTACACACTTGCTCCCAATCTTTCACGTTGATAACTGCCATCTTGTACTCGGCGACACCAGTCTAAATTATCTAAATACCATTCAACTGTTTTTCTAATACCACTATCAAAAGTCTCTGTCGGTGTCCAATTTAACTCATTGGCAATTTTTCTAGCATCAATTGCATAGCGCAAATCATGTCCCGGGCGATCTTTTACGAATGTAATTAATGACTCATATTGAATGCCGTCAGTACGAGGTTGTAACTCATCCAATATTTGGCAAATATTTTTAACTACTTCAATATTTTGTTTTTCGTTATGTCCACCAATATTGTAAGTTTCACCTACCTTCCCTTCAGTGATCACTTTATATAATGCACGCGCGTGATCTTCCACAAATAACCAATCACGTATTTGATTGCCTTTACCGTAGATAGGCAAAGCTTTGCCATCTAACGCATTGAGTATTACTAACGGAACAAGCTTTTCAGGAAAGTGATAAGGTCCATAATTATTAGAACAATTAGTAATTAGCGTTGGCATACCATAAGTACGCTGCCATGCTCTTACTAAATGATCCGAGCTGGCTTTAGATGCTGAATAAGGAGAGCTTGGTGCATAAGGTGTTGACTCAGTAAACAAGTCTGTTGTACCTTCTAGATCACCATAAACCTCATCGGTTGAGATGTGATGGAACTTAAACTGAGATTTTTTGGTCTGATCAAGACCTTGCCAATAATGACGTACTACTTCTAATAGCGTATAAGTGCCTACGATATTCGTAGTGATAAACTCTGCTGGGCCATCGATAGATCTATCGACATGCGACTCAGCTGCTAGATGCATAACGAGATCGGGCGCAAAACTACTAAAAGCTTCTGTCATTGCCTCTGAGTTACAAATATCGATTTGCTTAAAACTATATCTAGCACTCTGGTCAATGTCTTTGAGGGATTCTAAGTTACCTGCATAGGTTAACTTATCGATATTTAAAACTTCATCATCAGTATGATGCATGATATGACGGATAACAGCAGAGCCGATAAACCCTGCACCACCTGTGATTAATATTTTCATAGAAATCTACTCATTATTTAAAGCTAAAGACTGTACATACCAAGGCATCGCTTTTTCAATACCCTGAACAATATCAAACTGTGGCGCATAACCTAGCGCGTTCTGAATCTTACTGATATCTGCTTGGCTATGACGCACATCGCCTTCACGGAAGTCTCTATACACAGGCGTTTGAGTATAACTCACGCCGTTATCGCTTAAGCTCTCTTTTAGTGAATCAAATAGCGTATTAAGCGTGGTACGACCCCCGACTGCTACGTTATACACCTCGTTTTTAGCTTCATCGGTAGCAGTCGCTGCTAAGATATTGGCCTGCACGGCATTTTCGATAAAATTAAAATCACGGCTAGTATCACCATCACCGTTAATGAACACTTCATCACCAGCGATCATAGCGGCCGTCCACTTTGGTATTACCGCTGCATAGGCACCGTCTGGCGTTTGGCGCTTACCAAAGATATTGAAGTACCGCAGACCAATCGTCTTAAAGCCATAAGTACGTGAGAACACATCTGCATACAGCTCATTGACATATTTAGTCACCGCATACGGCGATAATGGATTGCCAATAGCATCTTCAACTTTTGGCAAGGCTGGATGATCACCATACGTTGAGCTACTCGCTGCATAAGTGAAGCTCGATACTTGTGCATCTCGAGCCGCTGTCAACATATTTAAAAACCCTGAGATATTGGTCTCATTGGTCGCTATAGGGTCAGCGATAGAGCGTGGTACTGAGCCAAGTGCGGCTTGATGCAATACGTAATCAACGCCCTCACAGGCCACTGAGCAATCAGCCAACTGACGGATAT
Source organism: Psychrobacter sp. NG27 (assembly GCF_016106655.1). Taxonomy (NCBI): domain Bacteria; kingdom Pseudomonadati; phylum Pseudomonadota; class Gammaproteobacteria; order Moraxellales; family Moraxellaceae; genus Psychrobacter; species Psychrobacter sp. NG27. The sequence goes on from NZ_JADGIN010000001.1 coordinate 821,528, forward strand.
CACCCTTTATAAAGGTAAAGTTCTGCCACTGGTCTTTGCTTACCAAACTCTGTACTTCATCTAGATTATGCTGAAAGCCAGTCGCGAAATTATCTAGACCCACGACCTTTTGATCCATTAGGAGTAGCGTCTCTAGTAAATTAGAGCCGATAAAACCTGCTACCCCAGTGATCAGCCACGTTTTGGGAGCTCGAGTTAACGTTTCTTTGACTTCTTGATAAGCTATCGCGGTCATAAATTTTCCAATGATTTTATAAAGGTATAGTGTGATCAGTTATAAACGGATATCGGTGTCTTCTTTGGCAAACACATACTTCAGATCATAGAGCACATGATTGGCTTTACCCAGACTTCTAATGTGCGCGATACCCATCTCGACGAACTCATTATGCGCCACTGCTAGAATAATACTGTCATAGTTATTAACCGCCGGCTCACTAATAGGCATAACATTGTATTCACGCTGAGCTTCTTGGCTATCTACCCATGGGTCATATACATCAACTTCGATATTGTATTCTTGCAGCTCATGGACGATATCGATAACCTTGGTATTACGCACATCAGGGCAGTTTTCCTTAAAGCTCAACCCTAAAATTAATACTCTTGCGCCTTCTACCTGAATACGCTTTTTAATCATGGTTTTGACCAGTTGCGTGACGACATACTCACCCATGCTGTCATTGAGACGACGCCCAGCCAATATAATCTCTGGGTTATAGCCTATCGCTTGCGCTTTGTGCGTGAGATAATATGGATCTACACCAATACAGTGACCGCCAACGAGACCTGGGCGAAACGGTAAAAAGTTCCACTTAGTCCCAGCAGCTTCTAGCACCGCTTCGGTATCGATATTCATCTTATTAAAAATAACCGCTAGCTCATTGATCAGCGCGATATTGACATCGCGTTGCGTGTTCTCAATCACCTTCGCCGCTTCTGCTACTTTAATACTTGCCGCTTTATGCGTGCCTGCGGTAATGATTAGGTTATAAACCTCATCGACGAAATCAGCAATCTCAGGGGTTGAGCCTGCCGTTACCTTGAGGATATTGGTCACGCGATGCTCTTTGTCACCTGGATTGATACGTTCAGGGCTATAACCGGCATAGAAGTCTGTATTGAATATTAGCCCAGAGACTTTTTCTAATACTGGAATACAGACCTCTTCTGTCGCACCAGGATAAACTGTTGACTCATAGACGACGATATCGTCTTGCTTCAATAGACTGCCGATAGCTTCTGACGCTTTAATCAAAGGCGTAAGATCAGGCTGTTTGTAGGCATCTATAGGTGTAGGCACCGTGACGATAAAGAAGTTACAGTCTTTTAGCGCATTGATATCAGAACTATAGCTTAAATGAGTGGCTTGCGTTAATTCCTCATCGCTCACCTCTAACGTGTGATCAATACCGGCATTTAGCGCAGCAATACGACTAGCATTGATATCGAAGCCCACCACTGGATGCTGCTTACCGAACTCAACCGCTAGTGGTAGACCTACATAACCCAAACCGATTACCGCGATTTTTAAATTTTTAATATCATGCAGCTCATTCATCTTAGTCATTACTTTCTATTCCATTGATGATTCAAGAGTTTTAACGGTTGATTTATTTGTTGTATTAAACGATGTCTTAACACTATTACTAGTCGTCGGTGTACCATCCTGATAACCCGATACGAACTGCTTAAACTGCTCTTTTAACCAAGCCACATCATGCTGGTCCGCCCTATGCGCTAGCTGATGTAGCGTGGCCTCGATATCGGATAGCGGATAGCCATGTTCCATCGCCTGCATAATCAGCGGATGATCGGTATCTTTTACATTATCCTCACCGATGATCAGCTCCTCATAGAGCTTTTCACCTGGACGCAATCCGGTAAAGGTTACTTCGATATCCCCATACGGATGCGCCTCGTCCTTTACCGCAAAGCCACTTAACTGAATCATCCGCTGCGCTAGATCGACGATCTTGACTGGAGCACCCATATCGAGTACAAACACCTCGCCGCCCCTCGCCATAGCCCCTGCTTGGATCACTAGATTGGCCGCCTCCGGTATGGTCATAAAGTAGCGTGTGACATCCGGATGAGTAACGGTAATAGGTAGACCTTTCTCTATTTGCTTAGTAAATACTGGCACGACCGAACCCGATGAGCCGAGCACATTACCGAAGCGCACCATGCTGATACAAGTTCCGCTATTGTCACTATCTTGACTTAAGCCCTGACAGGCCAGCTCCGCTAAGCGCTTGGTCGCCCCCATGACATTAGTCGGCCTCACTGCCTTATCGGTTGAGATCAGCACAAAGGTATCGACCTGAGCACTGATAGCAGCACGCGCGCAGTGATACGTACCCTTGCTATTATTAATCGCACCCTCAAACGGATTGGCCTCGACGATCGGCACATGCTTATAGGCAGCGGCATGATACACCGTCTGGATCTGATGACGCTTAAATATCCTGACCAGATTGGCCTCATTAGTCACATTACCGATGACCGCGATCAGCTCTATATCATTATAGATCGTCTTGCTGGCGATTTTGGCGATCAGCTCTTGATGGATACTATAGAGCGCGTACTCCGATAGCTCATAGAGCACCAGACACTTAGGCTTATTCTTAATAATTTGACGACACAGCTCACTACCGATAGAGCCGCCAGCGCCAGTGACCAGTACACATTTATCCGTGATATTCTGCTGTAGTAGCTGTGCATCTGGCTCTACTGTTTGCCGATCTAGCACATCTAAGATATCGATCTTACGCATACTGCTGACAGTAACTTTGCCATCGACGATTTCCTCTAGGCTTGGCAGCTCTTTGATCTGAATAGATATGCCAGCGAGCTTATCAATAATCTCTCTCTTGCGTACACGGCTGATAGACGGCATCGCTAAGAATATCTGCGCGATATCCAGCTTTGAGACAATTTCTACGAGCGCATCAGCGTTGTAAATACGCTTGCCAAGTAAGTAAGCATCCGTGAGCTGCGCATCATCATCAATATAGGCCACTACATGATACTTGTGTGAGTTTCTTAGCCCCTCAAGTAGCTCTTTTCCGGCTTCACCAGCTCCATAGATCAATACATTATCATAGTCATTCGTACGACGACGCTGTGGACGTTGCCCTTGCAAACGAGCTAATATCTCCCGAATAGTCAGACGGCTATTCCATAACCAAATAAATAACAAGAATAAATACAGCATAGGCACAGCACGCGGCATACCCGGCACTGGATGGAAATAGAGAACGACTTGAGCGACAACTATCAACACAAAAAACAGTTGTAAGACAGTACCCATCAGCGCACCGAAAAAGCTACGAGCAACTCCCTTATAGAACCCGATAGCATACAAACCGATGACCGGCACTACCGCGTATAAGCATAGCGCAAGCAGACCGATATGATTATCCATATAGCCATAGCGCACCGCTATCGCCAAATATAGGCAAACCACGGACATAACAAAATCAGCCAATAACAAAACGGCTCTTTTGCTACTGCGAGGTAGCGCTAATAATCCGTCCGCAATACGCTGTGAGCTTTTGGTATTGGCTTTTTGATCAGTCTGATACGATGCTGATTCTATAGACATAACAAGCAACCATTTAAATGAGAAACGCCATACAAATAATAAAGTAGCAACAACTATTCAGAAATAACAACTGACTATATAAGCGTTAGTCTTTAGTGTTGCCATAAGCATAGCTATAGTGATAGCTGTATTTGCTCATCAACCCTTGTTGCACATCATTAAGAATAAGTCCATCGACTTGGATATTGGCTTTATTCATCTGTTTAATAGCGTAATAAACCTGACCTTCTATCGACTTGTCATAACGTGCGACCATCAGCACCTTATCAGCGTACTGTGATAGGATTATCGCGTCTGAAGCGGCGAGCACGGGCGGCGTATCGATAATGATATAATCATACTGAGCCTTTAGCGCGGTCATCAGTAGCACGAATCTCTCGCTCATCAGCAGCGATGCCGGATTGTGCGGATGGCGACCACGCGGCATAAAGTCGATATCATCCATACCCGTCTGATGGATAAAGCTATCGATAGCTAAGTAGTTAGTCGTAGGCGCGGTACTATCCAATTTGGCCAATCGACTGCTGCCCTCATTGAGGTAATCCGCCAGACCATTATCTTGGGTCAGGTTGAACATCTTGTGCAGCTCACCCAAGCGCATATCGGCGTCCAGCACTAGCACTTTTTTGTTTAGCTGAGAGAATACCTCTGCTAGATTGGCGGAGATGAAAGACTTACCCACACCTGGGCTTTCACCGGTCACTAAGATCACTTTACCGTGCTGACTGACTTGTCCGTCTATCGGTGCGGTGGCTACTGTTTTGGGTAGCGAGAACATTAAGCTTGTTCTGAGGCTCTTTATCGCCTCATAGCTCAAGCTATTATGATCAACATGAGCCAATAGCCGTGTGCTCGCTTGCTTATTTTTGCCGATTCTAGAGAGTAGCGGTGAGCGTGGAATAGTCGCGATCACTGGCACACCAGTTTTAGTCTCTAGACGCTCAGGGTCTTTGACTACATTTCTCAGTAGACTCTTGATCAAGACCAGCATAGTGCCGAGCATAGCGCCCAATAATAGCGCTAGCACCATAATCTGTAGCTTTTTGGGTGCAATGGCGTTGTAAGTGCTGATCGGCAGGTCAATAATACGTGCAAAGCCAATTTGACCTGCTTTGACGATTTTGAGCTGTTCATAGTTTTTGAGTAAGGTTAAATAAATCTCTCTATTGATCTCGGTATCTTGTGAGAGCTTTAAAAACTCTCTTTGAATCTCAGGCAGCTCAGCGATCGTCGCATCGATCTCTTGCTTTCTATTATCCAGCACTTGTAGTTGCTCATCGATTTGTACAACTAGTGGATGCTCATCGGTATAGTAAGTAGTGAGATCCGCTTTTTTGAGGTTCAGCTCATTGAGTTGGGCATCGATCTGTGAGTTTTCTGTCAATAAAAGCTGCGCCTCTTGACCAACATCGATCGTCCCATTCTCTTGACGAAACTCATTGAAGCTCGCTTCTGACGCTTCCAGCTTCTCACGCAATAGCGGAATCTGCGTATCCATAAATGCGAGTGTCTTAGTGGTCTCTTCAGTACCACGTGACTGGTTTTGACCCGTATAGGAGAGCACAATTTCATTGAGCACTCGCGTCACTTGTTGCTGGTTTTCACCAGTCATTGATAGCTCAATGATACCGGTCTTATCCCCTTGTTCAACCACAGACAACGCGCTATTGATCTTATCTGTGGTCGCTTTGAGCGATTGCTGACTGATCGTGATCGGATAGCTCTCATCAGGTAGCTCATTGACTGTGATAGTGATCTGACCTTCGCTACCACTAAATCTATGCACCTTACCAAGTTGACCCTCAAAGTCATCGAAACCATCAGTCAATACAAAGCCCGTCTCTGATTGAGTCAAAGTGAATGCACGATTGAAGTAAGCACGCGGCACCTCGAACTGACTGACTTGTACACGTCCTTTTTCACTGTCTAAATACACCCCTTCAGGGGTATTCATCTGTGTATCGATACGGTTATTCTTAATTCTATCGATAGCACCGATATTGGGATCGGTAAGCTTAATGCGCAAATTCAATAGGGTGACGACGGGTTCTAAGATCATTCTGGACCTAATCAGTTTCGATTCTGTCTGCGCTTTACTCGCCTCTGAGCCCACCAATTCTGAGATGTCAGTGCCTAGTGCTGAGATACCTGAAGCGTTATCTTCGATCTGAATTAAGGCATCTGACTTAAAGGTAGGATTGACATAACGGCTGTACAAAACGCCGATGGCTAGTCCTAACAGTGCAAAGAACAGTACGATCTTCCAGCCACGTAATAGCACAAAAAGCAGCGCCATGAGATCAATCTCATCATCGTCTTTTTCAATCGTCGTTTTGGAAGTATTCGGTGAATCTGTAGTCATAAGGTCAATTCATTCATTTAAGGTAGTGGCTTATTTATTGCTGGTTCGATACCGAGTCATTGATAATAACCGCTTAGCTGATTTTATCATCCCATGGTTTTAGACTGTCAAAGATATCTTGCCGAGCATCCTCAAATACTGAGAGATCATGTCGATACGGGTCAGCAATGTCTTGATCGATCCAATGACCAATGCGAAAAGTTTTGCCACGGCAATGCGGCCAGCGGTCCTCAATCCATTTGCTCTGACTATCAGACATCGTCAAAATTAGATCAGCACGCCTCACTAGCGTCTCATCAATTTGCTTGGCAATATGTTCAGACATATCGATACCTAACGCTGACATGACGGCTAACGCATTAGGATCCGCACCATTGCCCACCACAGCAGAGAGTCCAGCGGAGTCAATTTTTTTATTTGGATGTTGTTGTTTTAATACCGCTTCAGCGATAGGGCTACGGCAGATATTGCCGACACAAACCACCAAAATATTATCGAATGCCATAATAAATACCTATAGTCCTGAGAGACTTCTGACTGCTGAGGTAGAAGGCAGCAGTGAGTTAATAACACGATTCCAACGTGTCAAGCCGGTAGGATCAACATACAGAATATCGTTAGGCTGCATCTCAAAACGGTTAGCGAGTGCTAAGTTAGTGATAGTCTGCATGTCTACATAATAGATATTAGTACGACGAAACTCTAAGTTATCACGCACAACGTAGACTTTTGCAGCATTAGCAGTAAACGAATTCAGTCCTTGTGACTCACCCAACACTTGCGCCAAGCTTAGCCCTTGCTCTAAGATAGGAACAGGTTTTATTTGACCGAACTCGCCCAATACATAGACAGTATTACGGCTTTGACTATTGAGATGAATAGAGTCGCCATCTTGAATATAAATTTGATTGCCCGAGGCACCCATCTGACGCAGCATTTGCAAGCCAACATTATAATTACGACCCTTACGACTCAAGACAATGCTGTTTGAATCTCCAGTTTCTGTGACTCCGCCAGCCTTAGAAATCGCGCTATAGAGCGATACTGGCGCATCCTCAATAGCGAACTCGCCAGGCTGTCTGACTTCACCATCGATAAAGAACTTATTACCGCGATAGTTGATAATTTTGACTTGGGGATCGGAGTACTTTAGATAACGTTGTAGTTTACTCTGGAGAGAGGCGGTAAACTGAGGGACGCTCAAACCTGATGCTTTGACTCGACCCACCAAAGGAAACTGTACAAAACCTTGCTGATCGACAGGATAGCCATTTGCTCCGGCAACTGCCATGTCAGGATAACCCACTAGAACAATACCTAAAATATCACCTTGTGCGATATGATATTCCATCTTTTTTGAGCTTGCGAGGAGCTGATAAATATCGTTATTAGGGCGAGTCACTTGAGGCAAGGGTAAAGTCGCTAGACTCAACGGTTGAATATTGAATTGCAAACCGTTTTCAGCGGTAAAATCCCCTACTGGTGGCAACTCTCCCGCTTGAAGTCCAGAATTGATGGTTGTAGTCGCACATCCAGCAGACCACAATGTGATCAATAGTAAACTTAATGCTCTCAACACCTTAAGAGACTGGCGCATAATAGAACCCCTTGAAATCACAACAATATACGGCATCAAATAGTAGCTACGTTAAGCAATCTGAGTCTCAATAGAAAATAAACAAAAGTTTTTCTAAGAGGTAAATTGATTGATAAAAAAGGCGTTATTCTATCATAATTTTACGTACTTCATACATAGTTTACAATTAAAGCTATGATACTAATATTGTATTTAATAAATTGTGTTGTTTTTATTCAACAGATAATTCTCAATAAAAACATTATATTACCTGTAAGCCATATTAAAATACTCTGGTGATGTCTGATTCGGTAGACTCCTGAGCACAGATAACATATCAATGAACAAATATTTATAATAGAGCAGAAACGCCTCACTATCTACAGTGACAGTAATGACGATTTTTTATAAATTTTAAATGTCATAAAACGCACAATTTTGCCTGATATTCATGCCTTGTTGTTCGACACTTTTAGCACTACTCATGATGTGAAGGTAGCTCCAGACTTAATTGATAAGATAGGTTTAAGGGATACTGACATTTTATGTGCCGATAAAGGTTATAATTCTGATCCGTTGCGAGCGCATACTGAACAAGCGGGTTGCATCAATAATATTCTTCGAAAACAAAATAATCATTCCACCAATGACCATATGGACTGGGACTTGTACAAATCTCGCCACTTAGTAGACAATGCTTTTGCTAAGTTAAAAACTGCAGGGCGGTTGCGACTAGATTTGATAAGCTCAAGCAAAGTTATGAGAATACGGTAGCTCTCGCTTGTGCTCATATTTTCTTTGGTTAAAACTTTGAATGTTCAACATGTCCTAGAAAACTAACAATTACTATTGATGACAATCAGGGGCTGTATATACGGCATAAATAGCGTAGAATAGTCAATCCAATTTTTTTACATTGAGAAATGTAAACCCACCGACTCAAGGTTATGATTATGAAAGACGAAAAATTACAGAAAGCCCTCGCCCGCATGGGCCTTGGTTCACGCCGTCAGATGGAAGAAGTCATCAAAGCTGGTCGCGTCACTGTCAATAACGGCCCAGCAACCATCGGTGATCGTGTTGAACAAGGCGATGAGATTCGCGTTGATGGCCGTCAGATCAAATACACCTCTGAAAATGAGAAGCGTCGCCGTGTTATCGCTTACTACAAGCCTGAAGGCGAAGTCTGCTCTGCTAAAGATCCAGAAGGTCGTCCAACCGTTTTTGAGCGTTTACCAAAGCTAACTCATGATCGCTGGGTCATGGTTGGTCGCTTGGATATTAACTCAACGGGTCTGTTACTGTTTACCAATGATGGTGAAATGGCGCATCGCTTGATGCATCCATCTGGTGAAGTCACTCGTGAATATGCGGTACGTGTATTGGGTGAAGTGACGCCTGAGATCGCTCGTGCCTTAACGGCTGGCGTCATGCTAGAAGATGGCCTTGCAAAGTTTGAAGATATCAAAGACGGTGGCGGTGAAGGCGTCAATAAATGGTATCACGTCCAGCTAAAAGAAGGCCGTAACCGTGAAGTACGTCGCTTGTTTGAGTCGCAAGGCCTAAAAGTTAGCCGTCTACTGCGCACACGCTATGGCACGATTGCTCTACCAAAAGAGTTACGTACTGGTCGCTTCTTAGAACTCGACAGAAAAGACATCAATACGTTAACCGATTTAGTAAGCTTGCGTCCTCGTTATGGTACGGGTCTGCATGGCGCAGCGAAAGAGAAGCAAGAGCGTATCAGAAGCAAGCCGCTTAAAGCGCGTCGCGCTACTGACAGTCGTAGCGATAGCCGCAGTGGTAGCGACAATCGTAACAGCAGCGCAAAACCTAAAAGCAGTGCTAGCCCTGCCAGCCGTGGTACACGTAACACTCGTGACCGCAACGACAAGCGTTAATAATATTAATCTATCGTGACTTTAAGTCTTCAATAGATTTAGAGTCACCTATAAAAAAGCTGCCAGTGATTATTTATCATTGGCAGCTTTTTTGTGGGTCGTTTATAGCAAGTCGTGATAAATCTCACAATCTAGGCTTAGCTATCGTGACTGTTGATATAGTTTTTCATTACTCGTAATTCCTGCAACTGCTGCATGTCCATTTGCGCTAGCAACTTATCTAAGCGCTGCTCAATATTATTTAACACGCTCTGTAATAATTCATTGGCTTCCGCTTCATTATCATTACTTATATTATCGGCGCTTATATTTGTTAAATGGTAATGAGTGGCTAACATTTCTGGAAGCCGAGTATGCAGCATCTTATTCAATACAAACTGCTCCTCTGTTATCGCAGGCGTCTTATGCTGAGCTTTTAGTGATTTCTGATACGCTTGATAGTGATTCACTTTTTCGTCGATGCGTTTTAATTGGCTCAATTGACGCTCTGGCAGATTTTTTAGATGTTTCTTATTTAAACTTAATTGTTGCCAACTGAGTTTGGATAATGACAATGGTGCATTATCATTCTGATAGACGAGCACACCTGGCGTAATACCGACAGCTTTATGGAAAGCTTGCCAGCCTTTTTTACCTAAATAAAAGGTAGTGACTGTCGTTACAATGCCAATGCCTATTAAGATGCTCATATACGCTTACTCTTTATGCTTTCCTTTGATCAGACAACTCTGCATTTACAGCTTAATATCTTTAGCACTCACATTTGTACCAGTTGAATTTTCAATCGCTTGAATATCTACATCACTGCTCACATCACTACGGGCACTACTGACATTGCTATCGAGCTTTTGCGTCTCCGTATTACTAGCAGGATTGTCAAAGCGTTTTTGTAGATAGCGATTGGTCGCGAGCAGCTTTTGTCCATCTTGATGATAGGAAGCATTGAGCAAATCATCGAACTGCGTATTGATCGTACTTAGCACATCTAGCAACGCCTCTTTACCAGTGACGTTAGAATGCTTAATCTTGGTCGTGTCAGCGAGTGCACCGTCTCTACCATCTAAGTCATGCAAACGGCGATAGTCCACCACTGCAAGTGGTACATGTCTGTCCATCAAATTTTGAATCATAATGTAGGTTTCAGTGACAGTATCTTTATCATCAATCTTTCCATCATTATTGGTATCACCATAAATGACACGCAGCTTCTCACCTTTTTCATTGATTTGGTCGAGAGCTGTTTTGACCTCCACTGGCAAGCTCTTTTCAGGAATATAACCCAATTGCGGCATCGCTTTATATTCAAGCATTTTGGGCGCTGTGACTTTCTTAATGCCACGATACCCCAGATATAACCCAGCGGCTGGTAGCACCCCATACAGTACAAACATCACGAGCATTGCAGTCACTTGGGTCATCAGGTTGTCCTTATTATTTGGCAAAATGGTTTGGCAAATTCTTTATTATTTTGGCTCATACTTTAAGCAAAGCGATTTGAGCATATCCAACTATATTGATTGGCCATGCTTTTATTAAACAAAAAAATAAGGCTCTATTAAAGCCTTATATTGTTATACATTGAGTCAATTGTGTTTATAGATAATTGTTCTCTTCTAAAAAGAGCGCTAGCTTTGCGTGCGGCTTTTGACATAACGGTGCGTTGAGGCCAGACGATTCATTACCGTTTGATGTAACTCATCCAACAACTCATCAAGCTCATAATCTATCTCTAAAAACAAATCGGTCAACATATCTCCTGCCGTCATCTTGCCTTGTACCATATTGTTTTTGGTACGATGGGGGCTGAACCGCTGTAGTTGCTCATAATGATGTAGCGCTTCTGGAATACTCTCGGACACCAGCTTATCTATAACAAACTGACGCTCATTATGTTGCTGCTGTTGCTGCTCGTTGAGCTCGCTGCTCCATTCACGGTAACGCTTTAACTTACCATTGATTCGGTCTAGGATTGCCACAGCCTCAATAGGCATGGCATTTAGCGTGGCCTCATCCACCACATCAATAAGCTCAGTCATAATCGGACAGCGTCCATGTTTGAGATACCATAAAGTATCTGGGTCGAAAGGAGGTCTATTGGTCGGACGCATCTGAGCACGATTGGACAAATAGCGATCAGTCAAAGGTGTGGGCGTTCGAATATCACTCACTTGTGCCAATGCATCACAAATACGGTTGGCACGTTCGGGCGGTGTCAATACAGAAGGCGTTCTATCAGCTTGCTCGCTGTCATCATTTATACTGTCATTATTCACACTAATATCAGTCGATCTAATATCCGTCGAATCTGTCACTTGACTGGCACCCATTTCCTGAGCATGCTTGGCCGCTTGTGTTGGCAAGTCATCTGGCGCTTGTCCAAATGATTGTAGTATTCTCGTCAAACTTACCACCATGACCTACCTTGCCTCTCATTCCGTGCACTCAAATTGAGCTCATATTGCATATATTGATTCAATAACGTATCTTAACAGCTTTTTTTGGCACTGCCAGTAAGCAAAGTGTCAATATTCCTACTCTTCAAAAGAATAAGTACATTACTATGAATGCGACTGACTATACTTCTGGCTTTTTACTTGGTCTATCGCTCATCTTAGCGATTGGATCACAAAACGCCTTTGTACTTAAACAAGGCATTAAACGTGAACACGTCTTTTTCATCTGTTTATTTTGTGCCGTTAGCGATGCGCTATTGATCTCGGCAGGCGTTGCTGGATTTGGTGCTGTAACCGCTCGCTATCCACAAGCGGTAAATATAGCCCGACTAGCAGGCGCTCTGTTTTTGCTGGTCTACGGGCTACAAAGCTTATATGCCAGTGTCCGGCGCTCACATGCAATGACTGTCGATGGTCAGGTTGTCACTAGCTTAAAAAAAGCACTATTGCTATGCTTTGGCTTTACGTGGCTCAACCCACACGTCTACTTAGATACATTGGTACTCGTTGGCATGGTTTCAACGGGTGCTAGTAGTAAATTAGCATTTGCCACTGGTGCCGTTAGTGCTTCATTCTTTTTCTTTTTTGCATTGGGTTATGCGGCACGACTACTCAGACCTTTGTTTGCAAAGCCAAAAGCATGGAATATCCTCGATGCTCTAGTCGGCATACTCATGCTGTACTTGGCTTGGCATTTGTATAATAGCTAATATATCGTCAATCCTCTATAAATTGGATACTGTGTCAGTCTCCAAATTATATTGAGCAGACTATAGTAGCTGAATGTACCGTGCACAAAAAAAACCAAACACGCTGAAACGTATTTGGTTTTTTATCTTTTTAGACAATACTAACTGTTAGCGATGCCAATTGTTTACGATGCTTTTTTGCGTTTTTTAGGCTTCACAAGCGACATATTCAAAAAATGCTCAAGCGAATCATCAAGGACATCTAGCCAAGGCTCCGGTAACTCAGGGGATAATGTACCCGTCAATGTCGAACGATAGCCTTTCTCTCTAAAGGTCATGATATTGTCGGTTTTATCTTCTTGCCACTCTTTTAAGATATCACCCTGCTTTTCTACCGCGAATTCTGGATAATCTGTCGCATTGGTCAAATCACGGATATAAGCCGCCTGAAAGTCAATCGAATCGCTAACTGTGACACATTTAGCATAGGTTGCGACCCACTCTTGCTCATCGGCTGTCCGTGTCGCCAAGTCAGGTACGGCAACATCGCCCATAATAACGTCACGTGCATACCATGCTTGGGCATCAAACATATTAAAGGTGAAATACTGATCCTGCATACCTAAATAAATAAGCTTTGGATTGGGCTGCCAAAAGACACCTTTGTATAGATTGGCTGGATACAAGCAGTTATGCGTCTGCAAGCGCAATTCGTCCGGCATAAACGGGAAATGGAACAAATAACCAGTACACATAATAATAGCGTCAAACTTTTGACTCGTACCATCGGCAAAATGCGCAACATCATTTTCAAAATGAGTGACGAGCGGCACTTCTTTAATACCCTCTGGCCAGTCATAACCCAGTGCTTGTGTGCGATAGCTAATGGTTACTGATTTAGTGCCATATTTATAACACTGCGTGCCAATGTCTTCGGCTGAATAGCTACTACCAATCAGTAGAATGTCTTCATCTTTGAACTCTAATGCATCACGGAAATCATGTGCATGCAGGATACGACCTGGGAACGTTTCTAAACCTTCAAAATATGGCATATTTGGCGTTGAGAAGTGACCAGTCGCTACCACCACATAATCAAACTCTTCAACTTCTTGCTCATTGGTTTTATGATTCATCACCGTCACGGTGAATTTTTGTGTGTCATCGTCAAACGATACCCAACGTACAGGGCATTCAAAACGGATGTATTTTTGGATATCTTGTTTATCGATACGCCCCATGATGTAGTCTTTTAAGACTTCACGTGGCGGGTATGAAGGGATGGCTTCCCCAAAGTGTTCATCAAACGAATAGTCGGCAAACTCTAAGCACTCTTTTGGACCATTCGACCACAGATAACGGTACATACTGCCGTGAACGGGTTCACCGTTTCTGTCTAAACCGGTACGCCAGCTATAGTTCCACATACCGCCGATAGCATTTTGCTTTTCATAACAGACTATCTCAGGTAAGTCGGTTGCACCAGCCAATCGTGCCGCCTCAAAAGCGCGTAATTGTGCTAAACCACTTGGACCTGCTCCTAAAATAGCAATTCTTTTGTTACTCAAAATTAACTCCTATGATATTAGTTGTTCCTCCACTGTAACATATTTTTATGGGTTGTTTTTTTCCAATACTTTTGGTGATTGATACCATTATTTTAGACATAATTATTCTATAAAAATCGCTTTTAGCCATTTTTATAGAATGTTTAGAAGTTTTGAAGAGTTTTAGAGGTTTTTTAGCTGATAGTAGGAGTAAGCTATAAGCTTTCTTTACAACCTAAAAATTGAAAGGTCATTCTAAATATTTTAGGCAAGCGTATAGGGAACCAATCTTTTCATTAGACCAAAGCAGGGAACAGCGTGCGCAGGCCATTCACGATAATTTCGATAGACACGGCAGCTAGTAGCATACCCATGATTCGGCTCATAATATTCAGACCCGTATCACCCAACAAGCGACTAATACGACCTGCTGCCATCAATGCCAAATAACAAAATAAGCTGATGAACAGGCCAGCTATCAATATGGCAGATACCTGCAACACACCTGAGACTTGTGAAGAATAGATAATAACTGTAGAGATACCGCCAGGCCCGATCATCATCGGAATCGCGAGGGGCACCACGGCAGCTGCCATCGAAACAGGCGCATCTTTTACATGATCGACATCGAAGTTCTCTTGATCAGGCTTTACAGGGTTACCCTCTCCATTCATCATATTCAGGGCAATCAAAAACACCAAGATACCGCCAGCCAATTGGAACGACCCAATTGAAATACCAAGGGTTTTTAGCAGTGTCTCACCTGCAAGCGTAAAAAAACTGATGGTGATAAAAATAGTCAGACAAGCAACGCGCGCGACTTTACGTCGATTGTTCATCGAATAGCCGCGAGTCAAATCCAAAAACAACGTCAATGCGCTGAAGGGATTGATCAATACCATGAAGGCTAGGATTATCTTGATAATTTCAGTGTTCACTGAGCGCTCACTTGTCTATTGGTACCACTGGTGCAAAAAGATAAGGCCATCGTGCAAGTGCAACGATGACCCAATAGGCAGTTAAAAACGGCATTGTAGCTTATATTCTAACATAGGCAGATAAGCTAATTAAATCATTAACTTTGCTTGGTTACTCTCTTACATCATCTTGGCAAAAAATCCATGTATATAGCAGCCTATTATTGGTCAATAACTAATAAATAGATTGCTCACTCACAACATTACTAACCATTGTTGCGCTAAAAAACCTGTAAGTCGGAACACACTAAGCAATGCTTGTTTTAGGCACTGAAATCCAGACCAATATCCAAGGCAGTAGTACTGTGCGTCAAATAGCCCATCGCGATAAAATCAACGCCTGTTTCTGCTGCTGCTCTCACGCTATCTGGCGTGATACCACCTGAGGCTTCAGTCTTTGCTCGTCCTTGGCATAGAATAACGGCTTGACGTAGCAATTTGGGTGGCATGTTGTCTAATAATACCAAATTAACACCCGCATCTAATGCCAACTCTAGCTGCGCTAACGTATCTACTTCCACTTCAATTGGAATCAAGTGACCAGCAAATACTTGGGCTTGTTCAATAGCGGTTGTGATGTCACCGGCAATCGCAATATGGTTGTCTTTGATTAAAATAGCATCATCGAGACCCAAACGGTGATTGCGCCCGCCGCCGCAGCGTACCGCGTATTTTTGGACGATACGCAAACCAGGAATGGTCTTACGGGTGCACGTGATTTGTGCAGGATACTCAGCCACACTATCGACAATCTGACGGGTCGCTGTTGCAATACCGCTGAGATGCGTCATGAAATTCAATGCGGTGCGCTCAGCTGTTAATAAGTGACGCGCATTACCACGTACTGTTGCCAATACGGCCCCCGCCTCGACTGTCTCGCCATCTTGTACTTGCGCCACAAACTCAATTTGCGCATCGACTAAAGCAAAAGACAAACGTGCCAAATCCATGCCGCATATCACACCTGTTTGCCGTGCCTTGATCTGTAATTGTGCTTGCATGTCCGCTGGAATAGTCGCTTGGGACGTCACATCACCGCGCCGACCCAAATCTTCAGTGAGAGCGTCTTTCACCAATGGCTTGAGCAACACATCATCCAACGCTGGCTCTTTTTCGATGGTCATTTTTGATCCTCATATAAGCATAGAATTGATAAAAACGGCTGTTTATTTAAACTCAAAATGAGCATAAATATAGCGTAAAATTATCGACTCTGCAAGGAAGGGTGACAAACTTCTCAGTGCATCAATTCTTTTCATAGTGAATTTGAATACATTTTTCGGGCTATTTACGCTTAGGAAGTTTGCTGTCCATTAATAGACTTTGCAGCTCAATATCATGACAAAAGCGATATAGTTTGGCTGGACGACCGCGCTGAGCACTACTACTCTCTCCTGTCTCCATCACTAGGTTCTGTGAATCGAGCAAACGGCGAAAGTTCTGCTTGTGCAAACGTATCCCTGATAACGCCTCAACACTCTGCTGCAACTGCGACAAAGTAAACACATCAGGCATCAAACCAAAAATAAGCGGCCGATACTCAATCTTGGCACGCAGTCTCGAGATAGCGGTAGCAATCACGCGACGATGGTCATAATACATCGGTACGCCTATGCGCTGTGACCAATCATCAGGCAGGACAGTATTTTGATAATTGGGCGGATAATTAGGCGCTTCAGGTATCAGACCTGCTTCGTATAGCATCTCATAGCGTAGCAGCACATGCTCTGAAACCCACTCGCTGCTTTCATTGAGGTGAGCGTTGGCATTGGCATTGGCATTGGCAGAATCTGCGTTTGGCGATGCCTGACCTATCAAATAAGCTTCGCTGACTCCCCAGCACAGACGAATACGCTGACGTCGGCGCTGCTGGATAGTAACGTCTTCGGCGGTATTCATCCAGTCCAATAGCACAGGAACAATAAAATCTATAATAATGCTGGGCATACCATCCAAATGGTTTTCCCACGGAAAATAATCATACCAATCACGCCATAGCGCTTGGCTTTGTAACTGCTGCGTCTGTGTCTCCTGCACCAACCCTAAATAGCTGACATATACGAGGGCGTGTCCATCGATATTGCGCCTATTGGTATCAACGAAAGTATATAGCTGCTCCAAATATCCAAGTGGCTGCTGTGTTTGCTCCTCTACCCATTGGCGCACGCCTGCTTGCAAGGAGCGATGCAGTG
Source organism: Psychrobacter sp. NG27 (assembly GCF_016106655.1). Classification (NCBI taxonomy): domain Bacteria; kingdom Pseudomonadati; phylum Pseudomonadota; class Gammaproteobacteria; order Moraxellales; family Moraxellaceae; genus Psychrobacter; species Psychrobacter sp. NG27. The sequence goes on from NZ_JADGIN010000001.1 coordinate 838,832, forward strand.
GCATCAGCGGTCCGTTCGGCAATAGCTTGCCTTGATCAACGGTCAGGACACGCGCGATATGATCTGTGATAGCGACCAGTACGGCGACCACTTCTGTTGTGCCGCTACCTTGCTGGTGCGCATGTGAATAAGACAACGTCATGGCTCTAGGGGTTATCCTTTATCTTTAGACTGTCATAAAAAAAGGCTATCTGTATCGATAGCTACCTCTCATCTTAGCATAGCGGAAATATAAAACGATCATAGTCTGTCGTTGTAATCATAGCGGAAGTGCTATCAATAGATGCATCAAATATACCAAAAATTGACGTATTGAATCACTTAGTATAAAAAAACCACTTGTATTTATACTCAAAATGAGCATAATTAATATAACTCATTCATTTTTATATCTCATTACTCTATTTTTAATACACACATTTATCGTTATCGCACCAACAGAGGCTGCCATTATGAAAACCTATCCCTACGACGCACCCGTCATGAGCACAGACAATCGCATCGCCACTCAGATGCATATCGAATATGCCAAAGCCAAAATGCCAGCAGATTTGCCACGGACTGAGCGTCTGGTGGTTGAGGCCAATATCAAGCAACTGTTAAAAGAGCACAATGCGGTGCTGGTCGCACACTATTATGTTGACCCTTTTATTCAAGATTTGGCATTGGCGACTGGCGGCTGTGTGGGTGACTCATTAGAGATGGCGCGTTTTGGTCAAGCACATAGCGCCCAGACTTTAGTAGTCGCTGGTGTACGCTTTATGGGCGAGTCTGCCAAAATCTTGAGTATGGAGAAGACCGTACTCATGCCAGATTTAGAAGCGGAGTGTTCGCTTGACTTGGGCTGCCCTGCCGATGAGTTTTCAGCCTTTTGTGATGCGCACCCTGAGCGTACCGTGGTGGTGTATGCCAATACCAGCGCCTCGGTAAAAGCCCGTGCAGATTGGGTGGTAACCTCATCGGTTGGTATCGACATCGTCCGCCATCTACATGCCCAAGGCGAGACTATCATCTGGGGCCCTGACCGTCATTTGGGTAAATACATCGCGCGTGAGACTGGTGCAGATATGCTGCTTTGGCAAGGCTCTTGCCTCGTGCACAATGAATTTAAAGCCACTGAACTGATGCAATTAAAAGAAGAGTACCCCAATGCCAAAGTGTTGGTACACCCAGAATCACCTGATAGCGTGGTTGCCCTTGCTGATGTGGTCGGCTCAACCAGTAAACTACTCCAGTCCACTTACGAGATGGATGCTGATACTTTTATCGTCGCCACTGATTTGGGTATCTTGCACGAGATGCAAAAACGCTCACCAAATAAAAGGTTTTTGGCCGCACCAACTGCTGGTGAGAGCGCAAGTTGCAAGAGCTGTGCCTTTTGCCCATGGATGGCGATGAATGGTCTAAAAGGGATTGAGCAGTGCCTAACTCATAGTAGTGGTGAAGTAGTGATGACGCCAGAGCTAGCAGTAGCAGCCAAAAAGCCTTTGCAACGTATGCTTGATTTTGCTGAAGCACAAAAGCAACGAGTTGCTGCCAGTGGCGATATCATAAAAGACCGTGCACTGTTCGCTAACGTTGGGGCAGCCTAGCATGGGTAAGTCGCCTTCAGCTAATCAAACCAGCACCACTCGCTATAAAAATAACAGGAGTAGCAGTGATATGAGCAATATTGTAAAAACTGACGTTCTTATTATTGGGGCTGGTCTGGCAGGCTTGAGTACCGCGCTATCGTTACCAAAGTCGCTGAATATTACTGTTTTAAGCAAAGCGGCGCTCGATGTCTGTTCGAGTCACTATGCGCAAGGCGGTATTGCCGCCAGTTTAGATAAAACTGACACTGTGACTGACCATGTGTCTGATACGCTCATCGCTGGCGCAGGCTTGTGTGATGCGGCGAACACTACTGATATATTGAGTGCAGGGCAACAAGCGGTTCAGTGGCTATGCGAGCAAGGTGTTCCCTTTACGCCGACACTACAACAACATACTACAACAACATCAGATAAAATATTGCGGACTGCTAGCTTAACAACCAGTGAATTGCATTTAACCAAAGAAGGTGGGCATGGCTGTCGTCGTGTGGCGCATGCAGATGATGCGACTGGGCGACATGTGATGGAAGCCTTAACGGTGAAAGTACAAGCCGCGGCTAACATCAACATCTTGCCTTATCACGAAGCCTTATCATTATTAACACGCCCTACGATTGGTGAGTCAGATATAAACCGCACTGACAATACTGACCATAAAAAATGCTACGGTGCCACTGTTTTCGATCATGCCAATCAACGTCAGCTTACAGTTTATAGTCGGGCTGTCGTAATGGCGAGTGGCGGCTTAGGGCAGTTGTTTAAACGTGCCAGCGCACCTAATGTGTGCGTGGGTGATGGCGTGATGATGGCATGGAAAGCAGGCTGCCGTCTGGCAAATTTGGAGTTTGTGCAATTTCATCCGACAGGTCTAGCCTTAGATGATAGCAGTTTTTTAATCTCTGAAGCACTTCGCGGTGAGGGTGGACGGTTGTATTGCCCGCAGACAGGCAGGCGCTTTATGCTAGAGATTGATGCGCGTGCAGAACTGGCACCGCGAGATATTGTCGCACGTGCGATAGCCGAGCAAATTTCAAAAAATGGCATGGGCTATGTACATCTTGATGTCAGCCACTTGCCAGCAGACTTTTTGCAGCAGCATTTTCCGCAAATTTATCAAACCTTATTGCCACTAGGTATTGATATGACCACCGACCCTATCCCCGTTGCCCCGACAGCGCATTATAGTTGTGGCGGCGTTGTCACATCAGTGAACGGTATGACCGATGTGCAAGGGCTATATGCAGCAGGTGAAGTGGCATATACAGGTCTGCACGGTGCCAATCGTTTGGCAAGCAACTCGCTATTAGAATGTGTGGTGGTTGGACGCAATATTGCTAACCACTTGCCACATTATTTAGACAAAATAGTTAAATTGGATAGCACACGCTATGATGCGTTTGAGCAACCACTCACTGACCTGTGGTCATCGCCAGTCCTAATAGAGACGCAACCTATTGTCCTGCCTTTGGCGATAGCATCAACGCATCTGCATGACACAGCAAATAGGGTGCTTCATTCAGACATCGATATCACCGCAATAATCAACGCTTTAAAATCACTCATGACAGCCAATATGGGCATCACACGTAGTGCCCAACAATTAGAGCAAGCCCTGACCCAAATTCAGCAGTGGCAAGCGCAGCTTGCAGATATGGAGCTGCATCCACTTACTGCGAGTGACGACAGCATTCCTAACGCTAACGAACTTGGCAATGCTCAATTGGCAAGTTCGTTAGCTGATAGTCGATTAACCACACATCAATTATCGAAGCATCAGTTAGCAAAGCATCAATTATCAAAACAATTGCAACTGGCAACATTGATCGTTCAATCTGCCTATCAGCGCCTTGAGAGTCGTGGCGGCCATTATCGACTCGACTACCCCAATTTAGATGAGGTAGCATTGACCAGCATCATTGCGCCGCCTAACCGCTATCCGCTTGCGTCCATCAGTCATACTATGAATAACGAGACAGACTCTATACCTGTCATGGATAGTGTCTGACACTAGGGTTGAAGTAGCATTTAAGCTATTATTATAAGGAGGCTTTACACGCCATCTATTAATTGAGTGCTAAAACATGGCTACAGACACATGGTTTGTTATCGGGCTGATGCTTACTGTCAGCGTCGTATGGGGCGTGCTAGCCCTGCCTCGCTTGCGTGCCCGCTTACCTAAGATTTACCTAATTGCCCGCTCGTGGTGGTTCATGTTGGTGGCACTGTGTCTTTGCTACAGTATCGCAAAGCTAGAGAACCCTAATCAGTACGATTATTCTCATCCTTATCAGTGGCTACTCATTGCTTTTTTTGTTTTAATCGGGCTACGCGGTGGCTACGAGCTCAAACGCTTATGGTGCTTAAATGGTAAGGCAGGTCTCATCCGTAAGCTCCAAGCGCGTGGATTACAACCAATCACCAGCACTCATGAGAAACATTCAGCATCCAACAACGCATCTGCACATTTAAATGCATTAGATATCATCTTTAGCACTGCCTTTATTTTACTGATTATTAGCCTTATTACCTTGCAGCAATTAACGTGGCAACGTGAGCAGTATGGCGTATTGCTATTTGTGCTATTTGCCAGCCAGTTTAATGACATTGCTCAATATTTATGCGGACGATTACTGGGTCATAAATGGTTTAAACGAGGTCTGGCACCAACCATCAGTCCAAACAAAAGCATTGAAGGGGCGATTTTTGGCAGTTTGTGTGCTGCTATATTGGCTTCCTTACTGGGACTATGGCTCACACCCTTTAGCTGGTGGGTTTGTTTACTAGCAGCTTACAGTCTGGCCGTGAGTGGTATCACGGGAGATTTATTAGAATCCGCATTTAAGCGTCAACATGGCGTAAAAGACACCGGTACGATGCTGGCTGGACATGGTGGCGTATTAGATCGGATAGACAGCTTGCTGATTGGTGTGCCCATATTCACCCTACTCTACTGGCTATTTGGATAAGCTGCCCATTCTTGATTAAGACAGTGCTTGATTAAGAAGGCTTATCCAGCTTACTGCGTAATATCCAGTTGAGTAATGGCTTGGGTAAGTGGTTTAGCGTCTGAGTGATATAACGCATGGAGCGTGGAAATATTGCCAACTCCACATCATTCTCAATCGCTTGCATAATCTTCGCCACAGCAGTCTGCGTACTCATGATAAATGGTTTATGACTAGCATCGCCGTCATTTAAATCACGCAATGCTTGGGTATCGATATAGCCTGATGCAATACAATTCACTTGGATATCATAAGGCGCAAGTGCCGCTCGATAAGCACTGGCAGTCGCAATCATCGCCCGTTTGCTTTTGGCATAAAGACTGGCGTAAGGATAATCCATCGTGCCAGCGATAGAGGCGATACAAATAAGGCTTGGCTTAAGGTTATTGATGATATCAAGCGACTGGCTTTGCTGCTTTAATTGCGCGCTTGCCCATCTAAAAACCTGCTCAAATGCCTGCAAGTTAATCGCTAGCATTTTATCACTGTCTACTTGATTTAGATGATGGACACGCTCATTGGTGTAACTACCCGCACTATATATGAGCCTTTGAAAGCTCATAGCTGACAATTTATCTAATAGACTCTGTGTTTGAACACTATCAGTCAAATCGCAAGTATAAGTACTGATGGCAGGATACTGGCTATTGATGCTTTCTATCTTGACCTCATTACTACCAACAACGCTCACCTGCCAGCCAAGCTGTAGATGGTGATGAGCCAATGCCAAGCCAATGCCACTCGTACCACCAACGACAATAATATGCGGCGCATGATTTTCGGCGGTATATTCTACGAGAGTATTCATAAATTATGCAGCTGTATATAGTCAGCTGTACGCTGGTAGCCGTACTTCCATTGCGCCTGCATTTGCTGCACAAAGCCATCATAATCAGCGTGTATCAGCTCAACAGTCATTTGCTTTATATTAAAACGCTTCTGCACATTCTGACCTACTAACTGCTGTTCATTATCGGCAAATGGTAGCCAGTGTAGCTGATGATGATTACTTGCGGTACTAGTGTGCGACGCTACTTCTGTTGGTTGATAACCGTGTACTGCTGCCAATCGCTCATTGGGATCAAAACCAAAAACCCGCTGAATCGCTGGAGCAGCCAGCCACGAGTCGTAACCTGCCTTAGTTTCTGCAAATACGCTATCACCCAACTGACAGGCTAGCTCAATCGGTGTGAGATTGATGACCCCACCTAAGCACCAACCAAGCTCTGTAATATGTATAGGCGGTAGATAATACATGTCGGCCATAGAAGCACGAACCACTGACGCAAAATCCCATTGCGTCAGTATCTCTACCGCCTCATGTATACGACCATTTGCCAATGTATGCGAAGGTGATATCAGTTGCTCGTCAGCCAGATTTGATACAGAACTTGGCAAATTTGCTAAGCGCGACGGTGCAAATAACAACTCTTGCAGCGTTAGCTTTTCATCAGATGAACCATCAATAGGCGCTTGATACAGTCGGCTGGCAATGATGGCTATCTCAGGGGTATTAGCGTTAGACTGACTATTGCCATTTTCGCTAGAAGCAAAGCTAGACAGCTCATCGAGCCATCGCGCCTCATCATCAATACGAAACATCGCCAACTGCTGTAGTTCATCTAAGAGTCGCGCATAGCTGTCTGCCTGTCGTTGCCGTTGTGCTTTAGACGCTTTACGTGAAAAGGACAAACGTTTGAGTGCATGCGTTATATAACGTATTTTTACACGCCTATTGGCTTCATCTGGTGAGACATGTCTGATTGCAGCAATGGTACGAGACAACTCACGGCTGCACATCAGCGCTTGCAATTCCTTAGGGTCAGGAGCTAGGTTGACCAGATAAGCGGATAAGCTGCCACCGCAAGTACCAATAATAATATCTGGCGTCAAATCATGCGCCACTAACGCCGCATAGCTGCCTAAATAATAGCCAAAACGCGAGCCTCCTCCTGAAAAAAGTTGAACACGCTCATAAGGCTTGATGGACTTATTATTCATTTATTACTTATCATCGATTGGTGCCATTTTAATCGCCAATGACACGGTAAAGATACCAAAGCGGTCGATACGCATGGCGACTTTCTTAAAGCCCGCACGCTCAACCAATTGATCCATCTCGGCTTGCGAGCGACAACGCATCACCCAACTACTGCCACGGTGATTGTTTAAGGTTTTACTGATGAACTCTTGCTCAGGATGCCACGGCTGATTGGTATAAATTAAATAACCGCCCGCTTTTAAACTGTCATAAATACCCGCCAATGCCGTTTCGGGTAGTGTATTGTCAGAAAACAATTCAAACACGCCTGAGCTGATGGCAATATCAAAACCTGACGTTTTCAATGCTTCGCCTTTAACGCTTGCACTTACCGATTTTATACCTTTATAACTTGCCACGTCAAAAGCATCTTTTTGACAAGCAATGACTCGATCAGTAATCTTTAGCTGCTCCGCTTTTGCTTGCAATGCTTGGATATTATGCATCTCATAATCTCGTAGCTCAGCATGCAAATCGGTAAACCCAGTCAGTAGATCAAAGGCATAAAAACCATGGCCACTAGCGATATCTAATAGTTTTGGTTGATATGGCTTAGCACTACTTTGGTTTTTGTCTTCAATATCTGCAAGTGCTATACGTGCCAGCTCTAAGATATGTGCGCGGCGTATACGAATGCCTTGCCAGCCGATATTACTTAAATAAAATTTATCGATTGCGTGACCAAATTTATTCTGACCGCTCGGCTGATTGTAATAAACATGGTCAAGCGAGTGACCAGAATCAAACCCATGCTCAAGCCCTGTCGCAATCGCATCGCTAACATGACCGAACTTTTGCATTGCAAAACGGGTAATAGCAAAACTCGGATTAAACGGCTTAATCGCTAAGCGGTCTACCTTATCTTTACTGGCACTATTCAAATGCGCGGTACTCAAATCAGGTGCTTGGACTTGTATGTTAAATACTTGCTCAGCGAAATCAATACAGTCAGCAAAGACGTCTGCTTTATTGGTCTCATGAAAGATTGCATGGTAGCTGTCGGGGTATAATTGCCAGCGTTTGGTAGGTGTATTAATCGCTTCGTAAAACGTGCGTTCAGCCTGTTTATCCACCACGTAGTCTTTACCTGCACATAAAACAAACGTCGGTACAGTGATAGCCCCTGCATCGTCGAGCAAACGCTGACCAGTGGCATGCGTATCGATAAGTAGGTCAGTTGAAATACTGTTTGATATCAATGGATCAGCATTATAGGCTTGCTGCGCGTCTTTATCATGGGTCAATACTTGCGCTTTAACATAGCTACTAACACGCGACATCAGACCCAGTGTCCGTGCTACCTTCAATGACGGTATCGCAAAAGGCATATACAAGCGAATGCTTAGTGCAGGTGTACCCAATATCATGCCGCGAATATTGGGCGCATAATCATGCACCCACGCTGCCGCCAGTACCGCACCGATACTACTGGCGACAATCAACGTATCTTCGATAGCAATACCAGTTTGCCCGATGACCAACTGCACAAATCCGTCTAAATCTCTCTCTAGCTCGGTAACACTCTCGGCATGGTCTTTGACACCGCCTGAGCGCCCATTACCGCGTGCATCCCAAGCAAAGACTTGATAACCAGCTTTTGCAAACTGCTGTCCTAGCTCAGCTAATCGGCCCGAATGCTCATGCCCACGGTGCAATAAAATTACTTGGCGTAATGGCTGAGTAGATTTTTCAATGGCTGATTTTTTCATATCTGTTAAAGGCATCGTGAGCCAGTAGCGATAATAAATAGCCGTGCCATCATAAGCGTTGTAGCAACTTTCACCAGTTATGATTTTGGCTGAAGACTGCTCAAAACTAATACTAGCCTGTTCTTTTAATTTTTGACTATTAACGGTAGTGGTTAGCATTTCTTTGAACTCCAATGGGCGAGCATTATCAGTAGAAGTATTTGGCAAAACAGTATTAAGAGATGGCAAGTTGTTTGTTGACTCACACGTTACTGCTCGAAGTGCTGGTGGCTGATGCATTAAGTATAGATTTGCCATATAACGTAAGCGATTTAAACACGTTTTTAATAATAGCGTCTCTACCAACAGGGACAACTGAACGATTCTTTTAGAAGAAAGCGATAACGGTAGCTTGCTCCCCATAGAAGCACCAAGAACGCCTAGTATTAAAGCGCGGTCACTTTTGCCTAAAGGCCCTTGATTTGCCCTAGCCCCTAGCATCGTATTGCTGACGATACCGAGTAGTTCGGTACTCATACTTAACGCGACAATACTGCTGATATGCCGCTGGGTAGTTAGCGACTTACTCGTGAGAATTTGTCGTTCAGAATTAACTTGCAAATCATGCTTAGTAATATGGGGAGCCAAGCTGACAATGAGCGCTGTATCAGCGATAATATCGCCCGCCTCATTTAGTACTGCGCCCAGCGTCGATGCTTGACCATGCTCGCGCGCCATCATGCCGTCGATGGCATTGAGTGCCATCCGCATGAACAATGATGAAGGCAATAGCAGCCATAACGATTGTTGATCGGTTGCAGGCTTAGCAATCACGAAAGCGGTACCCATACTCAATAATACTGCGGATACAGTGACTTGATTGGCAGTGATGTTCTTTGCGACCAATGCATTACTCAGCGGTCGAAGCTGATCTTGAAATTTAGGTTTGAGCTGATATAGCGACATAGTATTGCTCAATCTCCCGAATACCTTAATGTAGCAATAAACCGCTATAAGGTAAATATTTATGCCTACCGACTCTCAATAAGCGGCAGTCATTTTGTAAATCAGTCTCGTTTTGAGGTTTTCTTTCAGTCATAAGTTGGCACAGTAATCCACATTTTGAACCCGCACACCAGCATTTGTGCAGTAATATGCTACAATCTTCAGCTTCTTAAAAATGCCTTGTTTAAAACGCTGCGAGTCCTTCACCATGCAAAGCCTGATTACTCTTGTTCTAGTCCTAATGCCAATGTTTATTGGCTTTGCCATTCCTTCTAATCCGACTATGACCAAGCTTGCCGATAAAGGCCTATCGTATTTGGTCTACATCATCTTGGCACTTATTGGGATTGAGCTATCACAAGTAGAAGGGCTGGGTAACCAGTTGGGCGAAATTGCTCTGTATGTCACTGTTTTGTCGATCTTAACGATTGGTACGGGCTTATTTGCACTCATGGCGTTCGATCATCTGCACCCTTGGCATGCCAAAAAACCCAGCGTCAAATCCAAAGAGCATCGTGTCAGTATTCGTGGCAGCCTTGCGCAGGTTGTTTGTGTGGTGATTGGGATGGTGATTGGCTACTTCTTACCTGCCAACTATATGCCACCAGAGAACACCATGACTGCTCTGTTGATGATTTTGATTTTGCTGGTTGGTATTGGGCTTAAAGGTTCAGGCATTACGCTCAAAGAAGTAATGCTGAATAAACGCGGCGTACAAATGAGTGTTATTTTTACGCTAGCGGTATTAGTGGGCGGGCTTATTTTTGCGTTGCTATTTACCGATGTCTCATGGACCAAAGGCTTGGCACTGTCATCAGGGTTTGGTTGGTATTCGCTATCAGCGATTGTGATGACAGACGCTTATGGTGCGGTTTGGGGAAGTGTGGCGCTATTTAATGACTTGGTACGCGAGTTTTTTGCGCTATTGTTTATACCTGTTTTTATGCGCAAATATCCTTCTGCAGCGGTAGGACTTGGCGGTGCGACCAGTTTAGATTTTACGTTACCGGTTATCCAACAGTCAGGTGGTCTAAAAGTTGTACCATTGGCGATTAGTTTTGGCTTTTTGATTAATATCGTATCCCCTGTGCTGATGGTGTTCTTTTCGGCACTTGGCTAGATCTAAATTCATTTTCATATCGAATCGAAGCCCCTATTTCATCGCATTTGATGAGTCGTCTCGAATATTTTTAACAATAAAATTATTTTTGTTCTTCAGGCTCAAACGCAATCGCATAAACTCGCCGATTCAACATATTACCCTCTTCACTATCAGAGGGCGCAATTGGTCTTCTTGCGCCATACTCAGTCGTCGTAATACGCTCAGAGTCAATGCTATATTTCGATATTAAATAATTTTTAATCTTATTCGCTCGGTCTTCCGCCAAGGCGTTCGCTTTGTCTATAGAGACACTATCGATTTCAGTTTTTGAATTATGACCTTCAATCCATATGATCGCGGTTTTATACTCTTGCAACTTCATTCCTACTTTATCAAGCTCGGCTTGATACTTTGGCACCAGCTCACTACTGTCTTTATCGAAAAATGCGCGATACTCCATTTTTAGACCTACCCCAATGCCCGAAAAAGGACAACCTGCTTCATCTATTATCACCTTCCAAGGTGTAGCAGGACATTCATCTATATCATCAAGTACGCCATCCCCATCTGAATCCGGAGTATCTGGTACTAACGTAATAGGCGGCTCTTCAAGACTTTGATTGAGCGCCGTGCTTCCTAATGGTGTCTGACAACCTGTCAGTGCCAATACGCCTAGCATACTCGTCATCATTATCGATAATTTAATACTCATAGTCTACTCATCCTTAAGTATAGAAACTAAACCCCACTCGCTTGCTTAGCAAACAATCTCATGAGCGGCTTCATTTTACCAACGCGGTACATGCCCTCATTACGTATCTGCTGTACGGGACGTAATTGCGCCAGCGACCCTGCGAATAGCCAATTAAGGGCAGAAAAGCTGTGCATCATTAGGCTATTATGCGGACGACGCAGACGCTCGTAACTACGCAACGTTTGATTACTGCCCCAAATCGTACCACCACTACGAGTAAAGTCGTGTGCTAATTGCTCACTTAATACCTGCACATCGAGCATGCCCAGATTCAGCCCCTGACCTGCCAACGGATGCACGCCATGTGCCGCATCGCCAATCAAGACCAAGTTATCAGCGACATAGCTATTCGCTTGTTGCGCAGTCAGCGGAAAGCTAGCGATCGATTCAATCTGACTGATAGCGCCTAACTCATAATGACAGGCAGCAGCCAGTTTATCAGCGATAACGCGGTCATCTTCTTCTATCAATGCCAATGCTTGATTGCGTGGCAACGTCCATACAATCGACTGCCAGTGCTGTGGATTGGCTTTATCTTCATCGGTAATATCCGCTAACGGCAATAAGGCTAACGTACCCGTGGGCAACATCGCCTGACGCGCCGTCGCTTGATGTGGCTTTTCGGTGTGAATCGCACAGCAAATTGCCGTTTGATTATAATCGAGCGTATCTAGACTAATCGCTGCTTGCTTACGTACAAATGAGCCGCGACCGTCAGCACCCACTAATAGTTGAGCGTTAATAGTGGTATGATTTTCTAAAGTCACGCGGTAGCCTTGCTGCGCACCCAGCCAATCCATGTTTGTGACTTTTTGCCCCGCGATAATGGTCAGATAACCACTGACGTCATCCTCATACAAGCGCTGCCATAACGCATGTTCAATGACGGCTGGCTCGACCATACTACCAAGCATTTGCGGTATAACAGAATTAGACAAATCAGCGCTACTCTCACCAAATAACAGCTCGCCCCTACCGTTCAGTTGCCATACCTGCATTTGTGAGTAGTCAGCCTTACGCTCAGAGCTCGCAATCTTTTGCCAAGCACCCACGTCTTTAAGCAAATTAATACTGGCCAAACTCAGCGCATACACTCGAGCATCACGTTTGTTCAGCACGCCTTGCCAATCTGATTCATCGCGTGCAGGACGAGCATCAATCAATGTCACAGGCATTTTTGCTTGTGCCAGTTTTAGCGCAAGCGTTGCACCAACGATACCACTACCGATAATCAGCGTATGGTTGTTTTTCATAAGGTGTCTCTCAATACTGGTCAATATTAGAATACTTGTTATCAATCTTACTTATATGTAGTTGATTCAGTTTAAAAGGGAGCCAAGGCAACCAAGTGTAGATGTATAGGCAATACTTCAATCGAGGTTAACGCTGTCACTCTTTTAAAGAGGATTGGCTATAGCGCTATGATTTTAAGCCCATCGCATAGGTCGCAACCAGTGGTTTAATATTTGGCAGTTTATCAAAGGCGACTAGAGCCACATTACGAGCTAGCTTTATGACTGGATTAGGATGGGTAAAGCCATGTACCACAGCATCACAGAAACGAATGACTCGTTTTTGGTCGCTTAGACGTGCTTTTTCATAGCGTTTGAGTAGCGTTGGATCACCAATGTCTGCGCCCTTCAGTACTTGCGCATTCATCATCTGCGCCAATACATGCGCGTCACGCATACAGAGATTGAATCCTTGTCCTGCTACAGGATGCAGCGTATGAGCCGCATTGCCCATGACCACGCAACGACCTTCTACTTGCTTGTCGGCTAGCACACGCGTCAATGGATAAGCACCGCGGCGACCGGCAGCGACAAACTTGCCAGCACGTTGACCAAAGGCTTGCTGCAGTGTCTGTAAAAAATGTGCGTCATCTTCTAGATAACGTTTCTCTTCGCCCGTCGGGCACACCCACACGACCGAGCGTCTATAGCCACTCTGATACTCATCATTGCCATCGCCATCTGGATCCGTCAGTGGCAGTACTGCAAGTGGACCTGCTGGGCTAAAACGCTCAATTGCGACATGCTCATGCGGCATAGAAGTTTCCACCACACCCACAATAGCCGTTTGTTGATAATCATAAGTGGTTGTGCCAATATCCAATAGCTGACGCACGGTAGAGTCGCGGCCATCACAAGCGACCAAAACACTACCCTGTAATTGCTGCTCTTGTTCCTCTTCACCATAATGGCTAAAGCTCAGCGTGACACCGTCCGCTTTTTGTGTCACTGCGCTGACATTGGCATTATCAATCAACGTGACCAATGGTGCTTGCTGCGCGGCTAATAGAAGCTTGCGTCCGAGCCATGCATTTTCTATTACTTGACCAAACGATTCGACTTTTTCTTCAGCTTTATTGAGTTGCGCACGGCCAAAGCTGCCTTGTTCGCTAACCTGTACTGAGTCGATACGGCAGGCATGGCTTTGTAACTCATCCCACAGGCCAATCTCTTGGTAAATCTGTACCGTGCGGCGTGATAGCGCCGTATTGCGACTGTCCAAATAGTGACTGCGATTGTCATCATCTTTTGGACTGATAGTTGGATAGCTGTTTTTTTCTAATAACGTGCTGGCAATACCCTGATTCGCTAGCAGCAATGCAAAGGATAAACCGACATGACCACCACCCGCGATAAGTACTTGCTGCGCCGTGATTGCCTTACTATTATCAGCTATGTTTTCAATTACATTGTTTTCAACTGCATGCTCAACTTTGCTTTTAGCATTTGATAAATTTAAATCAGCATTTTGTATCATTATTATTCCTACTTTATTGTATGGGGCGTGCTTTCTATGAGCGGTTAATGGGCCATTGATTGCTATTATTAGTCACTTTAATATTATGACCCTGCCCATTTTATTCATGTTTTAAATTTAATTACAAAGCGCTATGATATCACTCATAGATTACCACAAATAACCCATTATTCTGTGCGGTTAACGGTAGGCAAAACGTGTACTAAAACAGCTTTAATATTGATAACAATGAACGCAGTAACCACGAAGCATTGAGAAGTAACCAAACCTGAAAAATGCACTCTACTAAAATTATTAAAAAACCACTAATGATTGCAATCACCATACAAAAACAGCCTCAGGGATATGATGTATGGCTTGAAATTTAAAAACTATCTACCATAATAAAGGCAAGACCGTTACTTATCACCATTCCTAAAACAAACAATAAAACCAACAGCACTGCTACCGTCATTTCTATCTCTACCATTTAAAGCCAAGACAATAACGACCGACTACTTTATCTCTTAAGTCCAAAGCTTAATAAAACAACATCACTTTGGGCACACAATAAAAGGATAATCGCTTGACTGATTCCATGAGCCGCCGTATAAAATTTGAATCATTGACGCCAGCACAGCTCAAAATCGTGCTAGGTGAATACAACAATCACATGAAATACATCCAAAAACGCCTCGATATCAAAATCATGCAACGTCAAGGTGATTTTTGCCTGAGCGGTGATGTAACTGGTGTTGAGCGTGGTGAGCGTATTATTTATAAAATGGTAGATGAAGCACAAAACAAAAAAGATATCAGTGCAGAAGAGCTGCATCTCATCATCCAATCGAGCATCTCTCGTGACGAAGACATGGCAGCGGATGCACAACAGGCAGAAGAAGCTGCCAAAGAAGAAGATTTCGATATTGCTAGTGAATTTACGCCAGTTAGCTTGCGCACGCGTAAGGGTCGTATCATTCCTCGCGGTGGCAACCAGCAGACCTATGTCCAAAGTGTACTGAACTCTGACGTCTCATTTGGTATTGGCCCTGCTGGTACTGGTAAAACGTATCTAGCGGTTGCTTGCGCCGTGGATATGCTCGAGCGTAATGAAATTGAGCGGATTTTACTCGTGCGTCCCGCGGTAGAAGCTGGTGAAAAACTGGGATTTTTACCAGGTGATTTGACGCAAAAAATTGACCCATACTTGCGTCCATTGTACGATGCGCTATATGAGATGATCGGCGTTGAAAAAGTGGGTAAGCTGATTGAAAAACAAGTCATCGAAATCGCACCCCTTGCCTATATGCGCGGTCGTACATTAAACAATTCGTTTGTCATCTTGGATGAAGCGCAAAACACTACACCTGAGCAGATGAAAATGTTTTTGACCCGTTTGGGTTTTGGCTCGCGAGCCGTGATTACTGGTGACGTGACCCAAGTGGATTTACCCCGTGGTCATAAGTCTGGCTTGGCGCAAGCGATGGAAATCTTAAGCGGTATTGAAGAGATTCATATCACTAAATTTGACTCAAAAGACGTGGTGCGCCATCAACTGGTACAAAAAATCGTCGAAGCGTATGATGTGTTTGATGAAGAACAAATCATATTAGAAGAAAAGCGTAAGTTTGAGCGTATCAAAGAGCAAGAGCGTAGACAAGCCATCGCTAATGCTGCTGCAAAGCTATAAAATAGCAGGTTTGATATTTGCCACCTTAAAAAGGCAAATATAGAAACGCAAAACCGGATTACTAATTAGTAGTCCGGTTTTTTGCTGCTAGACTGATAATTAGCGTAGTAGATTAGAGTTAGTAAATTAACCTTGAGTAGTTTTAGCAAATTAAACAAATGACATGACAATAAAGTAAGGAGAGAACAACATGAGCCAGTATAATGACGATGATAGTTTTAGCCAAAAAAAGGCAACTGATATCACTAATAATGATGAAAGCTTTGAGATATTAGATATCAGTGCAACGAGTAGTATTGATGACACCCTACTCGTTACTTTTTATCATCGTGACACGCTACTACCTGTGATGATGGCAACTTTGGATTACATAGATGAGCAAATTAATAGTGGTTTAGTACTGCCTTATTTTGCAGATATCGATGCTGAACTATGGCAAGAAAAAGTCAAATCACTCGATATATATATCACTGATGAGACTGAAGGTCGTGAGTTGAATTTGGAAGCCCGAGGCAAGGATTATGCGACCAACATTCTGTCTTATCCTAGTGATTTGCCAGCCGCTATCATCGGGCTGATGCCAACCCTAGCGCTTGGTGAGCTGATTATTTGTCATGATGTGATCGTGCGTGAAGCAGCAGAACAAGAGAAAACAGTCGCACAGCACATTAGCCATCTATTAACACATGGTGTGCTGCACTTACTTGGGTTCGATCATGAGCTTGGACAAGCCGAACAAGATGAGATGGAGCAGTTTGAAATTGAGGTTTTGGCAGGCCTAAACCTACCAAACCCCTATTTATAATTGATGCGATTCAAACGTCTTTATCTTTAAAGGTTTTGATCTTTGTCTAAAGATGGCAATGGCGATTCGTTTTTGTTGCCCATCAACATCTCTAACCCTTTAACATGTACACTGCGCTGCGGGAATGGAATGTCGATTTTATTGTCATCAAGCGCGTATTTAAACTGCTCAAGCAAATCACATTGCATGCTCCACCAGTCCGCATTGGTGGTCCAAACATTTAAGGTCAAATCAACTGAATTGTCCCCTAAGTTGGTCACACGGACGATAGGTTCAGGATCAGTAAAGGCCAACGGATTGTCGGTGGCCAGCTTTATCATGATGTCTTTTGCTGTCTTAATATCGGCATCATAACCAATACCGATAGTGATATCCACGCGGCGATTGGGTAACGACGAATAGTTGATAGTGGCGGTTGTCGTGATGTCACCATTTGGAATAATAATATCGTGATTGTTTGTCGTGGTCAAATGGGTATTGATCAAGTTAATTTCCGTCACCGTACCGGTATGACCGAGTATCTGTACATAATCACCGCGTACAAACGGGCGAAACGTCACAATCATGATGCCAGCGGCAAAGTTAGACAGTTGATCCTTAAGCGACAGACCAATTGCAACAGCGGCACCGCCCAATATAGCGACGACCGATGTGGTCTGCACACCCACTTTACTCAGTGCAGCCAACGCCACCACGACCAACAATATGCCATATAAGAGACGACCCAAAAAGCTGGCAACCGTGTCATCTAAATGACTACGTAACATGATTTTTTGAGCCACTGCGACGGCTTTTTTGGCAAGCCAGCGCCCGACGACGAATATCAGTATTGCCAATGCAACTTTGATGACCAATTCTATGCTATTGCTGGTTAGGGTGGCAATATCTACTGTAAAACCTAAAAATTCCATACTGACTCTTTACTTATAGCGGTGTGTGATGAATGTGGGTAGCTTTATATTTGGATAGCTGTATATCAAAAAATAGTATGACGTATTCATCGACATACTATGTTTATTTATCGTGCAGCCAACTTTCTACAACCTTAATAAGTGACTTTAACTTTGTCACTATATCGATACGTTCGTATCAGTCGCAGCTCGACGATGTCTTTCATATCTTTGGTGAATTGACCAAAAGGCGCGGCTTGTCTGACAGATTGCTTGGCCGCTTCATCCAATATCGTTGATTTTGAGCTTTCGAGCAGACGGATGGCCTTGATAGTGCCATCGCTACTGATGATGACCATCAGACGCACTTCACCTGTGATGCCTTGCGCACGTGCTTGCGCGGGATAATGCAAATTACCAACGCGCTCAACATGCTCACGGAAAGTATCGATATAGTCTGCCGCCGCGCCGCGCGTGGTCGAGTTGCTGTCTACTGTTACCACTTTGGACTTGGTCGCATAGAGCTGCTGGCGCTGAGACAGCTGTGCTTCTAACGTCGCGACTTGCTTACGTATCCGCTCTTCTTGAGCGATCACATCATCTTGTGCTTGTTTGCTATCATTGTCAGACTCGATGCTAGCCTGACGCCAGCTTAAGGTCGTGCGCAGATAGCTCTCTTGATAACGCTGCTGCCGAACTTGACGTTGCAGATCAATCACGTCCTGTGTTTCGCTCATTTGCGTAGCAGCCAATGCGCTCAGCTGATTGTTTTCTTGTCTTAGCTGCTCTTGTACCCTGCCGCCGCCTTCTTGTGAGGCATTGGCAATAAACTGAGCATCTTCATTGGGCTTCATATTATCAGTCAGGGCTTTTGCCACATCCTGCATCATTGCAGCAGGGTCTTTTCCAACAGAGAAACCAATGCCAAAGATAATCAGCGCATGAATAGCGACTGCGATGACAATTGCAACAGGCAAGCTGATATCACGCTTAGGGTCTTGCGCTGAGAAATGATAACTTTGTGAGTCTTTAATGTAGGCCAAAGCAGGTCTCAGCTTATGAGTATGAGCGTACCAGTATGTACAGTGCCGTATGAATGAGCGCCGAATACGGTGTGCTAGATAGTGAGCATCGCCATTCTGAAGACAGTGCTATGCTTGATATATACTGGCGCTATCATAACATGACAGAGAATTATGTCACTAGTGTAACTATTCTGACGAGTACAGCTTTGAGCATCCTAACACCCATTAGCATACGTAAAGTCAGTTTAAATACTGGCTTAATTATTCTTAGGCATTATGAGTTTTTATAAATTGTCGATATATCAAATGAATTGTCACAAAACGCATGTGTCCATTTTGAAGCCACTGTATTTGTTATATACTGTTTTAGCGCAGCCATCTCAGTGCTTTGTATCGTTACGTTTGCATCAGCATAATGATAGCCATTATCTAACCGTTACTCTCTTTATTAGTGATGGTTTATGGCTTTTAATCTGTAACTCATTGCAGCACCTCTTGAATGGCAAGCCCAGTAATTATAAGGATAATAAGTTTGAGTGACTTTGATAACGTGAGAGATTCAGACAATTTCGATGAGTTTTTTGAAAATATTGGCTATCGTTTTGATGAGTCATTCAGCAGTGGTTGGGAACGTCTCGCCCAATCCGTTAAAGACATCTATAATAAAACCACAGATAAGTTTGAAGACGAGCTGGCGCTGCCAGTCGCACAAACCTACGTCAATGATGCGCTACAAAACTTTGTCACGGACAATGTAAAGGCGATTTTAGAGCTGCGCGTTGAGCTACATGATGATTGGTTTCGCTTATACTGTACGGTCAATGCAGGCGGTATTTATGCGGAAATCGCCAGTAATTTTAGCTTGATCCACGTG
This sequence comes from Psychrobacter sp. NG27, assembly GCF_016106655.1. Classification (NCBI taxonomy): domain Bacteria; kingdom Pseudomonadati; phylum Pseudomonadota; class Gammaproteobacteria; order Moraxellales; family Moraxellaceae; genus Psychrobacter; species Psychrobacter sp. NG27. The sequence continues at coordinate 858,054 of NZ_JADGIN010000001.1, forward strand.
CAACTCGATCGTAATGTCCAACGCTTCGTGTTTGGTCAGCAGACCTATACCGATATCTTAAACTTGCGCTGCGAGTCTTTTATCAAACGCCAAGGGGTAAAGCTTGCGATTTGGTTTTATCACAGCGTCCTAAAGAAAGACCCATTGGGCTTCCTTCTATCTTACGTCAATATCGCGCGCGTAAAGGACGAAGTGATTTATATCGATATCCATCGCTGGCTAAAAAACAATAAAAAGATCATGGGTGCACTATATAAGGTACAGGTCAACTATGGCGAGCTAGAAGAAGAACAGATGGTGCTAAAGGCTCAAATTAATTACCGTGATCTACTCGCCTCAAGCAATAGCGAAGATATCATCGGTGATGATGATGAGCCTGAGCTGATGCAAGGCCCAGTCAAACCCATAGATGATGCGACCGAACCAAGCCAAGAGTAACAGACTAAAATAAACTGTTCTCCATAAAAAAACGCTGTATCTTTAAGGATAGTAACCTTTAAGATACAGCGTTTTTTATTTTCTATAAAAGCAGATAACTACTAGGGCGTGTCTTCAATTGGATAAGCCATAAATAATAGTTACAATACCGCATCTATTGAGTCGATGCGAGAAATACA